>CAWEUH010000017.1:0-361607 GCA_963811985.1 uncultured delta proteobacterium
GTTTCGCCCAAGTCAGCGGCAAGTTCAAGACTTGTACGTAACGAAAATCTGAACGATCATGCGGCGGAGGATTCATGTAGCCGGCACAGGTGTTGTTTACCTCTGTGTCGCCACCCACTGCCGCTGAGATCCAAGGTGGCAGCAATCCGGGTCAACCCGCTTGCGCGACGTAGTTGAGCGTCGGATAGCGTCTAGCGGCCAAGGCTGCTCAAAATTCCGCTTTAGGTGACAACACTACTGCGTACATTGGGCGTTATGTCATCTGCCGGGTGTCTCCGTGGCGTGGGTTGAAAGGGTGATGGCGTTTGGTTTGCCTAGACTCCCCGTTTTGACCACCCCCAATACGAAACCCCTATTTTTATGCCACTTCCTCCACCTCTGTAGATACAAACTCCGCGCGAGGCGTCAGCGCGGCCGCGAGCTCACGCTGGTCGATCAGTCGAGTCAAGCCTAAGCGACGCAGGATCGCGGTCTGCTCCGCACTGGGCTGGGGCAGCACGTAGGCATCGCTGCGAGTGTTGCGCCCACCATAGAGGCTCAGGCGGCAAGGCTCGAGTTCCTCCAGCGCCAATGCCGCCGAGATGCCTTGCTTCTTTAGCTTCACCGTGAGCTCCCGTTGCACGTACAGCGCCAGCATGCAGAGCGTTACGTGAGCACGGACTTTCGCATCCGTTCGGTGCCGCACGGGTCGCAGCTTGATCAGACTCTTGATCACTTGGAAGTCGGTCTCCACGGCATCCTTGGCGCGATAGGTCCGGCATAGCTCGGCAGCTGAGCGTTTGACCTCAGGGTGAGCCACAAGCACGGTGAAGCCATCGAAGCTTCTTCGTCGACGCCACTGCTGTTCGTCCCGAATGAGCTCAAGCTGTTGATAGGCGCGGCTATCAATGGTCACTGTCTCTGTGTTGACCTCGAAGACGGTCAAGAGGTCATGATGTCGCAACCGGTCTTCGACCAAGCGCAACGCGGTGCGTGGCAACAGACGGTTGCGCGGTTCGGCCAAGCGTTGGTTGAGCTGCTGCACGAACGTTCTGAGCTCATCAACCGTGTTCTGAGCCAGCCAGCGTTGCCGCGCAAAGATCTCCGGGTTGAAGTAAGCAGCGCAGCGTACACGCCTCGGTCCATCCACCTTGCAGATCGGTTCCGCAGCGCGGTTGGTGGCGTTCTGCTCGCGGTAGCTCGGTGCGGCGCGCAGCAATTGCTCGAAGGCAGTTCGTTGTTCTTCTTTCTCTTTCATGCGTGCGACTTGCATTACCCGCTCCAGCGAGTGCCCGTCCACTCGTCCCGCCAATACTTGCTGCTGAAGGTCAGGATCGAGACGCACCAGAATCCGATACTGGTGCCCCCGCTCCGGGTGCAGCCCCATAGAGCGGGCCGCCGCCGCCATGGTGGTGAACTTGCCCGAGGCAACACTCTCGTGCAGGCTTAGGCCGATGCGCAGCGCTTCGGAGCCAGTTGGGCGCTGAGCCTTCGGTTGGGTCTCATCGGTGGGGCACTCGACCACACCCAGATCGGTGTAGAACAAGTTTTCACTCAGTTGCTCTAGCTCCGTGTTGCGTGCTCGCTCTGCCGCCGCGGCCGCGCAATCATCGAGTTCGTCACGCGTCCTGGCAGCAGCAAGATCACCGAATGCCTCCGCAGGCAGCTTCACCCCATAGCTGTCGAATTCTGGAGTGAGCAATGAAGTGATGAATTGCACCTGCGCATCCAGCATCTCGCAGATGTACGCAGTACGCCCCATCGCTCGGTCACATACGATTGGGATCTTCTCCAGCCAGGGCATGTGCTGCACCGTCCGCATCACGTGCAGCATTTGAGGTGCTTCGGCAGAGTTGCCCTGCACGACCTCCCAACGCAGCGGGTGCCCCTGTTCGTTGCACAGCAGAACGATGCCGATCTTTTTTCGATACATCCCCTCCTTGGTCTTGCCCTGCTTGGCGAGCTCCGGACCATCGCCTGTGAACCAGGTGTCAGTGAAATCGAGAAACATCGTGGCGAAGCGCCCGTGCTGCTCGTGCGCTCGCCGACTCAGCGCACGCATCAGCTCGTGCTCCGCAGTCTCGAGCATTTCGAGCACACGATGCACGCGCGTGTTGTTGAATTGAGCGGGCGAGACCCCGAGCAACTCCGGTAGCGCTGTGCGAGGAAACCACCGCACCGCATGCAACTTCGACTGCGGGTCCAGACAGCGCTGTGCCACCAGTGCCGTGACGATACGTTCCGGCGCGACCTCGCTCTGTTCCCTGGGCAGCAAGCGAGCGAGCTCCTCAGTCAGCCCCACTCTTGCAGCATGGCAACCACGACTGCAACGTCCAGGTAGCGCAAGATCGCCAACGGCCTGCGCAGCCCGGTGGTCCGCTCCGCAGTGGAGGCGCTTACAGGCGCCAGGCGCTGGCCGGCCCGATTGGCGACAAAGGCAGCCTGCAGATTCTCGAACTGAACAGGATCTGTAACGCGGCCGAGGTTAGCGACGACCCGATGAATGGGTAGGCCGTCTTCGCGGCGAAAGCTTTCGACTAGCTGGGCGTACTGATAGGTCTTGCCGCGCCGGGTGACGGAGGAGAGGCGGACGTGCACACGTCGTGCCTACCCCAACATCATAGATGCCGCAATAATAAACAGTGTATAACAATGTTTGTGCCTACAACTCAAAACCCACCTTTGCAACTTCGCGTAACTAAATGGGAATTTGTTTAACGCAGTGCGCCAAATCAAAATGGGTGAGCTCCCCATAGCTGGTCGGCGCCTATCCCCCCGATACGATCAGCAGGACCGAGTCGTAGGAAGGGACGCTGGCGGCGTAGCTCGTTGTCTTGGTTCCCAAGTCTGTCCGGCCCAGACGTCCCGTACCGACGCCGTCGTCCCGAGACCAATGGCGGAAAAGCCAACGGTGATTGTCGCGGTCGATGAGGACCGGTTGAGCAGAAGCACAGCGCGCCGCTCCGTCCCCGAAAGCTGCTTGCTGTAGACTTGTAGTCCGCCGCTGTCAGAGACCTTGGTCCCCTGCTTGGCCAGCGGATCCTGATCGATTGCAATCACGTCACCGTTCGTCAAGACACTCTTCGTGTCGGAGCTTATGCTATCGAGCTTGTTTCCAGCCAAGAGCGGTGCGCCCGAGATTGACCACAGGGCCATGTGCGTTCGGTTTTGCGCCAGGGAGAACCCAGACATGCCGACAATCAGCATGTCCGGATCGTTGTAGTGACCCGGACTTTGCGCGGTCGGGTGTTGAGCAGAGTCGAAGTTGGAAAGCACTTTGTTTATGTCCGGCGCACTGCCGTAATAGATGATGTCTTGACTGGTGCGCCACATGGTGGACATGCCTGGCGCCCAATCCAGGGGTTCCCATTTCCCCAGTCGCAGACCGAGAACACCATGGGTCGTCCCGTTTGCGCAGTAGCCTTGGCGATGGAGTTGCTAATCGCTTGGTACGTGGTCTTCGGGTCGAGGCCCTCCGC
Source organism: uncultured delta proteobacterium (assembly GCA_963811985.1). GTDB lineage: Bacteria > Myxococcota_A > Polyangia > Polyangiales > Polyangiaceae > FEN-1139. The sequence goes on from CAWEUH010000017.1 coordinate 3,459, forward strand.
ATTTCCGCCGCACCAGTCAACTTTGACGAAATCGAAAGCCCCACTGCGAGAACTGAAGGAAGTCCTGGTCGTAGTGGCCCTCGCTACCCGATCCGGGCGCGGCGGGGCGACCCGTCGGGTAGTAGTAGCCACATCCATTATTCCCGGCGTCGGTGTAGATCCCCGCCTTGAGCCCGAGCCCGTGGATGTAGTCGGCGATGGCCTGCATCCCGCCAGGCCAATCCGACGCGACGACTGTGATATTACCGGAACTGTCGCGCGTGCCCTGCCACCAACCCTCGTCGATGTTGACGTACTGATACCCCGCTGCCATAAGGCCGCTCGAAACCATGGCGTCCGCCTGCGTCTTGATGATGCTGTATGTGATAGTGGCTGCAAAGCTGTTCCACGAGGCCCAGCCCATGGGCGGCCCCGAAGAATTGCCGCCGGTACCGCCGGATGCCGAGGTTCCTCCGCTGCTTGCACCGCCTGTGGCAGTCGCGCCGCCACTGCTTTTGTTTGCGCCGGCACTCGTCAGACCACCTGTGCTCGGGGCGCCGCCCGAAGCGGATGAACCACCGGTAGATTTCGCCCCGCCCGTGTTCAAAGCGCCGCCGGTGCTCGGCAATCCCCCCGCGCTCGTTGTGCCGCCAGTACTCTTGTTTCCGCCCGTGCCCGGCAGTCCCCCCGCGCCCGTGGTCCCGCCACCGCTCTTGCTTCCCCCAGTGCTCGCGGTACCGCCGGTGCCGGGCACACCGCCCGAAGCCGATGAGCCACCGGTGGATTTCGCCCCGCCCGTGTCCAATGCGCCGCCGGTGCTCGGCAATCCTCCCGCGCTCGTCGTGCCGCCAGTGGTTATGCTTGCACCGGTGCCCGACATGCCGCCTGTGCTCGTCACGCCACCGGTGCTTGGTGCGCCCCCGAGCGAGATGCCTCCACCGGTGGCCGCTGAGGTTGTGCCACTGCACCCCAGCGCTAGTGCCGGAGCCAGTGCCGTAATCCACGACGACGCAATGCGGTTCATCCGAGCCCTCCATCCAAATGGGTCTGTCATTGTATTTCATCCAACGGACCAAATGCGCAACGCGTGAGAGACGCAACCGCCCGTGGTTCTACGTGTGCGATACTTGTAAAGCTCGCTACTTAGGATACGATCGAGCAAATCAGGCAGCCATGGTCGCGATGTTCGAAGTAGGGTCCATTTGTGACTAAGAAGCGGGGCTCGAAAACCAAGATCACGGCGTGGCAACGCCGCTCGCAGGAAGTTCTGACTTCCAACGTCGTGGCGAGCCGAAATCCGGGGCCGCGCCCAGCGCGAGAGTGGGCGCTGCCGCTGAAGCAGCTGACGGAGTTGTCTCGCTGCCCCACAGCGCCTCCGTCTTGGTGGACGCCGGCACGGCATTCTTCGGTAGCATTGAAACGCGAACCGACCCGAGGAATTACCACTGGGATGGGATGAAGCGCCTCGCCCGTAAGGATCATCCCTTGTTCTTCTTCCAATTCACGTTCGCGGGGTGGGGCCACTTTCAGCTCTACGGCGAGGCTCCCCGGGCGATTACGCCCGGCACCGGATTTTTCGCAATTGTTCCGTCGCAGCACCGCTACTACTTGCCTGAAGACTCGCCGGGATGGACCTTCGGCTGGTTCGGTATTTACCATCCGTATCTGCTGGCTCGGGTGACCAAACAAGTCGCGGCAACGGGGCCATTCGTCGAATTGTCCCCCGACGACGCACTTACGGCAGCAGCGCTTCGTCTGGTACGCGGTGCCATCAAGAAGGACTTTCGCGATCGCTTCGCCGTGGAATCGTCGCTCTTCGACTTCACGTTCGCCTACGAGCGCTGGGCGCATCACGCGAGCGACCGCTCCGGACGGCGAAAGCAACTACTCGATGACATGCGTGAACGGGTCGTCGCCGCTCTGCCTAAAGCGGCGCCGGTGAACGCGATTGCTGCGGACTACGGAATGAGCCGAAGCCACTTCAGCCACTTCTTTCGCTCGTGCACCGGGCTAACACCGGCCCATTTCGCGACGGAGGTGCGGGTTCACCAAGCGACGCGCCTGCTGCGAGAAACCCGTCATCCCCTGAAACAAATTGCCGACGCTTGCGGGTTTGCGAACGCCAACCACTTCTGCAGAGTTTTTCGCCGGTTTCAACATCTGAGCCCCGCGGCGTACCGGGGCGCCGTCAGGTAGTACCAAGATCGGCTCAGCGAGGCGCTCGCCGTCGGCGGTGCCGGCTACATGCTTCCTCCGCCGCATGATCGTTCAGATTTTCGTTACGAACAAGTCTTGAACTTCGGGCTGGCTTAGGCGAAATCGGAATCGTGTTGGCCAGTATCATTCGACATCTTCGATCGGTAACAGGCCGAATACTCAATCGAGTTCGAATGGCAATTCGAGAAACATCGCGTCCCCTTCCTGTGTTCGCTGGTCTCATTGCCGATGTTGCTCGCTCTCGGTCCGAGTTGCTGCTGGAGAATGCACTGCTTCGCCAACAGCTCATCGTCGCATCCAGAAAGGTCAAACGTCCCATATTCAGGGCCCATGAGCGTGGCTTCGTTGTCCTGCTTGCGAGCCTTCTGCCGCACTGGCGCAACGCGCTGCTGCTCGTGAAGCCAGATACCGTGCTTCGTTGGCACCGCGAGGGATTTCGGCTTTTCTGGCGTTTGAAGTCGCGGAATGCCACGAGCCCACATTCACATATTGACCCGGACATCATCGCGCTCATCCGTCGCATGGCCGCTGAAAATGTCCTTTGGGGCGCTGAGCGAATCCGCGGCGAACTGTTGAAGCTTGGCATCCGAGTTGCGAAACGGACGATCCAACGATACATGACGCAGGCGAGGCCTCCAAACCTCCCTCCCGGCCAGACTTGGCAAACATTTCTCAAAAACCATACCATTTGGGCCTGCGATTTCTTGCAGACCTACGACATCTGGTTCCGACCAATCTTCGCGTTCTTCGTGATTGATATCAATTCGAAGCGAGTTGTACACGTTGGCGTCAGGTCGCTGCCCAACAGCAGAATGGACAGCGCAACAGCTTCGGAACGTCACGCCGTTCGGCGAGGGACCGCAATTCATCATCCGCGATAATGACAACAAGTTCGGCGTCGAATTTGATCGCGTTGCGAAAGGTGCCGGTATCAAGATACTGCGCACAGCGATTCCAGCGTCAACTACGTCGCCAAAGATTCCAGCAGATCCAGCTGTCGCATCCACGATATTGGCAGCACCAGCAAGAGAATCGAAGCAAGGGCCAATGATCCGCAGCCACGATGTTGGACCTCGTCACGGCGCGCCGTGGCGTATTGATTGGGCAACACGATTAAAGAGGGTGCAAGTCCTGCGAATCAATTGCGCTCCGTACAGGCGATGTGCCAGCGCCGGTCCGTATCACACACGAATTCCACCCCTTGGTGGGGCAAGCGATAGAAGTCGTTTATCAACGTCCCCATTGGGGCGAGGATCGGATCTTTTACCGCGACCGAGCTGGATACCTTGCCTCGGTTCCTACAGCGTGGACCAGCGCCGCGCCTGAAGACCCCTTCTTGGTCGTCTCTGCCGGACGGTCGTGGTTTCGAGCAACGGACCTAACCGAACTGGCGCAATTGATCGGGATGCTCCGATCTTGTACGACCCAGGTGTAACGTAAATTATGTCCAATGTGTCAGGTGCATTATGCCTTTCGTTCAAAATCTGCTCATGGGTCAACAGTGACCTGTTGCCAGTAATTTATGCATAGTTGTGCGGTATTCGTGGAGCTATATTGATTACGTTCGGCTTGATGGTTGGGTCTATATGGGCGTAATTTACTTGACACATGGACCCTTGCCCTGTAGGGCGAAGTATGGCCAGAACGAAAGCTCCAGACCCCAAGCTCCAGGCGCTCCGCAGCCTGGGCGCCCTCAACCCGCATCCCGAAAAGGTCGTTGACCCACTCTTCTGCGCAGGGGACTTCTTCGATACGCGGGATCTCGTGCAGGTCAAGTACGAGATGCTCCGGCGTGTGGGGGTTGACGGTCAGTCTGTCAGCGGCTCCGCGAAGGCGTTCGGCTTTTCGCGTCCCGCCTTTTACCAGGCTCAGTCTGCGTTGAGTCGAGGGGGCATATCAGCGCTGATGCCGAAGAAGCGCGGCCCGCGTTGACGGCACAAGTTAGGCGCGCCGGTTTTGGAATTCCTCCGACGCGAGCAATCAGACGATCCATCGCTAGGTTCACCAGATCTCGTGCGCCGAGTGCGCCAACAATTCGGCGTCAACGTGCACTCACGCAGCATCGAACGAGCCTTGTCGCAGACGAAAAAAAAACGGCTCTAGCAACTTCTGCTTCAAGCACCAGCACGGGCAAAGACCCAACTGCAGCCTACGAGCAGCTGCGTAGTTGCGTTCTGGCTGGCTCATCCACAGGTAACCGTGCAGGGCTGGTCATGTTGTGGCGACGGGGCGTTGCCGGCTGGATCGTGGACGGTTGGAGTTGCTCGGACACAAGCCCAAAGGCTGCCTGTACCGATCTGATTGCGACGTCGCAATCAGCATCCAATTACGAACAAGCCGAGCTCGTTCGTGTGCTGGCCAACATGGCCATGTCGAATCGAAAGGAGATGAATGCATGACCTATCAGACGGATCAAAAAGTTACCGCTAACCACCTACAGCGTGCGGCATATCTGTACGTGCGCCAATCGACGTTGCGGCAGGTGGTCGAAAACACCGAGAGCACGCAGCGACAGTATGCTCTGCGCCAACGAGCGGCTACACTTGGTTGGCCCCAGGAAAGCATCGTCGTCATCGACACCGACTTGGGGCAGTCAGGTGCTTCCGCGGTTGACCGTGCAGGATTCCAGAAACTTGTTGCCGATGTTGCAATGGGCTGTGCTGGGATCGTGCTCGGACTGGAAGTATCTCGACTTGCACGCAACTGCACCGACTGGCACCGGTTGCTCGAGATTTGTGCACTGACCAATACACTCATCCTCGACGAGGACGGCATCTACGACCCAGCGCATTTTTAACGACAGACTATTGCTCGGATTAAAAGGAACCATGTCCGAGGCAGAGCTGCACTTGATCCGCTCGCGCCTACGCGGCGGAATCCTCAGCAAAGCGCGTCGGGGTGAGTTGAGCCTTCCCCTGCCGGTGGGCTTCATGCACGACAGCGAAGGACACGTCGTACTCGATCCGGACAAGCAGGTTCAGGAAAGTGTGAGATTGGTCTTCGACACATTCTCACGAACAGGTGCGGCTCATGCAACGGTCAAGTGCTTTCGCAACCAGCGTCTGCTCTTTCCGACTCGAGTGCTTCATGGTACACGAAAAGGCGAGCTCGTCTGGGCCCCGCTGTGCTTGGGACGCGTCTGCAGCATTCTCCACAACCCATGGTACGCGGGTGCATATGTCTACGGTCGCAGCCGTTGGCGCAAGCATGCCGATGGAAAAACGCGACAAGAACGCTTGCCGCGCAATCAGTGGTACGTGAACATCCAGGATGCGCATCCTGGATACATCTCCTGGCAGGAGTATGAGCACATCCAGCAACGACTCGAGACAGCATCCAGGGCCATCGGTTTTCAACGACCTCAGACTCCCCCACGAGAAGGCACTGCTCTGCTGCAAGGACGTGCTGTCTGCGGACTGTGCGGCAGCCGGATGCATACTCAATATCACACCACTCATAACGGTCAGCTCGTCCCCAGCTACGTTTGCCATGGGCGCGGTAGAGAATTTGCTGATCCCAGTTGCCAGAGCATGCTTGGAACCCAAATCGACGCAGCGGTCGAGAAGTTGCTACTCGAAGCAGTGACGCCGATGGCGCTGGAGTTGGCGCTCGCCGTCGAACAAGAGCTCCAATCTCGTTGTGACGATGCCGATCGTCTCCGTCATCGACAGGTTGAACGGGCACAGTACGAAGCGGACTTGGCTCGGTCCCGCTACATGCATGTTGACCCAGCGAATCGACTTGTGGCGGACTCACTCGAAGCTAACTGGAATGCGAAGCTACGTGCCCTCGCGGAAGCACAAGAAAATTACCAACGACAGTGCGTTGTTGACAGACGTGCGATCGCTGGAGAAGATCGGCAACGCATTCTTGCTCTCACTCAAGACTTCCCTGCCGCATGGCGCGATCCGAAGACGCCACAACGAGAACGCAAACGGATGCTCGCACTCTTGATCGAGGATGTTGCCTTAATCAAACAACGCCACATCACCGTAGCCATCCGGTTTCGTGGCGGCCCTACCACCACGCTAACCTTGCCCCGCCCTTTGACTGCGCAACAGATCCGCGCCACCAGCGTCGAGGCGCGTCAACAGATCGACGAACTGCTTGGTGAGTACACAGACGCCCAGGTCGCCCACATTCTCAATGAGCGCGGGCTACTAACCGGAGCAGGAGACGCATTCGATGCAACCAGTGTTCACTGGGTGCGGTTTTCCGCAAAGCTCAGTACCCTCAAGGAGCGCTTGTTGGCCACGGGCATGGTGACGGGCAAAGAGCTCCGCACAAAACTTGGCGTAAGTCGAAACACCATCGCCAATTGGCGCATTAATGGTCGCCTCAAGGCGCGGATCTGCAATGACAGCGGCGAGTGGCTATACTGGCCTCCTGAACCGCTCCACCGCTCTGCTACGTCCCCGTCTCCGAAACCACCAACTGATAGAAGTGACAATCCCACTGCGTGAGGTGCAAAGTGAAAACTGCTCCTATCAGGCCGACGTTTTGGCCTGTCCGTGTGGCGGAAGACTTTCCTTTGTTGCTCTTGTTACGGAGCCCGCCACCGCGAAAGAAATACTCCGAGGCATGGGACTTCTGACCGATCTGCCCCCAATCGCTAGGGCAAGATCGCCCGACTTGTACGACGAACCTCCGCCAGCAGACTGGGACTGATCAGCCGCCCAAAAACTGCCCACCCTCCAGTCGCCACTAGGCCAGCGAACTTCCCGGCCCGATGCCGTGGTGCACTTTGGAATAGGCCAAGGCGACCTAGCCGGGGAAACTTCGAGTCCAGACGGGGCACGGACAGCAAACCGAGGGCTGATTGCTAGCCTGATGCGTTGATGCTGCGCTTTGTTGCGCCAGGCAAAGCCTGGGTGAGGAGGAAGTCATGTAGATGTAACGACTGAAACTTCACAGAGTAGTCCTGCGGGTAACCAATCCCGTCCGGTAAAGGTTGGCCACCAGCCGGAAGTCAGTCTTGCGTGGCCGTACAATCCCTGCGGGGAGAGGAAAGCTGCGAAGCGTAGACCACGAGTGCGAAGGCCGTGTGATTGAGCCTCGTAAGAGCAATCATTGCTGGGGTCCTCGGATTCAAAGCTCCCGGGGACAGCACCGACGCGCCACGAGGCGGCGAGACAGCGGTCGAGGTCGGAATGAGGCACCGGCAAGAAGGCGAAAGCCGCCGGCAACGGCAACTCCCCGACACCAATCGTCCTCAGAGGCTAGGCGCGAAGGCCCTACCGGGGTCTGAGAGGTCTAAGGCATCGGGTGCCGCTTAAGGAAACTCCAGGCGACGTTGGCATCTCCCATGACTTGCCCGCCACCTTGCGTCGTACATAGGGTTGCCTCCGTGCCGTCGTTGCATGCCGAATACGTCGAGCAACCGTTGGCATCCGAAGCCGAGGGGCCCGCTGAACATTGATCGAGGCTTGCCCACTTCTGGAATGTTCCTACGGCGCCCAACACATCGAAAGCCATCTCCGGATGTCCTGGCGGTGTCGTCGTTCCGCCGGCGTACGGCACAACGGTGTCGGCCGAGCCACGGAACGAGATTTCGGCGACGGAGCGCGACGGCTGGCACGTTGCCTCCGAATCGACCGCCAAGTCGAAGCTGCTTGGAGCGATTGCGGCGAACACCTCCGCCTCCCTGCAGGCCAGGTAGTACGCCATGGCTCCCCCGATCGAGAACCCGACGGCGTAGACGCGCTTCGGATCGATGCAAGCCTCAATCGAAAGTTGCCTGACTAGAGCACGCGCAAAACCGAAATCGTCGATGCTCTTCGATGTGGTGCAGCACGGCCCGATATCCCACGAAGTCTCGAGCCCCTGCGGCCACACGACGATGAACCCCTCTTGGTCGGACAAGGCTTGATACCCTGAATTCGACCGTTCATAGTCCACGCCCAGATCCATGGGATGAAAATCCAGGACCAGCGGGACTGGCGTGTTCCCCGAGTACCCCGGCGGAACGTGCAGCGTGTAAGCGCGCGTCGTGTCACCGACGAGCACTTCGCGGTCCTGTTCACCCGCAACTAGATTAGCGGTGGGGCACACGACCGCGCCTTTGCGACAGAAACCGAGTTCGCACTGATAGCCGCTGCCCAGCAACGCGCAGTCATCCGACTTGACGCAGGGCACATCGCACGTGGCCCCTTGTTGACAACTGCCTTCTGTTCCAGAGTCTGGACGCTCGGGCACGGATTCACATTGCGCGGCCGTCGAGAGCTCGGAACAATCACTCGCTCCAGTACACGCTTTGGTGCAGACACCGCAAAGGCAGCTTAGGTCATCGCCACAAGCGCTATCGCAATAGGTCAAAAATGGGTTTCACTGCTCGTCTGCGGCTCAGGATCGGTACTCTTGCAAGCAGTCGCGAGGCCCAACCCGCAAAATGCCAGTGCGATGATTGGGGTACGCAGGCAGCCACGGGCGAATGGCCACCTTACCGCACTGGGGCCGCCCAAAGCGCGGACCGATGACATGGCGCAGCTTAGGTCCGGCGAACGAACTTGAGGGGGTGATTCAATCGTCATCATCGTCGCCCTGCGGAATCAAGCACTGGCCCACGTAGAGTACCATTTGATTATGGCGCTCTGGAATCCCGTGCGCAGCGCTGAACGCGTCACTGCGCTTTCGTAGGTCAATCAGCATTGAACGTAACTTCCCCAACGTCGAGCAGATTTCTTCTTCCAGGGGGTGCCCTGACCAGACGTCAATCGTAAAAGTGCTGCCTCCCACCGTGTCATCGGCGCTGGAAGTTGTGCGATCTTCACGTAGCCTGCAACAAATAGTTTTGACCATGGCCTGAAAGTGATCGAAAATTGCGGCTTCCCAACCTGCCGGCGCGCCAACGGGTACAAACAGCGACTTAGCCGTGTAGACCGCGCCATCTCCGTCGTTTGTCGATTCTACCCGCTGGGACTTTACCAGTCGCAGCAGTGACGGTTCGAGCTCGGTGCTCTCGAGATGAGTTAAATCAGCAAGTCGCTCGCTCGAGATGGGCCCCTGACGATAGATAATGGCCCAAACGAGCTCGTCGAGGCCGTCGTCCGAACGAACTTGGCGAAACGCTTGCAGCTCGTCATCCGTCGCTGCGCGATACACGGTGCCGAGCCCTTGGCCGGAACTGAAGACAAGACCGCTCTCGCAAAGGTCGCGTAACAGCCCGCGCAGTTGGGCGGGGTCGTCACCTGCGAAGCGTTCTTGAATCGCTGCGCGCGTCGTGATTTTTCGAGAACTAATGTAGTCGAGCACTGCTTCCCACAATGACTGGCCCCTCTCCGTGGTGCTCTCCACCAGACGTTGAATCTTACGTTGAAACGTCCGAAGCCCGAGCCCGAACATATCGGCACTGACCTTGCGTCCTACACCTTGCCGGTTCAGTTCCGCAACCAGGTCCAAAAAGACTTGATCGGCGACTTGAGCCAAGGGAGCGCGCGCTCCTCCGGCCGTTGCGAGTTGGGCAATCAGAATCGTCGTCTGGCGGACAATGCACTGGATTAGGAGCTCAATCGTCATATTCTCCCAGGATTACCGAGTAGCTTAGCCTAAACAAGCGGCCATTCCGCCGCGACAAAATAGGGCAGACCCTAGTGGCGACAATTGTGTCACCTCCTGGCAGTGACCCGCCGCAACGCCGCCGATTCGCGGTGGATTTGTCGTCTTCCGCGGTTTGCAGGGCGTGCCACCTTTCGTTCTGCGCAGGAGTTGCCATGTTCCCAACATTTACGGTTGAAACGCGACCAACCTTAACGGTCGGCGTTTCGCGCGGGCCCGTGGCCAGCTCTGGCAGCCCGAGCGGAACGCTGGGAGCGACTCCCCATACGTTTCAGGATTTTGCTGTGACGGCACGCGTAGCCACGTGCCGTCATGCCATCCAAGTCAGATATCGATTGTGAATGACCTGTTCACGAGACTTCAAGTTCGTCACCAACATCGCCGCGTGGAGGATTCAGATGCATAAGAGACTAACCATGGTTCAGCGAAGCGCCCTGGGCGTAAGTCTAACGGTAGTTACTTGCCTTGGCTGTTCAGGCAGCACGGGTAGCACCGAGTCGGGTGCAGGCGGCGGTCCGTCTGTTGGTGGTGAGGCAGCCACTGGCGGTGTGACTAGTAGCGTCCCAGGTACGGGCGGTGTCGCGGCTACGGGTGGCGCGGTTCCGACCGGCGGCGCACCAGCGACGGGAGGTGCATTGGCAACGGGTGGCGCTCTTAGCACGGGAGGAGCGAAAGCCACTGGCGGCGTTGTGGCGACTGGCGGAAAAGCTGCGGGAGGAGCGCCTCCCACGGGTGGCGTGGGAGCCACCGGCGGATCGAAGGCGGAAACAGGTGGGGCGCCCGCTGGCGGTGCACCAGCGGGAGGCACGCCCGCGACCGGCGGCAAGAGCGCGGCAGGTGGTGGCCTCGCCGGCACTGGCGGCAACGGAGCTGGCACGGGCGGCAAGTCCACAGCAGGCGGAGCCGCCGCGACCGGCGGAGCAACAGCCGCAGGCGGTGGCAGCAGCACCGTGACCTGTCCGTCAACGGTTCTGTCTGCGGGTGACCACAACGAGACCATCACATCGGGCGGTACGTCGCGCACGTTCATCGTCCATATCCCTACGGGCTACAAGGGAACCTCGGCCACCCCAGCCATTATCGATTTCCATCCGCTCGGCGGCACTGGCAGCGGGCAGGAGGGCTCGTCGGGCTGGAAGGCGAAGTGCGACAGCGTGGGCTGCATCGCCGTTTACCCCGACACGTCCTCAAAGGCCGGCGACGATTCGTGGAACGCGGGTTTCTGCTGCGACAACTCCGAGAAGGATCAGATCGATGATGTTCAGTTCGCGCGGGACATTATTACATGGCTCAAGGCCAATACCTGCGTCGATCCGAAACGCGTTTACGCCAGTGGAGGCTCCAATGGCGGCGGCATGACCTACCGAGTGGCCTGCGATGCGTCCGACGTGATAGCCGCGGTGGCGCCCGTCGACTTCCGCTGCGTCACCGGCACCGACCCGCAGAACAATGGTGCGAGTCTAACGGCCACGAACAACACGGCGTGCTCATGCCCGAACCTCAAACGGCCGATCACCGTGGTCGCGTGGGATGAGAGCCAAGATAGCTCGCTAGTCCCCTACAACGGTGGCGAGGGGAGTGCTTTGACTACGGACTGCCCACCCACGGGGAGTTGCAAGGCAATCGGCTTCCCCACTGCGAAGGTAAACGCGCAGACTTGGGCGGACTACAGTGGGTGCACCGGTTCAGCGACCACAGACCCGGACAACTCGCTGTGCCAAACGTGGACATCGTGTCAGGGCAATACAACGGTTTCCCTTTGCTCGACGACGAGCGGTGGCCACCTCGCCGTATACTCGAACACGTCGGCGCATTGGACCGACGTGGCTTGGACCAGGATGAGTACCCAATCGCTTCCCTAGGCGCCGCAAGCGCGTTCGGTGATTGCTGCCGCGTGCCGCGCCCGCTCGATGTCGGAGTCAACTTCCTTAGCTGCGTCAAGCTTTCGAAAATGTCATCCAAAATTTCGTTCTCCAGCCCGCACCTGCGGAAACGTTGCTTACCTTGCGGCGCGCGTGAACACTGCCACACCGGAACGATATGCAATCGGGTTATTCCTTGACGCGCAGCATGCGCATCGGATCATTGGCAATTGCCAACGCTGCTTTCATTTGGCAGCCGGGTGGTGTTTGAGTGAGCGACGGCGAAACTCGTCTGTGATCGAGGCGTAGGTTGGCAAGACGAGGGTCTTTGCTTTGCCTAGACCCCCACGTGCCGTCAACGTCGTGCAAGCCGCATGGGGCAACCAGATACCCATGGCATGGACGGCACGTAGGCCGCAGCGTCCCGTTATGCCATCGTGCCTCAATCGACGAGCAGTCGCATCAAGCGAACGGCGAGTCGAGCGGTAATTGGAGACGGTTCCCCGACGCCGTGACAGAAAAATCAGCAGAAATCATGCCGTCTTGCGTGTTGCCGGGTTGGGGGGGACACAGCCCCAGTCGAATTTGGTGGGTGCGGCGTCACATCAGGCTCTTGTCGGGGGTCACACTGATGACCAGGACCACTGCGGAGCGTGACAATGAACGAGCGCGATTGGTTAGCCGAAAGATTTGAAGAGCAACGGTCCCGCCTGCGGGCAGTGGCCTACCGCATGTTGGGCTCGCTCAGCGAAGCGGAGGATGCCGTACAGGAGACGTGGTTGCGGCTCAGCGGGGCCGACGCAGGCGAGGTGGATGATCTTGGCGCGTGGCTGACCACGGTTGTCGCCCGCATTTCGCTGAATGTGTTGCGTTCGCGCAGGGTGCGCGACACGCATGTGCCCGAGCCGATCCTCGACCGCGCCGAGGGCATGAGCCCGGAGCACGGGGCGCTGGTCGCAAACTCCGTCGGGCTTGCGCTGCTCGTCGTGCTGGAGACGTTATCGCCGCCCGAACGGATTGCCTTCGTTTTGCACGACATCTTCGGCATGTCCTTCGAGGCGATCGGCCCGATTGTCGATCGCTCACCCGATGCAGCCCGGCAGCTTGCCAGTCGAGCGCGCCGTCGCGTGCAAGCGCGCAATGCCGCGCCGGATGCCGACGTCGCCGCGCAACGAAGCATTGTCGATGCGTTTCTCGCTGCCGCCAATGACGGCGATTTTGGAGCATTGGTCTCGGTATTGGATCCGGACGTGATCCTGCGAGCGGACGCCGGCGCGATTCAGGCTTGGTCGATCGAGATTCGGGGCGCGGACCAAGTGGCATCGCGCGCGCAAACTTTCTCGCGGCTTGATCTGACGACGCATCCGGTGCTCGTCAACGGAGCCGCCGGGCTCGTATCGCTGCTCAATGGCAGGCTTTTCTCCGTCATGGCTTTCACGGTCAAGGAGGGCAAGATTGTCGAGATCGACATCCTGGCTGACCCGGCACGGCTCCAGCACCTCGACCTGACGATCCTCGACCCTTAGCGCATGCGGTTATTTTTTCGCCTCGGTCACGTTCCCCGGTCCTGGCGGGTCATAAAAGTGAACGAACAAAATGCGGGAGAAAACGCCATGACATCGATAGTTTCAACGGATAAGGGAACGGTCGTGGGGGCTCAGAGTCGGCCATGGATCGCTGTAAGCCGTAACGTCGCCTACTGGATATTTACGATGCTCGTTGCGTACGAGATGGTTGCCGGAGGTTTCTGGGACTTGCTGGGCATAGAGTACGTTCGCGAAGTACTCGCCCATTTGGGCTACCCCATGTACCTGCTGTTCATCATCGGTATCGGGAAGATCCCGTGCGCTGCAGCATTGCTAGCGCGAGGTTTTCCACGCCTCAAGGAATGGGCGTACGCGGGGGCCTTCTTCAACTACTGGGGCGCGACGGCGTCGCACTTTGCCGTTGGTGATCCAGCTGGCAAGTGGCTCGGACCGCTTTTCTTCGTGGCGTTCACGGTCCTGTCGCGTGCGCTGCTGCCCGAGGAGCGGACGACCAACCCACCGCGTTTGCAAGACCACGGCGGCCTAAGGGTGTGGCTCACCCCTGCGCTGTTGCTCGGCGGACTAGCGGTGTTTTCGCTGGCCACGCTCCCCCACGGCTCACCTTGAATCACACCACCGAGCCTGTGTGGTGCACTTAGATGATCGTATCAAAATCGAAAGACAGAGGAGGAGAACATGACCCAAAGCGAAAAGTACACACCCGGTCCAGCCTGCGGCGCAAATGTCCGGCAGGATGGAGAAAAATCGACGCTTGTACTCGTCCGAGAACTACGCCATTCGCCGGAAAAGGTCTGGCAGGCGCTCACCGACCCCGCGCAGCTGCGCGAGTGGGCGCCATTCGAAGCCGATGGCAGCCTGGGCACGGTTGGAACCACGGTGAAGCTCTTAACTGTCGGAGCGCCCTCGCCTCACATTACCGAAACAACGGTGACGCGTGCCGACGCCCCCAGGGTACTTGAGTACAGTTGGGGTGGTGCCAATATCCGCTGGGAACTCGAAGCCATTAGTGGTGGCACGCGCCTGACGTTGTCGCACAACATTCCGCGCAACTACATTTCGATGGGTGCTGCCGGTTGGCACATTTGTTTCGATGTGCTGGACCACTTGCTCAGCGGCATTCGTCTCGGACGCATTGTAGGCCCCGACGCGATGAAGTTCGACGGCTGGCAGCGCTTGAACGCCGAATACGCCAAACAGTTCGGCGTCGAAGCCCCGAGTTGGTAAGACCAATATTCTGAAACGCTGAAGTTTGAGAGGAGCAACACCATGGAAACGACCCTGCAAAGCCCGGCCATCGTCGCGGGCAAAAGCAAAATCAAAGCCAACACCATCGTCTATTGGATCATCACCGCGGCTTTTTGCCTGCAGATCGGCTTTACCGCCTATGCCCAATTGCGCCTGCCGCAAGTAGCTGACATGTTCATTCACCTGGGCTTCCCTGCCTATTTCCGGGTGGAGCTCTCCTGGGCAAAGTTCGTCGGCGTTGCGCTGTTGTTGGCGCCGGTGCCGGCTCGGCTCGAGGAGTGGGCTTACGCAGGCTTTGCCTTCACGCTTGCGTCGGCACTCATTGCCCACGTCTCCGTAGGGGATAGTCCTCAAGCGTGGAGCTGGTCGGTGGGCACCGGCGTTCTCTGGGGAGTCTCGTACTTCTTCTGGCGCCGATTACCGGGAAAGTCGGCGAGTTATTAAGGCCGTCCCGAGACGCAATCGCGCTTGGCAGGACACGAAGGTTAGGCACGTACGGTCCTGAACGTCCTTGCCGCGGAAGGACGCGACGACATGAAAGCAAACGTTGGTTGGGTAGTCCTTTAGGGCTACCCAATCTGGCAACAAGGCACGGTGTGATTGAACGATGACGGCCCCGAGCGGCGAGTTCCGGCGTGTGTTGGCAAGGTGATAGGGTTTGGCTTCCCTTCGCTCGACTCGTGGGAAGGCAATTCTAAATCCTCTGCTCGCGTTTGCCGTTGCACTGCTCACGACTGGTGCTGCGGAAGGTGACCCGACGTTAGACCCGACTTTGAGAAACTGGCCCTTGGGCTAGGCATACATTGCTCAGTAATTCCCTGTTGTTAGCGCGAAATTTCCCGGTTAGGTCGTGTTACTAGGCATCGTGGGCCGGTTCGGGGTTAACCGCTGCTGGGGGCATTGTTGTGACGCGTCGTGAATCCGAGCGTGACTTCACATCATGAAGCTTGGGCGGCAGCGCGATGTTCAGGCTCGCTAACAGACGTTGCACCTCGGGGCGCAGCTCGGTTGTGCGCGTAGGTAGAAGAAACGGGGGGGTGATTGCGTACGATTTGCTAGAGATGTTGCAGGCGAACTGAACCCCAGCATCATCAGTGAAAACCAGCACGGTGGGCAAGGCGTGACTGGTGAGTGAGCCGGCGTCGATGACAGCAAAGTCGCTCGAAAGTTGCCCAACAAGACAAACCTACGCCCCAGCAGCGTGCCGAGAGCGTGGGTCCAGCGAGGGCCAGCCTAGTTCAAGTCGCCAAGCTTGCGCCGCAGCACCTTGGACTGGAAGTACGGTGGGTCTCTGGCTGGTGAGCGTCTGGGTGGCTCAAGAGGTTCGCCCAAGTGACGCAGCAGTCGCTCGATGGCGTGAGCTTCGATGACCAGGGCTCGCAACTTGAAGCGGGCACCGCAAGGGCAACACTCAACGTCAATTTGGAACGTGCGCTTCATTAATTCTGCCCATGGGCGATACGTAGAGCGATGGGTGGGAGGGTGCACGCCGTGGGCGAGGGACGCGGCGTTCGGAGCATCGGCGGGCAACGGTGGCACGACCAGCGGGCGTAATTTGGACGCTGCACCCAGGACTCCCGCGTAATGCAGCAAGTGAAACCCTGGGGGCGGAACTGACGCAGCTAAACGGCAAAGCAGTGATAAGGGATCTAGGTCGATAGCGACGGTGCCATGACTGAAAGGACGCTTGAGGTCAATACGCACAAGGTCGTCGGGCAGGATGTGCAGGCGCTCCTGCGCCATTGGGGGCCTGAGCGCGTAACGCACCAAAGCCTCACGGCCGCGCGCGTCTTCGGCGCTGGCGGTTGTGGCGGCATGCAACGAGAAGCCCATTTCGGTCACCGACAGCGGGCCAGTGATGTCGATACCTGGCTGGCCGCGTAGCGCAATGGGTGGACGTTGGCGCAACTCGGGTCCCGCGGGAAGCAGTCCGCTGACTGCCGCCGAGGCGAGCTGAGCGAGCGCGGGCTCGCGCTCGGCAAAGTCATTGTCGAGCAGCGTTAGCTCATGACGACTTTCGACGATACCGCGGCGCTCGAGGACATTGAGTACGCGAACACGGATGACCTGCAGCAAGTCCGCTAGGTCCGAGTCGTCCAGGTGCAACAGCGGGCGAAAGACGGGCGAGCTGCTGTCAGCCACAAAAACGCCGTCCACAACGATGCTGTGTAAGTGGGGGCTCAAGCGCAAGTCCGAGTTGACCCGCTGCACTACGCTCACCGCGCCGCTTTGACCGACGACACCATCGACGTCGCGCATGCGGCGCTTGTAGAACCCCAAGACGGAGTCGATGGCGACGCGAGTGACCGCGGCGAGCAGCTTGCCGTCGTACGCCAAGCGGGCGCGCAGCTCAAAGGGAAAGGTGATGACGAATTGTCGCAGCGGCACGATTGGCAGAACGTGGTCCACCAGATTCGCGGCGCTCTGGGCCATACGTCGGCCCATGCACGACGGGCAAAATCCCCTGCCTTTGCATGAGAACGCCACGAGGCGTTGCTCGTGACACGTCTCGCATTGCAACCACGCGAAGCCCCGACATAACAGGCCACAATCTAGGTACCTCTCGAACTCGTCGCGCACGAACGCTGGCAAAGGTGAAGCAAACCCATCCTCGACGGCAGCATAAAGCGTCTGCAGGTTGTCGCGCACCACTTGGTACAAGGTGCCAGCTTCCGGGCGACGGCGCTCGTAGGTGAAGCCTCCCGAAGGTGTCGATGTCGCTGCAGTGTCCAGCGTCCCGTGCAAGAGAGAGGCGAGACGAGCACGCCCCGTTCCCGGCGCATGCCCTGTTCAATTTCCGCGGCTGTTCGCATGCCCGCGGGTGGCGGCCGCCACGGCTAACTGGCGACTTGCCAGTGCCCGAGGCGTCTCACTCATCGTGAACCGCGGGCATGTGCCGTGATGCCAAAAAACCAACCAGCGACGGCCCCAGCACCGCGTATCTAGTCGTGCTTCGAGTGGCAGTCGTCACAGCCGCTCTTCGGGCCTCGCCCAGCCTTGTGGCAGCTTGAGCACAGCAGGTGCTGATGGCCGGGGATGTCGAGGCTCTTGATGGGCAATTGCCAGGGATGCCAATCCGCCGTTGCGCCAGGATCGACGACGCCGAGCGCCGTTTGCGCGCCGCGCTGGGGCTGAGTGTGGCACGTCTTGCTGCAGTCATTGCCGAGCACTTTGCCGTCGAACGACACGTGCAGCCCGTCATGGCAGCGAAAGCAACCGGGCCAATGCCGGTGCCCGATGTTCACGGGATAAGTGTGCCAGTTGACGCGCATGTTCGGAGCAAGGCCAATCCGATTTGGCATCGGAGTAGCAACTGAGTGAGCGATGGTGAAGTTGCGAGGTGCAGGTTGGCTGGGTGACGCCGTTTGGTTGAGATCGAGCCGGCACAGGTGCGGCGGATTTGCTTGGTAAGTGACCAATCCGTCTGAAATTTGGGTAACCAAACCAATTGGCGCTGAAGCGCGGCTAGCGCGCCAGAGTGGCGCCGCCACTAACGTCAATTACCGTGCCCGTCATGAAACCGTTTGTTGCCACCATTACAATGGCAGAGGCAACATCCTCGGGCTTTCCCACACGTTTCACGGGCAACGAGCGTTTGGCTTGCGTAAAGACTGCGTCCTTGAACTCGGCGGGAACTGCGTTCCACCAAGGCGTATCAATCACGCCCGGACGGACGGCGTTAACGCGCAGGGGCGCTAATTCGACAGCGAGCGGGCGAACCAGCGCCTCAACGGCGCCATTGATTGCGGCCAGGCCTGCCGTGCTCGCCATTGCTGCAGCAGCGGTCGCAGCACTTACGAAGGTTACTGAGCCTCTAACATAGGGCAGTGCTGCCTTGAGCGCTGTCAACTGCGCAAAGAGCTTGCCTTCGAAATCCTGATCGCAAGTCCTCGATCGATAGTGTGCCAATGGGGCCTGCGCCACGTCCGCCGCTCAGGGCCAAAACCAAGTGGTCAAACTCGCCAACAATATCGAAAAGCCGCTTCGAACTCTCAGACGATGCGCCGTCTGCCGTCAGGCCGCGCACATTTCCAAGCCGCTGAACTGCGCTTTGCAGTTTGGCGCCGTCGCGGGCAGCAATGGTCACTTCCGCGCCAAGCCCCATGAACATGCGGGCCGTAGCTTCGCCAATGCCCGAGCTGCCACCGATTATGACTGATTTCATATTTTGCTCCCGAGAAATTCATGATTACGCGACTCGTGCACTCTAGTGATCTAATTGAACGGGTCAAGTTGAGCTCATTCTCGTTTCAATTGAGACTGGCTTGGCGCAGGGCTACTCCAACCTGGCACCCGGGTAACGCCTGAGCGAGCGACGGTGAACCCCGAGGGGTATTGCGGCGTGGGTTGGCGGGATGATGCCGCTTGGCTGTAGCGCCAAGAGACCCACATGTCCTGAAGGATTGTCTTCGCCAGAACTGCTGAGAATATCGAATTGCGTCCAAATCGTCTTGTACACCTGCAGTCACGCTTGTCTGCTGATCGCTCGGCCAATGTTGGGCTGCATACACGTGAGGAGCCGGTGTCCCCAATCTGGGGTAAGATAGTCTGGCTCGCCGCACTTAGCTTTACGCCCTGCTCGCGGCGGGACAGGAGCAGCAACATGGATAAGCGATGGTACCCAGCAGCAATGACGGCATTGTTAGTCGGTTGCGGAGGAATTGCGGATACGGGTGGCGGCAATAATGGGGGCGCTGCCGATGTTGATGCTGGTTCGCCACATCAAACGGGAGGGATGGTTGCTTACGCATACGGTGTGCTACGACAGACGGGTGGAACGAGTACAACGCCTCCAGCTTCGGCCACCGGAGGCAGCCGCGCCACCGTTGATGCCGGCGCACCCAGTCAAACAGGGGGTATGCCAATAGTCGCATGTTGGTACGGATGTGTGTCGTACGGTGTGTTGCGCGTAGTGGGCGGTGCAAGCTCAACGCCCACAAATTCGACCGTCGGGGGCGCCGACGCTGCCATCGACGCCGGGTTGCCGTAGGCACGAGAATTAACCTGCCACGACGGCTCAAAGGTGAGCAGACTCAAGTTTCACCAATGACGCGCAGTTTGCAGACTACGCCGCGCCCATATAGATCAGCTCCAATCCGGCAACTGGGTAGTGGCTGAGTGAGCGATCCTAGACCCAAGAACTCAATTTCTCGAATACCCCGCAATTCATGGCACCTCATCGAGAGGCTCGATCCAGCCTGTCGAGCGGGCATCGGTGATTGACGGAGCTCCACACCATTCAAAGAATCGCTGCCTCGTTCGGCAAGCTTCGCTCAACTTCGATCAGTGATTCACATTCGCAGCATTACGGCCTGGAAATCGTCCCTCTCGCCGATTCAGACCGATTCCAAATCATGTGACCACTTGGATCGATGGGGGCCGAAAACGCAGAAACCATTTCCAAATTCGCTCGCTAGCGAAATTCGCTCTGCCATCGGAACCCAGTCGATTTCCGCATTTTCCGTAGATCGGTTCAATTTTTGTCCAGGTTGGGATAATCCCTGGGGGCCTTGCAAGAGCAAGGCTATTTCGAGTGTTGCCGACAACCAGGGCAATGCGCGTTAGCTCCCTTAGGAGGCGTCTGCCGTGCGCGATGGGTACCCGAAGCAACAGACACTCTCCGTCAACCTAACGCCACTGAGCCAGTCCCCGAGCCTACCGAGGACTTCCTACCCGCCCGCCATGCCGCCTGTGCACGCGCCGACCAACGTGAGTCGCTGCGTTTATGGCACGATGACGTTCAGTCCCGTCCATTGATTCGACCAACCCCATTTGACGCCGTAGCAGATATACTTTGCGACCAGCTCCACGATCTCCTCATCACTGAACAAGAGTTTCCAGTGGTTATAGCTAGGATTTACCACCTTTCCCCTACGGAGCGGATCAGCTAGTATTTCCGGATCGTGCGCTATCGCTTCGATCACGTTCGGGTTCCCGCCAAGCGAGGGTGTAAAGGATAGAATTCTTTCCTTGGTAGCCACATCGAACATCGCCCCAGAATAGCTTATGCTGGTGAGACCGGTTCCCTCACTCCCTCCCGCGGCGACTCCGGCACCTCGCAAAGAGTATTCACCAAGATCACGGTAGTGAAAAATGAATACGGCGTTGACGATTCCCCGGCTTCGCCCAAGAAGCTCGTCCACGGTCATTTCGGACATGGGTTTGTCCCAGGTCGCGGCCACCGTCCGAAGATCTACGACTCCGTAGCCCTTTCCCGCCAGGAATTGACCTATATGGATGGTCAATTGCGGCGTGATATTCCTGAAAAATGTTGTGTATGACCCCTTTGCGAGAACTGAATCCTTTTCCACACGTGAACAATACGGATAACTTGGGAGCGATTCGTGAAGGCGCCCTTCTTCCTCAATATACACGTCGTGCGTCTCACTTTTCACGAAAAACCCAGAAGGTAGCTCGCTGTGCCGGTTGGCATAGTTGGTCTGCAGCGTAATAGGCACGGGAGGAAAACAACCGGCTTGGTTGGCCACCCGCACGACCAGCAGACCCACGCGTCTGTACTCTGCTTTTTCGTAGTGTGGATTCACTTCATACTGCAGCGACCCCGCGCATCCAAAGAGCGACAGGGCAAGGCAAATCAGAGCACACACGGACATGCTCATTCGGAACATTTGTCCTCCTGATGTCGCCATGGATCTTGTTTGGTCAACGAGATGTCGAGCGCACGCAGCTGCCGGTTGAACGGTGGGTGTCGCGTCTGCCAAAGTCGTGTTCGTGTCCTCGACGAACAAAGAGCGTCCGTCCACCGGACGACTTGTCGTTCCTCAACGGGGAATGACGCTACCACATTGACCCAGAGCCATGCTGTGAATCAGGACATTCAACACTTTTCGGAGCGATAACTCGATCCGCTTGAAATCAAAGTGGAAATTGGCCAAGCTGGTCGCTTGGTCGATGGTTGACGTGACTTGCTACGTCTAGGACCTGATAACGTTCGAAGCCGCAAAGTGTACGACCCACGAGGTCGTGAGCTAACGTGCCTTCTGTCCCTGACGGGCTATTCGCCTGAGCTCTGAGCCGCTCAACCTAGGCCCCTGGCTTGCAAACGTCCAGGGATTTCCGGCGTGTTGCAATTGCACACCGGAATGTCCAGAATGTCTCACGACGTAGCTGGGCGAGCCGCAGCGAGCCGTCATGCCCGAGCCAGCCATATGCGCCCGTGTACAGGCCTCGACGCGCCGATTCCAGGGCGGCAATCAACTCCATGGCTCGGACTTTGGGCGCGCCGGTGATGCTTCCGCTTGGCAGAAACGACTCCAACAGGGTCGCACGGGAGACACCCGGCCGAAGGCTCGCCGTGACGGCCGCGACTCGGTGGTGCACCGGGCCGTAGCTTTCGACCACACCCACACTCGCCACACGAACCGATCCCAGCTGTGCGATGCGCCCGAAATCGTTTCTTTCCAAATCGATAACCATCGATAGCTCGGCAATCTCCTTAGGATCTTTAGCGAGCTCCGCGATGACCTGCACGTCGTCCCGCGCAGACGAGCCCCTCGGTCGTGTACCTTTGATCGGGCGCGTCATCAACTGACCCAATGCGTCCAATGAAAGGCAAAGTTCAGGCGACGTTCCGGCGATGCGCAGACCGTCGGCTTGGAGCGCAAAGGCAAACGGCGCGGGCGCCAGCCCTCCCAGTCGTTGCAGCCACTCGAGCGCCAATCCTCTCACGTGCAGATCGAGGCGCCGCGCCAAGTTGACCAGATAGATATCGCCGGCCGCGATGTGTCCAAGGGCTGCGCGCACGCGGGCTTCGTGGGCGGCCGCGCCTTCCGCATGAGCGTCGAGCTCGAACGACACCGGTCGTGGCTGGGCGCTCTTTTCCCGCAGACGCCCGGCAAGGGCGCGCACGCAATCAACGTTGTCTCCCGCGACGGTCACGCGATTCGTAACGATGGCAACCGCCCCGTAGCGCCACCACGTCGGAGTCGAGACCACCGGTCGTTCGCGCGGGTCTGCACCAATTGCGAACCGTTCCTTCGCTCGAAAGGCCTCGTAGGGCAGCACGCCGATCCATCTTGGCACGCCCGAACCAACCGTCGGATCGAGGCGCAACTCAGGCTCGGGATCCAATGCTCGAACCGAGTCCGTGGGGTCCGATGCGAGGTAAGCGCAGGGCCTGTACGCGTTCGACCAAAGCCAGCACGCGCCGGGTCGATCGGCAATTTTGCGAGCCAGCGCGCTTGCGACGGGCGGTTGGTTCAGTTCCAAGACATGCAACGCCATCGGAGTTGCCGCTATCTAGCACTCGAATTCGCCGGAGCCGGTCCAGCCACGACCGAGGCCATTAGATTGGAACGACTCTCTTCCCGACGACGTTGCGATGGCGTTCGATAGGGGCGCGTCCAAGTGAGGCCAACGGCCAGATAATCACTCGCTCGAGTAGTCCGTGGCCACCAATTCGGGCGCAGCGGCCAACGATGGCGTCGCGGAGTTGTACGCCATCGGATCGGCCCGGGCGACGCGGGCCGGGGTTCGAAGCCAGTCGAAGTTCACCGCAGCGTAGTTGGCGATCGAGCCGATATCCACCCACGACGATAGCTCGGTGGACGACTCGATGTGCTTCCAGATGCCATGATGGCGGGTGTGGCTGGAAACGTCGTTGCCTTGGTAGTTGCCACCCCGGTGGCACTATCTATCAGTGATGAATCGTTAGCATGGTTGTCACACAATGGGCTTGTAGACGGCACGGCATTCGCCGTCGCTAGGACAACGCGTGGCACCGTGCTTGCCCGCGTCAAGACTCTGCGCAAGGCTTCGATCCGCTGCGCGGGCGCCGCAGGCGGTTTTTCAATCGCTCATTCTTTCCAAAGATTGCCGAGATTCTCAGTATTCAACGAGAACCCGCTCTGCCAATGGCGCAACAATTCGGTACGGAAATCCGGATATAGCGTAAGTGTCGGCACAATCGATCGATTCATCCAAGCCACGGCAACCAGACGGTCACTATTCACTTCCGACAAGCAAGGTTCACCATCCAGCAGCCGTGCAAGAAACACTAGGTGCAGAATTTGTCGACCATTGTCGGGAGCCAAGGTTTCGGCGACGAAGAGCAGGCGGTCACGCTGGACTTTGATGCCACATTCTTCGATTAACTCGCGCTCTGTCGCTTGAGTCACCGTTTCGCCAAGTTCCAACCCGCCTCCTGGCAGCAACCAATACTCGCGTCCGTTCTTGCGGTGCTTGACAAGTAGAATCTCGTCGCCCCGAACAACGACCGCTGCGCAGCGAATTCGAATGATCAATTCGCGCGCATATACGTTACTGACGCGCCCCGTATCGACCGCGCAGTGCTCGTACCCCCAAAGTGATTCGCTGCGGTTCTTCATTCCGGCCTCGCAGTTGACATTGCCGTCGGCAGAAATATGAGTACGCGAAAGCCGATTGGTAAGCACCCCACAATGGGTCGGTCATCGCCGGACTCGAATTTAGCACGTCCATGTCACAAAGGTTTCGAAGATGGCACCCATTCATTGGCCATCGAGCTCCCAGCCCCACCCAATATTCCTGATTGTCACGCTGGAGTAGCGTCCAGACCGTTATGACGACGTCAGAAGTTTCAATCTTACCGATGTGGCGCGTATGCAAAGCGATGTCGACAGTGCCGCGCGCAACTGCCAAATTGGCGCGACGCGCATTGTCAAGTTGGTGCGCGCGGGCCCGTCGTGTGATTCTGGAAGGTAACTTAGTTCGACACGGCGCCAGGCTGCGGCTTTTGCCTGGCGAAGGACGAGCTGTCAATCGGGCCCGCACTCAAAAGGAGCAACGTTCAGTTTCGTCTGCGAATTCGTTCGAGTCAATACCCCTCGTTGATGATCGAAATCTCACGATGGCCCTTCAGTGTTTCGCTCCATTTCGACGTGGATACAATGTGTCCGTTCTCACTACCTCGAAGCGCTTTGCCTTGGCTATTCGCACCATCTCGAGTACGCGGAACAACGGCCCCAGCAGGGACCGAGACGACTGGTCGTATCACTACCTGTATGGTCCGTTTGCTTACGAATAGTTTGGCACGAAATAACGACTGTGTGGCACTATACTCAACTAGCCAATGGATGACTTGGAACTGCTGTCCGATGACCATTCATTGCTTAGATCGCAAGTCATTCATGCAATGGCCCTATTGAAATCGCTTCTGGAGGGCGGCATTGAATCGGCAACATTGTACTCCGAAATTGTTGGGCAGATGGACTTGTTGCACGCCCAGCTCGTCGAACATTTTGAATTCGAAGAGGAAATAGCATTTCCGAAATTGGAGGAACGATTCCCAATGTTCATGCCGCAGCTTCAGACATTCTTGGGGCAACATGATCAGATTCTCGAAGCCTTAGAAGAATTACGTTTGGCTCTGAAACTGAATTTCTCACAATTAGAGCACGGGAGTGCACTTTCCAAAGCCGCCTTCTTTGAAACTGTGTTCGAGCGGCATGCGACTTCAGAGACGCAATTGTTCGATGAATTGGCGAAGCAAATCGCCGGCCAAGCAAATACGTGACAACGAGCCGCGCGCCACTAACAAGCAGGTCATTCTTTTACGGGATATTCTGGTCGTATGCTCAACAGGCGACTGTTCGGCGGTACGACTCACCGCGGTGCTTTCAATTGCTCATGACGCAGGGCGCCGTGCGATTTTGCCTCCAAATTGAATGACCACAGGGCACCACTCGCCGCCAATCACAACCTCACATCCTCGGCTGAACGGTTACGGCCCCATCAAATGCAGGGAACGGCTTGGTGGAGTGCTGAACTACTATTATCGACACGCCGCGTGAATTTAGCTCATTCGAATATTGGCACCACACGCGGTGACGTTGCAGGCCATGCTGTGCGCGCTTCCGCGCTTGGACCTTGGCATTGGATATTACCTCGTGGAACAGGTCGAAACCGAACTGATTGGTCGCGCCAATCGCCGTTCGATAATCGGCATCGCCGATGGCCGGTTCCACAAACTCAATGTGGCCCACGCCTTGCGCTGCGACCGAAAAATAGGAATCGGTACCCGAAATTCGGAACATCCGGTATCGGCGTGCGCGTGTGCTGCCACTCACGCAATTAACCTCCTCTCAAAACCCAACGATACCGCGGTATACAGCGAGCGCTCAGAACGTCACGGTAGTGTTCGGGAGGGCACTTACATCCGCGTAACTTGGCTCGATCCCGGCGGATGTCAGCGTATTTTCGGCTCCGGCGGGACTCGCGCCGTTGTCGGTGACCATATTCGAACCAGCGCTTTGAGAGATGAGCGAGCCTGGGGTATTGACCATCAGGTTGTGCGCGACCGTGTATCCTGTCGTCCCCTCATCCAGAAACAACCCATCTGCAGCGTAGTCGGCCCATTGAGATTGGCCGAAATCGTGAAGGTAGTTGTATTGAATTTCGGATGCGGGCTCTTGATTCGACAAGGTGCTGATCCCGGCGCTGCTCGCCAAGATGTTCGCGATGTCGTGGATATCGTTGTAGTTGATTCGATTGTGGCTCATCGCCGTCGTCGACGAGGTCCACCCATATCCTACAGAGATGCCCGTGAAATTGGTTCGAGTCACCTCATTGTGCTCGATATCGATGTACGCCGGGTACCCCGCTGCGATCCCGCACGCTCCCTGGATTTCAGTGGTCACGTTGCTGATATAGTTGTTCCGGATCGTGTCGCGGGTGCAGACCTCGTTCGTGTCCTCTGGATCGTAAACAGTGTGATATTCGGTGGTTTCGCTCGCGACAAACTTACCGATTGAAATTGCGCTTCCGCCGATGCCCGTGAAGGCGTTCCCGAGAATCATGTCGTCGTGTGTACCCGAGATCAAATCGAGCCCCGTCGCTGCCATCTGTGTGAACAGGTTTCTCTCGAAGTGGATGTTGTTCGCATTGGTAACACTAATGCCGGCAGCGGGCCGCCCAACGGTCTGGTTGTTGTTTGCGTCTGCCGTCAGGTTGTACTGGCCCGCCTGAGCGTCGAGGTAGCCAAATAGGCTAGGGCGCAAGTACGTTGAATGCGCGAACGTGAGGCCCTGGAACCAGAGATAGCTTGCCTGATCCGACGTGCTCGTGCCCTTGATACTCATGACGGTTTCCAACATGGGCGCGACAACGACAGCTGTCGTCATATCTTCCCCATTGCGCGGCTTATAGTAGATGACATTCGCGGTCTCGTCGAGATACCACTCGCCAGGCTGGTCGAGAAATTCGAGCGCGTTCTCGAAGTAAAACGCCCTGCCTGCTCCCCACCCGAATTGATCGAGTCGCGGATTGGGGCGCACGAACAGGATTGCGTCTTCGGCGCTTTGAAAAGTTACGTAAGCGGTATTCCCCGAGGTCGTGATTGTCGCGAGGCGAAGCGTGTTGTCCGCCCATGCCGTCATCAAGTGCATCTCGACGCGGCTAAGGTTGGCCCAATTGGCGACTTCCGAGGCGGATAGCTGAACGTTATGCGCGGCCTTATCCCAACCCGAAAGACGGCTGAAATTGGCCTCACCATTCGTCCCGAGGTTGGGGCTGCGCGCGCGAATGGCTTTGACACCGTTGACGTAGAGCTGCCGGAACGCGGTCGTGCCAGCGTTGGCCGCATAGATACCATTGTTCGCGTCGAACACGCCAAAGCCCGTGATGAGTTTCCCTCCCGTGATGAGCGGGTGCTCGCCCGGGTATCCCACGTACTTAACGTAGAAGCCCCCATGGCCAGAGTCGGCGTTATCGAACTCCAATGGCGTCGCTTGAACATAGGTTCCGCCCCGTAGGTACACCGTGATGTCACCCGTCATCGAGCCGTTCTTGGTTCTCACGAGGTCGCGCGCATGGGCAATCGTTCGAAGCGGCTGGGTGAGCGTTCCGGGATTCGAATCGTCACCGTCTGGTGCAACATAGAGAATCTCGCCAGGGGCAACATGGTTCGTCAGTGGGTACAAGTCGGCACGTGAGCAGGCTGTCGTTTGCAACGCGACGAGCGCGAGCAGGGTAATGCCAAGTACTGATGAATTCATAGCCACGCGCCGACACCGAGAGTCAAAAGTAGATTCGGGCGCCCAGTGGTAGCGGTTACCGGCTCGCCGAAGTGAATGGCGACGTAAGGATGTGCCATCTGTACGTGCCCTGAGAAAGTCAGGTGATAGGAACCATAGAGACGTATTGCTGCCCCGAGGCCCGCGTCAGCCAGGAGCGACCATTGATCCACGAGATGCGTATTCATGCCCAGGCCAGCTTGACCCTGGACTGAAGTGTGCTGTGCACCGGCCGCAATCGAGAAGAAAGGCCACAAAATATGATCAGGCCACAAGCGATAGCATCCACCAAGGAGCATGATCTCTCGGGCAACGCTGGCCGAGCCTGTTGTCGTCGTGACCGTGGGATTGCTGCCAAGAGCGGCTAACGTGGCCTCCACGAGTAACGTCGGACGAAGCGCCCAATCAACGCGCACGGTCGGCAAAATCGCAGGCCCGACACCGCCCGGGCTCATGAGCAGGGCGGCAGCGAACTCCAGTCTGACGCGTTCACGAGCGCTCGGGGGTACGTGCAGCTGGGATGGTGGCGGCGCTTGAGCGCTGGGTGGTTTCGTCGGGCGTTCGTCGCGATGGTAGCGTGCTGCTAAATCGGCCTCGAGCAGGCTTGCGCGCAAGGCCTCGAGGGCTCGAATAGCAAGCCTGGCCGATGCATTCGTCGTGTCCGGGTCAACGGCAACTCTCGTAACCTCGAATCGCCCCGGCGATTTTCGCACCCAAACGTCGATAGCATTCACTCTGTCGTCACCTAGGATATCGATGACGGCAATGGCACCGCGCTCTGCCGTGAGTTGCTCGAGCCAAGGTCTCAAATCGGTGGCAGCTGGACTGCTCGCCGCAGGGCGCTCAATCGTCGAGTCTTCGAGCCCCACCGACTCCAACTCGCCGTGAAGTAACGTGAGTGTCTCCGTCACCTCGGCAGAGGGGTTCGGCGGACGTACGACGACGACGACAGTCGCGGCGGACACGGATTGCGTCCAGGCGAGTAGCGCGAAAAAGATGAGGGCGAACGGACGTTTCAAGGGCTCGGTGACTGTACACGAATCAGCGCGTGCGCCAATCCGGCGTAGCTTCCATTGGGAAAACGACGAAGATATTCCTCGGCGACGGGCCGTGCGCGGGCGGGCCCTTCGAGTGCGTCCGTAAGCGTCATTTTGCGCCCCATAGCTTCTCCAGCGAAAAGGCCGTTCAGCGCTCGCGCCAGGTATTCATCGTACCGTGAGATCGCTTGGGCCTTTCCGTTCACTCGAGATTCTTCAACGCGCCCGAGCAGAAAGATTGCGTCGAGCGCACGCGGAGAATTCGGGAATCGGCGACGCAACGCTAGCAATGCCGAGCGAGCGAGATCCGGCTGACGGCGATAGCGAGCCGCGTCGGCAACCGCGAACAAGTCGTCACTCGATGCCTCAGCAAGTGTTGCGTCGATACCGACTCGCTTCACATCATCGAGGATGCGATCCCACTGCCCGTGCGATAACTCGTCGGTCCACCGGTGCTCGCCTCCCACTTTGGCATTCGCCGCATGCGGTAGAGCAGCGTCAGCTGGCTCGTGAATCACATCTGACAGACTCGGTTCTGGCGCTGCTGGTTGTTGCGGCACGGAAGAGCTAACTGCTTCGGCGCCCGTAGGTTCGGCGTTGTCTTCGGTAATCACAGTCTCCGCTTTTGCCAAGTTGACTGACAAGCGTTGCCCGGTCCGCAATGCGATTTCCCCGGCAGAAACCGGCCCACTGACGACGATGCGGCCGCGTTGCAGATTGAGCCCGAATTGTTCAGTCAACGGATCCCACGAGACGGTAAATACCGTCCCTTTAACCGTTACTAAAAATGGGCCCACATCGACCAACCACCGTCGGCCAGTGCCTGGCGTGATATTGAAGGTCGCCGTTCCATGTTCAATGGCCACGCGCGCGCCTTCACTGACCGCCTCACGGATCCGCCCGCGCGTCCCCGGGGTGAGCGCGAACTGGCTTCCCTCGTTGAATGTAACATTCATGCCAGCGTGCCCAGACTCACGCAGGTAACCGCCTTCGAGGACGCGGCCCCCATCGATGCGGTACGTGAGCATCGACAGCTCGGGGGGCGACGTATGTTTTCGAACCCATGACGTCATCGGCAGGCCGACACCCGCACACAAAAAGAGCGCCGCGACTGCGATTGGCCAACTCATGCGTACCCGTCGTGCTTTGACGGAAGATGCGCGTCGAAGAAGCGAGTTGAGCCCCTTATCGATTTCCGTCGCGGTGGCACCTTCCGCGCTATCCCTGTAGAGCTCAGTGAGTTCCGTGAGTGCCCGTGAGTCATTGGGTTCGAACGGAGTCGTTGTCATCGTCTCCACCTTTCGACATCGAACACGCTAGCGAGCTCAGGATCAGCTTCGATCCAGCGCGACAGGCAGCGCGAAGCGTGTGTCATCGATCGCTTCGCGGTAGACTCCGAGATCTCCATGGCGGAGGCAATCTCCTCGACCGTCATCGACTCCATGCGCCTGAGTATGAACACGAGTCGCTCGCGTGTCGGTAGCCGTTCGAGCAAGGTTTGGAATTTGCGAATGAGATCACGGGATTCCATGTCGGTTGTTTTCCAGCCCCGGCCTGAAAGCGCGTGAGGTGGCTCGAAGAACAGCCAACCGCGCAGCTTTTTTCGGTAAAGTTCGCTTTTGAGCGCGTGGATCGCGATCGCATAGATGAAGCTCCGCAAGCGGTCAGGATCCTCGATGCGCTTTGCCCTGCGAAACAATCGAAGAAATACCTCTTGTGCGATGTCTTCCGCTTCTGATGGCGAGCCCAGAGTTCGCTTGCTCAAGAGCAGCACCATTGGCGCATACCGACGCCAAGCCTCCGCTAGGGCCCGAGCCTCCCCGGCCATTAGCCCCCGTGCGAGGTCACCATCGCTCTCATTTCGAGGGTCTCGGCTGACCACCAACGAGAGAGGAGCAGGAGAATGGCTGGTCGGCATGGCTTAGGCGCTGCTTTTGCCCGCACGCGCTCAGAAATTTGCGGCTGGGACGGTGAGGTTCTTAATATCTGCGTATGTTGATTCGATGCCGGCCGTGGCAATCGTGTTCTGCGCGCCGCTGGGATTAGCGCCGTTGTCCGTGATCGTGTTCGTCCCGGTTTTGTTCTGGGCAATGTTGGTCGGGCAGTTGACCATGACGTTGTGAGCGACGGTGTATCCGGAGGTCTGCTCGTCCAAGTATAGCCCGTTGCAGCCGTAGTCGGCCCACGTGCTGCACGCGTAGTCGTGGATGTAGTTGTACTCCATCTGGTCGCCGGTGCCTTGGTTCGAAAGTACGTAGATGGCACCGCCGTCGGTCAGAATCTGATTCACGTGGTGGATGTTGTTGTAGTTGATCGTGTTGTTGGTCATTGCGGTCGTCGAGCTGGTCCAGCCAAAACCGACAGAGATTCCGGTGTAGTTCGTGTACGAGACTTCGTTGTGCTCGATATCGACGTACGCGGGGTAGCCCCCAGCGATGCCCACGCCACCCTGGAACTCGGTGGTCACGTTGTCGATGTAGTTGTCCTTGAACGTGTCACGCGTGCAGACTTCGTTCTTGTCGGTTGGGTTGTAGGCAACGTGAAACTCGGTCGTATCGCTGGCGGTGAACTTGCCGATCGAGAAACCGTTGCCAGCGATGTCCGTGATGGCGTTGCCGATGATGATGTCGTCATGGGTTCCGGAGACGAAATCGAGGCCCGTGGCTCCCATCTGCGTAAACAGGTTTCTTTCCATGTGGATGTTATTGGCGTTGGTGACGCTGACGCCGGCCGGAGGTCTGCCAACGGTTTGGTTGTTGTTGGCATCCGCCGTCAGGTTGTACTGGCCCGCTTGCGCATCCAGGAAGCCGTACTGACTCGGACGCATAAACGTCGAATGCGCGAAGGTCAGGCCCTGGAACCACAGGTAGCTGGCTTGGTTGGAGGTGCTCGTGCCGTTCACGCTCATGATGGTTTCAACCATCGGCGCGATAACCGTGGCCGTCGCCATGTCCTCGCCGGTTCGCGGCTTATAGTAGACGGTGCTCGTCGTCTCGTCGAGGTACCACTCACCGGCCTGATCGAGGAATTCCTTGGCGTTCTCGAAGTAGTAGGCCCGCCCCGACCCCCATCCTACCTGCGCCATGTTGGGGTTAGGCCGCACGAAGACAAGGGGAGATTCGGGGCTTTGGAACTTCACGAGCGCGGTGGTCCCCGAGTTCGTGATAGACGCGATGCGCAGCGTGCTATCTCCCCAGGCGATGTTGACGTGCATTTCGACCTTGGTGGGATTGTTCCAAGTCGCGACGGCCGAGCTCGGGACCTGAAGGTTGTTCGCGGTCTTATCCCAGCCTGAAAGTCGGTTGAAGTTGGCGACATTGTTCGCCAAGAGATTCGGGCTGCGCGCGCGGATGGCTTTCACGCCGTTGACGTAGAGTTGCCGGAATGCCGTCGTGCCCGCGCTCGCGGAATAGATGTTGTTGGTTGCATCGGAAACCTTCCAACCCTGGATTGGTTGCCCCCCCGTGATCAGAGGCCGCTCATTGTTGTATGCCGTGTACTTGACGTAGAAACCGCCGCTGCCCGAGTCGGCATTGGCAAACGTCAAGGTGCTCGTTTGAGGGTACGTCCCACCGCGCAGGTACACGGTGATGTCCGACTTCATGGCGCTGTTCATCGTGCGAACGATGTCGCGTGCTTTGCCGATTGTTTTCAGGGGCTGCGCGAGTGTGCCCGGGTTCGAATCATCGCCAGTGGGCGAGACGTAAAGCGCACCGCTCGTGTTGGCCCCGCCGTTGCCTGTCGAGCCGCCCGTGCCTGGTGAGCCAGCGGCGCTCGTTGTGCCACCCGTGCCTGGCGAACCGCCAAGAGCACTCGTGCCACCTTTTGATGATGTACCACCCGTGTTCGTCCCACCCTTGGAAGTGTTGCCACCGGAGCTTGTCGCACCGCCCGTGCTTGTAAGGGTACCGCCCGTTGCATTGTTCACGCTGGTCGTACCACCCGTGGCCTTCGTTCCGCCCGAACTGAGAGCGCCTCCAACAACGG
This sequence comes from uncultured delta proteobacterium, assembly GCA_963811985.1. GTDB lineage: Bacteria > Myxococcota_A > Polyangia > Polyangiales > Polyangiaceae > FEN-1139. The sequence continues at coordinate 35,897 of CAWEUH010000017.1, forward strand.
CACTTCCGCCGACCCCATCGCCGCCGCCGGTGCTCGTTGCTCCACCGGTGCCCGTTCGGCCGCCAGTTGTCATTGCAGCGCCGCCCGTGGCGCTGGTCACGCTACTGCCACCCGTTGCGCTCACTGCACCAGTTGCACCACCGGAGTTCACCAAGCCTCCGTTGCCGGTGCTCCCAGCGACCGAGTCAGAACCTCCCGAGGCATCGTTGGATTGCTGGTTGCTCCCGCTGCAGGCAAAGAGGGCATTTACTAGCCAGACGAATAAGAGCGGTGCAGTTCTCATTGGATTCCTTCACTTTCTACCGAGAAGACCTAGGCCTAAAGAAAACAAGGCTCACCCTGCGCGCGCAACTTCGCGGCGGTCGTCTATAGCGACGTTAACCACGGCCACAGGTCTCCCGGGACCCAGGAGGATCCGCCGGGGCCGTATAGGGACGAGCTACCATCGATTGGAGCGGGCGTGTGACCTGAGCCGTGCACGCACCAACGCAGGGGATGCCCGCGGAGCACCCGGAGTAATTGGTACAGATATGCGTCAGGCTGCCTGCAGCTGGCTGGGGCGGGCTCTGGACGGTGCAAGCGTTGTTCGTAACGAACCTATCACGCAGCGGTGTTGCCATGGCCTCAGTACATGTGGTGTCTGCGGTGCCGACCATCTGCCAAAATGCGATGGGGTCGTTGCCGCCGTCGCACCCGCTGAGCTGCGCTCCTTCGAAGATCGCGACCGCGCGGAAGACCTTCGCGCGGGCACACGCGATTTCGTAGCTCATGCCGCCGCCGTAGCTGAAACCCGTCGAGATGATGTGCGTCGTGTCAACGCAGTAGTTGTCCTCGATCAATTTCACCATGTCGTCGGTGAAAGTCAGGTCGTGTCCACCGGAATTCGCCCAGCCGGCGTTGAGCCCATCGGGCGCGACGAAGATTGCGCCGTTCTTCGAGGCCTTCTGCAGGCCGTAGTAGGACCAGTCGTACCCAGAGGTTCCGCCGTTGTCGACTTGAGCGGAATTACCGCCATTCCAGTGAAACCCGAAGATCAACCAGTACGGGGTGTTCGGGTTGTAGTTATCGGGAAGCCTCATGGCAAAACCCCGGGTCTGGCCGCTGCTCTGAATCGTAAGATACCCGCCGGTGCCAAAGCCTACACCGTTGCCCGACCCTGAAGCAGCAGACGCGCTCTCGTTCGGGACGGACCCGAACGTCAGGGTCGAAGTCTTGCCGCAGCCAGCGCTCTTCGCAGTACCGGTGCCACCCCCAGCCGCGTTACCGCCGGTTGTCGACGCGCCTCCGATCGCGCCCGCTGCGGCTGTGCCTCCAGCGCCAGCGCCGCCCGTGCCTGCTTTTGCGCCACCCGTCGTGATGGCGCCACCTGTTGCGATTGCACCGCCGATGGCCGCTGCACCGCCGGTCGTGGCTGTTCCGCCAGAGCCCTTTTCCGTGCCGCCAATACCAAAATTGGCACCCCCAGTTTGCCGACTGCCTCCGAGCCCCGCAGAACCGCCCGTTGGTGGATTACCCCCTGTTGCTGGACTGCCTCCAGTCTGGGTGCCACCGGCTTCGGCACCACCCGTTGGGTGAGCAAAGGTGCCCGAGCCCGTGTTGCCGCCCGTTGTGCCCGAGCCGGGGGACGAACTTCCTCCCAGCGAAGTCGTCGCGCCTCCTGCGGTGGAGGCCGTGGCTCCCCCCGCACCCGAGCCCGAGTTGGAACCGGAACACGAAACGCAGGCGACCGGAAAACACAGAGCAATACTCGCCAGGGTGGAATTGTTCATAGGTAAACCTCGGAAAATCGCTGTTGGGTGGGAGTCGAGACGTGACCGTCAACCACCGATGCGGCACATGGACACGGGCAACTTCGAATTTCGGTTCAGAAAATGACGCGCAGCTCCGGAGCCGGCGCCCGAACCACGGCCAACGAGACGACTGGAATTCACCTGCAGGGAGCCGGGCCCAATCGAGCATTCCACCGCACGCGGGCCACTGGTTGCTGTCAATGTCCGTACCTAATAACCAAAACGCCGGCCACAACCCTTGCCCTTGCGGTGCAAGGCTCGGCTCATCATCGGCGAGCTCCGCATCCAGCAGCGTGAGCTCGTCGTGGTGCTCGACGATACCTGTACGCACCAAGAAGTTGACCACTCGCACTCGAATCCTTGCAACAGGTCAGCCACGTCGGAGTCATCGAGACGTGCAAGTGGGTGAAAGACGACAGAATCGCTGTTGGCGCTGCAGGGCGTGGTGAATGCCCCGTCCAGCACGATGGCGTGCAGATGCGGGTTGAGTCGCAAGTCGGAGCTGACGCGCTACACCACGCTGACCGCCGCTTTGACCTTTGATTGAGTGAGTGGGCAACCGTCCTGCGCTAATTGGTCGTTACGACACCTGTCCCGAGGTTGATGGACCATTGAGCGGAGTAGGTCAATTTCCACGTCGTGCCGTCAAAGGTGAACGGCAACCAGAGGTATGTCGAGAGGCTGAGGTTGCTCGAGTTCCAGATGTCAGACGCGTAGACGTAAGTCGTCGTCTGGCTGCCCACGATTGGGATCACGTAGGTGGGCTGAGAGCTCCATGTGGATCCGTTCGGACCAAGGCCGGTGAAACTACTGTTCCACGGCCCAGTAATCGAGCCGGTGGAGGTCAAATAGGCTGCCTGGTTCGGAGCCCAACCGGTCTGGCCGGAGCTGACACCGTAGTACTTGCCATTCGCTTTCCAGAAGGCGTAAGCCTCCCGGGTATCATTAGCCCAAATCTTCGTGGTGTTCGTGACGTTCAAATAGTCGCTCGAGAGCTGGTAGACCTGCGTCTGGCTAAAAGTTCCCGACGAGGTTTGGCCCTGCGCGCCCGTAGAAACGAAATAGGCAGTCCCGTCGGGCTCTTGCCAGAGGGTGCAGTCTCTCGATGCGTTCCCCCCGGGCAGGAAGTGCTTCACGTACGTATAGTTGCCATCCACCGTGGGGCTGGTGAAAAGGACGGCCTCGGAGTCACAGTAGCCGCCGCTTGCCCCGGAGCAGGATTCCATGTCCCAGTGGGCCCACATCACGTACAGCTTCGTGGAAGCGTTGTGGCGGCGAACAAGACGGCCAGGACGGAGGATTTGGCGATAGGGATCAGCAAGTATGATTCTGACCGAGTTTTCTTCATGTTTGCCAACTAGTAGGTAGTGATAAAGACCGGGTTCAAATCACAGGCGGGTTTATTGAGCAACGATGGCATCCACAGCGACCGGTCCAGGGCCGCGATTAACAATGCTAATGGTATGTTGGCCTGAAGTTAGACCTGTCACCTGAGCCACCATCTGCTGGGCCTGGCGCGCGCCGGTGGTAGAAAGATCAGCCGTCGCACTGGTTTGGCCGTCGATTTGAACATCAATCTTTCCATTCCCGGATGCTTTCGGGGCGTAGACTGAGACACCGGTGCCGGTAAACGTTGAAGTCCAGGTGTCACCGGTGGTGGTGCTGGTGGTGAGGTCGTTGTTGAAGTCACCCGTGCCGAGGTTACATGTGCGAAGCCATCCGGGAGATGACGCGCCCGAATCGTCGTCGTTGAACCAGCCCTTGTTGTGAGTGATTTTCAGGACGCGCATCTTCGACGCCAGCGTCGAATCGGAGATCCCCGACAGCGCCGCTACCGAACCACCGGGGGTCACCGTCAACCCTTGGGCGTTTTGAGTGAATGTCGTCGCCACAGTGGAACCGAGCACTTCGACTTTGGTCACGGTTCCCAAGGTTGCCCCGCCTGATTTTAGCGCTGAGAGTGTGATTGCGCCGCCGTTCCAATTGAGAAGCGTGGCGTACACATTGCCGTTGTTGCGTGTATAAAGAACGGTAGTATCGCCCCAGGCTTCGAATGGGCGGGACGCGTACACGGCTTCACCGTTGACTTTCAGCCACGCGCCAATATCCTGCGCGATTTGAGTGCACTGGGGATCAAGATTCCCCCGGCCGTGCTGGGTGAGGTTGAGCAACAAGCTTCCGTTTCTGGAGACGTTCTGCATCAGGGTTGTGACCAGAGATGAGGCGCTCGTGTATCCCGCCCCAGTTTTGTAGTGCCAGTTGCCTCCCTGGATATCGAGCTCTGTCTGAAAGGGGTAGGCACCGATCTGCGATTCGGTGGTCGCCTCGGAGCTTCTCACCAGAGAGCGCTCTGCTTGTGAAATTCCCGTCGTGTCGCTTCCGAAACTCTCGGAGCTCACGCCCTTCATGTTCATGACGACGTCCATCTTCCCCTGATTCCAGCTCAAGGACTTATTGTAATAATTGGCCAAGATCGTCGTGGCGATGGAGCCGAATCCCATACGGATGCCGAGATCGATATCTGTCTGAGCACCACCGGCGTGGTCGTCGAAGTAGACGACGTCAGGGTGATACTTGCAGATGGCTTCATCGACCCGATACATGAACTGAGTACCATATGCCGAATTGTTACACGAGTTGTTCGAACAGTCGCCGGAATGCTTGGGCCCATAAAGATCCGCGGGATTCATGCCCTGCCACCATTTACCTGTACCGTCCGCTGTCGTTTGCAGCGCATCGTAGGGTCCCACCGAGTCGCTGGTGTAACGAATCGGCATCCACTGTCCATAGGTTCGAGCCGGAGTGTTGTGAAAACCAATGCCGAAGCGCATGCCCTTTTGGCGCGCGCTCGCCTCCCAGGTGCCCACGATATCCTTTTTTACTCCGACCTTGACGGAGTTCCAGGGCTGGTAGCTCGAATCCCAGTTGTCGAAGTTGTCATGGTGTGAGCCCATAGACATGAAGTACTTGGCTCCCATTTGGATGTACAGATCCATCAAGGAGTTGGGATCCCATAGGTCGATCACCCAATTATGGCAGATATCTTTATAGCCGTATGCGGACGGACCACCCGGATCACCGAAGTGGCTGACGTTATAATTAAAATCCGCCGAACCCTGTTGATACATGTAATAGGCGTACCAGTCGCCTTGCTCGGGCATCGATTGCGGATCCCAGTGAGCCCACGCCGGAACACGAAACGCAGGCGACCGGAAAACAATACTCGCCAGGGGTGGAATTCTTCATGGGTAAACCTCGGAGGATCGCTGTTGGTCTGAGAGACAAGACGTGACCGTCAGCCACCGATGCGGCACATGGACACCGGCAACTTCGAATTTCGGTTCAGAAAATGACGCGCAGCTCCGCGAGCCGGCGCCCGAACCACGGCCAACGAGACGACTGGAATTCACCTGCAGGGAGCCGGGCCCAATCGAGCCGCGGCTAGGGCGGCTCAAACCACGGGCTCCTCATCGCGGCCCACAAAGTCGAAAACCTGCTGCGTCATCTAGACCTCGAGACTCATTGTGCGGACACCTGGCAACTAAGGGCTCGCAGGGGTTCGCGGCTCTGCGAACCTTTGCTCTTGTGGTTTTTACGGCGCGGAAAGCCGATCACGGCGGCGGAGGCAACCGCTGTATCTATTTTCCCCTGGACGGTCAGCGGCTCCAGGCGGAGCGTAGAGATCCCAGGTTGACGTTATGTCAGGGACATCGAAAGCAGTTGGGCACGACGCGTTTGCACTCCTCCAGCACCTCTATACCAAGGCGGACGGAAATACGGATCGCTCAGCATCCAAGGCTGCTCGAAATTCCGCCTTAGGTGCACGGACTTCTTGTTCGCAGTCGGAGTGTTACCTAAACCGGCGCGTGTCTCCCGTGTGCGGCGCAACGACGACCCGTTCTTGGATTGCCTGGCCCTGGGCACTCTCATCATGAACTTTCCGCCAAGTGAGCGTTAAATTGGCGTCGGAGTGAACGGCAACTGTCGCACGTGGAATGTTGAACCAAGCCGCTGCGCGGCAGGAGCTGCGTAGGGTCAACGGGCAAGGTTGGTGCGGCTGCCAAAAGGCATAGCCACGCTGGGTGATCCGGCGACGTCGTTGCGCAGTGGGTTCGGGCCGAGCGGCATCGCAACAGCTTGAATTGACAGGATAATCTTGCCGCCTATCACATGAGGCGCCGATGCGTGATCCTCCACGCTCACTCGTTCGACGGACGAACGAGTGAACGCAGAGGAGTGAGCATTATGAGTCGGTTACGTGAGAAAATGCAAGGCGATCTGAAGCTTGCGGGGCTGTGCCAGAACACGTTGAAGACCTACCCGCGCTGCGTGGCTAAATTCAGCAGCTACTTCGGCAAGTCGCCGGTCCAGCTGGGACAGGCACAGGTCAGGGCGTTTCTGCTTGATCTAATTGTGAAGCGGCGCGTAGGTGAGACGAGCAGGGGTCTAAGTGTGGTTGGCGTGATGACTTGTCGAGTGACGGTGGAAGGAATGGCGATGTCCGGGTTTGACGAACCGTGCGGCGGCGGGTTTTGGCATGGTAGCCAACGTTTGAGGCTGTCGGGTTGGCAGGAATGTCTGGTTTCGAACGAACCTTCGCATCACCCAGTGCTGCGAAGTGCGTGAGTCAAGCGCGGCGCCCCGCACGAACCTAATTCAGCTCGTTGAACTTGCGCCGAGCACCTGAGAGCGATGGGCAGGCGGATGCTCACGGTGAGCATGTGACGTGGTGGTTTGGGCCTCGGATTGGGGTGGTGGCGGCGCATGCCCTGCTCAACTTTCCGCGGCTGTTCGCATGCCCGCGGGTGGCGGCCGCCACGGCTAACTGGCGACTTGCCAGTGCCCGAGGCGTCTCACTCATCGTGAACCGCGGGCATGTGCCGTGATGCCCAAAAAACCAACCAGCGACGGCCCCAGCACCGCGTATCTAGTCGTGCTTCGAGTGGCAGTCGTCACAGCCGCTCTTCGGGCCTCGCCCAGCCTTGTGGCAGCTTGAGCACAGCAGGTGCTGATGGCCGGGGATGTCGAGGCTCTTGATGGGCAATTGCCAGGGATGCCAATCCGCCGTTGCGCCAGGATCGACGACGCCGAGCGCCGTTTGCGCGCCGCGCTGGGGCTGAGTGTGGCACGTCTTGCTGCAGTCATTGCCGAGCACTTTGCCGTCGAACGACACGTGCAGCCCGTCATGGCAGCGAAAGCAACCGGGCCAATGCCGGTGCCCGATGTTCACGGGATAAGTGTGCCAGTTGACGCGCATGTTCGGAAAGACGGCTCTATCATAGATGCTTGAAGCAACATCGATGGCGTGATCGACTTCCCCGCGGCGCTGGGCCAGAACCTCGGGATATTTCGCTTGATAGTTGCCCACCACGGCGTCGCGAATGACGCGATGCGCCGCTTCGCGATTGGGGTAATCGGCCATCATTGCTTCTACGATGAGCTTCTTGATCCAAGGAAGCGTGGGTGAGATTTGGCCCTTGTATAACGCTTGGTCGATGCCGCCGTCCGGGGATGGAAAGTTATGCGCCGGCCGGTTGTGGCAATCCATGCAATCCATGACGTGCTTCGGCAGTTTGGCGATCTGATCATCGCTCAAACGCGACAACTTTGATACGTAGGTAGTGACGCGTCCCGACGAGTTTCGAACCTGGACCCACGGAATGTCTTGAAGCTGAGGGTCGGTTGCGCCAAATGTTACTTGGTTATCAATCATCATGTGCCAGTGCACGCCTCCGCTAGCGCCGTGCGTTTTCGTTCCGCCCCCGGTTTTGAGCGTGAGGGTGATTTGTTCGGGGGTGTTGGCCTCATCATACCGGTAGTGAGGCAATTGCAGCAGCTTTGCGCCAAAGAACTTCTCTGGCCAGTGGCACCGCTCGCACGTCTCTCGTGCAGGCCGAAGATTCAAGATGGGCGTCGCAATGGGGCGTGCATAGCTATGGGTGATGAGGGCCCATAACTGGTGAGCGCCCTGGATTTTCGAACGAACGTAGTACTTCGCACCTTCGCCAACGTGACAATCGACGCAGCGCACGCGGGCGTGAGCCGAATCGAGATACGCGGTGTGCTCGGGCGCCATAGTCGAGTGGCAAGTCTGCCCGCAGAAGGAAACGGACTCCGTGTAGACATACCCCTCGTAACCCGCCCAAATCAGCGTCGTCCCGACAACCGCGCTCAGAAGTACCGCGATATTGAAGAAGCGCCGTTGTCGAGGGTCGTTCAGATCCAGGCGCGGATACGGCAGTGACGCCAATGACGCCTGGCGTTTCCTGCGCCCCGCCTCCCAGCGCATGCCCCCGAGAATTGCCATGATGCCAACTAGAATCACCCCCGGCAACAGCATGAAAGTGAACATGCCAAGATAAGGGTTCGATGTTGGAGCGACCATTTGCGCCAACATCAACAGGGCGATGATGACCGAACCGCCGATCGCGACCAGCATGCCAAGTTGGCTGATTATGTTTTGATACAGCGGCCTCTTGGGCGTCGGCGTGCTCGGACTAGTCATGGGGCCCGACTTAACCATTAAGCATAGTCGGCGACCAGACTTTCGAGGACGCGGCGCGGGGACGTTTGGGCCGTCAACGTTGCGGCGACTCGCTCGTCAAAGGGAATTGACGCTGGATACTCGTAGATTAGGCCGAGGGGGTAGTGTCCGTCGGACTCAATCAGGGCGTGGAGCGCCGCGGCCCGCGATGAAGCGTCGTGGCCCGGCGGCAGCTCGCAAGAGGCAGCCTTGAGCGTGTCCTTGTTGACTTCCTTGTGAAACGTCACGCAAGGACTCAGCACATTAATAAAGGACATTCCGCGGTGCGAAAGCCCACCAAGCACGAGCTCCGCCACATGCTTGGGGTTGGTGCTGAGCGCTTGTGCGACGTAAGTAGCGCCGCTGCTTAGCGCTACCCAGACCGGGTCAACGGGCATGTCCGGATTGCCGTGTGGCGTCGATTTAGTGCGAATCCCATAGCCGCTCGTTGGAGCTGTCTGCCCCTTGGTCATGCCATAGATCTCATTGTCCATCAGAATGTACGTCAAATCGACGTTGCGACGCATTGTGTGAAAGAAGTGATTGCCTCCAATCGCCAAGGCGTCACCGTCGCCCCCGACGGCAATGACGGTGAGCTCGGGCCGCGCGGTTTTCAGGCCAGTCGCTACGCAAAGGCTGCGCCCGTGGACGGCGTGGAAGCCGTACGTATTCATGAAGAACGGCATTCTGCTCGAACAACCGATGCCGGCCACCACCGTGATCTCATGGGGCGGTCGTCCAAACGCAACCAGCGCACGCTCAAGACCGCTGAGAACTCCGTAGTCGCCGCAACCTGGACACCAGGTTGGCTTGTTGGCGCATCGAAACGAGGGACTAGATTCATTGGACATGAGGGCACACCCTGGTTATTGTAGCGGAATTTCAGTGGCAGGCTTATTGCGCGACAATTCGCCCAGTTCCGACACCGGCCCCCGCTTGTGTTTCGATTCGCTATGATGGTGTTCAACGTGCTCTTGAATCTCATCCGAAGACAGCGGCGTGCCGTCATCTTTGGTGATGCTGACTACTTCGACGCCGTGAGCTACCAAGATTGATGACAGCTGAGAGCGGATCAAATGCGCGAACTGTCCCGAAGCATTGGTTTCACAAACGTAGAGCACTTCAGCCCCTGCTGCGATGAGGTCTTCAAACGGTTTGGACGGCAGCGGCCACAGCATGTGTGGGAAGAAGGAACCCAATTCCCGACCGGTTTCATGCAACGCAGCCAGTGCTTCCTTTGCTGATGACGCGGCGCGCCCCCAGCCAATCAATGCAGCTCGACCATGCCCGCTCATGGGTAGCGTGCACGATTCGCGCGCGGCCTCCTCGGCAATCGCTTTCATTCGCTGCGCTCGGCGTTCGACCATGGCCACGCGATTGGCAGCCTCGGCGCAGGGCTGACCCGATTCATCGTGCTCAAGCCCGCCTGTCCGGTGCATGCCGCCAGGGCTGCCGGGGATTGCTCGCAGTGACGCATGGCCTTCAGCGACCTCGCGATACCTGCGATACTCGCCGTCTTCGGGCCCACGATAGAAAGGCTCCTCGTACACGGCGATTGCGTCCAGTGCTGGCAGTTCCACGGTTTCTTGACTGTGCGAGATGGCCTGGCTCGATAGCAGGATCACGGGAACATGGTATTTTTGGGCAATATTGACCGCGCGAACCGTTTGGTCAAAGCAGTCGGCAACGGTCTGCGCTGCCAGCACCACACGAGGTGCGTCTCCGTGCGAGCCATAGACAGCAATGTTCAAGTCGCCTTGTGCATCTTTGGTTGGCATGCCCGTTGACGGGCCCGCGCGCTGAACATCGGCTATGACCACCGGAACCTCCGCCATTCCCGAGAGACCTATTAATTCGCACATCAGCGAGAGGCCAGGACCCGCAGTCGCCGTCATGGCAGGCTTACCGCCGAAGGAGGCGCCCAGGCACATCGCCAGCGCGGCGATTTCATCTTCGGCCTGAATGAAGTGGCCACCAACGTGCGGCAAATGCTTGGCCAGAACTTCCATGATCTCGCTCGCAGGAGTGATCGGATAGCCCGCATAAAAGCGCACGCCTCCGACCAATGCGCCCAAGGCCACCGCTTCGTTACCGGACATCAACAACAACGGCTTGCTGCAGGCGGGCGCCAGCCGTCGCGCCTGTCCGGTTCCATTCAACAATGTCGAGACCCGGTCGAAGCCCGCCTTAACGGCTCGCACATTGGCCGCAGCAACTTCAGCATCTTTTGCGAAGCGTCGCGCTACAATTGCTTCCAAGACCTCGCATTTCAAACCCACTACGGCCCCAGCGAAGCCCGCCGCAACGATGTTCTGACTTCTAGGAGTTGCACCCGCATCAACGGCTAGCCCCTTCCAGTCGACACCGTGAGATTCCTGATGTGCGGTCAAGTGGAATGCTGCCGAGTCGCAGCCGGGCGGATGCAGCAACAGGCCGTCACTGGCAAGCTGTTCGACTTTGCTTGGATGCGGCTTCGTTGTCGAGAGCGATCACGACATCGGGATGCTCGCCCGTTGACAACAATCGATCGCAACCCAAGCGCACCTGAAATGTGGACGTGCCGCCTCGAACTTCAGACAAGAAAGAAACCTGCGTCAACACGTGATAGCCGCAACGGGCCGCAGCGCGAGCCAGCAATTGTCCCGTAGACAAGATGCCGTCGCCCGCTTGCCCTTCGAAACGAATCAGAATCGATTTTCGGTTCATTGTAGCTTCGCGACTCCTTGCTGTCTGAGCGAGACGTTGGAACTCTCGAGGCAGGTTGCGGCTACGACGCCGCCGTCGGCACCTAGCATTTCCGAGCCCACCTCCACAACCGTGGAATAGGGCGTTTGGGCCTTAGGATCGCGGCCAATTGCGTCATGAGTGGACAACGACGCGAAATAGTGTGGACATAATTGGTTACGATACCTGGCCCGCTTGTGACGGGTTTGGTGGTGAAGCGACACGTTAAACTGACCGCAACTCGTCAACATATCGAAGCAAAGCGGTGTGTGGGGGAGGTCGAACCGCTCGACGCGCAAGCACGGCATGGCACGATCGCAGACATCACTGCTTCCCTAACCATGTCCCTCAATTAGCGAAGATTCTACTGTGGTTTTCCCGCAATACGCAATTGCTGCGCGTTTGTACTGACTGCGGTCACGCCATGTCGTAGCAACAGTGGGGGGTACTTCTCCAGCAAAACGGCTGCTTGCGCACGACGTCCCTCCGGCCGAGTGGCTAGGGGCGCCACGTGTACGGGGGCGTGGGCGTATTGTCCGTGCCGGGAGCGGTACAGGTCGAGCTGTCAACGAAGCCCGAGCAGGTGCCGCTCGAGTGGTCCGCGCGCAGCTCCACATCACCGATAAGCCCGCCGCCCGTCAGATTTCGCCCCTCGAAGAAATCAAGCGGGTAGAACGTTGTCATCGCTTGTGTTGACGAACCGCTCACGGAGAAACTGCTGCCTAGGATGGTGAGCGCCCCCACGGTCCCACCAGTTACTTTGCCGCCGATGACCTGCGCGTGGTCTTGGATCCGGGCTGAGCCGCTGACGGCGTTGCCCGTCACCAAGGCATAAGGTCCGACGTAGACGGTCGAGGCCAGGCCAGATGGACCGCAACCGCCACCGTTGGTGACGCGGACCGTGCCCGACGGACACGCATCTTGAGTACCGCTCTTGAACCCATCGGGCCACGCGTTGCCGAGTTGGAACATGTACGGGTAACGAGGCACGGTGTTGTAGGCCTGATCCCAAACCATGTGCTGCTGCGTCGAGGGCGCCGCGGCAACGACCAAGAACAGGTTCTCGCCCGAGTTGACGCAGAAATTGAGCTCACCGTCGGCACCCGCTTGAAGCGCGCTGTAGCGCGGCTTGGTGACGCCAGTATCCGTTGCAACGAGGCCCCAACGCCAATCCGGGCTCGGGTTCGCGGAGGTGACACCCCGGAACGTTACTGTGACGCTCGTGGCCCCAGAATCCGGAACCAACCGAACCGCGTTGTAGCCGTACCGCTGCGGCGCCCAGCTGAACGGCGAGAAGAAGCGGCGATTGCTCGCGTAGCTCGTGTCGAGCGGCTCAACCTTCGTGAGACGATTCCTGCGAACGTTCTGCGATGTATCAGTAATGAGGCCGTAGTTTGAACGGTATAGCGACCCCTGGTTGCCACCCGCCGTGCTTTCCGGAGGCGGGTCCTGGTAGTCCCAAGTGACGTTGTGCATGGCCCACTCGCCGATGAAGTCATTGAGCTGGCTAAGGGTCCACTTCATTCCGTTCATGATCGCCGTAAAGGGATCATTCGTAGTCGTGCCAGTCCAGATCGCATTGACGGCGCTATAGCAATACTTGTCTTTCAAGTACTCCATGAACTGCCAGTTGCAGTACCGGTCACGCGTAGAGCCTAGATAGAGGTGCGGCGTGTTCGCCAAATACTCCGAACAGTGCACGTCGGTCGTGTGGTACTCGGTCTGCTGCTGCGCGGCCCAGTTGGCGTGGCTCTCGTAGATCCAGCCGCAATAATTGGTAGGATCACCGCACTGTAGCCCGCCTTCGACGGCTTGCACGCCGTGCATGAACTCGTGCGCCAGGCCCCAGTGGTCACTAAGACCGCCGGTCCCAATCCACATGCCCATGCGGTTGGTGCCGAAAGTGCCGCCCGTCAGCCCCCAGCTCGAGTGCACATGGACGGTCGCTTTGTATTTCGTTGCGGAACTGCAAAGCGGCTCGCGCATGTACATTGGGCTGCCAAAGTATAGGCTCCACACGGTTTCCAGGTGACTGACGGCGGAGGTAGCCGCAGACGTGCAAGCTTCGTCCGAATACACGACGAAGTGATCGGACTCCGAGCACTTCGTCATCGTCGAGCAGCACGCGTCGTTCTGCGGCCCACCATCTGTCCAGGTTCCGGCCGCGCACGTGGTGGGCGGCGCGGTAGGGCAGCTGGAGGCCCATGTTGTGGTTGGGGTCCCTGAATCACAGCCACCTGAGTTCGTCGAGCCGCCGGTTGCAACCGTGCCACCCGTGGCACCACCTGCTGCTTTGGATCCGCCTGTTGATGGCGTGCCGCCGCTCGCAGCGACGGCTCCGCCCGTAGCCTTCGTGCTGCTGCCACCCGTTGCTATTGCGCCACCGGTCGAGGCAACGGCGCTCCCGCCTGCGCTGCCGCCTGTGGTCAGAACGCCGCCGGTTGCATACGCGCCACCTGTGGAAATGCCCCCGCCGCTCTGTGTTGTGCCACCCGTTGCCCCGTACCCGCCCGCAATGCCCCCACTGCCCGTTGTTGCGGCACCTCCGGTCACCACGGCGCTAGTCGCGGTACCTCCCGCGGCATAGCTGCCCCCCAGCGCAGCCGTGCTCCCGGTGTTGGTCGGGCTCGAAGAACCGTCGGAGCCGCCACAGCCGAAGAAGACGCCTATAGCAACCAGTAGAGCCGAAGTAGCCTGCTTGTGCATGGTGGGTGGTCGTTACCTCAACTGCGACGCGAGGCCCCGCCTACGGCTCAACAAAATGACGGGGCAGTCGAGCCTTGAGCCTACGCCGAAATGGGCGCTGCGGGATCAAACCGCGAACCTTCGGGCATATAAGGCCTGGTGATGGGGTGCAGGGAAAACTCGAGGTGTTCGCGCGCACGCTCCGGTTCACGTGGCCACGTGCCGCAGCAACAAATTCAGGTGCCCAACCTAGACCACTGGAATTTTCCACCACCACAGGTAGCAGAAGAAGACTCAAAAAAATATGACGGATACGAGGGTCAGTTGGCACAGCTAAGACAGCACCGGGGCGCTTCTGCAGACGCTTTGCCTTGGCGAGCTTAAGATGTATAAATTGACGACGTATAGGTGTCTAGAAGGACCCACCGCGGCAATGCCACGGGGGCCTAAGGGGTTTAGCGTGCAATCCTCTATGCGAATCAATAAGACCCTGCTCAGCGCTGCTAAGCGACTGACCGCGTGTGGCCTGTTCGCGCTGGGATTTTCGGCATGCAACACCGACTACAGCAGTGAGGACTCGGCCCCTGCCATCCAAGCTGTCACGTCAACGGGGCTTTCGGTAAGTCTTACGTACCAATCGGATTGGAAGGCTGGCTACTGCTCGAATGTGTCGATCACGAACACCGGCCCCACCAGCATCTCGGCGTGGCAAGTCGTCATCAATCTTGGCCAAGCCCGGCTGGCACAGCTGTGGAAAGGCACGACAACGCTCGCGGGTCAGCGCATGACGGTGACTCCCAGCGGCGACAATTCCCAGGTGGCCGCGGGCGGTACCGCGTCATTCGGGTTCTGTGCCAACGCGGCTGGCCCAAGCTATCACCCAACGCTGGTGTCGGCTGCATCGACAGCGCCCGGTTCTCGCAGCGAAGGCTGAGCTAACCCTCGGTACCGCTGTTGCGCTTGGTCTCGGCAACACCTTGCTTCAGACGCACGGTGCTTTGCGGAGGCGAGTCCGACTGGCGTTGCGACTGGGCCACCTCCAATGCGTTCAAGCGTCGTTCGCAGACTTGATATTTGTCCGTGGTACAATCAAGCTCACCGCAACATTCACACCCGACCTGTTCAAGGGGGCCCTCTTGAACAAGCCAACTGCTGAGATTTGAAATCAATCGGCCGCGCCAGCTCGGTGTGGACATGGCGCGACTATGCCATATTCGCTGCCCAATTGAAGAATTTGACGACAATTGGTGGACACTCGACCCTACCGATGCCGACCAGGTCTTACCTTTGAATACTTACGGGACTCGTTCCCAACTAGCAAATTCTCGGCAGCTGTTCCCCGCTCAACAGGTCCAGCACGCGGGTCGCGCCAATGCTCGAACGCATGGTGACGAGCCCCGGGCTGCCGTCGCCAACGGTGCCCAGGCGCGCGGCCATTTTCCCCAAGGCATGGCCGCGCCAAGCTTCTAGAACCGCATCGGCGATGCTTGGCGCCACGATCGCGATGCATTTGCCTTCGTTGGCAACGTACAGCGGCTCGAGGCCCAATAGTTCGCAAGCCCCGCGCACGGGTTCCGACACGGGCACGGCGGTCTCGTTGATTTCGATGCTTACCTGCGCCGCTGAGGCGATTTCATTGAGCACGGATGCCACGCCGCCGCGCGTCGGATCCCTGAGCACGTGCACGTCGGATTCGAAGCGGTCGAACAGCGGCCAGACTAGGTCGAGAATGCTTGCCGTATCGCTCACAATAACGCCTTCGAGGCCCAGGTTCTCGCGCGCCGACAATACGGCAATGCCGTGCGCTGCAATCTCGCCGCTCAGCAGGACCACATCGCCGGGCTTGGCACGCCGCGGCGAGATCCGTGCTTTCGGGTGCACCCGCCCTATCGCGGAGGTACAGATGTAAACACCGTCGCCTTTGCCGCGGTCAACCACTTTGGTATCGCCGGTGGCTATTGGCACTGGCACGGCCGCCGCGGCGCGGCTCATTGATGCCACGACGCGCTGCAGCTCCTCAAGGGAATAGCCTTCTTCCAGCACGAAGCTTGCTGACAGCGCCAAGGGCCGAGCGCCGCATACGGCCAGGTCGTTGACCGTCCCGTGAACGCTGAGCGAGCCAATGTCGCCGCCCGGGAAAAACAACGGCTTTACGACGTGCGCGTCGGTCGTGAAGGCCAAGCGTTCACTGCCGAGTTCGAGGATGGCGCCGTCGTGCAACTCTCGTAGCCAGGGGTTGTCGAACGCAGCCGCGAAAACGTCCGCGATCAGGCGTTGGCTCATCCGGCCGCCGCCGCCATGCGCCATCTGCACGGTTTGGTGTTCTGTCAGCGGTACGGGGCAGCTAACAGCGAATGATTGAAGCGTTTGGTTGCTGTCCGGCATTTTGGGAAAACCCCCATGCTCATGGGTCAAGTCAGGTGGCCACCGCCGTCCACGAGCCGCAACCTTACATGCGATTCAGACGGCCGTATCGGAAATATGCCGCGCAAGCGCCTTCGGACGAGACCATGGGGGCGCCGAGCGGGTTTTCGGGATTGCACTGAACGCCAAATGCCGGGCAATCCGGCGGCCGCAACACGCCGCGCAGCACCTCGCCAGCGTGGCAGTCGGCGGATTCTTGGGAAACTAAGTGACCGATGTCGAAGCGTTTCTCGGCATCGAAGGCTGCGTACTCGGGGCGCAACTCGAGCCCGCTTTGGGGGATCGTCCCGATGCCGCGCCAGGCGCGATCGCACACCTGAAACACTTGGCCAATGACCTGTTGCGCTGTCACGTTACCGTCCCTGGTGACGCTGCGCGCGTACTGATTCTCGACGCCCGAGCGCCCCTCTTCTAGTGCCGTGACAGCCAAATAGATCCCCTGCAGAAGATCCAAGGGCTCAAAACCCGTCACCACGATGGGGATCGCGTATTCGCGTGCGAGCGGCTCATACTCCTTGGTGCCCATAATCGTGCACACGTGACCCGCCGCGAGAAAGCCTTGGACGACGTTGTCTGGCGCGTTCAACAAGGCGCGAATAGCGGGCGGCACCAGCACGTGGGACGCGAGAATCGAGAAGTTGTTCAGTTTGAGGCGACGCGCCTGCACGACGGCCATGGCATTCGGCGGAGCGGTGGTCTCGAACCCGACGGCGAAGAACACGACGTGGCGGTCGGGGTGCTTCTGAGCCAGCGCCACGGCATCGAGCGGAGAATAGACCATGCGAACGTCTGCGCCCGCGCTTTTGGCGCGCAGCAGGTCGTCGCGCGAACCCGGCACGCGCAGCATGTCGCCAAACGACGTCAAGATGACGTTCGGCTGCTTGGCGATGTGAATCGCCTTGTCAATGAGCTCGATGGGAGTCACGCACACGGGGCAACCCGGGCCGTGCACGAGGCGCACCGCTTCCGGCAAAAGCTGATCCACGCCGTAGCGAAGAATCGAGTGGGTCTGCCCGCCGCAAATCTCCATTAGCGTCCACGGCCGGGTGACGCGTTGCTTGAGAGCCGCTGCGACCGCTCGAGCCCGCTCGGGGTCGCGGTATTCGTTCAACGAATTTCACGAGGGCCGCCCCTGACGATTCGCCGCATCCTGAGCGTCCAGTTCGTCCGTCATGCGCGCGATCGTCTCGAAATCTTCAAGGATGCGCTGCGCCTCGGCTTCGTCCAGTACCGTGATGGCGAACCCGACGTGCACCAGGACGTAGTCACCGACCTTCGCCTCAGGCGTGTAGCCGAAACACACGTCGCGTTCAGCGCCGCCGAAGCTGACTTTGCCCATGACGAGGTCGTCGCTGGGTGGGTCCATGGAAACAACGAGCCCTGGCACTCCTAAGCACATGCGATTTCACCTTCGAATCGATTCAGGTCGCGCCCGGCCGAAAGATTGCACGCCCGACGAGAGTCTGGCCCAAACTGAGCCCGCCGTCATTAGCCGGCACCTGATTGTGCAATAGTACGCGGATTTGGTGTTGCTGTAAGGCTAGGGTAGAAGCTTCGGTTAGCTTGCGATTTTGAAAACATCCGCCGGAAAGTGCCACGACCTTGGCGCCGATGCGCTCCGCAATGCCGACCATGCCGGCAACTAGAGCTGCGTGAAAGCGAGAGGCGATTGCCTGTTGGGAACAGCCTGCACGAACGTCCGCGACGACCGCCCGAATTAGTGGTGTGGGGTCGAGCCACCAGCGCGGCTCGAACGCGCCGCCGGTCCCGGACGCTTCAACCAGCGGCAAAGGGTAGCCGTCCGCGTCCGCAATGTCGCAGTGGCTCTCGAGCAACATGCCGCCGCGGCCTTCGAAGCTCGAGCGTTCGACGAGGCCGCAGAGGCTTGCGACCGCGTCGAACAGACGCCCGACACTCGAGGTCAACGGAGTCCCGATGGCTTGATCGAGCATCTTTTGCATCAGGGACCGTTCTGATTTTTCCGTGACGGCAATACAAGACAAGTCATCATAGGAGAATATTGCGGGCCCGAATGCGCGCCACAATAACGCAATGGCGGCACGCCGCGGTTCGCGCGCAGCGGCTTCTCCGCCAAGCAGCGGATAGGGCATGACGGCCGCTACGCGACGAAAGCCTGCGCTGTCGCCGAGCAAAAATTCCCCGCCCCAGAGGGTGCCATCAGGTCCAAGGCCGCTGCCGTCCCAGATGACGCCAAGCGCCTGGCCGTAGTAATTCGCATCGGCCAGGCATGCCGCCAAGTGAGCGTGGTGATGCTGCACGGCCACGCGTGGGACGCCCGCCAGCAGCCCGCCGCTGGCTGTGAGGTGCTCGGCATGCAGTGTGGACGCGTAGTCGGGGTGGCTATCGTGCGCGACGACTTCTGGTGTGACAGCGTACAGTCGGAGGAAATCGAGAATGACGCGCTCGAACGCCTGTTGCGTTTGATAACTTTCAAGGTCGCCAATGTGCTGGCTGACGAACACGCGGTCCGCGATGCCGAGCGCAA
This sequence comes from uncultured delta proteobacterium, assembly GCA_963811985.1. GTDB lineage: Bacteria > Myxococcota_A > Polyangia > Polyangiales > Polyangiaceae > FEN-1139. The sequence goes on from CAWEUH010000017.1 coordinate 54,549, forward strand.
TCGTGCTCTTTTGGTGGCCGCCGAGCGCTAGCACCACCTTGTCTGAATGGGCCACCGCAATCGGCAGCGGCGCATAGCCACGCGCCCGCCGCAAGAACTGCGCAGCGCCTGCGACCACGTGAACGACGCTGTCGTCCATGTGTCGTTCGATGGGGCGGTCATGTACTAACCAAGCGTCGGCAATGCCGGCAAGCCTGTCGGTGGCTTCCTCGGGATCAATGCAGATGGGTTCTTCGCTCAAGTTGCCGCTGGTGGCAACAATCGGGCACTGTAGTTCCGTTAGCAGAAGATGATGCAACGGCGTTGTCGCCAGCATGACGCCCAAGTACGGTGTGTCCGGAGCCACGCCGTTGGCAATTTGGCAGCCGGCGAGCTTGCGACATAGAACAATGGGCCCCTCTGGGCTCGTGAGCAATGCTTGTTCTTGTGAAGTCAACTCGACGGTCTGACCTGCCTGACCAACGTTGCCGACCATGATGGCGAGCGGCTTTTCCCAGCGGTGTTTGCGCTGCCGCAATGTTTGAACGGCGCTCTCGTTGGTGGCATCCACCACCAAATGAAAGCCACCAAGGCCTTGCACGGCCAATATCGAGCCACGCCGAACGACATCCGCTGCAGCATACATGGCTGACTGTCGGGTGATGACATCGTTGGATTTTGCATCGACGAGGCGCAACTGCGGGCCGCAGACGGGGCAGGCATTGGGTTGCGCGTGAAAGCGCCGGTCGAGCGGGTCGTCATATTCGCGACGGCAATCGACGCACATCGTGAATTGGGACATCGTCGTGTTCGGTCGATCGTACGGCAGCGATCGAATAATCGTGAAGCGCGGCCCGCAATGCGTGCAATTCGTGAAAGGGTATTGATAGCGACGGTTGGCAGGGTCGTCGATCTCACGCAAGCATTCCGAGCACGTCGCGACTTCTGGCAATATCGTAGCGGTCGCTTGCCCCTGCGAATGGCTCGCAACAATCTCAAAACCGGACTCTGCCTCTGGCGGCAGCCATTGTTCGCTAAAGTCGTCCACTTTGGCGGGGCTAGGCGCCGCCAGGGTGACGCTTGCCTTGAACGCCTCGACGGTTTGGCGCGGCCCCTGAACCTCAAGCAATACGCCTTGCGTATCGTTCTGAACCCAGCCGCCCAGATCCAACGAGTGAGCCATGCGAAACACGAAGGGTCGAAAGCCAACGCCCTGCACGCGACCGCGCAAGCGAAGACGGAGCCTGACGATGTTCCCCGGGGGTTGCTGACTCATTGATGCGTCGTGGCCATTCGAAGCGAGTCTTGCTCGCGGTTACTACGGCTCTTGCGCGGGGGGTTCGGCATCCGCCCAGAGTGAGCCCAGATCGAGTTCGATTGCGTCGAAGGGCAGGGCACGAGGGCGCGCGTCGTCCGAGAAGGTTCCCACGTCGACCCAACGCCCATCGATTAGTTGAAGCGTCTCAAGCGTCCGAACCAGTGGGTTGACAAACCACAAAAAGGCAATGCCTTCTCTGGCATAGACCGACTTCTTCTGCGTCCTATCGAGCTTTGCTGTTCGTGGCGATAGGATTTCGCAAACCCAATCCGGTGCGACGGTGACGAAGGCAGCGTCGGGGATCTTCGGCATCCGCTCGCGTCGCCAACCAGCCAAGTCCGGGACGACGATATCTTGACCGAGATGGAGCTCCGGTTCAGCGACGATGATCCACCCACCGGGGCCGCCGCGACCGCGCTTGAAGGGCGGCCCTAGTTCGTCGCCCAGAGCACTGGCCGCCGCCCAGTGGCGACCCGTGGGTCGTGCGGAAAGATGAAGGACCCCGTGAACAACCTCCGCCAACTTGTCGTCCGGTGCGGCCAAGACGTCGTCGTAGGTGGCGAGGCGAACTGCGGGTTCGGACACTGGGAAACGAAGCATATCGTGCGAAAGCACCACTGTCACGGAACCCTACCTTTGCCCGGATTTCTCAATCATTTCGAAATGCGCGCATTGCTCGCGCGAATGAGCTGGTGTCGCAAGAAGCTTGGCGGGGGTTGCTTACCTGGCATCCAGGGGCACCTTCTTGCGCCGCGTTCGGTGCACCATCTTGGCCCAAGCTCGCACCTAAACCTGGGCGCAATTGCGCATACTTGGGCAGAAGCGCCCGACCCGCGCGATCAGACTACACCTTGGACGTCAAACTGACGTAGGATCAAAGGATGTGCATCGGGGGTGACGAGAGCTCGGGTGACAATGCCGGTGGCATCGGCAGCTCAGACCGAATCATTACATTGATTGCGGAATTTGACCGTCGCATCGCCCACATGTCGTTTGCGGACGTTGCGCGCGGGGCGCTCGCGTTCATCAGCGAACATCTCGGTTTCGCTCGCGCCACGGTGGCTTTGCTCGGGAAGGATCGTCAAAGCTTCCGGTTATTCGATACGACCTTGGAAGTCACTGGGATTGAGTCCGGCAGAGTGGTCCCCTTCGATTCGGGCACGTTGGGGGCCACGGTCGAGAGTCGCGCCACTATCTGCCGCGAGGACATGCGTCAATGGCCCCATCCAAACCTCGTGGATTCGGCACTGCTTGCCGCCGGCGCGCTGAGCAGCATCAGCGTTCCGCTCATGTCAGAGGGAACGTGCATAGGAGCGCTAGGCGCCGTTGCAACGTCAGTCGGCGGCATTGATCGGGTAACCCGCCAGGTCATTGAACTATTGGCGCCGCGTCTGGCGTTCGCCATTCGCGTTGGCATGGAGCATGACCAGCTGACGGAAAGCGAGGCCCGCTTTCGCTACGTCTTCGAGACGGTTGGAGACGGTATTATCGTGGCGGACGTTTCGAATCGCAAAATCCTCATGGTCAACGCAGCGATCTGCGGCATGCTGGGTCGCTCGGCGACTGAGCTGCTTGAGCTTACGATTAGCGCCATTCATCCAAGTGATCACATGGATGAGGTCATCGCGACATTCGTTTCGATGGTCGAAGGACATACGGATCACGCGCTGGAAGTGCCCATGTTGCGAGCCGATGGGTCGGTGTTCCTTGCCGACGTGACGGCTCGCTCCACCACGGTGTCGGGCAAAGACTGCGTCGTGGGCGTGTTTCGAGACGCGACGATTCGAAGACAGCGCGAACACGAACAGGTCCATTTCCAGAAACTGGAATCCATTCGAACATTGGCGGCGGGCATTGCGCACGACTTCAACAATCTGCTCACGGGGCTAATTGGTAACATGAGTCTTGCCGAAACGTACTGCGACGAAGGCAGTGAGGCAGCGGAATTGCTTGCCCAAGCCCAAAGGGCTGCATTCCGAGCCACCGCGTTGACCCGTCAGCTTCTGACCTTTGCCAAAGGCGGCACGCCGCTGCGCAAGGTTACCGACATCGTGCCAATCGTGAGAGACTCCGCGAGCCTTGCGTGCAGGGGCACCAACGTCCAATGCCAATTCGACCTGCCCAAGCAGGGCGTGCTTGTGCTGGGTGACGAGGGGCAACTGGCCCAAGCGATTCAGAATATCGTGCGCAATGCCGTGGAGGCCATGCCGGGCGGCGGAACCGTCCAGGTTAAGATCGATGTCGAGCGCTCACAACAAACTGGCGAGTCGCAGGAGGTACACATCGAGATTCGCGACCACGGCTCAGGAATCGACCCGGCGCTTCTCGATCGCCTGTTTGTGCCGTTCTTTACAACGAAATCCCACGGCAGCGGGCTTGGTCTTGCCGTCACGTACTCAATCGTGCAATCGCACGGAGGCCGAATTACCATTGCGTCGAAGCCTGCGGTTGGGACGACCGTGCACAGCTACTTTCCGCTGGCAAGAACGGCCGAGCCGGAGTCACCGTTGCCGATACAAGCCGACTCGATTAGCCAAGCTCTGGTGCTGTTCATGGACGACCAAGCGGTCGTGCGCAACGTTGCAGAGCGGGCGCTGCGCCGGGCAGGCTGCGACGTATGGCTCGTAGCAACCGGCGAGGAGGCGATAGCCGCTTACCGTGAGGCCATGGAACACGGGCGACGTTTCGACGCCGTTGTCCTCGACCTGACTGTGCCCGGTGGCATGGGAGGCCGTGAAGCTGCTGCCAAGTTGCTGGCAATTGATCCGAAGGCAAAGATCATCGTGTCGAGCGGTTACTCGGACGACGGCGTGATGTCCGACCACGAAAGGCACGGCTTTTTGGCAGTGCTACCCAAGCCCTACAACGCCTCTCAACTCGTCGATACCGTTGCCCGGCTTTTGCGCTAGATGAGCGGTCGCGAAGCCATGCAAAGCGGCACCACCCGTTCAAAAGTTGCTCGTTGGTTTGTTCTGTTGGGATTGCTTGTCTGGTTCGTGCTGCTCGTGTTGTGGGCTCGCGGTGCGCCATCCGTTGAAGTTGACGTTTTCGATGCGCCAAGCATGGCGGCTCTGCTCCGAGCCGTTCGGCAGATTGCCTTTAGCGCATTGGCAACCTTTGCGCGCTACTTGCCGCTCGGATATCTTGTGGTGCTTGCGCTGCCCATGCGGCAAAGGTGGCTCGACAGGGTCTTTCGCGGTTGGTTGCCCGCGCTACTGGGTTCGTTCTTACTAGCCCGCATCGTCCAGGTGATTGCCGCTTCTAGTCTCGCGGCTGTCGAACCGACTGAACTGTTCGTCCCATGGCTAGGCTGTTTCGTCGGGTGCTGGGCTGCAATGGCTTGGACTCGAGGCATACTGGCGCGGCTGTTGTTCCTACCGGAGTTGGGTCTGGCCATTGCGTTGTTGGTGGCAGCTTGTGCCGCGCTGACCCGTCGCGCGATAGAATCCAGCCCGCTCACATTGCAAACTCCTGAGATCACTTCAGCGGAAAAGCGGCGCGTGTACGCACTGTTTGCTGGGAAGAATCCCTTGCAGATCGAACAAGGCAAAACCGTCGATCTGCGTCTCGAACCGCGCGATCTCAATTTCTTGTTGGCATGGGGATTGTCGGTGAATGCGCCGTCGCGCACGGCTCGGATTGATCTCTCTGAAAGTCGCGCAAAACTCCAAGCTACGACCCCCATTGCAGGCGGTTCACACTATCTAAATCTCAGTTGCCGAGGGCGGCCTTGACTTCCGTTCCTCGGTGCTCACGCTGCGCGCAGCACGCCTGCAAATTGGCCGTCTCGAGGTGCCGGCGCGCTTGCTTGGGTCACTGTCGCGCCGGTTGTCCCGGACCGTGAGTAACAATGCGCGGGTAAAGCCGTTGTTGCAGATCCTGCGTCGCGTCAAAATCAAATCGGATGCGGTAACCGTCACCTATGGACATGGCGAACCGCCGAGTGGCTTCATTGCCAAACTGTTTCATTCGGACGCTGACCCATTCGAAACTGGCGGCGTCCAGGCTTACCTCGTCAATCTCGCCACTGCCGCACAGCCAAGCAGCGGCGATGCCCGATTTGCCATGGCGGTACAGACAGCATTTCGCTTCGCACGCGCTCGCGCCGCGACGGCGCATGCCGTCGAGGAGAACCGCAATGCAATCCTTGCGCTAGGTGTCGCCCTTGGCCACCCGCGCGTTGCAACGTTGATCGGCCTGTCGCTGGATGCCAAGACCCGCGACGCGCTCAAGAGCGCGTACCATGGCGCGATGTTGCGTGGGCGCGAGGACTGGCCCAAGCACTTCTTCGTTAGCGCGGCGCTCACGGTAGTAGCCGCCAGCAATGTGAGCAATGCGAGCGGCCTATTCAAAGAAGAGAAAGATGCTGCGGGTGGCAGCGGGTTTTCGTTTGGCGATCTTCTCGCCGATCGCGCCGGCACTACATTTGCCGAAGTCGCCACACGCAATGAAGCTTCCGCGCGCACGCTGGCCGAAAGGCTGTCGCGCGGCTTCGACGTCGATGACTACTTCCCCTCGGCTCAAGGCCTACCCGAGAACCTGCAAGATGCTGAATTCCAAGCCCGCTACGGCGGTGTCGGCGGTGACGGCTACCGCCGTTTACTTGCCGAAATCGAGCGGCGAATTGCCGGTTGTGCGGCGTACCGGCGCGATCAATAGGGCCCTACCGTGCGTCGAACATCATTGTGGCGTCTTCCTGGTCGTACCGACCCACTTGCCACTCTTCTTCGACGAGTTTTGCCTCACGGACGGTAACCTGTGGATCGAATTCCTTGAGCATGTCGGCGACGCATACGGCCGCGCTTGATGCTGCATACAACGACGCGATTGGGAAGAACTCCCCGGCTTGCGTGCTTACGTGGGCCTGCCAAAGCACGGCGGCCCCGGCAAGCTGAACTGTCCAATCCAGTTCAACCACGCCAACGCCCGCGCCGCTATGAAGGTCGAAAATCTCCGGGGTAACGCGTGCCGCGCGTCTGCCCGAAGCACTGGCGAGAACCAGCCCTTTGCCATCGACTAGTTGCCCGGAAGCCAGGAGGCGAAGAATGTTCCTTCCCGTGTCGCCGGTGGCAAGAACTCGAACTTCCGCATGCGCGAGCAGGCCCCGCCAGGTTCTCGGTGGGGGTCCGCTTCCCGTGATTTCGCTCCAGGCGTGCCACAAGAGGCGTTTGTTCGGCGCGAGTCTGTTGAGGACGAAACGACACAGATGGGGAAGATTTGCCCACCCTACTCGAAGAACGTCAGCGTGGATACCCAGCGACTCAATGACGCCAAGCTCGGGAGATTCGTCCATGTCCAAGTCTTGGGGGGTTAGCTCAATTGCGCGCACGGGAATATTCTTCGTCAGCGCTTCGCCCACCGTGGGTCGCAACAAGTCGCGGGCGCCTTCCTCGACCATGGCTTTGCGCAAGTCCAGCGGGAGATCAGTCCAGGCCCCCTGACGCAAACGCATGCCTCGCGACAGTAGAAATCGCATTGCCGCAAAGGGAGGACGTGGGAGATCGGAACCGATCTCCTCAAATTTGAACACTGGGCCAGATGAGAAAGTCGACGCCACGTAAGAGATGCTACCGCTGATCGGCGCGCAAAGGAATCGTTGTGACCGCAGAACCGCAGTCAACCGTTCTCGAAACTGTCATGCCCTAATCACCTCTGGTACGGCAAGGCAACTTGCCCGTCGCGGCGGTCGTGATCGCGCTTCGGCTGGTGGTAATGGTCCGTTGGCCCAACAGGACGTCTTGCTTCGATCCGCTTTTAACGGGTATGGATGCCAAAGGTATCCGATGCATTCGAAGCTATATTGCGTGTTGGGGCTCAGTTTCACGCTGTTGAATCCGGGATGCGGTGGCAATGACTCCACGACAACGGCAGGTACCCCTTTGCCCAGCACCTGGGCGGCTGAGTGTTCTGGTACCTATGCGAGTTCCGTCTATTCTGCCACAGGCCCCTTCGAAGTATCGCTTTCAGAGTCGGGTGGCGCGCTGACGGGGTCGCTCACCGTCAACGCGATCGGCATGTACGATACGGCTCTGACGGGGACAGCGCAGGGGGCTGAGGTTGTCTTTGGCGATATTGGACAGCGCATTTCGTTTACGGGCGCGCTTCGGTCTGCCCACGGAGGGTTCACCGGATCCGGCACGTACAAGTTGCCCGAGTTGAGTGATCACGGGTCGTGGACGGTCAACTGCGCCTTTACGTCGGTTGACGGAACGGGCGGCGGCAGCGGCCTTGGCAACGGGAATTCAGGGGGGACAGACAACACGGCTGGTTGGAGTAGTACCAACGGTCTTCCCCCGAGTACTACGGGAGGAAGCGGTGCAGCGACCGGAACGTCAAACGTGTGCCAAGCCGTAGGATCGGTCGCAATCAGTGACGCGCGGGGAGTTTTCGCCGCCAATGGATACGCCTACGTGGCGGCCGCCAGCCAGGGGCTCGTCGTAGTGGACACCTCGAATCCGTTGTCGCCCCAAATAGTCGGCGCCCTTGCCACAGCGGGTAGTGCGACGGCTGTGACCGTGTCGGGGCAAACCGCGTATGTGCTCGACAGTATTGAGGGCTTGGTCATTGTGGACGTCAGCAACCCATTGCAACCCGCGCAGCGAGGCGTGCTTGCGCGCCCGTCCTCGGTGCCAAGTCCCAACGATGGCGCGGTAGTCGTCAGTGGCTCGGTTGCGTACGTTGCTGGTTTGGACGCGTGGGGCATATACTCGGTTGACGTAAGTGACCTGTCGTTGCCCAAGAATCTGGGAAACACTGGCGACTCGCCGTTTGGTGTAGACCAACTCGCCATCCAGGGCAGTTGGTTGTTCGCGGCAGGTCTAGACGGCCTGGCCGTAGTTAATGTATCAAACGCTGACGCGCCACTCGTGACTGCCACGTTGAATGACTTAACTTTTGCTAGTGATCTTGCCTTGGTGGGGCAAACCGCTTATGTCCCGTGCATGTCCGGGTTGAAGATCGTGGACATCAGTGCGCCGCTCACGCCGGTCGAGCTAACCTCGAACTCCTCCAACGGAGTCAACGCCATCGCGGCAGCAGGAAGTGTCGCCTACGTAGGCGTGGACGACAACCTAGTGCTAGAGGACACGACCGTGCCAACCGCACCCAAGCTAATCGGCCAATGCCCGATTGGCGTAACAGCCGCGCGGCTTGCGGTGGATAATCACGTTGTCTATGTTGCGGCAGGCACAGATGGTTTCCGGGTCGTTCAGATCAATTGACGCAATAAACCTACACTTGCCCAACATGGTTTGGGATTGATCAGTTGCGGCGCGCCCGCCTTCACAATGACTGCGGACTTACCAACTTCGCGTCTAGATGCCGGACCAGCTCTGCGAGGCGAGGCAAGTCCTTGCGCGCGAGCAGTATCTTGCCGTGTCGATTGCCAGTTTTGGCTGCAAACGGCGTTGTCACCACCCAATAGTCGTTTGCATACGGCAGAAACTCGTGACTTTCGAACATCCAGTGAACCGTGTTGGTCAGATTGTAGAAGAAGAAATCCGGTCGTTTGCTGTAAACGTACGAGGGATCGATTCTTCCCATGTGCAGCATGGGCATCCCATGCTGCGCGATGTGCCTGTCGCAAAGTCCAAACATGTCCAACGTGCGAAGGCGCGACGTATACGGAACGCGGCCTGCCATATCCGTGGCGAGCAATTCATGCCCTTTCTGCGTGGCAGCCAACGCTCGACCCAACTCGAGCATGTAGTTGGCGACTCGATTCGGTTCGGAGGTGAACGTTCGTACGTAAAATGAGCGATCCAAACCATACCCAAGGCATGCGAGCGCAATGACCAACGTGACCACTGCAATCCATCGGAAGTACGTGCCGAAGTTGTGAAGAACTGCCAGCGATGTGGCCACGGCGACCCATGCCAACGGCAATAGCGGAGCGAGCAGCCGCGAGTGGGGCATCCAATCACCATTGTTCCAAATCACGACTGCAGCCAACACCGCGCTGACGAGTAGAAACGTCGCAGTTTGACGACGATAGCGAATGCTCGCCAGCCCTAGTGGCACCAAAACCAGCAGATAACCGAAGCGGTCTTTGCTGAACGAAACGAGCATCGAAAGGCCTTGTTCGTGGGAAATGCGCGACATGACATCGATTAACGACAGCGCGCGAAGTTGATCAAAGAAGCCACTCTTGGCCACGACGCTGTTGGGAACCCAGGTGCCGAAGTAGAGCCGACGAAACACCGACAGCGGCAAGAACACGGCACCCAACTCGAGGGTCGGCCACGCAAGGGCGGTAGCGTTCGAACGCAGTGCCGTACGAATGCCCATCGAGACGCCTCTCAAGCCGCGGCAAACGAGCAAGGCAATCCCGACAAATAGGCCTTCGGTTCGCGTGGCCGCAGCCAGTGCCAACCACAGCATCCAGTGAGGACTCTGGCATGGATTGTTCGCATTGCAACAATAGCCGAACACGCCGGCGTTCAGCAGCAGCGTGTACAGCAGCAGCTCCATCCCGATGGCAGCATGAAAGGCCAATGCTGTCGAGCTGGCGATGAGCAAGGCAGCGCCGCACGCAAGCCAAGAGCCGAAGGCTCCCCCAAAAATCTTTCGAGTATGTTCGAACACAAGGCAAACAAGAGCGACAAAACACGCCACGCCGATGCAACGGGAAGCCAGTTCGATATCGACCCTAAGCAATGCGGCAACGGCAAGCAATATCGTGAACAGGAATGTGGACGTTCCCTCGACGCGCTCGCCCACATTGAACACATACCCATGTCCATGCGCAAGATTCTCCGCATAACGATAGGTGATGTACGCATCATCAATGGAGTTGACTCGGAAACCCAATGCGTGGCACAGCGCAAGACTCGAAAGCAGCAAGAGTGCCGAAGCCTCAAGCCACCAACTGCGGCGTGTAGCCCATGTCATGCCGTTACGTGCCCGCGTGTGCGTGCATCGGGACTTATTGTTCCGAGCGCGGGCTGGGTCAAGCGACGATCCACTCATCCAATTGCCGCCGATTGTAAGTCACGGGACTCGGCAGAGCACCGTTTTTCGTAACATCACTCATGGAATCATCCGTTCGAGACTGCTGTGGGGTCAAACAAGCCAGGGATGTTGACAGGCGGTTTTTACGCACGGTCCGCTTCAAGGGGGAGAAATCTTCCGTGAGCGTGAACTCGCACGTTTTTTGGTCATGACGGCACGCTTCGCATAAGGCGCGGCGAGGGCCAAGCCGTAGCCACGTGCCGTACGAAGCCAAAGAAAAAGTTCACGACGGACGTGTCAGGCTCACGGAATGCCTCAATTGGCGCTGATCTCCCGTATTTCGGACCAGAAGTTGAGCCTGCAACGTTGGCCCGTTTGCTCAAGCGCCGGGATCGCGCGTTTGTCGTGCATCTTGGCCAGCGTTGACACATAGAAAACGGCATCGCTGCAGCGCGCATTGGTGAGCCCTTTCATAAGAGCGTCCACGGCCCGCGCATCTTTGTACTTGCTGACGTCGTGGATCACCCCATCGCGATAAGAATCTTCAGTTGCGGGAGATAGAAGCTCGAGTTCGGTGAGCACAGGGGCCAATGCGTCAGGACTTGCAAGGTCGCTCAATGCTGACATGGCCCGTCCCGGAAAGGGACCGTCCTGCACAAGCTTCAGCAAGGGAGCCGCTGCGGCGGGCTGGCTCGTGCTGCCGAGGGCTCGGATGGCGTCCAAAGTGGTGTACTCGTAGCGCTCTAGATAAGCGCTCAGCGGCGCGATTGCAGCAGCGGAACGCGTGCAGCCCAATGCGCGGATGACCGGGGACGCGATGTCGTCCATTGACTCATTCCGAGATGTGTACGCTGAAAGTGCCTTGGCCGCGGCGTGTTTTCGCAGACTGGCCCAAGCGCACAGCCCGGATGCAAATTCCGGGGACTTTGGCGGCCATTGCGCAAGAAAGTCGCCAAGGTACGGCTCTGCATTCAAGTCTTGAAGGACTCCAAGCGAGCTGGCTGCAGCGACCCGAACAGCGGAAATCGGATCGTCGAGCGCCGCCACAAGCGGCCCTAGCGCACCCGGCGCCTGCCAGTCGGCGAGGCAGCGCGCGGCACTGCTTCGCACTTTGGGGCTAGGATGATTCATTGCCGCCAAGAGCAGATCGAGGGTCTCCGGACTCTTCCAGCGACGCATTGCAGCCGGGCACTTGTCCGTGTCGAGTGCCGCGAGCAAGGCGAACAATGCGTCGCTAGAAATTCGGTCTCCGCGCAACGCGATATTGTACTCGATATTGCCGGGCGTGCACAGGGGCGCGCCGAGGTCAGCCGCGGCAGTCGGGACCTTCAGCAATGACAGGGTGCGCCACTGGTAGCAGCTACACTCACCGCCGCAGTCCGCATTGACGCGTTGAACGAGCAGCGCCCATTGCTCGTCAGGCAGCAGCCCTGCCAGGTCGTCAACTGCTGAATTGCGCTCTTCGATGCCGGTAGCGGCCGATAGCAACGCGGCGCGCGCCCGGGGATCATCGTACCATCGCAGATATCTTCTTAGGTACCCTGGAGGCTTCGACGTTGCAAGCGCCTGGAGAATCAGCGGCAAAGCACGCACCTCCCCGATCTCAGCGAGCGCATCGAGTGTTCCCTCCCAGACACGTCCTTCGCGGAGTTTCTGAGCCAATGCAAGCAACGTGTCGATCAACTTGGCATCTCGAAGCTCGACTATGAGTTTCGCCGCCAAGATTCGATCGTCGTCGGTTCCTGCAACAAGCGCCGTATGGATCCATGTGACGAGACGTTGCCGTTCGCTACCGGGCCCGAGTTTGGCAATGCCATCCGGTACGCCCCACGTGAGAGAAATCCTCTCGAGGCGCGCGCGAACGGTCGAGGACCCCTCGCACAGCGCTGGCACGTAGGATTGACCGAGCACTTCCGGCGATGCTGTCTTGAGCACATCCATAGCGTATGTATCGTACGTGTCGCCATCGGGCGTCAGGCGCTGTATTAGGCGCCTCGCCATGGCTACGGTTACCCGCCCCTTGAGGCGTTTTGCCCAGTCCGCAAAATCGTACGGGCTATCCGGCGCATCCAACAGGGGCAAAAGGCCTTCATCTTCGCCGATGGCAGCGAGCGCGTCTTTGGCGCAGGCGCGCCCGTTTTCGGACCCCTTGGCTACGATCTTCCGCAGGCTTGCGGCCGCGCCTTTGCGCCGGTATTCCGCTTCCGTCTGTGGGTTGAGGTTGCCCGAGACCTGCGATAACACGCAGGCCATCCCCTCGGCGATCTTTGGATCGGCGTCATTCAAGACGTCCACGATAAGCGGTATGATGTCGGCACGCGAGAGTGAAACTTCACTTACCATCTTGTATTTGCGCAAGATATCGAGAATCCTCCCGCGGAGCTTGGGTGCGGTTCCAAGCCGCATCAGAAGCGCTCGGCTCTGCGCGCCGGTTACCGTCGTAAGCATGTTGCTAGCGGCATCCCGTCGCGTTGCGTCGTCAGACTCAAGGTCGTGCAAGGCCTGCGCAAACGCAGCCGCCCCTGGGTAAAAGCGCAGCGCGCCGTACGCGATTGCGACGTCTTTTGCTCGATCGCTATCGAGCAATAAAACGATACGATCTTCCGCCTCAAGCTTGGCCGAGCGCCGGTAGGCGTACCAAGCCGCCTTTCTAACCTTTGGTTCCGGATCGCCCGTGAGTGTTGCCAACAGCGCTCGCGCATCCGGGTGTGCGACTCGCATCAGGCTTTGCGCAACTATCTCGCGGATATTTGGGTTGGTATGGTGGGCCGCTTGCGAGAGCGCGGCAAGTGCGCTCTCGTCCGCTGCAGCGCTGAGGGCCGCTTCGTACCGCCAGTTTGTGACCGTCGTCGGCGTGAGTCGATCGAGAAGGGGAGGCACAATTTTGTCACCGCGGGCATCGGCGAGCCACGCGAGTTGGCCACTGCGCGATGTGAGTCCCGCGTCAACAAGTAGTCGCAAGATTCTGGCGCGCGACACCTGCTCCGTGAGTTCACCAAGGTCTTTGTCCTGCGAGGACTTCGTCAACAATACAAGGTCCCGGGGCTGCGCGAGCCGACCTTTGAACGCTTGGGCGAGGCCGTCCGTTACGACCTTTGCCACGCTCGTGTCGGGGTCTTTCTGAAGCTGCTTGAGCGCGTCCATGGCTTTCGGACTGCCGAGCGCCAAAAGGAACGTCGCTACCTGGCGTCGGGTGGCAATATCGCCGTTCGACAGGGCGAGCAGCGCGTCGAGTGTGCAAGGCTGGGCTGAGCCCTGCAGCGTGCGCGACGCAAGATCATTCATCTGGCTGTCGTCGCGGACTGCTGCCGTCGAAACAATGAACGCTATGCCGCGGCAATTGTCGATGGCCGCAGCGAATTCGAAAGCGTGCTCCAGATTGCTCTGCGCGACCCGCTCGAGCACATCGAGCGCCTCAGGCGCTTTGATGCGTATCAACGACGACACTACGGATCGCCCGAAATACACATCCTGCAGGTGCGCGTCGTCAACCGAGACCAGCGCAGACGGCGGACAATCGAGCCGGCCGAGTGCGGAGACTGTGGCTCTGGCGACCGGGGCTTCTTTGTCCTCTATCAAAGGGGCGAGCGCGTCACAACCGCGGCGATCCGGCAACTCACCTAGCGCCCAAGCCGCATCGCGGCGCGTTGCCGGGTCCGGGTCCGTGGTTGCGTGCGCGATGACGCTTAGGGAACCTGGATCTTTGAGCCACCCGAGCCCAAGCACGGCCACGCGCCGTACCTCTGCGTCTTGGTCAGCGAGCGCCTGTTCGAGAGCCTCACGATTGGCAGCGCGTGGATCTAGCGCCAGCTGCCACGCGGCCTGTCTTCGTGCTTCGACAGCGCCGGAGACGATGGCTTTCCTCGCCTTGGCGGCAACGTTAGTCCGGCGGGTGGCCCCGTCGTTTCCGTGCCGGACATGTCCCCAAAACAGCGCACTTGCTGCAACGACGACGCCCAACCCGAGCCATGCAGCGAGCGATCGCTTCATTGGGTTCGCGTACCACGAATATAGGCCAAGGTGAAGGTCAGACCCTATTCTGCCTGATGGGCGAGTTCAGCGGCGTTCATGCGGACCAGCTGATCGCGTTCGCGCGTGGTGCTTTCCGGGGTTGCGAACACTTCAGAGGCCATATACCCAATCAGGTGCATGCCCACGATCTCGCTGTGCTGATCTACCAACAAAAAGATGGGATACACGCTCTGCTTTGCCGGGTACGTCTGGGCTTCGAGATACGTGATTCTCCGGTCCTCGTGTCGGTCCGCAAGCGCCATTAATTGCACGCACACCACCGACAGCTCGCCGCTACTAGGCACAGCAACCGCTTGCGGCGGGTGGCTGCCCCTGCATGTCGGATCAGGAAATAGCACACCTGACTCGTAGTGCACCCACGTCACGAAAACGCCGTCCTTTGTCGTTATTGTGTCCGTATTGTGCCAATTGCGGTCCATGAGTTCGAAGATGTATGTGTCGTCTGCCGGTGGCCAAATTGTGCCAGCATTGGCCAGTAATCGATCAATTTTGTCCAGGTACTCGTGCAGGTGGGCTTCCACGTCGGGTGGGGCGCCGGGTTCGAGATCCGCTATCGTCATTCGCGCCTGCTGTGCGATATAGCTTCGGGGGCCGCCCACTTGAGCGAGCGCCTTCGGATCGATGCTAGACAACAGGTCGGACAGGTGAGCCTCTTGACGACCCCGCAGGTAGCCAAGATAACTGCGCAGCCATTCGCGATGCTGCAGCCGGCGCGAGTCGATGCCGAAGAACGTCCGCGATCCGGTGGTTCGAAAGAGCGTCATCAAATGCGGGTCGCGCCACTGCACAAACGTCGCAACGTCGGTCAATTGCCAGCGACTGTCTCCCGAATGCGGTTGGCTGAGCTTGATTGGGGGTTCGCTGCCTTGCGTAAGACGTTCCAACGTATAACCCGAGGCATTTCGCACAGCGCGCACCGGCGTGACACCTTCGCGCGTGATCAAGCACAGCCCCGCGGGCGACGGGCAACGCATCAAAACGCGAAGCGGACTTTCCTTCGACGGCTCGATTAAATCAGACTCCTTCGGCGTCCGACGGTAGTGCACCCGACGCATCAGTCGTGGCGCCGGGCTGCTTGGCTTCGAATGGGACAGTTTGTGACGTCGCGCAAGGAGGCTGAATCGGCTTTGGCCCGGCGCACGAGAGAGCAGAGAGCAGGGCCAGTCCGCGCCAGGACCTTTGTACCAACGCGCGAACACGTTCGAGCGTGAAGTCCGTACTAGGAGTCGTGTCGGGTGATGCGACGGACTCAGTTTCAATTTGCGGCGAGGCGGATGGCGCCGTTGCGGCCACCTTGACACCGGTTCGCTGCCCGCCGCGCCAGAGTTGTTTTCTCAACGGCTTGCAGCCAAGCGGGCGTAGCAACAAGAGTCCCCCAATGCCCATTATTCGGCTGCGACGAAGGATGTTCGATGTCACGCCAGGGCACCCTACAACATGTCCATTGCCCTGGCTATTGAGTCATGGGATGCATGCCCCGGTCGTGGACTCGGAATCATCGCACCCGGTTGCTGACAGTATCCTTTGCGCAAAGTGCAATGCGCCTATCCCAATCGCCGACGGCGATTGGGCGCGCTGCCCGTATTGTGGACACAATCAAGCGATCCCCGCGCGCAAACGGGAGGAACTGCACCGGTACCGCCACGCAGTCGGGGCCATGTCAAGCCGCATCGATCACCAACGCGCCGAGCGCGCCAATCTCGCAGGATGGTACGGCCCTGAAGGCAAGGGCCAATCGCGTTGGAAAATGTTTCGGAAATATGCCGTGCCAATACTGGCCATCCAAGTGTTGTTCTTGGTGCTTGTGGCAACGCATCGCGTAGATCCTGCCCAGATGACACGCGTGGTTGGGCCGGTTGCTCTGGTTGCCTTCTTCCTGGCCTTTGTAGTGTTCGGTAACCGCGCAGGATCAAAGCGGGAAAAGCGGGACGAACAGCCGCCAGCCCAGGTTGCACAGTGCCCCCATTGCGGCGGTCCGCTGCCGTTCGAAATTGGCCAAACCGGTTGCAGCTGCCCCCATTGCGGCGAGGCCGTTGTCGCTGACTCGGAGGTCATCGATCGGGCACTCGAGGGGGAGCGCGGCGAGTTGCGCTCAGCCGCGATGGCCCGCTATCGCCTCGAGCGCACTGCCTTTTCCACGGTCTATCGTTCCACAACGGGTCATGACGTTCCGTACATCGTTGCGTGTGTCTTTCTGGGCATCACCTCAGCCCTGGCGCTGTTTGTTACGTTCCTTTTCTTGAGCGACGAACGATTGCGGCAGCAGACCGTAGCGTTGCCGTGGTTTCTCGCGCTAGCGACCGCGTGCATCGTGCTCGTACTGCGAAACAAGCGCCGCTCTCGGCGCGTGCGGATCTCCAACCTGGCAGAGGTGGCGAATACTCTGGCGGATCAAGTCAACGGAACTGCCAGCTCGCATATGAGTAACTGGGTGGATTGGCTGAATCAGTTTTGGGTGGGGCCGTATCCGATCATGCAGCTGTTTCCTAGTCGCCACTTTCAGGTCGCGTTTGGGACTTTAAGGGACTACCCTGTTGCGTTTGACTTTGACCCGGCCCCGTTAGACAAGAATAACTGCCTACCGCGCGTCGATGTGTTCCTGGCCGCTGTGATGCCACTTGATGCCGCATTGCCGGCCGTTCCACCCGGGTTGCGCAAGCGCGCATTGCGGCTGCAGTGTACCTTGGTGCCCAACACGGGCGGACTCATCGCTCGCAGCAATCAGGTGGACACCCTGCTCGCTGCCAACCCGGCAAACGCCGCGCAAACGCTCCACGAAATGGCACTCTTGCTGGTAGATTGGGGAAATGACGCCAAGGTTCTACCCGCGCAGCCAATTCCCTGAGCGAATTGGCGCTTGCTTCCCTAGGCATTTCGATTCAAAAGCATCTCGCGCTAAAATGGCGCAGACATGAGTCAGGGTTTACCGGGCAATTGAGCAGGCCCGGTGTCGAATCAACGTAAGCAGAGAGGAACGCGATGAGAAACTGGATCAGAAATTGTGTGATGTGTGCGGTACTAGCGGGCAGCCTGATGGCAACGCAGCTTGCCAATGCGGCAGTAACCATGGTTGCCAAGATCGGCGACGTCAAAGGGGAGAGTGTTGTTGCGGGTCATGCGGGCGAAATAGACGTTCTGTCATACAGCTGGGGCGTCGTTCAACCCAATGCCAAAGTTGGCGGAGGCGCCGCTGGAAAAGCCACGGTCAATGCATTGACGCTCACCAAGTATGTCGATGCTGCGAGTCCAACGCTGTTCATCGATACCGCACAGGGCAAGGTAATGCCGCAGGCCCAATTCACGATCATCAAGGCGGGTGGCAAGTCAAACATCGAGATGGTCAAGCTCAAGTTGGACAGCGTGATGGTCACGTCCGTTACCACGGGGACAGCGACGGCCGACGGCAGACTCACGGAAACGATCACTTTGGTGTTTACGGTCGTCGAGTACACTTATACGCCGCAGAAAGCTGACGGAAGCGCCGGCGCTCCGGTGACGGTCAAGTGGAATGCGGCCAGCGGCGCCAAGGTGTAATCCCAACCGCCCATCTTCTTCTCTATGACATGACGGCACGAGTAGCCACGTGCCGTCATGCCCCAATAACTTCATCGAGTGCTGCGCCGTGACATCGGACCCAAGCATTTCTGCGGTTCGGCAACAATAGTGTGCTGGCCTTTCGGCCTGTGATCGCCGCGCGCGTGCCGTTCAACTGGTTCCGCTGTTGGCCGTATGGGCTTACAAGTATGCTTGCGGATCGGACTTTCGGCCCAGCACCTGCACAGGTATCGCTTGGTTTTATTGACGGCCAGGTCCACGTCGGCCACTTGGCGCGCTTTTCCCCACGTATGCCAGATGTGACGCTCCTGTTGTCGTCGTCAACCTCACCACGCGGATCATTTCCCGCGGAGCGGATCTGCTATGTCGGTTTTCACCGTGTGACGGGTGAACCCCCACCGCGACCCAGTTCGCGAAAGGGTGAATTGAAAATTCACGTTGCAGGTCAAAAGACATTCCTCGTTGACCGACAGGAAGAAGAGAGCGCCGGTGCCGTTGGATTCTATGCGCGCCCGGCCGAGCCACAATCCCCGTTTCGCGAGATCTTCTTCTACAATCACGGCGTCAATCTCAGGGAAGTCAACGAACCCCTGGGGGCCATGCTGGTACGCGATGGCATTGTCAATGACGGGCAACTCAAGCAGGGCCTGAACGAACAGAACAGCACGGTGCGCACACCAATTGGCCAAATCCTGATCCAACATCGCAAGTTGGACCAAGCCCAATTGGAACAAGCCACGGCATTGCAGAAGCGCAAGGGTACCCGACTGGGTGAAGTACTGATTGAGGCAGGCCTAGCCTCTGCCGAGGATATCGAAAAGGCACTGTCTGAACAACGACGCCGTGGCGGCAAGCGAATTGGTCAGATCTTGGTCGAACTCAAGTTGGTTTCGGAGGTTGACCTGTCGATGACTCTGGCCAAGAAATTCCAACTACCGTTCGTTCGACCTCGATCAATGTGCGATCAATTTGGCGGCCATTGAAGAACTAACCAAAGATTTCATCGAAAAATACAAAGTGCTCCCCGTGGATGCAGATAACAAAACCGTAACGTTGGCGCTCGCCGATCCGTTGGCAGTTGACACCATTGATTTGGTGAGGCTTCGAACCAAAAAGCAGGTGTGTGAAGTCGTCGTTACGCCAAGTCAACTGGAAAAATACATCCCGACGTATCTCGACCAGTTGGATTCGAAGAAGGTCGCCACGGAGATGGATGACATTCTCAAGGTGTTGGCCACGGACGATGGTCAGTTCGGTGCAGAAGCGGAGACGCTGGAAGTCGGACAGGTCATGGAGTCCGACAATGCAATCATCAAATTGGCCAATCAAATCATTATCGACGCGTACCGCAAAGGCGCCTCGGATATTCATGTGGAGCCTAATGGCAAGGAACGTACGGTCATGGTGCGCTTCCGCATCGATGGCGATTGCCAAGCCTATCAAGAGATTCCCGCGGCGTATCGCCTCCCGCTAGTGGCTCGATTCAAGATTATGTCGCAACTCGATATCTCGGAGCGGCGCAAGCCGCAAGACGGAAAGATCCGATTCAAGATCGCCGACAAACAAATTGAACTTCGCGTGGCGACGATTCCGACGGTTAACGCCAACGAAGACTTGGTCCTTCGCATTCTCGCAGCATCAAAGCCAATTCCGCTGGAAAATATGGGCCTTTCTGCGCGCAATTTGGCGGCCCTGCAAGGCCTTGTCAAACAACCCTATGGTCTTGTCCTGTGCGTGGGCCCAACGGGTTCTGGGAAAACGACCACTTTGCACTCGGCTCTTGGAGCCATAAACACCATAGACACGAAGATCTGGACGGCTGAAGACCCCGTTGAAATTACGCAGGCTGGCCTACGTCAAGTTCAAGTCAATGCCAAGATTGGATTTACGTTTGCCAATGCCATGCGCGCATTCTTGCGCGCGGATCCGGACGTTATAATGGTCGGTGAAATGCGCGACCTCGAAACGGCGAGCACGGCGATTGAGGCTTCATTGACCGGACATTTGGTGCTGTCCACCTTGCACACCAATAGTGCCCCTGAAACCGTTACGCGGTTGATCGATATGGGACTCGACCCATTTAGCTTCGCCGATGCTTTGCTTGGCGTGTTGGCCCAGCGTTTGGCCCGTTCGTTGTGTAAACAATGCCGGGAAGCACATGTTGCTCACGAAGATGAATTGAACGAGCTCTCAGAACTTTATGGCAAAGACCTCTTCGCCGCGCTCACTGCCGATGCTTTGCCAAGTGAAATCAAGTTGTGGAAAGCCGTTGGCTGCGAAGCTTGCGGTCAGAGCGGCTACCGCGGCCGAATTGCCATCCACGAGTTACTCGTCGCCAACGATGCGCTAAAATACGCGATTCAGCACAAGGCCTCGGTCCACGATATCCGCCAACTCTCCTGCCAGGGTGGGATGACGACCTTGCTTCAGGATGGCATTGCCAAGATATTGGCAGGCCAAACGGACTTGAAACAGGTCATTGCCGTGTGTAGTCGATAGAGCGAGCATGCACGGCCTGAAGTGGCGTAGCGGTTTGCGAGGCGTAAACGCGAGTTGGCCATTCGACCAACTGGTCAACAGTCCACAATGAAAGCGCGAGCTTGCGGCGGGCAACGCCTTGCGGCAGCATGCTTGGGGTTCTGGCCCCTGCTTTGGCTGCGCTTGTGCTAGTTTGCATTGGATATTCGTGAACTCATTGGAAGCGGCACAAGGGCAAGTCATCGCGGGGCGCTATCGCCTTCTGGAGAAGCTGGGCGAGGGCGGCATGGGCAGTGTCTGGCGTGCGCAGCACATAGAGCTTGGGGCATTTGCCGCTATCAAACTGATGGATTCGACGCTTGCCAGTAGTACTGAGGGGTTGGCTCGGTTCCGTCGTGAGGCGCAGGCTGCGGCCGCTTTGCAGAATGCACACATCGTGCACGTGTTCGATTACGGCGTGGAGCAAGGCAGTCCGTTCATCGCAATGGAGTTGCTGAATGGAGAGAGCCTGGCTGCGCGCCTCCAACGCGTTGGGCGCCTGTCACCCATTGAAACGGCGGAAATCTTTGTTCAAGCCGCAAGTGCGCTCAGTCACGCGCACCAGATGGGCATCGTTCATCGCGATCTGAAACCGGACAACATATTCTTGGTTCGCCAAAGCGACAAAGAGATCGTAAAGTTGCTCGATTTTGGCATTGCCAAGAGAGTCGGGCCCTCGCTCGTGGGTGACGGTATCAAAACCCATACAGGTACGATGCTGGGAACGCCGTACTACATGAGCCCGGAGCAAGGCTACGGACGGCCCGACGTGAACCACCTCACCGACATCTGGTCGATGGGGGTGATTGCCTTTGAGTGCCTTACCGGCAGACGACCCTTCGAAGGCGAACTACTATCTACGGTGCTGCTGGCAATCTGCAGTGATCCCATTGTGGTTCCGTCCAGCGTGGCTCCCGTTCCTGCGGGATTTGACGAATGGTTTGCTCGCGCGGTGGCGCGAGATCGAGCTCGGCGCTTTCAATCGGTCGCCGAAGCAGCGGCCGGGTTGCGCGCCATTTGCAGGGTCCGGTCGAGTCACTCGGCAAATGTCGCTGCGTCGCAAGAAGCCCTGTCTGTTACAACCCTGCCTGACTCGCGCGAGTACGTCTCCGCACCGCTTGTAATGGGCCAGACTGCGGCGCCTTCGTCGGTGACGATTCGCGGAGCAAAGCGGGCGCCCGTTGTGTGGGCCGTGCTTGCTGTGTGTTTGGCCGTTGCCGCCGCTGTCGCGGCCGCGGTTTGGCCAGTTCGGAAAGTGCCCGATGCGGCCTTGCTATCCAGCGCACGAGCCAATGGCACTGCCGTTGGCGCAGCAGCGCCCGGTTCGACTCCCGCAGTGCTACCGGCTTCCAGTGTTGCGTCCACAGCGCCGTCAAGTCCGGGACCGTCTGCGTCGAGCGCGCCTGTGCAGTCAAAGACAGACACGGCGCCATCGGCAGCCCCGCCGCGCACCAGGGGTGGCCAGGCTGCCCGACGAACGAGCCGAAGGGCTGGTTCGGACAGACCCGAAGACTTTGGATTCTGAGTTGACCCTGAGGGAGACCGACTGTGAACCACGTGCACGCTTTATTATCGGCAATCATCGGCGGCGCCATCGTCAGTCTAAGCACGGGCCATCTGGCACTGGCGCAGACCGCAATCAGTGATGCGGATCGCTCGGCGGCGCGCGCCCTGGCGGAAGAGGGCGCCAAGGACTTCAAAGCGGGTGACTACAAGTCAGCGGTCAACAAGTTGGGCCGCGCGTCGGCTATCACCAAGACCTCAAAACTTCTGCTTTGGTATGCCCGCGCGCTGGTCAAGGTAGGAAGTCTCGTCGAGGCCTCTGAGCGGTATGCGGAGGCGTCGCGTCTTGACGCAAGTGCAACGACCAACAGTACCGAACAAAAGAAGGCCCAACAAGACGCCGAAAGCGAACGCAAACAGCTGCTGGCACGCATCCCCGTGTTGCAGATTACTTTCCCGGGCGTCCCCTCAGGCGAAGTGGAATTGAGTATTGACGCAACGGTCGTTCCCGCGCCGTTGATCGGACAGCCGCGGCCGGTCAATCCGGGCACTCATGAGGTCAGGGCGAAGCGCGGCGAACAGGTCGTTCAGCAATCAATCACCGTAACCGAAGGCCAAACACTACCAGTGGCTCTCTCGTTTCCGGCCCATAGTCAGCCCATTGCGGTGGTACCGGTAGCACCGGCGGTCCCGGTAGCCCCAGTGGCCCCGGTTCCACCGCCCAATGTCCCGCAGGCCGCTGCGAACGCGCCCGCCACGGCGACGCCGCCACAACCGACCTCAACGGCGCCGACGCAAACCAAGCCCGCGTCACCAGCAGAGCAACCGCCTTCGGGTTCGAGCCAACGGACGTTGGGCTGGGTGTTCCTGGGTATCGGTGGCGCGGGGCTGACGGTTGGCGCTGTCAGCGGTGCTCTTGTTTACTCCAAGAAGTCTGCCTTGGATCGCAGCGGCGACTGCATCGACAACGTGTGCGCGAGCACACAACACAACGCACTTGAGAGTTACCGAACATTGCGAACAGTCAGTACCGTTGGGTTCGTGGCGGGCGGTGTGGCCGCGGCCACTGGCCTGTGTTTTGTTGTGACGGAATCGAATTCCAATGGAGTCACGATGTCCGCATGGATGGGTCCTGCGTCAAGCGGCCTTCAGGGGAGATTCTGATGAATCGTTCGGTATCTTTGCGCCCGTTCTCCAAGTTCATGGTCACCCTGCTGGTGTCCAGCTGTACCGCGCCGGACTACAGAGAGGACGACGGTTACGTCCAATGTCACAAGTACGGTTTCTGCGATGGTGTCTCGTCAAGTGGCGGCAGTCCAAGCACCGGCGGCGCTGCGAGCACCGGCGGCGCTGCGACAGGCGGCCGCAATTCTAGTACCGGCGGCGCTGCGAGCACCGGCGGCGCTGCATCAAGTGGCGGCAGTCCTAGTACCGGTGGTGCTGCGTCAAGCGGCGGCAGCCCTAGTACCGGTGGTGCTGCGTCAAGCGGCGGCAGCCCTAGTACCGGTGGCTCGGGTGTTTGCGCCGCAACTTCGACCGACACAGGATGCACGGGTTGCTTGAAGGGCGGCTGCTGCGCGCAGCTGACGGCATGCACACAAAGCGCCGATTGTGTAGACTTGACTACCTGTCTTGCCCCGGCGTCCTGCACTAGCACCTGTGTCACCACTTGTGAGGACGCGTATCCCGAGGGCTACCCGCTGTTGACCGATCTGGTGCTTTGCGCTGACGACACCTGCACGTCTGCCTGTAGCAGTTCGTGCGATAACACCGTCATTCCAACTGCCAGCGGAAGCCTGCAGGTTAGTGCGGGGTACGTGCAAGCTG
Source organism: uncultured delta proteobacterium (assembly GCA_963811985.1). Taxonomy (GTDB): domain Bacteria; phylum Myxococcota_A; class Polyangia; order Polyangiales; family Polyangiaceae; genus FEN-1139. The sequence goes on from CAWEUH010000017.1 coordinate 78,229, forward strand.
GCTCACTGCACGGCGCTGGCTACACATGGGTCGGCAGCGCCTCGAATTCGACGTCGTGCATCTGGCCCTACTGCGGAAATGACGGCTGCGTCCCGGTAATGACGGGAACGGCGTTGTGTAGCGCTGGCGTCGTGACTGCGGACACTACCTTCAATTCGCTCGTCGGCTTCGGCATGAACGTGAACCAGGCTCAGAATGCCGCAGCGGGCGTCACGAGCACCATAACGATTCCAAACAGCATCACCGTCAGCGTCGTCGGCACCAATTCGAGCACCAACACGGGTAACACGTTTGCGCGAATTCAATTGGACGACAACGCGGGCAAACACTTCTGCGTTGATGCCGGCTATTGGTCGAGTGGCGCGCCCATTCCCATCACATCGTTCAACACGGCCTGCTGGAGCCCCACGACCGGAACCTATGCCACAGCCACGACGCCGATCGTGTCGGTGACTGTCGTGATTCCCTCCACCAGCACCAGCGATAGGCCGTTCGCCCTGTGTATGACCAACATGACCGTGAAGTAGCCTGACGCGGGTCTGGCTCAGACGGCCTGGGCGGATTTTTCTTTGGCATGACGGCACGGAATTATCCTTGCCGCCACGGCGGTTTCACAGTTTTTGCGCACGCAGGACATGGCCAATCAGTGACCGCCCGCCGAGTTTGACACTTCGATGACTGGTCTAGAGCGGCGTGCCTGCCGAAAGGCGCGCGCGAAAGCGCGAAATCGTTCCGCGATTCGGCACGCCGCTCTAGGAAAGGCCATTGGTGCGGGCCCGGCCCCGGCACACAAGCGCAAGCATGGCCTGGAATCCCATTGGTCGAAGCGGCAAAACAAGGTCGGCGCTGCTTCACAACCCGCGAGTTCTCCACAGCATGTCCACTGGAAAAAAAAGCCAAGAAACGCTCTATCGCCGTGCGCCCCAATTGGGCATATTGGGTGCCCCTTTCGGGTTCGGTCGGTTTCTCTAGTTCCCATTCACATATTGGCTATGTCGCCTAGACACAACATCCGTGAGTGTTTCATGGCAGAGATTCTTGTTGTCGAAGATTATCCCCCAATGGCATCGCTTGTGACAATGGTCCTGCGCAGCCAAGGCCATCAAGTTACGCGTGAGATGACCGTGGCAGGTGCGCTGCGCCATGATCGGTCGTTCGCGTACGCGGTGTTGGACATTGATCTGCCCGACGGCAGTGGTGTAGCGCTGGCCGAGCAGCTGCGGCGACGCGTCAGCAGCATCGTGTTCTTCACGGCGACGCGCGATGCAACGACGCTGTCTAGCGCAGCCGAACTTGGGATTGTCGTCAACAAGGCGGAAGGTCCGAACCAGCTGCTCTACGTCATTCAACAATTGGAGATACGTCGAGGACACTCCAGTACTGCGCGACCGCGCGACGCGCTTCAGCCGAGCGATAGGGGCTACGGGCGCTGCGTTGGCCGTTCGGCAGCGGGGGCCATGTGCATGAGTTTGGATTCATGATTTACCCAGTCATTTCAAAGGGGTACAATCTGCGTGCCGCCAAATGGGAAACGTAAGTCCATAACTAGGGTATGGTAGGCTGAACTGATTTGGATCCTTCCGCGAATCGCACTTCAATTCAACGCAGAGCAACTTGGCGAGCCCGTAGTTCTCGCGTGCGCGCGCCGGCCGTGACATCGGCGGTCGCTGCGGTTGCGATATTGCTAGGCTGTTCGCTGATCAATTCTCTGGATTTCGTCGGAAACTCGAATCAAGCGAAAACAGACGCCGGCAGCGAATGTGCGGAGCCGTGCTCGGGTGAGGAGCTCTGCCAGGGTGGGCGATGCGAGTGCCCGGCGGGCAAACTCGAATGTGACGACGCGTGCATCGAATCGCTGCAAGATGCCGGCTACTGCGGACAATGTGGGACGGTATGCCGCAGCGACCAGATTTGCGGTGACAACGGTTGCAGCTGCCCCGCAGGCGAGACGGATTGCGGCACAGCCTGCATGGACCTGTCATCGGACTCGCAACACTGCGGCGACTGCAACATGGCCTGCTCGGCGGGGCAGACATGCACGGCGGGCAAGTGCAGCTGTCCCGCGGGCACGACGGATTGCGGCGCAACTTGCGTGGACTTGTCATCGGAGTCGCAACACTGCGGCGACTGCAACACAGCCTGCTCGACGGGGCGGACGTGCTGCAGCATGGCCTGCGCAGACTTGTCGTCGGAGTCGCAACACTGCGGCGACTGCAACATAGCCTGCTCGGCGGGGCAGACATGCACGGCGGGCAAGTGCAGCTGTCCCGCGGGCACGACGGGTTGCGGCACGGCCTGCGCCGATTTGTCGTCGGACTCGCAACACTGCGGTGACTGCAATATCGCATGCTCGTCGGGGCAGGCCTGTACGGCGGGCAAATGTCGCTCTTCGCCTTGCGATGGATTCTGCAGCAATTCCGAAGCCGCTACGGTGGCGAGCGACGGCTACCGCGCCCAAGGGCAGGACGGGCAGGGGCTGGGAACTGGCGAGCACTGTATCGAAGTGCAGAATTACATTCCCACCGCGACGAACGCGCGCATTGTTTGCTGGAACTTCGATTCCGCACGCACCCTGCAGGTCAATGGGCAATTGGTTCCCCCGGATTCCTACGGGACAGGCGCCGGATACGCGCTCACCCCGCAGAGTTCAGGTTGGTATTGTGTCCAGGTAGGCGCCGGGAACTACGACTCTGCCGGCGTTCTTCTGCCCACCCAATAGCCACTCGTCCCACAATGCCTTCCGCGGTCACTGGATTTGGTTGACTCAGACGAAGAACCGGTGCCATAGGGCTACGCCTATGAGCAGTAGTCAGGGGCGAAACAGCTGACTTCAGGCTTGAAACGGCGCTCCGCCGCAGCCTGCGGACAGCGTGCCGGACAAGCCCAAGAAAGCCAAATTGCCAAGCCGGACGCTGCACGATATGGGGACAATGGGCGTGTTAGGGTACTATTGCTACGTGCCCGTGGAGTCAACACAGAGCTACGCCAGAACTATAGGCCGATACGCGCTCTTCGCCGAGATTGCAGCGGGCGGCATGGCGAGCGTGCACATTGGTCAACTTCTGGGCCCCGTCGGGTTCTCGCGGACCGTTGCGATCAAGCGATTGCACCCGCAATACGCGCGCGATCCGGAATTCGTGACGATGTTTCTCGACGAGGCGCGACTCGCGGCGCGCATCCGCCACCCGAACGTTGCGTCCACGCTCGACGTTGTCGCGACCCACGGCGAGCTGTTTCTCGTGATGGAGTATATCCACGGCGAATCCTTGGCGCAGTTGTTCAAGGCGGCAACGGTCGCCAATAAGCCAATCCCGCACGATATCTTGCGCACGATCATGTCAGGCGTGCTGCACGGGTTGCACGCGGCGCATGAAGCCAAGACCGAACGCGGCGAGCCGCTCGGAATCGTGCATCGTGACGTTTCGCCCCAGAACATCTTGGTCGGGACAGATGGCATTGCGCGCTTGCTCGACTTCGGGGTTGCCAAAGCGGCGAGCAGAACACACGTGACGCGTGACCGCCATATCAAGGGCAAGCTGTCCTATATGGCGCCGGAACAGGTTCAGAACCAGGAGATTGACCGGCGCGTGGACATCTACGCGGCGGCTGTCGTGCTTTGGGAACTGCTCACCGGGCAGCGCTTGTTTCTTGCCGACACTGAATCGAGCACTCTGGCGCGCGTGCTAACGAGTCCGGTTGCGCCGCCGAGCAGCGTTTTGCGCACCGTGCCCTATCAACTCGATCTAGTGGTCTTGCGGGGCATCAAGCGCGCTCGAGACTCAAGGTATCCAACTGCCCGCGACATGGCGTTGGCGCTTGAGTCAAGCGGACGGCTAGCCACGCATTCGGCCGTCGGTGAATGGGTCGAGGCAATGGCGCACGAGGCGCTTGCCGCAAGGGCTGCGAACGTTGCCGACGTTGAGCAGATCCTTGACGCGCCATCGGCAAACCCGTCTTCGCATCCGCCCCCGTCCACCAAACGTCCGACGTTTGGCCTGGAACCCACCGCCGCAGCCCTCGCGCCAACGAGCGATTTCGTGGAGGACCCCTCCGTCGAATTGCAACCAGCGGAGCCGTCCGGGGCGAAACCCAAGCCGTCGGTTGAACCCCCGCCGAACGAACCGACATCTGCCAACGTCGGCACGTCAGTTGAAGTTGCGACGACTCAACCAGCCGTTGCAGCCAATGACGAAGCGGTCAGTGAATCCAAGCGTCTTCCACCAAGCCGCAGGCGGACGCGAATGGCTGCTGTAATTAGCGGTGCTATCATTCTTCTCGGCGTCTTGATAGGCATTGGTTGGAATCGCCCGTCCAAGTCAAGTGTGCCCCGTCAGAGTGCAGCGACTCCATCCGCAGCGTTAGCGCCGGTAGCACCGTCGAGTTCTCAGTCGGGCCTCACTGCGCCCAACGCGGGAAGTGCTGCGGTCACGCCTGACGCGCCAGCAGTCAGCAGTAGTGAAACGCAGGACAATACTGCGCTCGCGTCGGATCAAACGACCAATGCAAAACTGTTAACGGGCACTCAAGTAACCGTTGCCAAGCGGCCTAGGTCGCAGTCGCCTGACTGCGACCCGCCCTATACGGTCAATGCGGCAGGCATCCGGCATTACAAGCGAAAGTGTCTCTAATGGGTAAAACCCTTCGAATATCCTTACCTTGGTTGGTTACCGTTCTGGGCATCACCAGCGTATGCCGCAGTGAACCGGCTGAAGACGAACGCGCGGCTTGCGCCACGGCGGCCGAAGAGGCTCAAGAATTGCGTTCAGCCCATAAGCTGAGTGAAGCGCAGGAGAAACTCATCGAATGTTCGCAACCGAGTTGCCCCAGCGTAGTCCGCGATGACTGCGCGCGCTGGCTTGCGGAGGTGACTGCGCCCCTGCCGTCCATTGTGATTCAAGCCACTGACACTAGCGGCCACGCCGTCAGCACGGTTCGAGTGTGGGCCGACGGTACTGCGCTTCAACAGGGACAAGACTTAGCCTACGCGATCCATCCGGGCACCCATCATTTACATCTGGAAGCAGATGGGATGTTCCCGATTGACCAACAGATCACGGTGCGTGAGTTGGAGCCCAAGCAATTGTTGCCCGTGCGATTCAGTCCCGTTCAGTTGAGCCCACCGGCAGCAAGTGAGCAAACTACTCGTGCCAGGGTCAGTCCGCTGCCCTACATTTTTGGGGGTGTCGGGGTTGTCGCGCTCGGGAGTTTCGCCTACTTTGGCATCAGGGGCCAACGTGAAGTCAATGAGTTGGCGTCCGGATGCGGCGCCACGAAGACTTGCAGCGAGTCACAAGTGGATCCGGTCAGAACACGCTTGCGCATTGCGGACGTTTCTTTGGCTATTTCCCTCGTGAGCTTTGGGGCTGCCACGTGGACGTATCTGTCGCAGCGTTCGAGCAAACCCAAGGACACGACCACCGTTCAAGTGGGCGCCGCGCCCGGCAGCGGCATGCTGAAGGTCAATTTCGCGTTTTGAGCCGAGTAAGGACGAAACGCTCGCACGGCCCTGCGTTCTCGACGGTGCGCGGCCTAGCGGCTCTTCACCTGACGAATTTGGGACTCGAGTGACTGAGGTTCTGGGCTAATATCTATTCCCCGATCGATCAATTGCTGTCGCGCCCAGCGCTCCCCTTCGCGTCGGCTGCTGAAAATCTTGAACGGGTAAACAGGCGTAGCTATCCAATGGACGGCGGTCACGATGCCGCGCGTGAAGGCACCTGAGCATATGATGGCAGTGCCCGTACACAATTTCGCATCCAATTCCTTAAGTCGTTCGTCGGACTCTGCGTACATCTTGCGCTGCAGTGGGGTAGCTCGCAAGATATTGGAGACATCCGTCACCCAGCCTAGCGGCGAGTCTATCGTCTTCGTTATCCGTTCTACTTCTGCCAACATCTCAGCCAGTTCCTCATCAGTGCTTTGGGCTGGCAGCCGTTGACCATAAAGGGGTGCCTCGATAACCGAAACCCACTTGTGATTAGGTACTGGGTATTCATTCATGCGTCCCGCCCCGTTCCGTTCACATACGGACATTCGGCCCATTGGATCCCCATACGGTCGCAAGAGAGCGAGCATAATACAGTGTTTGTTGAAGCCGGTGCAGTCGAGCTGAACCCCGCCGCCAAGATTGGAAGCGGGCAGGCTTCGGCTTGCCGGATCTGCTGGCTGCCGTCGGTGTCGGCTACCGCTGGACGCCTGCAGCTTCGGCCTCGGTTTCTGCTCGCTGCCGTCGGTGTCGGTTTCTGCTTTCGCAGCACCGCAACCAAATGCGAGGAGCACCGCCAAACCCCGAGCGCTCTTCATTGACTGACCGTTGTCGCAGGAGCCATACAATCACCGAGACAACAAGGCATGCCCAGAAGCCCATCCCAAGCTTGCAGCTTGATTTTCGTCCCCATCGGTAGTTTTTCGAAGTTCGCGCGTGAAACGTTGAACGAAACACCCTTGCCAGAATCGATCTGCACTTCGACGGAGTAGCTTGCCCAGCTGTGCAGGCCGCCCCAAATCGAGGTGTCTACGACAGTGCCCGCGTACGTCGTTGGATCGGACACGAGGGCTGGCACAGTGTCTACCAGTCGCAAGACAATTGCCACGCAGGGCACGAGAAGAAGGCCCGGTAACAAGCCCCGGTCGATGCGGATCGAGTCTTTTGCGACCGGCGGACGCCCGCTGCGTATGCTCCACAGATTGATCAGCAGTGCCCCAATGGCAGCCAGCGTAACAACGACTGCCCAAAAAACAATCGGGGTCAGGACCTGAAAATAGCGAGCTGTAGGGAAGTAACCCAGCAAAGCCACCAGGAACACGCTGCCGACAAAGGTATCGACGCGGCTCAACTGGCCTTTGTCCCGCTCTGAATCTTGGCCCACATTGCTTCGCTTCTTAGCCACCCCACTCAGTTCAAGCCCGACGGTGGCAACGAAGGCAAAAGAGGTTATTATGGCGCCAATCTTTGCCAACTCCGAGATCGCATACAGGCTTCCGTCATGAATGCTGCGGGTAACGTAGACAATCGCCCACAGTGCTGCGCCTGCCAGAAACACCAGCACATGCCATTTGCGTGTTGCCATGTGGCTCATGTTTAGCGTAACACGGAGGGCAGGGAAAGCGGCTCCTCATTGCCGTATTTCAACGGAGGCCCTTTTCCTTCATTCTCGCGACCAACGCGTCTATTGCAGGAGTGTAGCCATAGCCGGCACTGCCCGGGTCACTGGTGACGTCCTTCGGGCAGATCGAAGCTACAATTGAATTGCCCGGTGCCGTAGCGTTGCGAGCATAGTCGCGCAAAACGGCGATTTCTCTCAGGCCCGGGAAGGCCTTGGCCGCAACTTGCGTAGTGCCATTGCACACGGGCTTGTTGTACGCTTGGGCAGGGGTATAGCTGTTGCCTTCCCCGTCACTGACGAAGGTTTGGTCACAGCAGTCGTTGGGGTGTAGGTACCTGCACGTCGCATAGTCGGAGGAACCCACCGTGCAAGCGCAGGGCCTTGACGCAGGCAACTGGAAGATGCAAGCGTATTGTAAGTCTTCGTATGCCGTGTTGTACTCGTGACCAATGATTGGGTCCGCATTGGCGGCGGCCGTAGGTGCTGGCAAGCCTTGACGTGGTGTCAATGACTCGACCATGTGCACGTCGCCAGGTACGATGTTGGCATTGTCATCGCCGTAGATGTTCGACCAAATCCCGCTCGGTGCGGCCGTTACGGGCGCGACATTCGAGCTCGGTGCGCCCGTCCACGAAGTATCCGTTACGGGGATGTACACGAGGTTGCCGCTCGAATCCAAGTAACCCACGTCCTGCCAGGGAACACCCAGAATGCCAGCCAAGTAGATCCGCGAATTGTCACTGCGCGGCACGACTTGCGTTGCAGCGAGCACGTCATTGCCGGAATTGTCCTGCCCGACAACCGTACTGAAAAGTGGGTTCGGCATTGTCCGCGTGCCGGGGCTACAGTACGCGCCTATCGAGTTGGCGTAGGTGCAGTCACAGTCCATGTCACCGAAGTCCTGGTCAGGACAGAGTTGCTGCTTGGTCAAGCCCACGACATAGCGCGAGATTGGATACATGAACTCATACCCAAAGCGACGCTTCTGCTGCCAACAGCGAAGATGGACTTGGTAGAGGCTGTCATCTTTGGCGACTGGGGGGGGGCTTGTGCAGCCTGAAGTGCAACCGCTTGGAGGACTGCTCACCGTGCAAGAGTAGCAGCACTTGTCATTCGGGTTGGTTTGGCATTGGCTCGAACCCGTTGGGATGGACTGTGAAGTATACGCAGCCACCCAGCCCACGTCCGTGTCGCGTAGCGAACAGTCGTTTTCATCCGTGAGCATGACAATGGCCAACGTGGAGTTGGGCCGCAAGAATGCCGCGCGCTGTGCCAAAAGCGCGTCGTCAGAGCCTGTGCGATGCGTCTGGCTGTTCGAGTCTCTAGTGGTCGGCATCACGGGGGGCACCGGGTCGACCAAGAACCGGAACCAGCTTTCGAGCTGCGCCTCGAAGCCGCAGCCTTTCTCTCCTGCTGCCGCAACCAGGTCGGTAAAGGCGTGCTGCGCCGAAGTCAAATCGGCCATGGTTGGCGCCTGCCCGGCACTGTTCCAGGCCAAAATCCCTGCGCGTCGAGTTTGACGTCTGTATTCTGCGCAATGGCCGTATCCCCTGAAAGTGCGGATGTGCCGCGGGCCAATGTCCCCATCAAGTGGCCCATGTCGTTTACGTCACTCGGCGTCAAAATAGGTTGTCCAGACGAATCCGTGTAGCTGGTGGCCGAGCCCGGCGTGCACACGGTGCCGGCACCGTGATCGCCCAGGCTGGAGGTTATTACGCCGATGTGCAGGTTATTGACGGGACTGAACTCCGGCGTGCCCTGGGCACAGGTGCCGAGTTGACTCTTGCCCAAGACCGTCCCGCTGCTGTCCAAGCAATTCGGTTGAACTAAACGCTCAATTAGCCGCGGCACGGACGCGGCCAGAATCTGCTGTTTATCAGCCATGTATGCTGAGTTGTCCACCATCAACAGCACATCCACGGCGGGTGGCCCCACGACTGTGGTAGGCGGCCTTGACGAAGTGCCACCCGTGCTGCGCGCGCCACCCGTACCTGTAAAACCGCCCGTGTTGCGCACGCCACCCGTGGCCGCGGAACCGCCCTTGGTCACGTAACTGCTGCCGCCAACTGACGTCGGTACAATGACGTAACCACCGCCGCCGGTAGCCTCCGTCGAAGTCTGCGGAAACTCGACACCGCCCGTGTTGGCCATGCCACCCGACGGGTTGTTCGAGCTGCTTCCGCCCGTTGAAGCCGCTGCACTTGTGCCGCCAGCATTGTTGTTCGGGTTTGAGGTGCTGCCCCCGCAAGCAACTGCAAGCAGACTTACCAGTGCCGTGCCGACCCCATAAGAATGATGATTGCGCATAGTCAAGTGCCTTTCAGATTCGGTATTGGACTGCCGATCGAGCCGCTCTATTCACTGAAATTCCCGTACCATGACGTCGTCGATGTACCAGTAGTTCGCTGCATTAGCCCCATTGACGCGAAATCGGAGCTTTAGCGCCGATTGTCCGGCATACGCTTTTAGGTCAATCACGTTGCTACGCCAGTCCGGAATTCCACCCTGGCCACCATTCGCGATTGCCGCCCAAGACTTGCCACCACCCATCGAAACAAATAGGGCTGTATGACTTGCTTAAGCTCAGTCCACCAGTCCTTCCCCGTCACCGTCCAGTTGCCAGGCCCCGCTTCGAAATCATCGCAGAAGTACGCTGTGTTGCCCGGGGGCACGCTGCAACCGACAATGGTTGTGCACGTGCCGCTCTCGCAGATCTGCCCTTGTCCGCAGGCATTGTCGCATTGACCGCAGTTCTTGAGATCGTTCGTCAAGTCCGCGCAAGTCCCGCTGCAGTTGCTTAGCCCCGTCGTGCAGGTAGTCCCGCCGCCCACACGGCGTTATTGCTGCTGTCTTTGACGCAGCTCTGCCCAGCTGGGCAGTCCTTGCTTCCTACGCAGGCCGTGTGGCACCGACCAAACGTGCACACGAGGCTCCCCGAGCAGTCCGTATTGAGTGTGCACCCGTCGCCGAGCGACTTTTTGGCGGGGCCACTTGAGCAGGCCATTGTCCAAGTGGTTGTAAGACATAACAAAAGCCACGCCGGAATGCGGGGTGCGGCGCATTGTCGAGATAGCTATGGGGTGGCGGTCGTGCGTTGTGAGCTCATTTGCCGTTGTTCTCCAGACTTGATCCCATCCCAACCAATCAAACATGTCCGGACACTTGTGACCATTAGTCCGGTCGACGCGGGTTGTCGAGAGCCAAGATCGGTGTGACCGAGGCGAAATATGGCACCATTTTCGGGCATTCTGTCGAACAACGATATTCTATGCTCGCCGGCCGGGAGCGCTTCAGCCGCGCGTGGCAGCGTGCAAATCGCCGCTACTGATTTGGCACCATTTGTGTATGCTCCGCTCGATCGCGCTGCGGATGGAGCGCGACAAAGGAGACTCGATGTCACGTCGTCGGAGTAACGTCACTATTGCGTTGTTGTGGCTAATGGCCGTGGCCTGCTCGAGCGAGGCCCCCAAGAAATCACTCGGCGACGGGTGCACGCTCAACAGCGATTGTTCCGGAAGTCTCGTGTGCACGTTTGGACGCTGCCACACGGCTTGCGTGACTACCAAAGACTGCCCGACGGGCGAAAGCTGCATCAAGGACAGCAGCAACAACGCCGTGTGTCAGTTGCCGACTGAAACCAAGTGCACCAAAGACAACGATTGCGCGACTCCGCTCGTGTGCGGCGCTGACGGAACCTGCCGTGGCCAATGCACGAAGGACTCGGATTGCACCCCGGGCCAGAAGTGCAGCACGAACCTGACCTGTGCCGAGCCGAGCCAGGTGGACAACAACAACAATCTCATTGTCGGTGACGGCGGCGTGGGCGGTTCGAGTGGCACCGGCGGAAAATCGAGTGTTGGCGCCACCACGGCTGCTGGAGGCTCATCGAACGCGGGCGGCACGAGCACTAACGCGTCCAATGCCGGCGGCACGACCTCTGGTGGAGGCAATTCTGCAATTGGGGGAATTACCGGCACGAATCCCACGGGTGGAACCGGGGCAATCGCTGGCGCATCAAACGGCGGCGCGTCGAATACGGGCGGCGCGACTGCCGTCGGCGGCGCGTCGAATCTCGGCGGGACCAAAACCCAAGGCGGCGCGAGCAATGCGGGCGGCACATTTGCCGTTGGAGGTACATTCGCGGGCGGTGGCACGGTCAACGTTGGCGGAACCACGAACTCCGCTGGCGCCGTAAGCACGGGCGGAACCAAAGCCGCGGGCGGCACGTCGAACATCGGCACCAACACATCCGTGGGCGGCATCACCAGCGTCGGCGGAACCACGAACCTGGGCGGTGCGGGTCCAACTGGCGGCGTGTTCAACGGCGGCGGCACGCTGGGCACGGGTGGCACAGTGAACGCGGGTGGCGCTCAGACAACCGGCAGCATCGTGAGCGCGGGAGGCTCGACTGGAGCGGGCGGCGCCGCTACCGGCGGTGCCAGCACCACGGGTGGAGCGACAAACGGCGGCGCTGGTGCGGGAGGGGTAGCAACGGGAGGCAGCCCCGGCGCTAGCGTAATTCCGACTGGCTGCGGCGTGACTCCCACGAACACGCGCTACTTCTGCGATGATTTCGAGTCAGGAATATCGAAATGGACACTCAGCGGTCAAGATTGGGCCACTTTCACAACGACTGCTCGCAGTGACCCAACGAGTTTCACAGAGAGCCCTAATGGAAACTATCTGAACTCGGAGAACGCATCGGCGACAACGGCAGGATCGATTTGATCTGACAAATGCGAAGGCGCCGGTGCTGACGTTCTGGCAGCAGCTTTCGCTGTATTGCCTCCACACATATGGCCAGTGTCGGATCGGCGACGCGGGAGACGCTGTGTTGGTCGAAGCATCAAGCGATGGTGGATTGACTTGGTCGCAACTCGTGCGGATGAGCAACGTCTCCAACACATCCACTTGGTCACGGCAGATGCTCGACCTCGCCTCCCATGCCGGGACGCGACTGCGGATTCGTTTTCGCCTGGCAGACAACGGTGACTCAAACGTTGCTGATGGATGGACCATCGACGACGTCGAAATTCGCGAGTTCGACCAGACGTCATCACCCCCGAACTCGTCTGGAGGTTGCCGAGCCGCGACTGCCACGCGCTACTTCTGCGATGGCTTCGAGGGAGGGTTAGACAATTGGATCACCAGCAGCAAGGACTGGAACACGACCACCAGCTCCAACGCCGTGTCGGACACACATTCCTTGACGGACAGCCCGGGAGGGAACTACTTGGACAGCGCCATTGCCTCGGCAACGTTGGCCGGGACTGTCGATCTGACAGCTGCGACCGCACCGGCGCTCGTGTTTTGGCACAAGCTCCAGCTCGACAGTTACAGAGTCAATGCTTCGTATTCGTATGACGCCGCCAACGTGGACATCTCAACAAACGGGGGAATGAGCTGGTCTACGCTTTCAGCATTCAATTACTCTGCCAACACGACCACCTGGTCCCGGCAGCTGCTTGATCTCACGCCGTACGTAGGCAGCCGGGTGACGATCCAGTTCCGCATGTGGGATAATGCGGCTAGCGGCCATGTCGCCGACGGCTGGTACGTTGACGACGTCGAAATCCGCGAGCTTGCACCGACGGCTCCACCTCCGAACTCCAACGGCGGTGGCTGCGGTGCGCCCACGACTACTCGATACTTCTGCGATAGCTTCGAGGCAGGCGTGGATAACTGGTCTGTGAGCCAAGCGGCAGGCGGAAAGGACTGGGATGTGACCACCAGCACGAGCGCCGTGACTGGCACCCATTCCTTGACGGACAGTCCGAGTGGCAACTACCTGAACGGTGCGAGATCCTCGGCGACTTTGGTCGGCAATATCGACTTGACCACGTCCACAGCGCCAGTGATCACATTCTGGCACAAGCTCTCCCTGGCGTCAGGGGATGCGACCTACGTCGAGCTCTCGACCGACGGCGGGCTCACGTGGACGCAGCTCGCGTCGTTCGGATCCGGAAACAACACGAGCACGTGGGCGCAGCAGATGTACAGCCTTGCAACCTATGCGGGCAAACGGTTGACGCTGCGCTTCCGCTTCTCAGACGATGGGAATGGCACGCAGGCCGATGGCTGGTACATCGACGATGTGGAGATCCGAGAGCTCAACTGAGCCCCTGGCGCACGTTTTGAGACAACGCGTTTAGCGTCCAAGACGCGACCGCGCATCCGCCCTACCGTGACGCGACAAACCCACCGATCACGGCAAGCACCGGCTTGAGACGCCGCGCCACGGGGTCGGCGTCCACGCCGAAATTCTCGAGGGCTGTTGTGCCGAGGTGGCGCGTTTCGCGGCTAGCCGCCCCTGCGCCGCAACTCTTCCTCGAGCTCTGCCACGCGCTGCTCAGCGGCCAGTCGCGCCTGGGCTTCGGTTTCTTCCCGCGTGAGCAGAAGTTGGCGCCCTTCTGCATCGCGAGCCAGCCGCAATGTGAGCCCCGTGTGCTCATCTTCGATGACGACCCAATGAAGTCCGAGCAATACTAGCGGGCTCGACTCGCCGTCGACTACTCTTTCCACGAGGTCATTCCCAGTCCTGTTCCAAACGCGCAACCGCTGACCCGCCGGCGCGTCCAAATCGAAGCGCACCAATTCCTCTACGCCGAGCTCATGATAGCGTTCGAGTTTTTCTTCCCACGCCGGCCCTCTCTGATCCGACTCACTCGTGATTTCAACGGCCAGCTGCGGCGTGCCCCGTTCCCAAGTCTTCCATGACGCAAATAGGTCGTCCCTCATGCCGTGGCGCAAGAAGACGTCAGGAGCCAGACATCGCCGCGGGTCCCTGGCATTCCAGTACACGAATTGATCCGAACCGATGCAAGCTTGGTCGCTGAAATGGAAGCTCAACAGCTGGAACAGGTACGTGCGAAGCATCAGGTGCCGTTTGGACTCGGGCACTTCTTCCTCCACCGGGAAATAAAGTGGTTCGGGCTCGCGCCGGTATCGAATGTGCTTTCGGACGTCGGCGGCTGTTGCAGGACCACTGCGTTGCATAGCCCAAAGATAGCGCATCCTGAACGGGCAAGCCCAGCTTCCCTGTCAGCGTGGCCAAACACCGCCAAAAACCCGGTCGGCACGGTGTCACGGTCCTTGGAATGTCCGGACGCCGGCAGTGTCCGGACAGCGCACGGTTCTGGGCTGCCAAGGAGCACGTCCCCACCCTTCTGCGTGTAGCCAATGTTCCATGTGTGGCACACCGCAGGCGGCAAACATGCGATTTTACTACGATGGCCTCCGCTTTACCGGGCTGCGCACCAGCCCCGTCCGCTGCTGATCACACCCTCGACATCAGGTGTGCCTCCCATCCGAAGGCTGGCACGACGAGTGCTTAGAACGACAGCACTGGGTTGGCCAACTTGGCCTCGTCCAGTCTGAAAGAATCCAGAAACCATCAGAAGTTGGAGAAGGTGATGCTTCCAGACAATATGGATGTTGTTGATGTGCTTTTCGTGGCAATCGGTGCCCTGGCGACAACTGGATTTGCCATGGCTAGCAATAACAATTACCTGGTAATGCCGCTGTTACCGGTAGGTTTCATGCTGGGCATTGCCGTCAGCAGGCTGCTTAAACGCGTTTGCAGAACGTTGCGGTTGAATGGTCTGGACATAACTCTCATGCTCATCGGGCTTTGCTGCGGGTTGGTCCCTGCCTTCTCCTACGGCATACTCGATTATGGGATGCACAAGGTACTGGCAGCAGCAACCCTTGGCATGCTGCTTGGCTTGGTCACCAGTCGAGCCATTCGACATGTTTTTCGCAATGGAGAAGCACAAGGAGAAGTGAAATGAATCTGTTGACTTCATGGGTCTTGGCAGACCTAGGCTCATCGAACTTGTTATCAAACGCCATGCAAAATCCAGTAGTTGTATGCGGGATAATAGGCGCCATCATCGGCGCCATTGTGGGTGGTCCTGGCAAGAAAAACTGACTCAACTGCAACGAGTCTCTCGCTTCAAGGTCGCTAACGATAGGAAATGCAATGGAACTATTACTTTTGGCAGCAAGTGGAACTGTACCCTGGTGGCAGACTCCGGGCGGCATAATGTTGATAGTGAGCATCATCGGGGCGCTCTGCGTTAACATCCGGTAGATATCGGAGTCAACTGCCCTTACCCTCGCCCGGGGCGTAGATGCCATGATGGCGGGCGTGGCTAGAAACGTCGTCACCTGGGTACTTGCCACGTTGCCAGCGCTGCACTGTCAGTGCTGGATCCGTAGCATGGTCGTTACGGAATGCGGTTGCAGGCGACACGGCGTCAATATTCTATGCTCGCTGGCCGGGCTCGTTCGAGTTGCGGCGTGAGCAAATCGCAGCTACCGACTTGGCACCATTTGTGTATGCTCCGCTCGATCGCGCTGCGGATGGAGCACGACAAAGGAGACTCGATGTCACGTCGTCGGAGTAACGTCACTATTGCGTTGTTGTGGCTAATGGCCGTGGCCTGCTCGAGCGAGGCCCCCAAGAAATCACTCGGCGACGGGTGCACGCTCAACAGCGATTGTTCCGGAAGTCTCGTGTGCACGTTTGGACGCTGCCACACGGCTTGCGTGACTACCAAAGACTGCCCGACGGGCGAAAGCTGCATCAAGGACAGCAGCAACAACGCCGTGTGTCAGTTGCCGACTGAAACCAAGTGCACCAAAGACAACGATTGCGCGACTCCGCTCGTGTGCGGCGCTGACGGGAACTGTCGCGGGCCATGCACGAAGGACTCGGATTGCACCCCGGGCCAGAAGTGCAGCACGAACCTGACCTGTGCCGAGCCGAGCCAGGTGGACAACAACAACAATCTCATTGTCGGTGACGGCGGCGTGGGCGGTTCGAGTGGCACCGGCGGAAAATCGAGTGTTGGCACAACCACGGCCGCTGGAGGCTCATCGAACGCGGGCGGCACGACCAGCAACGCATCCAATGGTGGAGGCAATTCTGCAATTGGGGGAATTACCGGCACGAATCCCACGGGTGGAACCGGGGCAATCGCTGGCGCATCAAACGGCGGCGCGTCGAATACGGGCGGCGCGACTGCCGTCGGCGGCGCGTCGAATCTCGGCGGGACCAAAACCCAAGGCGGCGCGAGCAATGCGGGCGGCACATTTGCCGTTGGAGGTACATTCGCGGGCGGTGGCGCGGTCAACGTTGGAGGAACCACGAACTCCGCTGGCGCCGTGAGCACGGGCGGAACCAAAGCCGCGGGTGGCACGTCGAACGTCGGCACCAACACATCCGTGGGCGGCATCACCAGCGTAGGCGGCACCACGAACCTGGGCGGTGCGGGTCCAACTGGCGGCGTGTTCAACGGCGGCGGCACGCTGGGCACGGGTGGCACAGTGAACGCGGGTGGCGCTCAGACAACCGGCGGCATCGTGAGCGCGGGAGGCTCGACTGGAGCGGGCGGCGCCGCTACCGGCGGTGCCACGGGTGGGACGCTGCCCACTGGCGGAGCAGCAGCGACTGGCGGCACACCCGGCAGCGGCGGAATGGCAACGGGCGGCAGCACTAGCGGCGCGAGCTACGTGCCTACGGGCTGCAGCGTGCCTTCGACAACGACAAGATACTTCTGCGACGACTTCGAATCCGGACTCTCGAACTGGACGCTAAGCGGACAGGATTGGGGCGCCACATCCACCACATCGCGCAGTCCCAACAACAGTTTCACGGATAGCCCGGCGGGGAACTACGCACCTGGCACCAATGCCGCTGCCTTACTTTCGGGTTCGATCGATCCGACTCAAGCCACGGCGCCGATCCTCATGTTCTGGCACAAGCTGGCGCTCAATAATGGATCCACCTACGTCGAAGTATCAAAGGATGGCGGACTGAATTGGTCACAGTTGGCGACCTATAGCATCGGTTCCAACACCAGTACCTGGCTGCTACAGCAGTTGGACCTGAAATCTTACGTTGGGTCCAAGATCAAGCTCCGACTTCGGCTCCAAGACACGAACACGAGCCCCGCCTACGTCGCAGACGGCTGGTACGTTGACGACATCGAGGTCACAGAGTCCGACATCAACCTAACGCCACCGAATACGGCAGGCGGATGTCCCGCGGCAACCACTACGAGGTACTTCTGCGACAGTTTCGAAGCGGGCCTGGCCAACTGGTGGGTGAGCGGCCAGGACTGGAACACGACCGTTGCTACATCCCTTACGGGCACACATGCCTTCACGGACAGTCCCGACGGCAGCTACTTACCTGGAGCCGACGCCGCTGCGGAGCTTGCGGGCGCGGTGGATTTGTCAAACGCGACGGCCCCCATCGTTTCGTTCTGGCACAAGCTGGCGCTCAATAATGGATCCACCTACGTCGAAGTATCAAAAGATGGCGGACTGAATTGGTCTCAATTGGCGACCTATAGCATCGGCTCCAACACCAGTACCTGGTTGCTGCAGCAGTTGGACCTGAAATCCTACGTTGGGTCCAAGATCAAGCTCCGACTTCGCCTCCAAGACACGAACACCAGCTCCAGTTACGTCGCGGACGGATGGTATGTTGATGACGTCGATATCCACGAGTTGAATTGAGTTGCACGGCTACGTGCCGTCGGTGTCAGGCGTTGGCCCTGCCCAGACGACCTCCGCACGTGTCGGTCATCACCGACTGGGAGGAACTCCCGTTAGCGACCTTGAGGCACGAAACCCATTCCGCGCTGCTCGGGTCGCGGGGGTCACGCCACGCGGCGTCTTCGGCTGGTAGCGTGACTCTCGATAATCTGCATGGCTTGGTCCGTCAGGAATGCCTCACCGCAGTTGTCGCAACGATAGAGTTCGAGCTTGGGCACCACGATGGTGCGTCCTTTTCGCCGAGTGGAGTAGTCCTCAACGCAGCGTCGCAGTTTTTTCGATCGACATAGTGGACAGGTGCTAAACGACATGAGTTTTCTCCGCGCTACTCGGCACGCTTGGCTGAAACCACGATGTAGAACTGCTCCAGGCCATTCACTCGGCGAATTATGCCTTTTACGTACACGAACACTCCATCGAAGCTGAAGCTCTTGATGATGTGCATGCGTTCGCCGGGTGACTGCCTGCGGGAACTGATTGAACGTTTGGTTTCGAGGAACTGAGCGCTGAGGATGGCCTCGATGACTGTCTGGCGATCAAGCCCCGATTCCGAGAGCTGATTTTCAGCTTGAAGCGTCCACAGTATTCGGCCAGCTAGCACCAGCCGCTTTATCCTTGTTAGAGTCGGCTTCACGTATTGGCGAACTGCAATGTACCACCGCACGGGGATTAGGGCTCAGGTGTGCGCGGTCGGTCCACTGGCCTGATTGGCCGGGACCGAGGCAAAGCCACACCCTGATCGCCACGGCGTCGCCGGCTGGGAGGGGAAGTCCCCTTAGCGAGCTTGACGCGAAAAAGTTGTTTATCTTGAGTCAAGTTTTGAGAATGCAGTTGTTTGGGCCGAGGCCCAAACAACCAACACAATCAGAAAAACCCAGAACAAACGTGTGAGTATCGAATGAGAACCCAACGCTGGGCAATCGACCTTTGAGGTCGGCGCGACGAAGCCAAGCCAAGCACGGCTTCACCCTACCGACTTGGCACCATTTGTGTGTGCTCCGCTCGATCGCGCTGCGGATGGAGCGCGACAAGGAGACTCGATGTCACGTCGTCGGAGTAACGTCACTATTGCGTTGTTGTGGCTAATGGCCGTGGCCTGCTCGAGCGAGGCCCCCAAGAAATCACTCGGCGACGGGTGCACGCTCAACAGCGATTGTTCCGGAAGTCTCGTGTGCACGTTTGGACGCTGCCACACGGCTTGCGTGACTACCAAAGACTGCCCGACGGGCGAAAGCTGCATCAAGGACAGCAGCAACAACGCCGTGTGTCAGTTGCCGACTGAAACCAAGTGCACCAAAGACAACGATTGCGCGACTCCGCTCGTGTGCGGCGCTGACGGGAACTGTCGCGGGCCATGCACGAAGGACTCGGATTGCACCCCGGGCCAGAAGTGCAGCACGAACCTGACCTGTGCCGAGCCGAGCCAGGTGGACAACAACAACAATCTCATTGTCGGTGACGGCGGCGTGGGCGGTTCGAGTGGCACCGGCGGAAAATCGAGTGTTGGCACAACCACGGCCGCTGGAGGCTCATCGAACGCGGGCGGCACGACCAGCAACGCATCCAATGGTGGAGGCAATTCTGCAATTGGGGGAATTACCGGCACGAATCCCACGGGTGGAACCGGGGCAATCGCTGGCGCATCAAACGGCGGCGCGTCGAATACGGGCGGCGCGACTGCCGTCGGCGGCGCGTCGAATCTCGGCGGGACCAAAACCCAAGGCGGCGCGAGCAATGCGGGCGGCACATTTGCCGTTGGAGGTACATTCGCGGGCGGTGGCGCGGTCAACGTTGGAGGAACCACGAACTCCGCTGGCGCCGTGAGCACGGGCGGAACCAAAGCCGCGGGTGGCACGTCGAACGTCGGCACCAACACATCCGTGGGCGGCATCACCAGCGTAGGCGGCACGACGAGTACGGGCGGCAGTGTTCTAACCAACGGCGGCACGGTGAACGCGGGTGGCACAGTTGGCAACGCCGGCGCTCAAGCAACCGGTGGCATTGTGTCAACAGGCGGCAGTGTCGCGACTGGCGGTAGCGTTACTGCCGGCGGCAGCAGCACAGGCGCCAGCTACGTACCGACGGGCTGCAGCGCACCTTCGACAACCACAAGATACTTTTGCGACGACTTCGAATCCGGGACGTCGAAGTGGTCATTGAGCGGGCAAGATTGGGGACCCATTACCACCACAGCCCGCAGTGACCCCACCAGCCTCACTGACAGCCCTAGTGGCAACTATCTCAATGGCGAAAACGCCTCGGCTACGACGCTGGCCGCCATTGATTTGACCAATGCCACGGCTCCCGTGCTCACATTCTGGCACAAGCTGGCGCTCTACATTTCTCGAAGTGATGGGGGCGACTACGCCTATGTGGAAATCACCACCGACGGCGGCCTCACCTGGGTGCAGGTTGCCAAGATCAGCAGCGTGGTCAATACCTCTACCTGGAATCAGCAGGTAATCGATCTTGCGGCGTACGCCACCAAGAAGCTCAAGATTCGATTTCGGTTTTGGGATAACTCCGGTGGCGCATCCACAACGGCAGATGGTTGGACTATTGATGACGTGGAGGTTAGAGCGCTTTTCATTGAAACGGATCAGCGAACTGCATAGCCGGCGTGCCTGAACCAACTGAGGGCATCCTTGGTTGTGATGGCCAACAATGCTTTACCAAGGGCGGTCAGTAGTTTGGCCCAGCATCGTGGCCCCAGCTCTCGGAGAATACTTTTGGCCTTGGACCAGGCTTGTTCGATCGGATTCAGATCGGGCGAGTACGCCGGCAGAAACACAAGGGAAGCGCCCCGCTGTTCGATTGCGTTCCTGAGCCGGATGTCGGTATGAACGCTCAGATTGTCCCAAATCACTATGTCACCGGGGTTCAGTGCCGGGGCGAGACTTTGCTCAACCCACATGAGCATAGCTTGGCCATCTATGGCGCCGGGAACAACCATAGGGGCCACGATTCCGTCAATTCCAAGGGCAGCAATAACGCTGTAGTTTGACCAGCGATCGCCGGGAACGTTGTTGACGGCTCGTTCGCCAACGGGAGCCCACGCCATGCTTCGGGTCATGGACAGATTCACACCACTCTCGTCTACAAAGACCAACCTGGCTGGATCCCATGCTTTTTGTGCTTTGCGGAAGGCTATTCGTGCTTCGATAATATCGGGTCGGTCGCGTTCTGACGCGTAGAGGGTCTTTTTTTTAGCGACATGCCCATCCGGTACAGGGTGCGCCAAATCGTCGTGTCGCTCACCTTGCGACCACCGCGGCGTGGAAACAGTCGAACCAACTTGTCCAAGGTCGCATCAGGCCTTTCCTTCACAAGGGTTCGCAGAATGTCCTCTCCCTCGGAGTCGACAATTCTCGGCTTGCCAGGTGGTGATTTGGCAACCGGATCTCCGGTCTGTTTCACTCTGACTCGCAGTTTTCGCACGAAACTTCCGCTAATTCCGAACCGTTCAGCAACAACTTCCGACGAAGATTCCGTCTCAAGTGCTGCCAAGACTTTTTGCCGTAGATCGAGGGAATAGGCCATTGCCCTCCTCTAACATGCGGTACGTTCCATGGAAAGAGGCTATAAAGAGCTTGACCTCACATCGTATCTACCTGTAGACAGCGGCGGTTGCCTCGCCGCTCAAACAACCCGTTACTTCTGTGATGCGTTCGAATCGGGCCTAGGCAACTGGACATTGAGCAGCAAGGACTGGAACACTACTAACGCGTCCAGTGCGGTATCAGGCTCGCTATCCTTCACGGAAAGCCCCGACGGCAGGTACTTGTGCGACGAGATCGCTTCGGCCACGTTGGCGGGCATGGTCGATCTAACCAAAGCAAGCGCTCCAGCCCTTATGTTCTGGCACAGACTGGCTCTCGCCACGGGCGAAACATACGCTTCCGTCACGGATACCGCGTACGTGGAGGTTTCGACCGACGGCGGGCTCGACTGGTCGCAGCTCACCTCGTACACACCCAGTAGCAACACCAGTACCTGGTCGCAGCAGGTGGTCAGCCTTGCATCTTATATAGGCAAATCCGTGATAGTCCGCTTCCGGCTCCAGGACAACGGGTACAGGGGGTACGGCAGCGTTGCTTCGACTCCGTGTGCGTCTTCGTATTTAGGAGATGGCTGGAGCATCGACTACGTCGAGATTGCGGAATTGTAGTGAAGACCGGTTGACACGGCGCGGCGAGTCGCGCCTACAGCTCTCCGCTCAAGCCTAGCCAGGCTCCACTACGCGTCCAGCCAAAGCTGGGCATCCAAATTCTCAGTGGAGATGACGCAGTGGCCTTGCGATCATAGCGCGACGCATCGTCGCTCGTCAGCAATAGGATGGCGCCCGTTACGACCGCTGCCGCGCCGACACCGGTCGTGACCCAGCCTACCGTGCGAAACGTGCGCTTTTGCTGCAAGTTGTCGTACGCCGAAGAGATTGCCTGGTCACAGGCAGCCCGGTCGAAACTTGGGTTGTAGACATCGCAATTGCGACCCGAGTGGTCCACGGTTTGATACAAGATGTCGTTGTATCCCGTTTGGGCGTCGTTTAGTTTCTTGTTGTTGATGACCGTGAACACGCTGCCGCCGATTGCAACGGCTGCGCCCGAGCCGAGCGTGATCCACCCGATGAGCTGCTGGCGGTGCACGCGGCTCACGTAAGCTTGCCGAGTCTCCTGGGTCGGGTCGAGCGTCACGTCGAGGTCCATCAGCGAGCCTGCGGCGAGCACTATATTCTTTCGCTGGCTGATGAAGCCTGACATCTCAATGAGAAACATATGTTGGCCCGCGGGCAACAGCAGGGGTCCCAGCGACCCGGTCAACTTTTTGCCGTTGACCGTCACGCTGGCGTTAGGCTCGCTCAGCTTGAGTTGCACGGTCCCGGCGGTTTTGGCTTCCAGCTTTGCCTCGTCGATCTCTGGGCTCAGGTTCAGCTTGGTGCTGCCGCCTGCGGTGAGTTCTGCGTCCACGGCGGCTAGGCGATACCCGGTTCGCCGCAATTCCACGCGGTGCTTGCCGGGGGTCACGGTGAACGTGCTCGTCGCGGGCGTGGTGCCAACCACCTTACCGTCTACGACGACGTCCGCGCCCGGCAATGGCGTTTCTATGACGATTTGCGCCGTTTCACGCTGTAGCGGGACCAACTCGGCGCTAACGCGCTTGTTCTCGCCACCGGCAACCGTCAATTCATGCGTAAACGGGTAGGTGCCCGGCTCGACGACGCTGATGACATGCGTGCCGACCGTGATGCGCAGCGGTGCTTTGAACGGCGCGCGACCCACTTCGACGCCATCGATGCTGACCACGGAACCCGGCGGCGCGTTGTCGAGCTGCAGGGTTGCCACGCGGCGCGCCTGTTCCTTCAGCAATTCCTCGGCGCGGATCCGCTCGCTTTCGGACAGCCCGGCTTTGCTTTGCAGGACTTCTTCAAGGGCCTCGACGGCCTTGACGGGTTGACCCATGCTCGCGTAGACAAGCCCCACGTTGTACAGTACCACCGGGTTGGGTACCAATTCATAGGCACGCTGGAATTCAGCCAACGCACCCGAGTTGTTCCCCTCATTGAACAATCGTAGCCCCTGGTCGAACCGTTCGGCGGCCTCCTTGCGCACGGCGCTCTGGTCCTCGTTGGGCGCAGCGTGCACGCTTGGGGTACCCAGGCCTGCTGCCAACGCCAGGCACGCGGCGGCTACGCAGCGCTTCCAAGCGCAACAAGGCCTGTTCCGTGCTGCGGCGACAAAAAAAACTTCAAATGTCCTACGCATGAGTTTGTTGGACGCTACTCAGAATTCGTACCCTGGACAACTCTTCTCGACCGAGCTCAAATATGCGAACGCGAAGTATTCCAACCAGATATCCCCCCAAGCCTGGGGGGATTAGGGGGGTTGAAGTCCCGCCCAGCGGGCGGGATTTAGGGTGGGAGAGAACTACCTATTGTGCAAACGGGTTCTTTTGCTGAAGGCCGGCCTTTTCGGCTCGCGATTTCACGCGGTCTGCCGAGGACGCGGCCGGCGCCGGCGCGACCGCGGTGGGAGAGGGCGGCGCGCTTTCGCTTGAACCAGCCGAACCGGGCTCGGCCTGGCGCTGCGCAGCACCTGAACGCGACGATGGGGCAAGATGAGCCACGGCTCGCGTGGGTGCTGAAGGCAATGCAGCGCCCGTTGCGGCAGGCGGCGCTGACTCTGATTTCGTTGAATCCACCAATGCCTCTGCGCTGGGTGGCGACGAAATGGATGGGCTTGCCGAATTGGGCAACCTTGCCGAAGTCGCGGAGCCACTGGCCGCCGAGCGCAGCAGATACCAGGCAAGGCCGAGAATGCCGGCAAGCGCGACGGCGGCTGCCACGCGAACCACGCGCTTTGCGCCCCGGCGCGCCTGCTGTGGCAGGCTTGGTAACGCGGCGTTCGGCTGAACCGAGCGGGACATCGGGCTGTCCGTTGCTGCAAAATCCGTTTGCGCCGCATCCGCTGGTACCGCCGTGGGAGGAACCGAGACGGCCAGCACAGTGCCACCCGGCGGGGCATCAGGTGGCCGAGAACTGGGGTAGCCGCTCAAGCGCGGCATCATCAGCGCGGGGTCAACGCGGCTCATGCCAACCAGTGGCAATGACCGCAACGCCTGTTCCATGCCACCCGCCGAGGCAAAGCGTTGGCTACGCTCAGAAGCCATGGCCTGCCGAACCACTGCGCAAAGCGGCGCCGGCACCTCCGGCCGCAGCTTCTCCACGGGTGTGTGGTGAGCGTTGACGATATTGGTCAATAGCTCCAGGTAGGATGCGCCTTCGAATGGCAACTTGCCCGTCAGGCATTCGTACAGCACAACGCCGAGCGCGTACACGTCCGATCGTTCGTCAATGTCAGAACGCGTGAGCGCCTGCTCCGGCGACATGTAATACGGGGTCCCAATGAGTTGTCCGGTTTGCG
This sequence comes from uncultured delta proteobacterium, assembly GCA_963811985.1. Lineage (GTDB taxonomy): Bacteria > Myxococcota_A > Polyangia > Polyangiales > Polyangiaceae > FEN-1139. The sequence continues at coordinate 102,821 of CAWEUH010000017.1, forward strand.
TTAGACGCTGCCCCGGTGAGCCAGCGTGTTCGAAGCGAGAAATCCCAAAGTCCAGGATTTTCACGAACGGAAGCGAGCCTTTGACGACAAAGAGATTGGCCGGCTTTAGATCGCGATGAACGACGCCCTTCTCGTGCGCCGCGTGGATGCCGGCACATGCCTGTGCCACGATCTCAGCGGCTTCGACGGGTTCTAGCGGGCCGCGCCCTGCCAGCAGGTCGTCGAGAGGCTGACCCTGCAACAACTCCATCACGAGGTACGGTGAACCGTCTGGCAAGCGCCCAGCGTCCACGGTTTCGACGATGTGAGCATTGTCAATGTGTCCGGCGGCAGAGGCCTCGTTCAAAAAGCGCGCAACGACGGCGCTCGTCGTGCAGATCGATGCGTGCAATGTCTTCATGGCGCGCTTGTGGCGCGTGATCGTGTGCTCGACAACGTAGACAGCGCCCATGGCTCCCTCGCCGAGCTTGCCCAAGACCCGGTACCGGTCCGCAATGACGGAACCTACCGCAAAGGCGGGCGTCGAGATGGGTTCAGACTCGGACATTGCCGCTCGTGTCCGAGCGTATCACGCTGGTGGCGGGCGTCCACTAGCCTCTCGTAACGCGAGCCAGGCTGCCACCCTGGTGCCGCCGCCCGCAGAAGCGCCCGTCGGGCGCGTGTCGAGTTCTCGACTGTGCTATACGTTGCCGGATGAAGGTGGTTGCTCCGGTCTGTCCGCGTTGCGGCGCACCGTTGGTAGTTGAGAAGAAGCAAAGCCAGGTAACCTGCGGCTACTGCGAGCTCACGTGCACCATCGAAAGGGATGACCCTCCTGCGAACCTTGCGGATCACAAGGCGCAAACGGTCTATGTCCCGAACACAAGCCCGGTCTTGGCATTCGTGATAGTCGGCTCAATCGTCATGCTCACATTGGTCGGCATGACGATTGGAACATTCAGCGCGGACATTGCCAATCGGGTTTCGTCATCTCCTTCGGCTGCGGCATCAGGCGCCGTCGCAAGTTCTAATGACGTGCGTTTCTTGGACCGGCCCATGCTGGCCGACGTTAACCACGATGGTCACCTAGATGTCATCGGACGCAGTGGGGTCGCGGGCGTGATGGACCAAGATTTCGTTGCGGCGTTTGATGGCAGAACCGGAGCGCGCCTCTGGGCCACGGCAACACTCTCGAAAGAGCAACTGTCCAGTGATGGGGTGCGCGCCGTCGTCGGAGACAAGGTGATGGTCGCTGACGGGCTAGGGATCGTCCAAGCGTATCGGCTCGATTCCGGCAAGCCCGCATGGACCGCCAAACTCTCCGACAAGGTGGCTGTCATATGCCAGAACGGCGATCAAGTCGTGATCAGGACTATTGATTCAAGGCTTACCGCTCTTGCGCTCGTCTCAGGCGCCCAGCATGTGCTTCCCGCGGACACACATTGCCAAGCTGTTTACTCCAACAAAAGTGATCAGACGCCAGACTACAGCATAGTCGAAAGTCGCAACTTCGCTAAGGTTGGTCTAAGTACCCAGGTCGATGATATGCACGCGGGCCACGCCCTGGTTCCGTCACAAGGTCACGTTGTCTTTACGTTTGGCGAACGCAACATAGGGAGCAGTATCGCCATGGTTGCCGCAGTCATGGGCAGCCAATTGCTGTGGAAGACGCTCGTTCCCGGGGTTGAACCGCTACGCACCTATGTCAACGAAAACACACAGTTTGCCACCTATGTCGCCGGGCGTCTAGTGATGCCGTATGAGATGAACGACAGTTCCCAGGGGATACGTATGGCATCGTTCGACACAGCCCACGGGCAACGCCTCTGGGACGTGCAGGTTTACAAAGGCAGCCGCGACATGCTCGGAATTGCCAGTTGTTCAGACACCGTGTACTTCGCAACTGGATTGAGCCTCTACGCGCTCAATATGGCCGACGGAACCCAGCGTTTTCGCGTCGGCGTGGACTAGCTAGACGATTAACCTGGAGCGGACGTGCGAACGATGGCGAGCCGCGCATGCGGCAAGCGCTTCGGTCCGCGAACGAACCAGCGTCCTTAGGGCGCATACACGACTGTCGCCCAGCCGCTGGCGGGCATGGAAAATTGCAGCTTCTTGCCGCCAATCGAGACAACGTAGGCGCTGTTGGCCGCGCCGCTATTGTGCATCACCGCCACGAGGCTACCGTCGGGGTTCTTGAAGCCAATCGCATCACCACCGCTCGTGGCGACGACCTTGGCTCCCACGGCGGCGAACTGAGAGAAGTGACGATACACGTAATATGCCGGGGTGAGCGTAAGGCTGCCCCCACTGGACACGATCAGGGCGTTCTGGTTCCACTTACGAGCGTCGTCGATGCCCTGGCCGCCCGCGTCCAGCACCATGTTCCAGGCATTGTATGCGGTCAGCCCGTTCTTGATCGCACCGGTGATGTAGCCCCAAGTGTCATTAGCATAGCCGATGTCGTTGGGTGCTGGCGCACTCGACCCAGTGCTACCGCCGCACTCGGTCTCAGAGAGCCAGATAGGTATGCCACCTGCCAGGTTCTTCAAGGTGTTCACGTTGCTTGACGATGACATACCCCATTGCACGCCGATGGCGCCGATGTAGCTCTTGGCGGTGGCGTTTTGCAAAATCTGGCTGCCAATATCCGCGTCGCCGCTGGGATTGGACAGCGTGCCGTCCATGATCTTGATGCTGAGACCTGCGGTTGTTATGGCAGGACCAAAGTACTGGCTTACGAACTTGACAAAATCAGCGGTAGCCCAGTGGCAAGACGGGTAGTTCTGCTCGTAGTTGGGCTCATTCTGCGGCGAGACGATTGAGACGTTTATTCCCTGCGCCTGGAAGGCCTGGACCCATTTTATGAGGTACTGAGCGTACGCTTTGAACGTCGTATCATCATTCTTCATGTTCCCGCTGTCGAAGTTCGACGAGGTCGTTGTGCCGCTCCCGGTGGTAGCTGTAAACGGCCCAGTCTTCATCCAGGTTGGCGGTGTCCACGGACTGCCCCAGAATCTAATGTCGGACTTTACGGCCAACGCCGCCTTTATATAGGGAATAAGCTTCTGCTGATCGCGGGTGATCGAGAAACTCGCCATGGTGGTATCGTTAGCCGTTTCATCGTCGGTGTAGCGACTCGTGGCGTAGTCGCTGGCGCCAATTGGGATGCGTCCCCACGCGAAGTTGCAGCCGTCTTTGCCGAATAGCGCCTGCACTGCCTGGGTTTGAAGCGCCGCCGTGGTCAGGTAGCTCCAACCCAGCTCGTTGAAGGCCCCACCAAAACCGTCCCAGGTCTGCGAGGCGGAGGCGTCATTGACAGTCACGGTGGCGGTGCCCGTTGAATCGCTCAATGTGCCAGTCTTCCAATAGGCACCTGACGCGGACGTGACCACCGTAGTCGTAGCGACCGTACTGGTGCTGGTGCCGCCGCCCGTGCTCGGTGTGCCGCCGGCTGCGTTGCCGCCAGCGCCGCCAGTGGCTTTGACGCCCGAGCCGCCGGTCGCGTTGCTTATGGAGCCACCAGTGCTGGCCTTGCCTCCGGCGCCGCCGGCTGGGTTAACGACGGAGCCGCCGGTTGCATTGCCTACGGAGCCACCGGTGCTGGCCTTGCCTCCGGCGCCGCCGGCTGGGTTGACGATGGCGCCGCCGGTTGCGTTGCCGACAGAGCCACCGGTGCTGACCTTGCCTCCGGCGCCGCCGGCTGGGTTGACGATGGAGCCGCCGGTTGCATTGCCGCCCTGGCCAGTGTTACCCAATCCGCCGCCCGGGTTGGCTAGGGTGCCGCCGGTGGGATTGCCGCCCTGACCTGTGTTACCCAATCCGCCGCCCGGGTTGGCTAGGGTGCCGCCGTTTGCATTGCCGCCCGAGCCACCCGGGTTCGCACTGCTGCCACCGGCAGAGTCCTGCTGCGGCGGGGTTGGCTGTCCTGACCCCCCACAAGCCGTGAAAACAGCCGCGAGTCCAATGACGGTGATTGACAGTTGTGCTCTTCTCATAGCGGTAACCTTGCTTGAAGCGTCACGCCGGTCTCTGCACGGCGAACGACAGGAATCATAGCCTATTTGGTGGCTGGTTCGAGCCCTATTGCCGCATTCACTTTTTCGTACTCTCTGTAAGTGCGTAGCAACGCGTGTTCAGCCACCGGTTCGAAACTTGGATCCAACCAACTCCAAATGCCCAAGGGCCGTCCAAGTGATCACGCGGGCACATGAGCTGCTCCTTCGCCGGCATACTCTGCTGACCTACAGCGCCGCCGAACCACACCAGCATAAGGTGGACGGCAAAAGCAAGCGATCACAGGTGCCTGGGTGGAGGCAATCCTTAGCCTGACGGGCCCGCTCGATGGGCGGCCTAGAGCATGAACCTCCGCCTTACCTAGCGTGGCTGTGAACCTTGGTCAGGCGAGGCTCGGCGCCAGCGCCTGTGATCAATCTTTACGATCCCGTTGGTCGCTCTCAATGGGATTCCATGTTCGGCGATAAGACGTTGTTGCCAGTGGCCAATGCCATTCAGGCGAAGGGCAACCTGGTTCGTTCGCGATCTCGATATTTGCGCGACACATTTGGGCAGGCCGGCTTCGATGCGGTGGCAGCGCGGTTGACGGGTGAGGCCCTCGGCTATCTGGTTTCTCCCCCACTCGTCAATTCTTGGTGCAGCTACAAATCACTGTGCGAGGTGGATTGTATGATTGGCACCGTGGCAATGGCGGGCAATATCTCGCTCATGAAGCCATTCGGTTTTGCAGTTGCGACTTATGACATCCCGACTATCTACAAGCCTCTCTATCGCCTGGCGTCGCCCAATAGATTGCTGCAAATGATCAAGTTGGCTTGGGGCTTTTATCTAAAGCCGGGCGCATTGCAGGTTGGGGTCGTTTCTGACAAAGTCTCGCGCGTCACCATGACGGGTTGCGTTGTCGGTCGGTACCTGTGCGAAGTCGGAATCTGTGGTTGGATGGAAGCTACCATGGGGTTTTCGGGCGCGCGGGAACCTCGCTGCGAGCACACCCACTGCCGTCATCGCACGGATACGGCATGTGAGTGGACGGTAACGTGGGCATAGTGGCCGCGCTGGTAATAGGCCTCCGTTGCGGCTGCCCGTGACGGCTTCGACCTCTGCTGCCGGTTCCTGCTGGCACAAAGCCTTTGATGTCAGCCCACATGCGCCGGCCCACTGGCCGCAGCAGTCGCAATACGGCCGCCGTCTAGCCCGGCGAATTCGACGAGGGTCGATACGATTTTACGCAACGCCAAACCGGTAGTGACCGAACAGGGAACACGAAGGCAAAAGTGCCTTCAGATTGACTCCACGAACCGTGGAGGGAGGCGTTCTCATGTTGGCTCGAACCTGGGCTCTAGGATTAGTTTGTTCTCTCATCGGAGTGACGGCCGGTGCAACTACGGCGTGTTCGTCGCAAATCGAATCAAGCCGCAAACAAGGCAGTTGAACGACAATTCGGATGATCCGGAAAGCGACGCGGGCTCGAAAACCCGTCCCGACGCTTCCACGAACGAAGATGTCACGGACCCGGCCGATGCAGGCAAGGCCAAGCAAACGGGGCCGACTTGTCCTTCGACCGCGGTCGATGATCCGGACGATAGCTTCACGGACAGCAATTGTGACGGCATCGACGGCGATAAGAGTAAAGCCATTTTCGTCGCGACAACGGGCTCCGACACCGCAGATGGGTCGATCGGCTCCCCGGTTGCCACGCTCAATCACGGCATCGAAGTGGCGATTGCGGCAAAGAAGGACGTCTACGTCTGCAAGGGCAACTACTCCGAACCATCCATTCAGATCGCCACTTCGGGTGTCCGCGTCTACGGCGGCTACGACTGCACCAAGGCCTGGCAGCGCAACTCGAGCTCCCAGGCACAGCTGGTCTCGACTTCGAGCACGGCCGTAAGCGTCAAAGATGTTTCCGCGCCAGTCGTTTTCGATCGTATCGACATCACCGCAGCCAGTGCAACCGCGGGCAGCGATAGCTCGACGGCGCTCTTGGTTTCGAACAGCAGCAACGTCACGCTACGCCATGGCACGTATGCCGCAGGCTCAGGCGCCGATGCCGTTCAACCCTCCGCCAAATCAGCGGCCACCAATAGCCTCCCTGACTGCGCCACCTACGTGTACCCGAGCGGCTGCTACGGTGAGCCCGGCACGGACGCGTATCAGTACAAGAACTGCTTTTACGATTCGATCCAGGGAGCGACCTGCATCACCAGTGCCCCGCTCGATGATTCAACGGTCTTCAAGCTTGCTCCCCAGTCAACGCTCACCGCTACGAACCAATGTAAGAAAGATTTCAGCCACGGAGGTAGAGGTGGAGGAACCAGCCCGACCAATTCACGCATCGGCTCACCCGGAATGGCGGGATCTCCAGCATCGACGACTGGCACGCTCGATGGTGCCGACGGTGTGGTTGGAAAGCTAGTGTCGGGGGCAAGTGTCGGCTTCGGAACACTCACGAGCGCGGGCTACGTACCTTCGAATCAAGGCGAAGCGGGCAACGACGGCCTAATGGGCGAAGCGGGAACCGGCGCATTCGGTGGCGGTATTGACAGCGTCTACTCGGCTGGGGCTGGCGATTTTCCGTACTACGCTTACGCCCCAATGCCCGGCGGCGGCAAAGGCGGCTGGGCGGGCTGCCCTGGTGACGGCGGAGACGCAGGCAACGCGGGCGGCGCATCGATCGCTGTAGCGATCTATCAAAGTCAAGTCACGCTCGACCGCCTCGTGCTCACGACATCGAAGGGCGGCAACGGCGCTGCAGGTGGACTCGGGGGAGCTGGGGCCACAGGTCAACCTGGCGGCGCTCCCGGCACTGCGTACTATCAATGTGCGAGCTGCGTGGCTTCGCAAAACAGCATCTGTAGCTTCATCAACAAGACGAACAACGCTGGATCGTTCGGTGGCAAGGGAGGAAACGGCGGTGACGGGAGCCAAGGTGGACCTGGCGGTGGCGGCCCATCTATTGCGGTCCTCGTCAATGGCGCAACCCCGACGCTTTCAGCAGTCACATTCCTTCCAGGCTCCGGTGGCATTGGCGGTAGCAACGGCGGCCCCCGCGCAGCGGATGGTGAATCTGCGGATCAAAAGGTGCTGCCATGATGCCCGCTAACTCGAATGCTGTGAGTCGAACGGCGTCGGAGCTCTGGTGATGATTTTTGTCGTGACGTCGCGAAAAGACGGGAGATTTCTATGCTACGCAAAGGCGCTTTTGGATCGTGGTTCGTTCTAGGGATTACCTCAATCATCATCGGTTGTGGCGGTGGAGCCAAAACTCAAGGTGACAATGAGGGCGCAGATGCCGGCCCGAATGCGAACTCAGAGCCCTCTGACCCTCCGAAGCCCATCACCGATCACCCGCCGTGTGTCCTCAGCGCTGATTGCCCCGCGGGCCTGCATTGCGACTTGGGCGAGTGCATCCAGGATTGCAACACGCAGACCGTCTGCTCCGGCGATAAATCGTGTTCTTCACGAGCACGGTGCATAGAACCAGACCAACCCGATGAGGACCCCGCACCGCCGAGCACCACTGCGGGGACACTTGAAGTAAGCCCGCTGCAATTGAATCTAACGCGAGCCAACAACGGCAAGACCATCAATCTCGCCCTATCGACGAATTCAACCGATGAGGTTCGGTATCGAGTTGAAATCGAGGCTCCGTATCTGAGTATCGACAAGGCCCGGGGAACGTTCGTCAACCAGACGACCCTACCCATCAAGATCGATACCAGCAACATCGTTGCCCGAGACATTCCGGGTACAGTGACGATCTATTCGACACTTGGGACAACCACCGTGAAGTTGCCGCTACACACGGGTTTGACTGGCCGCTATCACGGTTCGCTTCAATACAACGGCGACACAATCCCGCTGGGTGACACGCGGCTTGATCTCGACGTCATGGAGAACAATGGTGACGTATCCGTTCGCGTTGCGCCCGAACACTCGATGCTATTCCCGCAAGGGGCAACCACCAATGACGTCGCCTACGGGTTTGGCTCACTCAACACCGATGGCAGCGTGGATTTGACCATTGAACACCGCATGGAGGTTACGGCCGGTGGAACTCAGAACCACCTTGGGCGACCAATTGGTCGTCGCATTCTGCTACATCTCGCTTCCACGGGCACAGGCGTCTTCGACGGAACGTTCACTGAATCCATCTACGGACTCTTTCAGAATCCGGTTCAAACCAAGGGCTCGGCTCACCTGGAATTTCGTCCGGAAGCCGGCGACCCGGATTTTCAGACGAAGAACGTCATCATGCCGACCGTCGATATGGCCTCGCAGAGCCTACCCCTAACCATCGCGTCCGTGTTCAATGGCGGACCGTACGCGTGTCCAATGGCTGCAATGTCAGCAAGTGGCATCCTCTCCACCTGCTACAACCCACTCAGAGCTGCGGTCTCGGATGTGACAACGAAGTACTCAGACCTTTCCGAAGCCTGCAAAGCGGCGCTCGGCCTACCAAGCGTGACGACCACGGCCAATTGTGGATGTGCCACTTACGCCGCGTGCGTGATGCAAGAGAACGCGACCGGCGGCAACTACGCGAGCGCCGGGGCTGACCAAGGGGCTCTCGTGCAGAACCTCGTGGCTCCGGCAGCGCTCGTCGCCCAAGAGGAGGTCGTAGCAGCGCTCAGAGATTCGGTTACCAACGGCAAAGGCGTCACTACCGAGCTGACACACTATGACACAGCCCTGTCCGCACTCGCCCCAGTGGCAAAGTGGATGATGCAACCGGGAATGCTCGAGTTTTTCCGGAATATCCCGGCTACGGTTGCCCAGCAACCGCCCACGATACCTGCATTGAACGGAGTCGCGGCCAAGGGCACAGAAGTCGAGCCTTTCCCAATTGCCCGCGCGCTTGCCAAAGTGATTCAGTTGCTGGTGGACGTCAACGCGGAACGGCAGCGCGTTGCCAGCGCAACGACGACGGTGGATCCCTCAACCCGAATTGCGCAATCCCAGGTCAACTCTACTATCACGTATCTGGAGGCGGTTGCTCTTCTTGGAGTGCTCGATTCCTGGTCAGCAGCGCCCCCGAGCGCTCTCGGTTCCGTCACCGGCGTTCTTACCAAGTTGGATCACGCGTTTACTGACATGACGCAGGGCGCCGGCGAAACACTTGGGACTCCGCAACGCCACGTACCGTTCGTGTTTCGGCCGGATGACACCGCAAGTGGTACGACCAATTTCGAACAAAAACTGACGATTGCGAACAAGGCGGTCACCCAACTACAACCGCTCGAAACCGCATTCATCGATGATTCGAAACAGGTCGATCAAGCCCAATACGGCAACGCGACGCAGCTCACGAACGCCAAGAGCACGTTCGACCAGCAACTTCACGACATTTGCGGAACCGACTTCAATCTTGACCCGACCAGCGGAGTCGTGGATTGGACGAAATGCGGCGCGACAAGTGGCACACTCGCAGAACTTGCACTTGAGATTGAGACCGCGCAAACGGCAGCCCAGGCTAGCGCCCAACGCGTCCAGGGGCAGAAAGATAAGATTGCAGTGGACGTGCACCTCGTCGCCACCAAAAAGAAGCTACGCGACGACGAAATCGCGTTCAACAGCGAGGCAGGCGAGCAAATCGTGGCCAACACGTTCGCAGCCGGGATGATCGATGCCGCCCAGCAGATGATCAGCGTCGCATCGAACAGCAACCTTTGGAACGCAGGGGCGCCGGCGATTGCTGCCGTGGCAAGCTACGGCCTTGGCCTGGAGAAAGCAGGCCTTGAGAGTGACAACGAGCAGCTGCGCCAAGCCCAAACCATGAAGTCCACGCAGACGAACGCGGACGTGGAATACGCAGACGGTATGGCCAACATCCAACGCGAAGAGATCGATCTCGCTGAGATGGTGATCGAAGCCAGAGAAAGTGTCATCGGCATCCTCGAATCACAGCTCAAGTTTGCCAATACCTTCGCGAGAGCCCAGGAAACCTACCAGAATCGAACGCGGACGAATCAGCTCATCAGCAGCGATCCCTCGTTGGATCCATCGTACCGGCTGGTGCGCAACAAGGCAGCGCTTGGGCTACTTGACGCGAGAGACGCGGCACAGAAGCAATTGCTAGACGCCGGCCGAGCGCTCGAATACGAGATGAACTACGATTTACCGACGCTCGAGACCGCGGTGCAGAGCGGCCGGAATTACACGACGCTCAAGCGGCTCTCCGACTGCCTCGATAATCTATTCGACCAGTTCAATGAACCCTACGGCTCGCCGCAGACTTACTCGACGACGGCGTCTGTCCGAAAGCTCTTCGGAATCACGGGTCCCCGAGAGGACGAGGTTACGGGTGCCACGCTGTCCGAAGGTGAGCAATTCCGTGCCTACGTACTCAACAACCAAGCTCTGGATAGCAATGGCTCCTTGCAGATTCAGTTCTCCACCAACTTGATGCCAGGCAATGGGCTCTGGTCCACCGAAACCTGCATCGACAAGATTAGCGAAGTCCAGGCACAATTGGTCGGAGATTTCCTCGGGGACAATGAGGCAGAAATAACGCTTGCGCTTTCCGGCAACGCGGTACTCAGAGCCTGCGACACCAACGAACTTCGGTCCTGGAATCTGGACACCGATCGCTCCGCAGTCATCCAAGCTGGCGTCAACACATTTGGTGACGTCACCAACACGTCACTCTTCGGACAATCCGTGGCACGTGCCACTTGGACACTTAGCATCCCAGGCGGAAACATTGCTCCGAGCAACCTGGACGTCGATGTAACGAAGCTCGACGACATCGTCCTCAAGATCAAGCACAAGGCGATTCCCCTGCAGTCATCAAGTAGCTGGTCGCTTGACGACAGCTGCCTTGCCGACGTCATTAATTATTGATGGCGTGCCCCGGCCCCAAACGCGGCCCTAGCCACCGCTTACGCGCGGGCTGACACAAACCCCCAGTGGTCAGTCCGCGCAAATTCTCGGAATGCATCTTACGAAACCGGGACCCTTGCGCCCATCGCAACTGGATTTGCCATGAACAAGCAACTCGTCGCCACCTTCGTCGCCGCCGCCATCAGTACGGTGCCCGTATTCGCCCACGCCACCGGCATCGATCCCACGCACATCTCACTCCCGAAGGGCCCGGCTTCCATCGAGGGCCTCGGTCGCAACTTCGTGCCGTCTCTGAGCTCGGGCACATCGTTCTACGGCATCGACATCGCGGGTCCGCCCGCAGTTGCAGGTTTCGGTCCAAAGCTTTCGCTCGAGTACGACTCGGGTAGCAGGCGCTTCCGAGCTTGGCATGGGCTGGAAACTCGGGGGGCTGCCTTCAGTGCGGCGGCGCACGGAAAACGGCCTTCCGAAGTTCGATTCAAGTGACGCCTTCGAAGTGACGGGGCTCGGCGTGACTTCCGACTTGCTCGAAATCAGCACGAACACATTTCGCCCCGAGCAAGAAGGCGGCGCGTTCATTCGGGTCAAGCGCAGCACGGACGGCAATACCTGGGAGGTGCGCGACAAATCCGGGTTCACTTATCGCTTCGGAGGCGACGGCTGCACCGAATCCGAAAACGGCAAGGTGGCAACTTGGCTGCTCTGTGAGCGCGACGACCTTCATGGCCATAGGATCAGCTACTCGTGGGACACTTCCAGCGGCGGCTTGGGCTGCTTCAGTCCGTCGATTTGGAACACGGCTTCTGACACGCAGCACGCTTGACCGTCAAGTTCACGTACGAAAGCCGCCCCGATATCATCGAGCGCTACTCGCGCGGGCATCAAGCAGGTTCTCTCGCAAGCGCATCATGCGAATCGATGTCCTTCGCGGGCAAGGATACCGTTCGCAGTTACTCCCTTTCGTACGACAACAGCGACAATCACTCGCGCCTCGTCAAAGTGCGCATGACGGGCACCGATGGCACGACCGCCATGCCCGACTTCGAGCTTCGAGTACACGAAGCCGTCGTTCGCGACGTCTGGCCAAATCACGGTCATGACGACTCCTCCCGGGGCGCTCGACGTCGGACAAGGACGTAACCCTCGCCGATCTCAATGGCGACAGCCTGCCCGACCTGCTCGTGGGCAAAGCGGGGGCCTTCATCTCGTATATCAATCATGACGGCACAGCCTGGAAAGCTGAGAGCGACTGGGCAACGAGTGACAGTCCTTCGGTTTCGCTCTCGTCAACGGGCGTGCAACTGGCCGATATGGACGGCGACGGCGCCGTTGACCTCGTCATCAAGAGCGGCACGGATGACTTTCGGTACCTGCCGGGAGCTCGACGCTCAGCACTTTGGCTACCGCCGTGCCCATCACGACCGTGCCCAACTTCACCTTCGAAGATCCCGACGTGCGCCTGGCGGACATGGACGGCGATCGCCGAACGGACGTCGTCATCACGACGCCGGCGGGCTTGCGATTGGCTACAACTTGAATGGCAAAGACTGGACCGAGCCGCAAACGATCGGCGTCGTGGACGCGAATCAAACGCTGCGGTTCAGTGACGGGAAAACCCAAATCTGCGACATCAACGGCGACCGCGTTCAAGACCTGTGTTACCTGCACTCGGGCGGGCTCATTTACTACCTCGGTCGTGGACAGGGGCATTTTCGAGGCAGCTCGACAGGCCACGGGCGTTCCCGACTTCGATGTTTCCAGCCCCTGGCAATTGCTCGACCTCAATGGTGACGGCTGGGTAGATCTGGTGCACGTGGGCGTTGACCAAGTGGACTTCGCGCTGGCAACTTCCGCCTGGCACTTTTGGCGCATCGGGCAGCATCAGCGGCACACCGAGCTAAGCTTTCGACGACTCAGATTGAATTTGCCGACATGAATGGCTCGGGCACGACCGACATCGTTTGGATCGATGTCTCGGGCTCGGCTGACAAAGCATGGCAATATCTTGAACTATTCCCCAGTGGCCGCGCGGGCCTGCTCAAGACGATCGACAACGGCCTTGGAAAGGTGACGCGCATTTCTTATGCCGCTGCGGCACGTGGAGCCGCGCATGCCCGCGACAACGGCACCCCGTGGACGACGCGCATGAACATTGGCATGCCGGTGGTCGAGCGAGGTGCGGCTCGAAAGCGCACTTGGGTGATCCAGCGATTGTCACGGATTACACTTACAACAACGGCACTTGGGACCCGAACGAGCGCACATTTGCCGGCTTTGGCGAGGGAATTCAAACCGAAAACGGCGACAGCTCAACGCCAACACTCGTCACGGACACGACGTTCGACACGGGTGTCACGTACGCGCGTCATGCGCGGTCAACCGCTCACGAGCGAGCAGCGCGACACAATCGGGAATTACCTTTCAGTCGCACCACGAACGGCTACACCATCGCGCGATCTCGAGACGGCGCTCGACGGACGAAACGTGCACTACGCCTTCAAGAGCAGCGAACAGGTCGAGCACATCGAAGGCAAAGACACTTCCGCCGAGCGCGTCACGCTGACCGAGTGGGAGCAAGACCCATACGGCAACATCACCAAGGAATCGAAGTGGGGCGAAGTCGTTTCGCGGTGACAAGCTCGGTGGCAATGACGAAGTCGATCGCCATCCGCACCTATGCGAACAACACCGATGATTGGTTGCTCGGTTACGTCGCGTCCGAGGAGATTCAGGATGCGAACGGCAAGCGGTTCAAGCTAACGCGCAATTATTACGACGGGACGGCGTTTCAGGGCCTCGAGCTCGGGCAGGTGACGCGCGGGGACTTGACGCGCGTCGAGAGTTGGATTTCAGGCGATTCCTTCGCGAACGAGAGCGGCCAACCAGTTCGATTCGGACGGCAATGTCACGGCCAACATCAATGCGCACGGCGGGCGCAGCGAGTACGAGTACGACAGCGACAGTCACGCCTCCGTTGATTACCGAACGGATGTTCCCTGATATCGACCATTCACTCGAATGGCATGCGCAGTATGACGGTCGTTTCGGCGCGATTACCCAGTTCACGACGCCCAATGGTGCCGTGACCGCGGTTGCGTACGATGCGCTCGGGCCGCGTGACGAGCATTGTCAGCCCTGGTGATAGTGCGGACAAGCCAACCACTGCATTCGAATATCGTCTGGGAACTCCCACATCCCAAGTAACGACTCGCTCGAGGGAAACAAGCGGCGAGGATGGCGTCATTCTACGAGTCGGGCACGTGGATGGCTTTGGGCGAAAACGCGGCGAGTTCCAGCAAGCCGCGCGCGCCGGGCAGTGGGTCCTATCCGGCTTCAATCGCCTTGATACTCGCGGCCAGGTTGCCTTCACAGCCTATCCAACGATCGAAAATAGCGCCGACCTCCCGTCATTGACCGCGGCTCGCGAAGGCACCTCCACGCTGAGGGACGCGCTCGGTCGCGAACTGTACACGCAATACCCCGATGGTGCCGAGTCGCGCATCGATTACGCGCCGCTCAGCACCACGAATTGGGACGAAAACGACACGGACCAGAGCTCGCCGCACAAGAACACGCCGACCACGCACAATCAAGATGGCCTCGGGCGTTTGGTTTCCGTCATCGAACGCGAAGGCACGCGAGCCATCACCACGGGCACGTACGCTTACACGCCGATTGGCAGCGTGACCCAGATCGTGGACGCGTTCAGCACACGCGCGCACTACGGCTATGACGGCCGCGGTCGCCGCGTCACAATCAATGATCCGAACGGCGGCACCTGGCAGCTGTCGTACACGGATGGCAACGATCTCGAGCAGCGCATCGACCCGACAGGCAACAGCGTGCGTTTCACGTATGACGGCTTTGGCAGACCGCTGAAGGAGTGGCATCAAGCGAGCGGTCAAAGCGAGAAGCTTGCCACCGAATATCACTATGACCAACCGAGCCCAGATCACCCCGATTTCGGCGAAACCCAGGGCATGCTCGCGTGGCTCGAGGATGAAGCGGGCCGCGAATACTATGGCTACGACGCGCGCGGGCGAACCCTCGACACGGTTCGTCGCTGGAACGACGGCACTGAACACCACACGTGGAATGACTATGATTCACTCGGGCGCGTTGTGCGGCGTGGCTTCCCGGACAAGACCCACCTGTCGATGAACTACGATGCTCGAGGGTTGCTCAAGCAACTTGGGCCTATCGCGGGCGACATCACCTGGACGGCACACGGAGCGCTCGAGGGCTACAAACTTGGCAACGGCCTGATCGAAACGCGTACGTACGATAGTCGCCGGCGCCTGGTGACCATGTCCGCCACGGATGCAACGGACGGCGTCGTGCGCGGGCTGCGTTACGGACTGGATGCTGCATCGCGGATCGTCGAAATTGCCGATCTGAGAACGTCTCCGCCTGCTGATGAAGATCTCACCGCGTCGTTCCAGTACGACGACCGCTATCGCCTCACCTCCGCTACCTACCGCACCGGCACGACCCACTGGCAACACGACGATGTGGCAAAAATCCAAAGCATCACCAGCGATTTTGGCGATCCGCACCTGAACGTTACCAACACGTACGGCGAAAACGGCGCCGGCCCTGATGCTCTCACGCATCACGGCACCGAGGCATTGAGCTACGATTCCGCGGGTCGCGTCACCCAAGACGGCGAGCGCGCGTACGAATGGGACGCCAAGGGCCGCTTGGCGAAAGTCACGCGTGGCCAGTCGTCGAGCAATATATTTATGGTCATGACGACACTCGCGCCGTCAAGCTCACGACCATTGATGGCACCACACAAGTAACTCGAACCATCGATAAAGACGTCGAGGAACGAAACGGTGCCCTTGTGCGCTACGCGTATCTTGGCGAGCAACGGCTGGCGCGGCTGGACCCGGTTGATGTCGGGCCACGCACGGCTCCCGTGACCAAGACAGGCGCGGCAGTCACACTTTCCAACAATCGCGACACCAACACGCCTAATGCGGCGGCAACGCTCGCCATCCGCTTCGCGCACGCCTGGTACTCGCCAACGGGCATCGCAGCGCTTGCTGCAATAGTCTTCGCTTATCTTCTTCTACTTATCGCCAACGGACGAACCACTCGCCCCGCTTTTGCTTTGCGCGTCGGCACCGTCGCGATCTCGATGACCCTTGTCACCTTCGCAGGGCTTGGCGTGCAAGCGTGCTCCTCGGACCGCGCCTCGCACACCCCGTCCTTCCGAGAACAATCCGTCGAAATCACGGCGGTGCCCGACAGCGCCGAATTCTACCTCGCCGACGCCCAACAGAGCCCATTGGCCGTCGTCAGCAAAGTCGCGTCAGTCGTCAGCCGCACGGCGCTTCATCCCTTTGGACACGTGCGATTTCAAACGGGCAAAGCTGGTGATCCGTGGGGGTTCGTTGGGAACGAAGAAGATCGCGGCTCGGGGGTAAGTGACTTTCATGCCAGGCCTTATCGGCCGGAGCTGGGGGTGTTCTTGGCGGTTGATCCAGTCGCACTCTTCAGTCCGGATAAGGTCGTGGGTTGCCCACAACGTGTCCTCGCATACGTATACGCGGGCGCTCAACCTACGACGGCTGTCGATCGGGACGGGTTGACGCTTCAGCTTGTCGGGTCCAGAAAGGACCAGGTAATGTTGCTGGGGCTGCTGTCTCAAATCTCAGGCGAACCTTTGGTTTTGGACCGATATGGAACAGTTACGGTTGGGTCTGGCCCCCCTGTATCGGGGCATGATTTTGGAGCGCAACTAGTTCGAGAGCTCATTGCTTCGGAGCAAACCGTGGTGATTCAACCTGTTGTCGGCAAGACGCCCGTGCGATACGCGGAGACCAATCCGACAAGTCCAGAGGACGTGGTTGACCATAAGCCTTCGGGCGCTACCATATTTTTCGATCAGAGGAAGAATATGAGTGGTGCGATGCTTCGACTGGGAGACCCTTCTGCACTCACTGTTACAGAAATACGAACGTTCTAATGCAGCAACCGACTTGGGGCATGAGCTGGGCCACGCAAGACATATTATGAATGGAACAGTAACGCCCGGCAAGAGCGTGAGACCCTACCGGGACATGGATGGCGCACTGAAAGATGACAGCGCTAAAAATGAGGAGTTTGAGGCAATGAAGGACGAGAACTCGATACGTCGTGAGAATGGATTCAAGGAGCGTGTCAGTTACGGGCACATTCCGGAACCAGGTGAGAAATGATCGCGAGAGCGCATCTCTGGTCGCTCTGTCTGCTGAGCCTAGCTGCATGTCAAAAGACCGAAAGCTCGGCTGACGCACGACGTTCTCACCCTCCCAACAACGCAACTGCTGCCGGCGACACACCTCAGGCAACGCGCGATGCAGGTAGCGCGCTTCCAACAAGCGGTCATCAAAGTGCACAAGACGAACGCTCTCTCTTCACGACGCGCAAGGTCGTTTTTGAAGGGCGAACTGGTTACGTCGTGGAGGGCCGCAGCACGCCAGACAAACTTTGGGTACCACCTGATACCGTGCTTGCCGAATTCGAAGGCATGTTTCCGGAATCTGCCCCAGGCAATCAGAAGGACTTGAAGCGAATAGATAAGTACGTTCGGCAATACTGGGGCCGTGAGCGCGCGCCGAACCAGCACGAAATCGAGGTGGACTTCCTTTGTGAGGCACCAAAAGACATCGACCATAAGCCGTACATGGGATTTGATGGCCTCGGGTGTCATACCGTAGTCTTCTACTGTCCGGAGACTCGCCAAATAGAAGTACAGGGGCAAGACTTGCGGTCGAGGCCTAAGTGAGCCGATTGGGCCCCGCTCGCGCGAGAAAAGGCACTGCTGTAGGTTCCTTCTGGAGCGATTCCTAGAGCGCTAACACTCCGGTGGCAGTTACTTTTGGGCTGGCGTTCTCGGCGTTCTTACGGAAATCGAAGAAGTTGATGATGAAGAATTCCCGGAGTACGATTCTTCAGTGACATTCTGTGCCCGTCGGTCAGATCAGCTACGTTCGAGTCGGAATGGAGCTGGATCGCCAATGTCCGCCATTGGCGCGGGCAACTCAAAGGCGCCAGTCATAGAGTTTAGACCTGGCGTTCCTGCCATTAGGAGAACGGAGTAGTCATGCTCATTCAAAGTGACTTCGTGCAGGAATGGATCTCTGGAGGGCAGGCTGCCAGTGAGAAACTTGCTGCGCTGATGGACCGATCCACACTAGCTTACGCTGCGACCGAGGGATTGGCGATATGCTGTGAAGCGATCACGCGTCCGGCCCCGGAAGTACTCGCCGTTGTCGAGGCAGGTCGAACCAACTGGGCACAAGGCCATGATGCATTTGATGCAGTGCGAGCCCTCACTATCATGACTGAGCAGTCGCAACAAGAAGAACCGGCCTTCCTCATTCTCTACGTGGCTGAGAACGCCGCCAAGGTCATATACAATGCGTCGTCACCCGACGATCCTTTCGATGATGATTCGGGGGCCTGGTTTTTCATGTGTGTCTCTCACTTCCTTCGGTCGTTGGATGACGTATGCCGCGAGAAGCTCACTCACGCGTTGGGTACTCCGGTTCGTTCTAAGTTAGGTTGAACCCTTGTCAGCTTCGCAGGGCTTGGCGTGCAAGCGTGCTCCTCGGACCACGCCTCACACACCCCGTCCTTCCGAGAACAATCCGTCGAAATCACGGCGGTGCCCGACAGCGCCGAATTCTACCTCGCCGACGCCCAACAGAGCCCATTGGCCGTCGTCAGCAAAGTCGCGTCAGTCGTCAGCCGCACGGCGCTTCATCCCTTTGGACACGTGCGATTTCAAACGGGCAAAGCTGGTGATCCGTGGGGGTTCGTTGGGAACGAAGAAGATCGCGGCTCGGGGGTAAGTGACTTTCATGCCAGGCCTTATCGGCCGGAGATCGGGGTGTTCTTGGCGGTTGATCCAGTCGCGCTGCTTGAGCCCAGCAAGGTCGCTGGGCAACCCTCGCGGACATTCGCATATGCCTATTCTGCCGGCGATCCTATTGGAATGGTAGACAGAGATGGCCGTGACTTCAAGTTCGCTGTCGAGGGCACACACATTACTATTACGGTGCCCGTCGTGTTCTACGGCAAGGTCACGCAACAGGACGTAAACTCCATGAAGACATCGTTTGAAAGTGTCTGGAACCAGTCACCTCATAGCTACAAATTTGACCCCACAGGCACAGAATACGACGTGAAGTTTAGACTCGAAGGGGTTATTGCTAAAGAACCACGACGTCCCGTGCCAGCACCGAAATGGGTCAACAGCATCACGATCGTGCCCGGGCGGTACCTCGACGGACCGAACGGGAACAAGATCGGCGGAGTTGACTGCATTTCCGGGGTCGGATGCCGAACGGGTTCGTTTCCATCAGAGAGATTGAAGGATAAGACCGTGATCGCTCACGAACTTGGCCACTTGATGGGGCTCGATCACGTGAACGATGAAAGCAATATAATGCATCACACAAACGACGGGCCCGTAGATAAGAAAGTATCGAAGACACAGGTCAATCAAATTGCAGATCGAGGTATGATGAGGAAGCCGTCGGAGGCATCTTCTTTCGAACACGTTTTCGACACAGAGCCGCCACCCAAAGACGCTCCAAAATAATGCTCGACGCCAAGGCGCGGAACACGATAGATTGGGTCATGTTCTCCACCGGTAATTGTCATGCAGCCAACAATGTGCGAAATTTACTGTTGGCAATGGCTATCGCTTGCTCTGGTTGTTGTCATCCAGACGACCTCCGTCCCCCATCGCCAGATCCAAGCCGCCGTTCAACTAATCCGTGCACGAATCATCGAGAGGTAACCAACAATAAGTCAGACGCAGCTAGCCAAGCGACACGAACGAGCCTCAGCTTCTTCTTCACTCCGGCGACGTTCACAGGCAAACTGATGAAGCTAGCGCTCAGGGTTTCCAATGCTGGTGAAGTACCAATATTCATTCAATCGGTTGAAATTATTGGCATCGACGTTCCCCTACCACGCCCCGCGTCACAGCCAGGGGCAAGCCGTGTCATGGGAGGGATGCATACCAAAGGCGATCACGATTCAAGCAGGATACCTGCGGGCGAACCCGACGCTTGGTCGTTCTCGCTCCCGTTTCCTTGTGCACCATTCATGCAGCTAACGCTACAGACAACCGCGATCAACGAAGCCACGGGTAACATGGACGTCATTACATTTGTTTCGGGAGTCGAAGCTTATGAAGGGTGTCCGGAAGGCTGGGAGAAAGCCTGGTAAGTGTAGCACCGGAATCCCTTGGGGTTCACGCGTGACCTGCCAATGGGCGACGTTAGTGTCGTCGTGCATCGTCGATCTGTTTACGTTACAATATCGGTCAAACAACAGTGGCGTTCGCACTCTCTTGGGATGCCGTCTTCGGGCGCGTCAAGGGCCATGAGACCCCAGAAGTCGCCTTGCATTCGCAGTCGCCAAGTTCATCTATAGGTGGAGAGCCAATGCCGGGAAAGACTGATTTGATCTTCGGACGTCTTGGGCCTTCCATTGGCGCGCACAATTCCAGAAAGCGTCTGTATTTCCGCTTCTCTTTGACACAAAACCACGATACGATTAGACGAAGAAGAGGAATAGTGCCATGTCACGAAAACTCGCCAACACGACCCTCCTCTCCTTGGCAACCGTCGTCTTGGCTATCCAGACCGGTTGTTCCGCAAAAGTGAGAGACTACCCACCGGACAATCCCGCGGTAGGCGGCGGTAACGCGACGGGCGGGACGTCTAGTGTTGGTGGCAATTCGTCGATCGGTGGCACCACAGCGAGCTCCAGTGCCAGTACCGGCGGAGCGGTATCGACAGGCGGCAGTTCAAGTGGCATCGGAACGGGCGGAACGTCGAGTGCCGGTGGCGCATCATCAGCCGGTGGCACCACAGTAACGAGTAGTACAAACATCGGCGGCGCAACAACCGGAGGGGCAACTCAATCGGCTAGCGGCGGCACCAGCTCGGGCGGCACAAGTGCGACCGGAGGCAGTGCTGCGACCGTTGGATCAACAGGCGGGACGTCTAGCGCAGCCGGCACGTCATCAGCCGGTGGTGCGGCAGCTGGAGGGAGCCTGCCCACAACCGGGGGCAGTCAAATGGTGACCGGTGGCACGGCTGGCTCCGGTGGAGCCTTGACCGCGACTGGCGGTGTTGGAGGGTCAGCGTCTTCCTGTCCCTTCGGAGCTACCACCGCTCTATGTGGCACCTGCGCTGTCTGGACCTTTGACAGCGGAGCGCAGGACTGGACAGCCGTCAACAACGGACCCGGCGGGGCATGCGCCACAACAGCTGTCCGCTCAGGTTATTGGCCCAATACAAACAATCCAGCTCTCCGGGTTGATGTCACAGCGGACGGCTCCAACTGCCGCGTAGCCAATGTCACTTTTCCGGTGTGTTTGGGCGGCACAGATGTGACAGGAAGGACACTCTACGCGAAGGTTCTGCCTGCCCGTACCGACGGACAGGCTGCGGCCACAGGACGACTTTGGCTCTGGGGGCCCTCGCTGCAAAGCAGCAGCGAGATTTCGATCCCGGACAACGCTGCGATGCAGATCACGGTTCCGATCACCACTGGAGGCATAGTAATTAACCTCGGGATATCCTACGAGCCGGCATACCCATGGGAAGGCAACTTATGGCTTGACGATGTCTA
This sequence comes from uncultured delta proteobacterium, assembly GCA_963811985.1. Lineage (GTDB taxonomy): Bacteria > Myxococcota_A > Polyangia > Polyangiales > Polyangiaceae > FEN-1139. Next base: position 124,304 of record CAWEUH010000017.1, read on the forward strand.
TATCCAGTGATGCCGTCGGTGGGGCGGTGATGCCAGCCAACTCTGTTTTCAAGAAGCGAGACTGGGTTCTTGGGCTACTGCTGCTTGGGACGGCACTAGTGATCTACCAGCCTGCCTTGAACGGACAGCCACTGTGGGATGACGAGATAAACATCACCGTGCCGGAGCTTCGGTCGTTGGCCGGCCTTGGACGTATCTGGATTCATCCCGGTGCGACGCTCCAATACTTCCCTCTCACCCACACCCTCTTCTGGTTAGAGTACCGTCTGTGGGGCACAACGCCCCTTGGCTATCACCTGCTGAATGTCTTTCTTCACGTCGTCTGCGCTCTGCTCCTGGTGAAGGTTCTTCGCCGGCTCGATGTGAGGGGGGCATGGCTTGCAGGAGCCGTCTTCGCCCTTCATCCAGTGATGGTGGAGTCTGTGGCTTGGATCACGCAACTCAAGAACACCTTGTCTGGAGTGTTCTTCTTTGCGGCGGCCCTAACGTACTTGACCTACGTCGAAGGCAGGAGAAGGCATTGGTATTTTCTATCCCTTGGGGCCTTCCTCCTCGGCCTGCTGTCGAAGACCTCGATAGTGCCCTTTCCGTTGGCGATACTGGTGGCAATCTGGTGCAAGCAACGTGCGATCTCGTTGAAACGGGATGTGGTGCCGCTCCTGCCGTTCGTCGTAGTCGGGATTCTGCTCGGGCTCACCACTATCCACATGGAACACGCATTCGGAGGGGCGAACAATCGGGAGTTCGCCTTCTCGTTCGTTGAGCGGGGTCTTATCGCCGGACGGGTCGTATGGTTCTATCTGGGCAAGCTCCTTGTGCCGGTCAATCAGGCCTTCATCTATCCCCGATGGCATGTCAGTAGTCGGATTGGCTGGCAATACCTCTATCCAATTGCGGCGCTGTTGTTCGGGGTGGTGCTGTGGGCCTTGCGGCGCCGGTGGCGAGCTCCGCTTGCCGCATATCTCTATTTTGTCGTAATGCTAGTGCCGACTGCCGGCTTCTTCAACGTCTATGCGTTTCGCTATTCGTTCGTGGCCGATCACTGGCAGTATCTTGCGGCCATAGGCCCCATTACGTTGGTGGCAGGCATGATAGACAGGGGCCTTGCCTCAGTCGCCAAGCACCAGAACCTGAAGACAGCGGTCAGTGGAATGTTCTTGCTGACGTTGGCTGTATTGAGCCACAGGCAAAGTCAGACGTACTTCGATGCTGAGACGCTGTTTGAGGAAACGATCAGCCGCAACGACGCTTGCTGGCTGGCGCACAACAACCTTGCGGTACTGCTGGTGAGCGCGAACAAGACCGACGAGGCGATCGAGCATTATCAGAAGGCACTGGAAATCAATCCGAACTACGCCAAAGCCCACTTCAACCTTGGGAATGTGCTAGCGGGGACTGGGCGAGGGAACGAAGCCCTCGTACACTACGAGAAGGCGGTGCAGCTCGACCCGGGCTACGTCAACGCGCGCATCAGACTCGGCAGCGTGTTGTTGCACGCCGGACGGATTGACGAGGGAATCGCCCAGTATCTCAAGGTCGTGCAGATCAATCCCAATGATGACCGGGCGCACGCAAGCCTTGGTGACATCTTTATGCAGACAGGAAAGTTGGATCAGGCTGCTGCCCATTACAGCAGGGCAGCCGAGATCAACCCCAAGGCAGTTGCGGGCCCGCGAGGGCTTGGCAACGTCATGCTAAAGTCAGGGAAACTGGACGACGCCATTGCATACTTCAAGAAAGCATTGGAAGTGGCTCCCAGCGACATCGACACCTATCTGAGTCTTGCGCTTGCGACAGGGCAAAAAGGGCGGTTCACCGCGGCGATCGAGGTGCTTGAGAGTGCCGTTCCGTACATCAAGTCTCCGCTCGATGATCGGCGGATAAGGGTCACCGCGCTGGCAATTGCAGAACGGCGCGACGGTGCCGATTCGCCGAAAGTGGATTTGGCAGCATCCGGACAACCATAGTCAGGTGGTGCGTAGCGGTTGTGGCTAGGGCAGTTTCAAGGCTGCGGTCTCAAATTTGCCTGGCAACTACTAGCCGCAAGTGGCCGCTGTTGCCATTTGTGGAATGTTGTGTTTGCATCGATCGCCGTACGAATTGGCCATGTCTGCAAATCGCAACGTAGGTAGCGCGCTGTTGTTCAGTATTGCAGTTGCCGTTTCTTCGTTGACTGCTCTTGCAGGGCCCAGTAACTCGCCGCCACAGGATTCCTCAGTTAACGGAGATCCGAGCAAGGCCCGTCGAGAATGGATGAACAAGGGCAACGCCGAGTACGTACAGAAGCATTGGGAAGCGGCACGGGACTATTACCTCAAATCCTGGGACATCAAGCACCACTACACGATTGCAGCGAATCTCGCTGATGTGGAAATGAAGCTGGGGCACTACGCCGAAGCTGCTGGTTACCTCAAGTACGTTCTCGGAAATATCTCCGACAGCAAGCCCGACGATCGCAAGGCCGCCGAAGAGCAGCTGCTTGAGTGCAAGAATCACCTTACAGCTGTGCGCGTCGCGACGGATGTCACAGATGCAACCGTATATGTGGACGGCCGTGATGTCGGTCAGACGCCGTTGCGAGAGGAACTACTACTCGAAGCCGGAAAACACGTGATATCCGTAACGAAACCTGGCTACGGAAATAGAACAGAGGAGTTGTCGGCTCAAGGCAGTCAAGTTGACGTAACCATAACGCTGGAAAAGCTGGCAACTCAAGCTTCGCCCAGTTCCCCACCACCGGCCGTCACTCCGCCAGTCCATCGCGAATCGCCAAAGCAAGATAATGGCAGCTATCGACTTGGCAGCTACATTGGATTCGGCGTTGGCGCAGTTGGCGTTGGAGTTGGTACGTACTTCCTAATCAAAGCACACGGTACGCAATCCGACTCTGATAATCAGTTTGCGTCGTGCCTGCCACATTGTTCGGCTGCGGACAAGGGCAGCATTTCCGATCTGGATCAAGCTGCAAAGAATCAACGGGTGGTAGGGGTCGTGGGTCTGGTTGTAGGCGGCATTGGGATTGGGACTAGCGTGACTTTGCTCATCATTGAGCCCAAGAAGCAATCACTGACAACGTCCGGCTTTGTGCGTCCGTGGTTCGGCTTCGGTCAGGCCGGGTTGTACGGCGCCTATTAGCAGTGGAAGAAAACGCCTTGGCTCACCGATGTTTTTCAACGTTCGGGTGTGACTGACCGAACAAGGTTCAAACGGGTCTAAGCGAATGCGCCCGGGGTGAAAAAGCCTTCATAGGACAGTTTGGTCGCCCCACACACATTGGTCGCCTCACAATCACGTCTCAGTTTCAACGGCCGTTTGACGCCGAGCAACGATCTCCGCCGGCGTAACGAGGATCACTCTACCCTGAGAGTCGGCTTCAACCAATTCTGTCCCCGTTGCGATGGCGAGGTCCTCAGCGTCCCGCTTAGCCCGGCGGAGGGCCGCCAGAATGCCTTCAATTTCTCTTCTTTGCTCGGGGGTGGTGGGGACGGGTGCGTTCACGGAAGACCTCCGGATTCCAAAAGTCTGGGCTCTTTGCCGAGATTGTCCAGCAGGAACCACCCATCCACTAGCGGCTTGTAAATTTCGCGGAAATTTCGCAACCCTGAAACGAATCTGCGTCGGATTACATCGTCAGGAACTGCGTGTCCGCCCTGGCGAACGCGATGCGCCACCCGCTCCAGTGCATGCTTTACCGTCGGAACCGACAGGAAGTAGATCACCACTCGGTACCCGCCCGCACGCCATCTGGGGATTGATTTCGCGAAACCCTTTCCCGCGAGTGTGGTCTCGAATGCGAAGCTATTGCCACCGGCTGCATGCTCGTTGACGAATTCTAGCATGAGGCGCCCGGCTCGAACTGCAGCCAGTTCCGGCCGAAGTGGTGCAAGCCCTGCTGCTATGAGGTCGGCGTTGATGAACGTCAGGCACCCACCTTCAATTGGCAGGAATTGCAGCGCAAAGGTTGTCTTGCCTGCCCCGTTGGGTCCAGCAATTATGTATATTGTTTGCGTCACCTCATTCGTCTTTGTTTGGGTGAATCTGTTGTTCCACTTTCCAGTAGTCAAGAACCGACCTTGCGCTTTGCTGTCTTGTAGCCCGTGGAAGCGATCACCGTGTCCCGTCGCGTTTCGATCGTGGGGTCCACATCAGTTTCCTCGAGAGCCTCGGAAGCGTGCACCAGAATTGGACCCGATCGGAACGCGGCGCTCCCACCACGGCGCAACGGACATCACCGAAAATGATTCGACGTTGGATTCTTTCATGGCGAAGTCTTGTGGGCGTTGCAGTCGTCCAGAGCGTCTCCTGAGTTGCACAGGTTCAGTCGGGCTTTGAGTCCGTCCTCATAGGTTTCGAACGCGGTGGATTTTTCGTCGTTTGCATCGTGGGCTGCGGATTGACCCCAGAACATGAATCCGACTCCCACGGTCATCGCACCCAGGCCCAAGTACATCGGCGTGTTGTTGCGAGAACCGTCGGCGTTTCGATGTGCCAGCGAATAGGTCGACATGCCTAGACCGGCTGCTAGGAACCCCGCGGCGATCCACGTGGCAGTTCGGACAGAAGATGCATCTTCTTCGTAGCGAGTGACAGCATTGGCGGCAGCGGAAGTCTGAGCAATTGCTCGTAGGCCCTTCGGCGCTCTTCGATGGGCGCGTCCGATTCCGGCGCGTACAGTTGAACGTGGCGGCCCGCGCAGGCGGCCAAAAGAACTGAAAGGCCACAGATGGGCACGTGTCTTGGCGGGAGTGCTATTGGAAAATTCATTGGGACCTCGCAAGTTCATGCGAGTGTTGCGATTCGTTTGGACTTGCTCCCACTCTTCGGTCAATCGTGGTCAGTCGTTGCGTAAAATCGCATCTGCGGTCACCAGGGAACCCGTGTCACGATAGCCTTCCGCGCGACTCCCGGCGGTGCCTACCTCTTTTCCTGCTCGGCGATTCGGAACACGGACTATGCGAAGCCGTGGGTCGCCCCAGCCGCAACATTTTGTAAGGAAAGCTGCCGAGTTCAGTCCGAAGCTGGGCAACTTCGACGACCAAGGTTGCAATATGTACATCTGCATGTACACTAAAGAGATGCTCAAGCAATACTCCATCGCCGATGCTAGGAAGAACTTGCCCGCAGTCGTTGACGAAGCTCAGGCAGGCTCAGAAGTTCAGCTAACTCGTCGGGGACAGCCAGTCGCTGTCGTGGTGTCGGTGGACCAATTTGAACGGATGAAGTCCGAACGCATCGCGTTTGCTGACTCGTACCGGGCGTTTCGTCGGCGATTTCCAGAGGGCAAAGGCAATTTCAGCGCGAGAACTTTCAAGGGCCTGCGCGAACGTGGCGTTGGCCGGAAGGTTGAACTTTGAGTCTCAAGTATCTGCTTGATACGAGTACTCTGTCTGCCGTGATTGCAACGAAGCCAAACCGTGCGGTGACCAACCGTTTGGAGCAGTACGGCAATCAATGCGCGATAGCGTCGATAGTATGGAACGAGCTGGTCTATGGATGGGACCGACTAGCGGACGGCAAGCGAAAAGCGGAGCTGGCGGCCTTTCTTCACGAAGTCGTCATCAAGTCATTCCCGGTGCTTGCGTATGACGAGCGCGCAGCCGCTTGGCACGGCTTGGAACGAGCGCGTCAGGAACGAAGCGGACGTCCTCGACCTTACGTGGACGGTCAGATCGCAGCAATAGCCCATGTAAATGAGCTAATTGTCGTAACAGCCAACATTCGAGATTTCTCCGGCTTCAAAGACCTTGCAGTGGAGGATTGGACCAAAACACGCGTTCGAGGATGATATGAGGGTCGTCGCGGCACACGTCCCATGTCGGTAGGACTTCTCAACACCGCACACACCCAGGGTCGGACGCTTGAGGTTGCTCAGAACCGTATGCGGGAAGCCGTCGAAGCTTTGCTTGAGGTGGACCCGTCGAGATTCGAGATCACGGACGAGGTGAAGCTTCCCGCGGCCGTGCGCCGCAAGGTTGCCGCGAGAAGCGCAGCAGAGGCGCAAAGGGCTGAACAAATCCTACGCGCCAAGAGGGACTGACTCAGTGGAGTGCTCTGAGGATGCGCCATGCACCGGGGGGATTCGGGATCGTTCGGCCTGTGACATGGCGATGGCTAATTACATTCCCAAGATCCAGGACCGGCTGCGGCTCGCCGGGTACCCGGTGAACGCGAGCGCACAGTATCAAGAGATCGCAGTGGGACGGCAGGGGGTGGCAGCGGCGCAAAGGGCGCACTGGGAGTTTCTCTCGAAGGACCGAACAATCAGCGTCGTGGTTAGCGATGGCTTCGTGGTCGTGCAAACGAGCAGCTACACCTCCTTCGAGGCTTTCCTACATTCGGTTGCTGAAGTCCTCGAGGTGGTGGCTTCGACAGTTGGCGGCTTGCTCGTGCATCGGGTTGGTCTTCGGTACGTCGATCTCATCCGCCCACGCGAAAACGAGTCTTGGGATCGTTACGTTCGGGAAGGGCTTCAAGGATTATCGAGTCCGCATTTCTTGGATCGTGCGACTCTTCATTTGCATCAGATCGTGACGAGTACCCATTCGGGTACCATGATCGTTCGATTGCTACAGAACCGGGATACGGCGATCTTGCCGCCTGATCTCGGGACGCAGACGCTCACGTTTCCCGCCATACCGCCTCCCACTCCTGGGGAGCTTCTTACCTTGGTTGATATCGACCATTTTCACGAATGCGAACCCGAGGAGTTTGACCGACAGTTGCTTGAGCGCATCGCCTGGCCCCTAAAGAATGCCTCCTGCGAAGTTTTTCGTGATAGCCTATTCACTGACTATGCCTTCGAGGTGTGGCGATGAGATATCCGCAGGCTAACTTAGGCGCGGCGCAATCTGACACTTGGGTTGAGCTGTACGCAAAGACGCCCGGTACCAGTTGGCAAAATACGGAGCCAACTCGGCGTCCTTCCCCGGCTCTCGCAATGACGGCCGTCGTCATCGGGTTGTCAATGTCTTCCCCGTGTGACTCCTCTGTCTTGCGACAAGCGGAGCTGTTCCCGCTGTCTTCAAGTGTGAATCCCAACAACTCCGCAATGACATAATCGCCGGTGCTCCCGTTGCCGTCCACTGGCGAACAGCTCGCGGCCGTTCAGTCCACACTGGGGTTGAATAAATCTCAGCTGGCAGCCGTATGCCGCGTAAAACGGCAAACCATCTATGCTTGGTATGCAGGCAATTTTGGAGCAGAGGGGAGCAACGCTCAGAGGCTTGGCAAGTTGTATCAAGCAGCGACGTCATTGCGACGCGCCGGGGTTCAGCCGTTGCCGACGCGGGTGGTAGAAAAGCAGCTGCCTACCGGAAACTCGCTGCTTACACTTTTGTGCGAAGATGACGTAGACCCGGCACAGATTCGCAGAGCGGCTCTGCCGCTTCAATTGGTACCTGGCGCAACAGTAAAGGAAAGCGCTCGTGCTCAGCGTGAGCGTTTGGGCTGGGCACCCTTGTCGGAAGAACAGCGTCAAGCCCAGCTCGAGGCCAATCTCGATAGTCTACTCGATGGCTAAGCTATGGACTCCGGTAGTGGCGTTGGTGCTCGGCTGAGAGCGAGCGGTTGGCGCCAAGGGTCCCTTGTCCCGGCTTCTGTCTGTAACGACCTCGACCTCGCCCGACCTGAGGGGGCCATGATGGCGGTGGTGGTTTCTCAAGATTGCGATGTCGTAGCCCCATTGGAGGTGGAAGCCGATATCGAGCTAATTGCGGCGAAAGACGTTGCGGTGCCAGATCCGGGGACACTCCACGGCAAACACCCGCGAAAGTTGACCCTCTCACCACTCAAGCATGCATGTAAGGACCCGACTCGGAAACTTCCGCAGCCTTTGCGGGCTGCGCTGGATTCGCGGTGGGTGTGTTGGGTTGATTGTTTGTCGTGGGCGGCACGGGACCGGGTGCTTGCGGCTTGTCCTCGCCATTGTCGGCGGGCTTCTTCTTGGCTGCGACGCGACCGACAAACAGCGACGGAGCAATTGTATCTACGTCGCCTTGCTTACGGCGAATGAATCCGATTACGGAGCGTATCTCATCGTAAGCATTGATGAAGATCGTGAACGCGGCCTGGCGGTCACGGATCGCTTCGGCGGTGAGCTGGGGGGCCTGTTCACGCTCGCCCACGGCTGTGACGACCTTGTCAGCGAGATCCTCAATCTGGTTGAGCTCCTCTTGCTTCATGCTGGTGCGGTCGGCAATGGCGTTCCAGTTCTTGCGGTAGATATCCGATAGCGCAAACAGGTCAAAGCCGATGTTCTTGTAGCCGTTGACGCCCTTGAGGTCATTCAAGATGCCCTCCTTGAGCAGCCCGCGTGAAACGAGCATATTGATGTCAGTCACCATCACCGTGCGGCGTTGTGTGGCATCGTTTCCGAGAGCCACGAGCGATGGGGACGGCTGTGTAGCGGTTTCGTACGCCGTCAGAATCCTTGAGCGCAAGCAACCAAGGAAGGTTCGACCGTTGCAAGGCAGGCTGGCGCAGCGCGCTTCTTTGGCGGCAATTTGCAGTGTTTCTCAGTTCCGCTTTCAGGGCCCTGGCCGATGGGCTAACCTATTCGCGAATGTCTGCCAGTCGCTCATCCAAAGGCGCCATCCCGGGTCTCGTTGAACCGCCGACAAGCGAGATGCTGGGCCGGCTACAGCATCGCGAAATCACACTGGAGCAGTACCTGGACTACAGCGCAGAAAAAGCCGTCGAGCATCTCAAGGGCCTTGTGGACGAGGAACGCTTGAAATTCGTCCAGTCGATGATTCGCGAACAAATGGCAACCGATCCCGTCATGATTCGATATGTTGAACAGGCAACTGGCCTTAGCCCTGAAATCAACAAGGCATCGTAGACCGGGGGCTTCGTGCAGGGGGCAGACGATTCATCCGAGGTCCTGGAGCGATACCAGTCGGGGCTCTGGCTCGTTGATGTCATTGCGGGTCAAGTCACGCGCTCGGTCGGTGCCACGGTGGACTACGACGATTTACTGGGGGCCGGACGCGAAGGACTATTTGACGCGGCCAGAAAATACGACGCTAACCGGGGCATCCCCTTTCGTACTTACGCGAACCTTCGCGTTCGCGGAGCAATCCTCGATGGTGTTCGCCGTCAAGCCCATGTGCCTCGAAGGACACACGAGCGGCTCGCCGCCCTGGAGGCAGCCCTCGCACAAAGCGAAGGGGAATTCACAGCGGCACACTCTTCGGCCACAACCAATTTGAGTGCAGGCGATGCCGAACGCAAAATGGCCGCCCATCTGGCAAACGTAGCTACGGCGGCGGCTATTGGCGCCACAACTTACGCTGAGAACGTGGGCGCTGGCGGTTCTTCGGACGAAACGCCCAACCCAGAGGAACAACTCGCACAGGCGGAGTTAATCGATCTGATCCAGCGCACCCTCGATGAAATGGCGCCCGACGAAGTCGGAGTGATTCGTGCCTACTACTTCGAAAGCAAGTCCATGAACGATATTGCCGAAGAGCAAAACATAACCAAGTCCTGGGTGTGCCGCCTTCACGCTCAGGGCATCGGACGCCTCACGAGGCGCATCAAGAACGCTGTTTAGCGACCTGTCGTCGGCCTGGCTCCGCCGAACAGGTATTTACCGAACCGTACGCATCCAAAGTCGCCGGTTGCCTGGCTCGAATGCTTCCAGGTTGCGGCGCAGAGCCATCTCAGCGGAGCTCTGGTACTCATCGGAACTCGCCTGGTCGGGTTGGTCGAGTCTCCATCTCTGCGACGATGACATGGATCTTCAGACCTATGCTCAGCTGCTACAGGGTGCCATTGTTGACAAGACTGCCTTGAGCTGATCGTCGGTATCGAGGCCCGCGTCAGATACTCCAGCATTATCCGCGAACCAGGCAGCCAAAGGGAAGAAGAGCATTCGGCTCGCAGGAACTGTGCAACCACGCGTAACGCACCCGCCGTTTAGGTTGTTCGCCAGGAAGAAAGGGTGAATGGCGTCCGCACTTGCATCCGCGGCTTCCGGTGCCGCAAGCCTCGCACCGCCGACTCGCCTGATTCTTAGCGGGCGAGCTGGAACACGGAACACGCAACCCATGTGCCCGTGCCGAACAAGACAAAAATACTAGTCCACTGATTTAGAGTCATAGAAATGACCTAGTCGAGCTCCCTAGTCAAGTTTAAGGAAAGCAAACGGTATTAGAGCAAACGAGTGACGTTGTTACTGGATTGGAGTCCCGTTCGTGAGCTCGATCCGGATATTGGAAAACAGATAATCGTCGTCGTTTCGACCATTCGCGATTGTGAAGGTGTTGCTGCCCACGACCAGAACGGAACTGACGTCAATCGTGACGGCCATGTCGCAATTGTAGTCATGCGAGCCGTCCGAATTCGTCTGCCAGCAGGAATTGGATGATGGCGTGGGCATGAACTGCGATGCGTATGTCGTTAACGTGTGCGCTGTCGGGGGCAGGTTGTTCGACACGGTGATGGTCGGTGGTGACTCAAAATTCGGACCCGTAGGTGCATCGAAACTCATTTTCAGCGTCGCCGCTGTATATGAGCATGCGACGTTGAATGTTCTTGTGAATGACGTTCCTTCCGATCCCGTATTGTCGCCAAGGTGATGCTGATTGATCGTGTCGATATCGATCTGCGAACAATTTCCGGCTGGCACGGTTTCTACGGGGGTAACGCCTGTCAAGCACATACTGTACGAGGCGGTATCCGTGGCTCCGAGGATTTGAATGTCAATGCTGTATGTGGTCGTAGGATCGACGCCTTTGCCGGAAGGACAGTTCTTGCCAACCCATGTGGTCGGGCAGTGTGCGTCCGCGAAGCAGACCCGTCCGCTCCATCCATTTGTGAACGGTGCAATCTCTTTGAATGGGGAAGTGGTTCCGTCCGACTCGTCGGCGACTTGAGGGAAGCCGATACGTACGGTGTGCCCGCCCGTGTTGCCGCTGAACGAGATGTCAAAACAGTTGATGGCTTGATTTTTGAGCGGACTCAAAATGCCGTTGCCGTTATTGTAGAATTGCAGACCAATGCCACAACCCCAGTGCGTGTAGGTCGGGTCAACGGACATGGTTCCAGCTAAACAGATATACCCTTGCGCGTTGCAATAATCTGCTGCCGTAGCCGTTGCGGGGTTGGGAACCGTGCAACTGCTTCCATCGCTATAAGAGTATACGGATCCTTGAATGCCCATCGGGTCGTCCGATGTCGAGGAGGGATTGCCGCCTATCCAACAAGGCGTTGAAGTTGAGGTTAAGAGATTCGGTCCGACAAGGTCCGTGGTTCCTCCCGAACCTGTTGTTCCTCCGGTTGCTGCTCGTCCGCCCCCGATGGGTGACGTTGTCACACCGCCGGTTGAAGTTCCGCCAGTTGGACCTTGGCCTCCTGCTGTAGAGTTGCCGCCAATGCCGACAGCCGTTGTTGCACCGGTAGAAGGTTTACCTCCTGTCGAAGATACCCCCCCAAGATCGGTGACCGTTGCTCCACCTGTCGCTGTCTGGCGTCCTCCGGTTGGAGCGATTGATCCGCCTATGCCCATGGAGATTGTTCCGCCGGTTGCTACCATTGCGCCGCCGGCGCCGACCAACGTCGCGCCTCCGGTAGTAGGTTGACCTCCTGCGTTTGGCGCCACTGATCCTCCAGTTCCGCTGGGCGATGCGCCACCGTTGGGTACGGCGCTTGTTCCGCCTGCGTTTACTGGGGAAGTGCCGCCAACTGCTTGATTGCTTGTTCCACTTGCGGAAGAGCTTGCGCCGCCTGTGTCGGTTCTCGATATTTGCGGTTGGACTTCAACGGTACATGCCACTCCACACAGGAAAGTGAAGAGTAAGAACAGATGACTCGATGAGTGTTTCATTATGAATTACCTCTGTCTTCTTGACTACGCTGCCGTGTCTTTCGATGTGTGCGTTGCGGTCATGCGGGCAAGTCCAGTCGTCTCAGAGCAGCTACCCCGACGATGAAGTCGGGCTGACGCGGGCCACCTTGAAATATAACGGATTACACCTCCCCTGCTGCAAGTACGGCAAACCGTACCTCATAGTCGATTATCCAACTCGTCACTCCGGGGCGGTGCGCTAGTTGCTCCCTTACCGTCCACGGTCTCCTTCGAGACTCCGGGTTCATGTTCTTCTTTGGGGTCATGAGCGTAGCATGTGACGAGCCACCCAATCAGCTCAGCCTTGGGCAGCTATGCAGCTATGGTCAACTGGGAGACAACTCCACGACGCGCCGTCCTAGTACAATTCCCGCAAAACTTCTATTTGGCGCACTCTAGTCATTACACCCATTCCAACGGCACACCAGGCCGCCTATCGGCGGCGCCATTGGGGTATTTCCACAAGAACTTACGCGATGGTCCGCTTGGCCTCCAGACCACGCTGCCGGGATTGAGTTCTGATCAACCTCTGACCACTTGGTGGGCAAACTATAGACCCATGAAAGATCCAATTGAGGATATTGTTCATCGCACGTTGGAGTGACAGAGGACTCTCCAAGCAAGACTGCCTCCGACAGAAGAGAATTGCCACAGTCGCATTCAACCGCAGCTATTCCCCAATTATCGTTCGAATAATGAACGATTCTCAAGGTTTCCGAGCAGCAGTCACCGTATGTCTGTGCACCCTTATATTCTGTGCAACTCACAGCAGAGCTGCAGGCAAAATCGTCATATGAACAGACGCATGAGTCGTGCCCTTGGCAAGTTTCCGTTGGATAATCCCCACTGCATCCTGACGTTATAGGACCTTCAGTGATCGTGCAGTCGCAATAAGAATACTCATCGATACCAAAATTGCCTTCTTGTTGACAGCACCAGTGATATTCTTGTTCGGATACATCAGGTAGTCCCCCTACCACTGCACCAGCCACGGAAGGATCAATAGTACCGCTATTGACAATGGCGCCAGTAGTGCCACTGCCGGCACCAACCGTGCCACCGCTGTTGGTAGCCGTTCCGTTGGAGCCAGCAGCCGCGCCGCCCGCGGATGTCTTGGTACCGACGCCGCCAATGCTACCTAAGCTAGACGCGACATTACTGCTGCCGCCAGCCGCGCCACCTGAACCAATGGCCCCACCCATTGCGCTGTTCGAGGAATTCTTCGGGTTGCCTCCGGAATTGCCGCAGCTGTTTGTTAAGCCAAGAGCGCAAAGTGCAATCGCTGCTTGATGGCGGAGTGTCTTCATAATCTTCCTACTGGGTTACGATAACTACTTCTAACCTTGATGCTTACGCAGCGAAGCAGAAGCCTCACCGATCGGTATTCAATTCATCTATTCATCAACACTTCAGGGTGGCCTTGCACACCGAAAGCCATTATTGTTTGCGCGGACTATTGGGTTGTTAGCGGTCCGCTCGTAATAACTTGCTCGGGTGGAATCTGGCGTTTGAGGTGTAGGACCGCGCGGCAACCAGTCGGCGTTGGGTACACGGGCGAGCATTGCTCACATTTGAACGCGCACGCGCTTGCAGGCACAAGTACGGCAAACCGTACCTCCTGGTCGATTCTGTCAAACTAGGCTCGACGGCCGTCATAGACGCTGGTCTCTGTTCAGCCGCGAAGCCAGGTGTGCTGAGCAGCTTAGAAACGGGCCGGTTGAAAGTAACAAACGTGTGACAAAGAATCCGTAGCTGGGAGGTAGCAGCCCTTTGGCTTGACACCTCGAAACCTTCAGCATTCGATTGTCAATAGTACGTCCTTACCGACTGGGCAGGGCGCGTCGTTGAGTAGCAAGTGAAGCAGCCATATCCCGATCGTGAGCGTGCATGAGCCCCCTGCAGATCAGGGAGTGGGGTGCCGGAGCGCCCGTAGTCTTTCTGAACGGAGTCTGCTCGCCACATGACCATCTGGACGCGATCGGGCAGCAGCTTTCCAGCAAGTTTAGGGTGCTGATTCCGTCGCTCCCTGGGTACGGCCTAAGTGCGCGTGCGGCAGCGCCCTACGATTTCAATCGAGTGAATCAGGACGTCGCAGTTGCCTTGCGCGAAAAGGGCGTGACCGAGGCGGTGTTAATCGGCTACTCCCTCGGTGCCACCCGCGCCCTCGACATCGCGGTGAACTCGGTGCTTCATGTCCAGGGCATGGTGCTCCTCGGCGCGGCGGCAGCCTGGAGCGACGAAGTTCGGCGCGGGTACGCGGGATTGGCGGCACTTATGCGGGAGCGCAGTGTGCCGAAGGGGCTACTCCGGGGCCTACTTCTGTCCCCTGGATACCTGGAGCGCCACCCTGGAGCGGCCGACAGAGTTGACGGCTTTTGCGCTGGCCTCGACCTCGACACCAGCGCCGACGAGCTGGAGGCCCTGGCCCAACTGGAAGATATGCTAGACGCGGTTGCGACTCTCCGGTGCCCAGTACACCTCCGCGTGGGCAGCCAGGACCGGGCTGTACCGGTAAAGGCGAGCGAAGCAATTCGGGAGCGAGTTGCTCACGCTACGCTTGAGGTGGTGCAGGGGGTTGGGCACATGCAGCACTGGGAGGACCCGGTCGGTGTATCCGACGCTATCCTCGCGTTCCTTGCACTTCGGGTGGGAGCGCCCCAGTGATCGAAAATCCCTTGGCAAGACGCGGATTCCGGGTCGCCGCCAGGAGTTCGAGGCGTGGCCGAATGGCTCGGTCCGCGGTGCGCAGGGGACTGGTGGATTTCGAAGCACGGCTCGCCTCTCTTGTGGATGATCTGGGCCTGGTTCGACTTGGGTCCGATTCCGTCCGCCCGAGCCTGGCTCGCAGACTCCAGCATCTCGTGGGTGGGGTGACCATGTTGGCAAAGCCCGCTCTGCGCGAGCATGGCGTGGAGGTCGAGAACCTCTTCCTTGCGGGCGAATCTTCGGACGTGATCCGCGTTGCAGAATGCATGAAGAGGGTTTCGTCGCCGACTCCGGAGCGATTTACTACCTACAATCCCGTTTCGCCCGAACGTTCTCAACGGAACGTCGTCATTGGGGACGTAGAGATGCGCGTGCAACTCGGGTGCGAGAACAGCTACATTTGGCGCGTGTACCGAGAATTTGGTATCGACAGCTTCTCGCAGGTGCGCGCCCTCATTTGCGATGGGCCGCGACTGCTGACTTGGTTCGGTGCGTTCCGCGTGGAACCCTTCGGTAAACGAGAGCATCACATCATTTCCGTGCTCGTCGAGCCAGTCCGCGCACGCCTTCGAGCCGAGCAGATTCTCGGTGTGGGCTGCCGTCGCGGAACCGCGCTTGACGTTGCCCTCGACGATATCTCAGAGCCTGCGTTCATCGCCTCCCGCAGTGAAATCGAGCTGGCAAATAGCGCTGGCGCGCTGCTGTTGACGCGAGACTACCAGAGATGCTGGCAGCGAATTCGCCAATTGCAGGAGTCAGGCGGGAAACTCGGACAAGGAACCGCATTGCGACTTTCCGAGACTGCAGCCCCTACTAGGGCACTTGTTGTCTTTCATGAAACACTTCCAGACAATGGTAAGGCTAGTGGGGGTTGGAAGCTAACGCCGAGACAATCGGTTGTTCTCGAGTGCCTAGTCCGCGGCGAGTCCAACAAGGAGATCGCCGCTAAACTCGGTTGCAGCCTCCGCGGTGTGGAAGCCCACATTACTGCCATTCTACGGCGCACCGGTACCGAAAGCCGAACCCAGCTCGTTTCCCGAGTATTGGGTGGGGTCTAGGTTGGCCGCGGCCGCACCCAGTCCGTAGAAATGCGCGGGTCCGGTCGGCGCCGTATCACTCCCTCGCCAGCAATCTCTCGAGTTCGGCGTCCAGGGTCTCCCATTTGAAATTCGCAGTGCGCAGGCGCTCTAGCAGCCGGGACAGTGCGCGGCGGGCGCGGCGTGGCGCTAGGTCGAGTTCATCGGCCATTTTGAGAATGGCCAGATCGAGCAGATCGCTCGCCGGTTGCGTGGAGCTGGCGGCTATCAGTTGACGCGGCGACGCATCGACGAACGGCGATGCAGAGTTTTCGTTTTGCGCGGAACGCGGCGCGGGTTCTTGGGTCGCAGCGTACCCAACGACCGCGTACGTCTTGCCCGTCAATTTCGACAGCGCCTCTTGCAGCTCGAGCCCGGCTTGTGCGTTCAACAAATGGATCTCGCGAATCAGCGCGCGGCGGTGACGATCGCTCGGTGCTGTTTCATTGCGCTCCCAGCGGTAGATAGCGCGGCCTTTCAACCCAAGGCGCTGCCCGAGAACCTCCTGAGTGAGTCCCGCGGCTCGCCGCGCCTTGAGAATCGACGCTCCCAATTTCAAACGGGCTGGCAGCCGCAGATGGGGAGGTATCCGTCGTCGCCGCATGACAAGAACATAGCCAAAATCTCCGGTAAGGCTATTGATTATTGGCTGTTCTATAGCCAATAATAACCACCGCGCCTTTGATGAGACTATCTGTTAGCCATAAGCAATAACCACGCCACTTATTTAGGCTATTATATAGCCAAACTGTTATCCAAAATCGCCAGTTCTGGCCATCTACCAGTTTCCATAGAAAAGGCGAGTCGTTGGATATGCCTATAATTCAGCCCCATGCCGAATGAGCCGCGGTTCGGTTTGGCTATCGACTAGCCAAACCAACGTCGCGCCCGAGTATTCGTGCCCATCTGACTGACGCCGTGTCGTCCCCCGTGTGTTTCTGAAGAACCCGGCACATGAGTAACGGCTGGTCTGCGGCTTTTTTGTAATGGATTGCACCCGATGGTGCCACTACTTCCCAGTGAAGATTGTCTCTTGGCACAACCTGGTTCTTTGGTCGGTTATGCTCGGATGCAGCGGAGCCGAGCGGTCTACTTCCACGGGTTCGGGTGGAGAAATGGACATAGGGGGCGCGCCAAGTACTGGGGGCCTGCAAGCAACGGGAGGTGCCCACGGCAGCGGCGGCGCGATTACTGGCGGTTCGCCTGCCAGCGGTGGCCAAGCCAGTTCCGGCGGTTCCTCCGTCATGGCTACGGGCGGCGAGTTGGCAACGGGAGGTTCGCAGGCCGTGGGAGGGCGCGCCGCTTCCGGCGGCACGACTCATTCAACAGCTGGGGATACGGGTGGGTCGTCGAACCCTACGGGAGGTACGACGACGGGTGGAAATGCATCGACGGGTGGCGTGCCTGCGGGAGTGACCGGTGGAAGCATGGCCACGGGCGGACAAACGAAGGGCGGGAATACCGGAGGGTCGTCGATTCCTGCGGGAGGCACGACGACGGGTGGAAGAACATCGATGGGTGGCACGACTGGGGGAGTGACTGGTGGAAGCGTGGCCACGGGCGGACAAACGAATACCGGCGGAACCATCACGATTGGCACCATCAAGAACCCGGTGCTTAAGGGTTATTGGGCCGATCCACAGGTCGCGATGTTCAACTCGAAATTCTATATTTACCCAACCACCGATGGCATCGCGAACTGGGGCGCGACGGTGTTTCACGCGTTCTCTTCAACCGATCTCGCGACTTGGAAAGACGAGGGCATCATTCTCGATCTCGCGAACGTCAGTTGGGGGAAATCCAACGCCTGGGCCCCGGGAATCACCGTGAAAAACGGTACATACTACTACTATTTCTGCGACGCGAAGCAAATCGGGGTCGCCACGTCCACGTCCCCAATTGGCCCCTTCAAGGATGTCCTCGGCAAACCGCTCGTCACCGCCGGACAGTATGGCGGGCAGTCCATCGACCCGTACGTGTTCGACGACGACAACGGCCGTTCCTATCTCTTTTTCGGCAACGGCAACGCGAATGGCGCCGAACTCAACGCCGACATGGTGACTTTCAAGACCACGCCAACGAGCATAGCGTTGAGTGGCTTCCGAGAGGGCAGTGTTGTCTTCAAACGCAATGGCAAGTACTACTACATGTATTCAGTAAGTGGCACCGACTACCCAGATTACCACGTTGCCTACGCCATGTCGAACGCACCACTTGGACCGTACACGGGGGGCACTACCGTTCTGCAGTCGAACACGAGCCTTGGGATACAATCCACGGGCCACAATTCGGTACTGGCCCTCCCCAATGGCGACTACTACATCGTCTATCACCGTTGGGCGATCCCGGGTGGGGACGGAACCCATCGCGAAACCTGCATCGACAAGATGAACTTCAATGCCGATGGCACCATCGCCCCCGTAGTCCCAACACTCTGAGGCGGTGTTGGAGTCCGAATCTCCGCCTAGGGAGGTGCTGTCCGGTTTGGCTATCGACTACTTGTTGAATGGCCAAGACGGCCCGCGTATCCCAAGCACCGATACGGGGCGACTGGCTCAGGTGAGTCCAGAGTCTCCGAGGCCGCAGGCGCAGGACTCGGTTCTTGCTCTGAAACGACCTCTAGGGGGCATGGGCAGCCGAAATCCGTCGGGAAATAGATCGAAATGCAGATGGGTTGGCTCGCATCACGCACGAACCTTTTACCATTCAGGCTCGCCCCATGCACGTGACGAGGGAAGCCAAACCGTATCACCCTGCCACTCGCGACTTCGGCAATGCCTTTACCGCGCCGTCACGACAAAAACAGGCTCGAGAGACAACGGGTGTGCCCGCGAGCCGCGTGAATCTGAAGTTTCGTGCATGGTGGGACGCATTGGACGAATCCAGCTAATCGAAGCGGCTGCCGATTCGAATCGACCATACGATGTCGCTGCGAAAGCTCATGTAGCAGGGAAAATACGTGGTATTGGGCTGATAAATCCAGATGTCCCAACAATAGAAATTCCCGCGGCGACGTCGGATGCATCCCTGGTCAACACGTTGCGGTGTGCCGCATTTTTCAAAGACCACCGCTTTCGTGTCCCCGGTGAGAACCATGTTACCGTTGCAGCTGTAGCTCTCGGTCGGATTCTCCCGCACCCCCGGTGAATTGGCAGCGCAATTCGACTCGATGTTGAACATAGATAAGGAAGCCAAGAAAGACGCGAATGCCGATAATCGATGGCTCGAAAGGGGCTGCACGGCGAGATCCGCCGAGCAATAGCCGTACCGCTGTCTGCGCCACACGGGAGCTCGCGGAGCCGCGGTTTGAACCCATCCAGACGGGGCAGAATGCACATTGGGTCAAAATGCCCCGAAGCTTGGGTCGCTTGCGAAGGCCAACAGTCAGAATAAATGTTTGCAGTCGCTTTGTACGTACGGGTACCTCCAACCAAGGCTTCATCCTAAAGAACCGATGGTCCTGTACTAGTCTACCAACCGTCAGAGGTGGGCCACGATGCCGAAGACCAACGTGCACGTACACTTATTCACAGCCGATCATACGCCGGAGATTCAGCTCTTCTACCTGTTGTGGAATGTGTTCGAGGGGATGTTCGTACGAAAGCCCTTGCTTGGCGTGATTCGCTTCACGACCGAGAAACTTGGACGAGGCGGTATTTGTCTGCGCCTCTTGCTGTGGCTTGCGCAGACATTTTCGTTCATTGGTAAAATGCTCGACGAACCGGTAATTGGTCTCGTGCGCACGGTCGAAACATTGACTCACGCTTCGAGCCAGCAGATTTTCGCCAAGCTTGGCATTACCGACACGGCCCATCCGGGTTGCGGTGCGGCCCATGAAATCTTGAGGCGCCTTCACGAGCAACGCGAGCAAGAGTTCCCGTTCGACGCGGTCCTAGGCAGCATCACGAAGGATCTCTATCAGCTGCATCAGAAAGGGCGCGGCTCGGAGTTCGAAGTAACGCAGGAAAGCCTGCTCAAGAAATTCTTCGACCCGGGCGACGGGGGTGGCAAAGCGAGTTTTTCGCGTATCGTGCCACTCACGGTAAACTTCGACTGCGCGTTTTCGGGCTTGCAGAAATATGGGCTCCGCGACACGCCCGACGTCGATTTTGCGGGCCAAGTGAACGAAGTGGTCGATCTCGTAGCCAAGTTGTCCAAAGGCGACAGTCCTCTGCCCAACACCGAGGTCACGCCTTTTCTGTGCGTCAACCCGCGCTACCAGCCCCCCAACGGCCGACCGCTGCTCGATTGGATCAAAGCGTACATTTACCCGCGCAGTTGCTTCAAGGGCTTGAAAATGTCTATCCTCCGATGGGTTTTTCGCCAAAGGATCAGCGACTTCGCGAGATCTTCGCCTGGTGCAAGGCTGAGTCGATTCCCGTAACATCGCATTGCAGCCTTGGCGGCGCTGGCCTACGCGGGCTCGAAGAGCGGCCACCTTACGCACACCCCGACGAGTGGCGTCCCGTGCTCGACGAGCTCATCGCGCTGCCGAATGACGGTGTGTTCCGGCTGAACCTCGCCCACTTTTCCGATCTTACTCGCAATCTTCGTACCGAAGCCGACGAAACCTGGTCGGGGAAGATCATCGAGCTCATGCGCGACTACGGCAACAAGCAGCAGACCGCCGTCGAGATCTACTCGGACATATCCTACGCCTGGGTCCACCAAGGCGATCTAGCGACCTTCAAGGGCAATGTGCGGAAACTCAAAGAGTTGGGGCTCGATACCTGGGTACTCTTTGGTTCGGACTGGTGGAATTATTTGCCTGACTGCAAAGACGAAGTCGAGTATGCGGCGAACATCCACCTGAACGAAATCTTCGATGTGCAAGAACTCGAAGGCAATGCCGACCGGTTCCTCGGACCTCGGCGCCCGCCCCTCAACTAAGTCAGAAGAAAGTCTCATTGCAGCTGACCTGAACCTTGAACAGCGTGGTTGAAAGCCAGCGCGAAATGCCAGGGGTGATTGGAGTGGATCAAGACGGCGTCCTGCACGCGGTCAGCTCAGCTCGCCGAGCTTGCGCAGAACTCTGTTTAGCGACCTGTCGTCGGCCTTACCCTCTCTCCTGACGCAAAGGCCGTGCTCAGCCAAGCTGCCAGGGCGTGAGCGGCCTCCCCGCGTGCCGTCAATTCAACACCGCCAAAGTTAGATACGCGCTTTTCGTAGTCAGACTGGTGAAACTGCATGTACTGGTCGAGATCATCGAGGTCGATTTGCACTGGGCATGCCTCGAGATTCTCGTCGAACGAGTGCAACAAGTATGCAGGTACCCAACTGGGGTTCAGATACACGCGCCATGCGCCGCCGAGCGGGGAACAGAAGACGTTCATGACAGCAGCTGGCTCAGGCTCAGACGTAACTGCTTTCACTGGCATGGGGCACCTCTTGTGTTTGGGCTACAATATGACACGGTAAGCGCTTTCTAAGGCAAAGTGGGAGTTCTTGGACACAGTAGGCTGAGATCAGCGGCAAATTCTTTGGCTGACTGGTACCGCTCTTGCACCCTCCAGCAGGTTGCTCTTAGGACAGCGGCGTCCAGTTCCGGGCTAACATCGGGCCCGGCAACTTCGGAAGGGGGAGCCAGGTCGAAAGCATCGGGATCGTCGATCGTTATCATGCGATCATAGGGGCCACGTCCCGTTAGCATGAAATACAGGACCGCTCCGGCCGAGAAGAGGTCGGAACGATGATCAACCTTGACTCCTCGCAGAGCCTCGGGGCTTGCGAACCGCGGCGTTCCCACGACAGTGCCGGTTGCGGTAGGCTGCGCTGGCGGTAAAGGGGCTCGCTCGGATGCTTGCGGTAGGACCCGTGCAAAGCCGAAATCGAGGACCTTGAGTAGCCGCGGTCGCTCGGGCGCTTGATGTAAGAACAGATTCTCCGGCTTGATGTCTCGATGCACGACGCCAAGCTCGTGCGCAGCGCCGAGGGCGGACAGAAGTTGGAGCGTGTATTCAACGGCCACTTTGGCTGGCATAGGCCCCTTAAGCATCACTTCATGCGCCACGGTGTTGCCGGCGAGAAGCTCCATTACGATGCAGGGACGGCCGTTGGTGGCGACCCAGTAGTCCACGACCTCTACGATGTTCTTGTGATGCAGCCGCGCCGTCGCCTGCGCCTCGATCCGCATCCGGTCGATGAAGTGGGCGTCATTCGCGTATCGGGCATGAACAGCTTTCAGTGCAAAGCGGCGTTTGAGGACACAATGGGCAACGACGAAGACCTCCCCTGCGGCACCCCGGCCAAGGCTTGAGATGATTCGATAGCTTCTTCCGGCAACAAGCGTCTCGGCTGGATTGGCTGAGGAGTCGCGGCGATGTTCTGGTGGGCTCGGAGTCACTTCGAAACCTATTCGGTCATTCGCGCCAGATCGTCCTCAGAAAAGTTGAATCGCTTTGAAGAACGGCCCGTAGGCCCGTCTTCCTCGTACGTTCCGGTCCGGTTCTCGCTCCGCCTTGCTCTCGACGAGGCTTTCCAGCCGGGCATTTTGAGAAGTGACCATGTAGAATTAGGGCGACCTCCTCGGTCCCAGTGAGAAATCCTGTGTGCCATGTCGTTTCTCGTGAACGGCCCGCGGCTGGCGACCGAACAAGGTACGTCAATCGATTCAGACCAATAGCCATGACTCAGCCGTTACCACCCCTGGAAAGTCCTGAGGTCGAAACCTCGGACCCGTTCGAGGGGACCCCGTATCGAATGATTCGACGCCTCGCTCGGGGCGGGATGGGGCAAGTGTATCTAGTCGAGCATCGCGAGCTCGGCCGCGAGTGCGTGGCGAAACTGATACACGAGAAACTCGCCAGCGAACCCCAACTTCTCGAACGGGTCCGCATCGAAGCTGAGTCATTGGGTGCTCTGAACCACCCGAACATCGTCTCGGTAAACAACTTCGGCGCAACGCAAGACGGGCGTCCGTTCATCGTGATGGAATATCTCCAGGGCGGGGATCTAGGGCGTACGCTCGCTTCCGGGCGAACGTTCACGCCGGCCGAAGCGGTTGACTTAGTTCTGCAGGCAAGCCGGGCCCTTGCTGCAGCCCATGGAATCGGAATTGTTCATCGAGATATCAAGCCCGACAACCTCTTCCTCCATGAGGAGTTGGACGGCACTGTCATCCTGAAGGTTCTCGATTTTGGCGTCGCAAGGGTCATCCCCGGGGTGTCGCCTGACACGCCTACGCCGTTGCCTCAACCTACAACGACCGGAGTCATCGTGGGAACGGTGCGGTACGGGAGCCCGGAGGCAGTTTCCGGCCACCGCGTGGACTATCGCACCGACATCTACAGTCTTGGACTCGTGCTTTACCGGTTACTGGCAAGGCGTGGTCCGTTCGATGATGGCCGTGGCGAGGCTGGGTTGATCACGGCCTGCCTGTTGGAGGAAGCAAAACCGCCATCGTTCTTTGCGCCAGTTCGGATCCCGCCTGAACTCGACGCGGTCGTGCTCAAGGCTCTGCGGAAATCACCCGACGAGCGATATCCAAGTATGAGGGAGTTCGGTGAAGCCCTGGCCCAGGTGCAAATCCTCGTCGATACGCAGGTGGACGACGGGCAAGCGGCTCCAATTCCTTTGACAGCCCGTGCAACCGACGCCGAATCGCTCCCCTGCACGGTACCTGCCGCACGAAATATTGCGAAAAAGCGCGCTCAGATCGTCAACGCGATACTATTCGCGGTAGTCTTACTCATTACTGCCCTCGTCGTAGGAATGCTCGTTTCCCACATGGGTCATACTGTGGTGGCACCATGACTCATCCCTGCGCGCGTTTGCTTGCCCTACACGAGGGCACCTGACATGGCAGCCGTGAACGCCCTTGAATCGCTCAATGTCGGCGATAGGTTCCTCACGAAGTACCAAATTCGTGGGCTGATTGGTCGCGGTGGGCAAGCGACGGTCTACCATGGCTACGACACGTTCATTGACCGCGACGTAGCCATCAAGATCATGACTGACGCCTTCGATTCGAATCGTGAGCACAGCCGTCGAGCGCAAATGGAAGCGCGCGTCTTGTGCAGGCTGCAGCACCCCAACATCGTGCACGTGTATGACGCCGGATCGACTGATAGTGGAGCCATCTACATTATCATGGAGTTGCTCAAAGGGCGCACCTTGCGTGAAGTCCTACGCGACGTTCGCCAACTGACCGTTTACGAAGCCCTTTCCCTGGGAGCGCAAATTGCCGATGGCGTCAACGTGGCTCACCGTCAACAAGTCATTCATCGTGATTTGAAGCCCGAGAACATCATCGTAGTGGACAGGAACGTGATCAAAGTCCTCGACTTTGGCATTGCCAAGTTTCTCACGCTCACTGGGATGACCACACAGAGGGACACTCTGCGGGGCACCATGTGGTACATAAGTCCCGAGCACGTGCAAGGCCTTGGCGTCACGGGTCGCAGCGATATTTACGCCCTAGGTTCGATTCTCTACGAGGCTATTTGCGGGACTCCGCCTTGCCTTGTGGGGCTCCAGGAGATTTCAACGCCATCCGTCGCCTGGAGCCAGATTTCACGTATCCCGCCTCAGCTCGATGAGTTGGTGCCCGAGGTTCCACCGCATGTGGGGCGCCTCATTCACCGCATGCTCGCAAAGGATCCAACGGAGCGCCCAGCCAGCATGGCTGAGGTTGCGGCGGCGCTGCGTTCGACTTGCGCTCGGTTGAACGAGGAGATCAGTTGAACCCGTCACGGCACTTCGCGACCTTTCGCGCGACACGCAGGTCAGGGCAGTTTCACCTGGAAAGACTCTGGTCGGACCAGGCTTTGAAAGCATACCGCGCAATTCGGGCCCTCCCAACGCAATGCAACCAACCATCGAGGTACGTGAGCCGGCATCTCGTGATTCGGTCAGTTCCGATCCGGGCATTGACGCTGGTCCGGCGGTTGTCGAGTCGGGAATAATCCAGAGTAAGTCTCTTATGCTGAACCGGCGGGTCCTGCTGATGCTCGCCATCGTGATCGGCGCCCTCTTGGGGCTCGGTTTGGGACTTTCAGGAAGACTTTCGTCAAAGCAAGGCAAACCTCAGCAATCAATATCGGTTCAGGCGACCCCGTTGGCCGATGTGATGCGTCAGCCCCCGCCAGCCGTGTCGAGCTCGCCCGCGGCGCCCAGCATTTCGGCTACGAATGTGCAGCCCGCTGTAGCAACGCCTACGATGTCGGCACAGGCGTCCACGTTCAGCGATAGCGACCGCGTATCCACCACAAGACCTTCAGCAAGCTCACGGCCGGCTGTCAGAGCACCAAGGAAGAAGACATCTGGCACAGCTCCACAACCTCGCTACTCAGGAGCTGATTTGGAATAGCTGAGGATGAGCCATGATGAGCCGACGTCTCAATTACCAACAGACACCTTCCGAGTCGAAGGATGTTGCCCAATTCACAGATGCCAACGGTACCCAATGCGAACCCAGGGTCCCTCAAGTCGGCATTCGTCCAACGCGAAAGGGGCCATGGGACCCGTGCCGATTCCAGGAATATGAGCTGTCACCCGAGTTTCGTCGGCAAATCATGTTGGCCAAGCCGACACCAGCAGATCCTAGAATATTCGAGGATACATCGCCGCCTGCGGCCGTAACGCTGTTCAGCTCACCAAGACTGGCCAACAAGAATCGGGGCGCTGGGACGATCGAGACGGTACAAGCCGTCCGGCACGTACAGTCGTCGAATACACCTATCGGTAGGCGGCTCGCAATCCTGGTTGTCGGAGGGGTCTTGCTTGGATTGGCCGCAGGTTACGGGGCATCGCGGTTCGGTGCTCGTGCAATGAACACCAACAGGACCTCGGTGAACGTGACTGGACTTGCGGGCTCGAATTAATGCTTTCGAACACTTTTGACGTCAAACCACAGTATGATCGGACCCACGAATAGGAACAGCGGCATGGCACTAACATTCGTAAACACGAGCCTCCTTTCCTTTGCAACCGTCGTCGCGGCTATCCAGGTCGGTTGTTCCGCAAAGGTAAGGGACTACCCACCGGATGATATGGGGGTAGGCGGTAGCAACGCAACGGGCGGGACATCGACTAACGGTGGCAGCTCATCGGGCGGAGGCACAGCTGCAACGACTATTGCGAGCAGTGGCGGAGCCGTGCCGACCGGGGGTGGCTCAAGCAGCAACGCAACTGGTGGGATATCAACTACCGGTGGCAGCGCATCAACCGGTGGAGTCGCAGCAACGAGCAGCGCGAGTAGCGGCGGAGCGGCGCCGACGGGCGGTGTCTCTAGCACCAACGCAACCGGCGGGACATCAAGTGCCGGCGGCAGCACATCAACCGGTGGCGTTGCAGCAACGAGTGGCGCAAGCAGCGGCGGGACTGTGCCGACGGGCGGCGGCTCAAGCGGAAGTGCGACTGGCGGGACATCAACTGCCGGTGGCAGCGCATCAACCGGCGGGATGACCGCACTTGCGAGTAGCGGCGGAGCGATGCCGGCGGGCGGCGGCTCTAGTGGTAGCGAAACAGGCGGGGCATCGACCGGTGGCGTCGCAGCGACGAGTAGTGCGACGGGCGGCTCAAACAGCAACTCAACTGGTGGGGCATTAGCCACTGGTGGTAGCGCATCAACCGGTGGCAGCACTGTAAGCGCTAGCACGAACATCGGCGGTGCAACAACTGGAGGGGCAACTCAATTGCCAGGTGGCGGGAGCAGCCCCGGCGGCACCAGTACTATCGGTGGCAACGTGACAATCGCGGCGCACGACAACTTCACTTGCGCGTCGATCAGTGGAGCTGCGAAATGCTGGGGGAGCAATGGCGCTCCCGCCGGGCGGGATGGCCCCGCGGTCAGTGGCTATCTTGGGAGCGGTCAATCCTACGACCAAACCCCGTACAGTCCTGTCCCGATAGCAGTTAGCAACCTCGGTGTGGATGTACAGGCAGTATCCACTGGATCTGATTCGACCCACGCCTGCGCCCTGGTCAGCGGCGGCGTCAAGTGCTGGGGGCAAAACTCGTACGGTCAGCTCGGCGATGGCACCACATCGGATAGGGATACCCCGGTACAGGTGGTTGGACTCACATCTGGTGTCCTGGCCATTGCCACAGGGCAATACCATTCGTGCGCGCTTCTGAGTGGGCAAGTCCAATGCTGGGGTGACAACCGCAGTGGCCAGCTCGGGCAGTCCCCGAGCCAAGGTAGCACAACGCCAGTGACGGCTGCGTTGACCGGAGACATCCGGTCCATCGCGGTTGGCGGGACTCATTCGTGTGCCCTCGTTGGTGCTTCGGTCTGGTGCTGGGGAAACAACTCGAATGGTCGGCTTGGCAACAACTTCACAACAGATAGCTCCAGCCCGGTGCAACCGGTTGGACTGGGGTCGAACGTTCAGGCCATCGCGGCCGGGTACGATCACACGTGCGCCCTGGTGAGCGGAGGCCTCCTATGTTGGGGCGGAAATGAGGCTGGGCAGGTTGGCGACGGAACAACGACCGATCGCTGGGCTCCGGTCCAGGTGCAAGGCCTGTCAACTGGCGCGCAAGCGGTCGCGGCTGGTGATGCGTACACGTGTGCGGTGGTCAATGGCGGTGCCTGGTGCTGGGGCAATAACGGGCTCGGGCAACTGGGCGACAGCTCCCAGACCACGCGATTGTCTCCAATCGCCGTACAGGGACTTGGCAGCGACGTACAGGCGATTACCGCAGGCTACAATCATTCGTGCGCGGTCGTCAGCACCGGTGCAAAATGTTGGGGGAGCAACTCCGTGGGAGAACTTGGCAACAACTCCACGACGGCTAGCCTCACCCCGGTGCCGGTACAGGGTCTGTAAACCGCTACCTCCCCAGCTGTTCCAGCATACTCTCGGCTCTCCTCAGGTTGTCCCGTGCTGCGGCATCGTCCGGCTTCAGGCGAACCGCTATACGAAACTCGTCCGCGGCGGCAGCAAGGCGGTGGGTCTCCGCAAGCACGATGCCAAGACCGGTGTGGGCGCCAGCAAGGGTTGGGTCAAGCACGAGGCAACGCCGAAAGGCCGCCTCCGCTTTCTCGAACTGCCCAACCGTGGAAAGGGCATTGGCCTCGTTGAAGAGGTGGCTTGTGGTAGGTTCTATCACGGCAGCAGCCGAAAACGCCTCGACCGCTCGATCTGGCTGATTAATCTGCATCAGCGCAACGCCGAGGATCGTGAAGTCGGCCGCCGTCATCCCGTCTGTCGTCAATCCTGCGGTTTTCGTAGATTGAGCGATCGCGCCTTGTGCCTCTGCTGGCTGGTGGAGGTCGAGGTATACCTGGGCAAGGTTAACGTAGGCTTTCAGTCGAGTCGGATCGTGCGCGAGGCATGCCTTGTAGTCCGTAGCGGCCGCCGCGAGATCACCGTTGGCCTGTTCTGCGTGAGCCAGGTTGTAGTAGGCAAACGACGCATCCGGGTTGACGTCGATTGTGTGGTGGAGAAAATCCGAGCTACGGCTCCAATATCGGGTTTGATTTAGCGAAAGCGCGCCCAGCGCAACGAGCACTATTGAGATCACGCTCAGCACGGTCTTGCGTGGTCTCAGATAGTCAGCAGCATCCGCGACGACGAGTCCGACTCCAACGAGGGCGAGATACGCGAACCGGTCTGCAACCGTCGAGTAATCCTGGTACGCAAACGGCACGATGCCGAGCGTCGGCAGTAGGAAAGCAATGAACATCAGCACGCCAAGCCAAGTGATTGGACGCTTCGTGCGGTTGCGGTAGCAGAGCGTGAGGAGGCCAGCCGAAACTGCCCAAGATAGATATCCCCACGCGTCCGACATCACGGCGTGCGGCGTTCGCCCGTAGTCTACGCAGAGGTTGAACGGTACAACCGTCTTGAAGAGGTAGAAAGTCAGTGCGTCACCGACGATAAATGGCCGCTCCCACCATTCGGATCCGCCCGCGGATCCGACGGCCTGTACCGAGTTGGTGATCCACGCAAATGGCAGAGTGCACACCAACCAAATCCCGCCGGTTAGGATGGCTCGGCGCCAGTGAGTCCCGAACACTATCCGATCGATGGCGAGTGCGATAAGCGGCAGCACCACGGCAGCCGGCTTGCAGAGCATGGCAGAAACAAGGAATACGGTCGAAGTGGCGAAGAGGGCACGAGACGCCAGTAGAGCCCTATCACGCACCTGTCGCGACAGAACCAGTCCATTCAAAGCCAGCAGTGAGAAGAAGCTGCTACTCAGGCCGCGAAGCTCCGAAATCCATGCGACGCTTTCTGCCTGGAAGGGATGCAGCGCAAACACCAACGATGCGAGCAGCGCCGACAGTCAACTTCGGGTGAGTCGCTGCACGAGCAGGAAGCACAGCAAGGCGTTAGCCGCGTGGAACGCGACACTGACAACGTGAAATGCGGCGGGGGCGACACTGACGTTATGGCCGACAGATGTGTCGAAGTGCGCAGGAACCTGCGCGAAACGCGCGACAGCGGCGTAGATCGTGTAGGCGAGAGGTACGTAGAGTTGCTCGTAGGCCTGATGCCAAAACCTGGCTACGTTGTGAAGGGTCAGCGGGTTGAGGAATGGATTTGCGTAGACATTAATGTCATCGTCAAACGCCACGAAGCCTGCATTGAAGATTCGGAAGTACACAATGACGACAGCGGCAACGAGCGCCAACACCGCTGCCTTCGGTGGCTCGGCGGTCCGGCTCTTGTGTGTCTCCGATGATGCAATATCGGGTTCCTTAGAATCGGGATGTTTCATTGCTTCGCTCGCCTCACCTACGTACATCCAACTCGGCGCGAGGTCGCGGCACACTACCACGGTGTGCTCCCCGCTGGTGCCCTCAAGTCTGGGAGCACTGACTGTTGGTACCCGCCGACGTTAGCTCGTCAAAAGGGACATCGCTAAACTAGCTTGGCGGGCTAGTAGTCCGGCCCAATACGGAGGTAACTGTTTAGTCTTGGACACGGGAAGTCTCGAGGGTCCGGCCTGGCGGACTGGTCGTCACGAGCCCTCTAGGTCGCGAACATCAAGTGCTTCTCACACTATTTCGTAAGTTCTGTGAGGCAGCTGCACATGCCATTGGTTACCGCAAATGGCCGCCGTTGCGAACTGCGGCATGTTGTGTTTGCATTCATCCCCGTACGAATGAGTCATGTTTGCGAATCGCATCATAGCTAGCGCGTGTTTCGGTATTGCAGTTGCCGCCGTTTCGTTAGCGGCTCTTGCGGGTCCCAACGGCGCGCCACCCCAGGATTCCCCAGTCAACGGAGATCCGAACAAGGCCCGTCGAGAATGGATGAACAAAGGCAATGCCGAGTACGTGCAAAAGCATTGGGAGGCCGCGCGGGACTATTACCTCAAATCCTGGGACATGAAGCACCATTACACGATTGCGGCTAACCTTGCCGATGTGGAAATGAAGCTTGGGCACTACGCGGAAGCTGTTGGTTACCTCAAGTACGTCCTCGGAAACATCCCCGACAGCAAGCCCGACGATCGGAAGGTCGCCGAAGAGCAGCTCCTTGAATGCAAGAATCACCTTACTGTTGTGCGCGTTGCGACCGATGTGACGGATGCAACCGTGTACGTGGACGGTCGCAATGTCGGCCAGACACCGTTGCGGGAGGAACTACTCCTCGAACCCGGGAAGCACGTGATATCCGTAACCAAACCCGGCTACGGGAATAGAACAGAGACGCTTTCGGCTGAAGGCAATCAAATTGACGTAACCATAACGCTCGAAAACGTCGCAACTCAAGCTTCGCCTAATCCCCCGCGACCGGCTGTGACTCCGCAAGTCCATCACGAATCGCCAACCCGAGATGATCGTGACTATCGGCTCGTCAGTTACATTGGATTTGGCATTGGCGTGCTCGGTGCAGGCGCTGGAACGTACTTTATTGTCAAGGCACATAACACTCAATCGGCCTCTGACAGTCAGTTTGCGGCATGTCTACCACGCTGCTCGGACGCGCAGAAGGGAAGCATTGCCGACTTCGACCAAGCCGCGAAGAATCAAACAACCGCTTCCGTCGCAGGTTACATTGTCGGTGGTGTGGGCTTGGTTGCCGGAGTGACGTTCCTCGTTCTTGATTCGAACAACAGGTCGGCGCCCGCCGTCGCAATCGTGCGACCATGGGTTGGCCCAGGCCAGATGGGGATCTTGGGCTCGTTCTAGGTGAGCGGAAGAAAACGCCCCGGCTCGCCGATTTTTGTCAACGATCGGGTGTGACTGACCGAACAAGTGTTAGCTGGGCTACGCCCGGGCAACGAACACTAATGTTGCGCTCAGCGGTCGGGAAGCTTCTGTAGACCGCCATTTTACGAAGGAACTCGCGAATGAACATCGCCAATGATTGTGAATTCGAAGCCTCTGATTCTGACTCGATCTGGCTCGAATTGTCCTTTGAAGGCCGAGCACACTCGTTTGCGCTGCCGTCGGACGAAACGCGGGCAGTCGCGGTAGGCTCGTTCCTCCGAGCCGACGTCCGAATTGATCGCCCCGGCGTTGCCCCGGTGCAATTTCACATCGAGCGTGAAAACGATCAATTGTGGATTGTGCCTGCGTACAGTTCTAACGAGTTGCGCGTTGATGCCGTCCGCGTGAGAGGTCCGAGGCGCATCGACGGACGAGCCCTAATCGAGTTCTGTGGGTTGAGGATCAGAGCGACCGTGCTTGAACCTCATCTGATGCCCCAACGAACCTCGTCCGTTCGGCGGCGGCAGACCCTTTCGGAAGCACCTCAAGGTTCGGGCAAAGTTTTCGAAGAACGCCCACTCGGTGCGGTCGAGAGCGCCCCCCTGGCTTCGACGCCCAGCGATGATGAATTGCCCACAATTGCCTTTCAGCGATTCGTCACACCGTCAGCCCCTGTGCAAGAACAACCCACAACTCAGCTCCCCGTGTTCTCCAAGTCGGCCGAAACTCAGCCCCAGTGCAACGTAGCCATCCAGCCATTCCGCATCATCGGACTTGGCGAAGCCCGAGAAAGCAAAGGGACGCAGTCGCCCAAGAGCGGTCCCATTCCGACCGAGCCTGCCCAAGTAGACGAGACCGTTGCAGCATCGACTCTCTCGATGACGGCAGACACCATCGAAACGAGGCCGTTTTGGCTCGAAGAGCCCGAATCCGAACATACCGCGCATCCAAACCATTTCGTTCAAGCACAAAGGCCCCAACAAACCCAGGAAACGTTGCGGTTCGTGCCAATGCGGAAACCGCAGGCCCCGTTCGCGCCGGCCCCGCAAGAAGCCATTCCAAACACGACCGCATTCGACGTACCCACTGCCAACTCCGGGAGACTCAGATTCATCGGATGGATCGCCCAATTGGGGCTGTTGAGCAAGCGCAGGCCGGTTCTCGTCTGGCTTGTCGCGACTGCCACTGCGTTTGTGCTCTCCGCGACGATCACTTGGTTCGCGGCGCATTGATTTGGAACGGAATAAAGGAGACTGTTGCGTAATGACTGCCCCCAGAATAAACCCCGCAGTAACCTTGGCCTTGACGACTTTGCTGGCCGGATGTGTGACGTCAAACAACGGTGAAGCCAACTCACCACAAGCTTCGGGGCCATTGTGTCGCGTGACCATCGAGTCTTGGAAAGGTACGGCAGAAGCCCAGGTTCACGGACAGACGTCTGATGTTCAGGGTCTCATGGGGTCGAGCACGGCGCAGAGTTGGCCCACAGCAGACACCGCCCAGTGGGAAGGGCAGATATGGTGGCAGACGTTGTTGGCGGCCAGATCCAATTCGCGAGTCTGAGTCCTTTCGGCAGCATGTTCTTGCACGCCGGACGGATTGACGAGGGAATCGCCCAGCATCTCGATCGACGCATAAGGGTCACTGCGCTGGCAATTGCAGAACGGCGCGACGCCGCCGATTCGCCGAAAGTGGATTTGGCAGCATCCGGCTTCGCCGAGCCTCCCCCCTCGCCCGCTCCGCGGGCGGCTAGAGCGGCCGTCCTTGCGTTCCACGATTCGGCATGCCGCTCTAGTACTGTTTCCCGCCGCGGCTCGCTCGCTACCTCGATTGGTCGCGGCAGATTTCGCTCTGGTCCTTGGGGCACGAGACGCGAACGTGGAAGTGGTCGTCGTGGGGCTCGGCATCCTCGGGCTGCTTGAGCAGGACCGATACTTCGGGGACGTACTTCTGAAAGCCGGCCTGCTTCGAAGCGTACGCGATCAATCTCTGACGTAGCGGGCGTGAAATGAAGATGTGACTGAGCCCCGCGCGTTGATCGCGGACCCATGATTGCACCAGGAGCCAATTGCGCCAATCATCGAAGACATAACCACTGCCGTCTACGGCCTTGCCGTTCACGCCGAATTTGACGTAATGATCGAGGATCACACGTTTGCCGTTCTCATCCAAAGCGTAGAACACAACGTCCGCGTCGCGTCCGCTCTGATGTGAGTGATGACCCGCGAGTGGTCCACCATTTGCCTCGGAAATGTCACCCACCACCAACACTGAACCCGGTGCCACTCTCTGGAGATCTTTGGCGCTGCGCTCCAACATCAGAATCAACGCCGGGTGCCCATAGCTCTTCTCCTGGCTACCGGGTTTGATCTTGATGTACTGGCTGGCCTTGAGACGTTTCGCTCGCTGCTGCCAACCGTCGTTCGGATAGCCTACGCTGAGCGACATCATGGAGTAGGGTGCGCTCCGAAATTTGACCGGCAGGGATGCGGCCGAACCTGGCACCGCTGCGCTAGACCAAGATTGCGCGGCAACGATCAAGAGCAACGACCGAGGAGCAAGACGTTTCGTCAATGCGCGCGAAAGGTAGCACCCGCTCACTAACGTGCCGCAGAGCGCATTTCTGAGGGAAAGTTGAGCCGATCTCGGGGCGCGCTTCAATCGGTTTCTGGAGAAATGTCAGCGCGACCCGCGTCCCGCCGGAGGATGCGGCAACAGGTGCCGAAGTGGACCCGTTTGCTGCGGCGGGTTTGACGGTGACCCATTGGCCGTGCATTGTCGTATTTTGGAGTGACGGCACGTGGCCACGCTCATTCCCGTTTACCCGACTCACTCGATGCGGCTAGCATGTACGAGCTTGAGTTCTAGCGTCAGCAAAACCAACGCGGCCGTCGATTGCACGGCCCCACCGCTCGGCAGATCGATGAAGAAGATTCGCAGTCTCATGACTCACCCTGGGTTCTCTTTGCATCGCGTCATCGTCGTCACTCTAGCGTTCTCGGGCTGCAGCCCCCGCGTTGGAGCAGAAAGGCACGCCCCCGCGGTTGCCACTCCTGCTCCCACTATCCGGGGTGCACCCGCCCTAGCGACACCCGCTGCACCGCAGCCCGCCTCCCCGTCGGCCGCAGGAAATCCTAGAAGAAGCCGACAAGGAACCTTTGCCCATTCGTATTCACGATGCCAAGGTGATTGCCGAGATACAGGCCGACAACGGCGACTACAAGGGGTTTGGCTCGTTCGATGTGATTCCCTTCGATGACCGGATCTGGGTGGTGGCTTGCTCGGTCAAACCCTTTGGCTGCAGCCGTCCTCAAGTACGCGAATTGGACAAGCAGCGCTGGGTTTCGCCGAGTGCAGGGTTAAACGGGCTGGTATCGCTCGGCGTCGTGAATCTTTACGCGCTCCGAGACCTTCCCTACAAGAGGTGGGTCTTGCATGAAGAGAATCGCCCGCTAAGTAGCCCCCGAGCGCAGTGCCGCTACGATAATCTGATGTGGGGCAGTCGCGAGATCGGAGGCGCTCGGGGGACGTTCCCGGGCCACGCATGGTTGGTAGTTCGCACGTCGTTGTCCCACAGTGGGCTGCCCACCGACGAACTATACCATTGGAAAAGCGGTCAGTGGCGTCGCGTGCTTCGGGCAGAACAGTACGGGGACACCCTCATCGATGCAGTCCCTTGGGCAGACGGCATCGCCGTAGCACGCCGTCGAGGTTACTGGGATGCATTCGCTTACGACCTGCTCTACGTCACGGACCAAACTCGAGTGCCCCTGCTTCCCAGTCAGAAGGCAGACTTGCAACTCATGGTTCACGAGCAAGCGCTTTTCGCTTTGGAAGGCGCGTACAGCACCGATACTGAGAGCAGCGTCGTCAACCTGCGCGTGCTCCGTTGGAGTACGCCGGGCAGTTCCGTAGAACCGCACGCCCTGAGCCTCACCCATGGCGGAAATGCCACTTCTCTCGTCGTAAAAATGGGCTCACCCATCGAGATCACTTGGAAGGAACCCGAGCCGAGACCCATCAGGGCCAAGACAGCAACAATTGCCCTCACTGGCAATTTTCAGCCCAGCATCGAAACCGCTACGGTCGATTCGCTGAATGCACCGGACATCATCATCGAGCTTCCAGCGCCCTACGCGGGGCAAGCCTCTCCGGAAACCACCTGGCACGTTCGAGGTCGCGACTTTTGGCTGGTTCGCGTCGAAAAACCCAATAACAAGTATTTGTTGCTCAGCAATCTACCAGCAGCCGTGTGGACCCCCTCTGTGCTGAACGTTCCGGAACCAGAAGTTCACCAGTGCGACGCTCTGCCCGAAAGAAGTGGAAAATCCTCCAATGACTTCGATGACTTCTAACGCTAGCACACCGCCACCCACTCCACCGATGCTCATGCGAGCCAATCGCAAGCTGGGTGAGCTACACTGATGCGGCGTCTTCAGCACGGAAGTGCAGCAGCACTGTAAGCAACTCTCCGCGAGGTCTCGCGTTGGCCTAAGTTGCGGATCCCACGACACAAATGTCAGTCTCTGCAGAATATTTCGGGTCACCAGATGCCATTTTTTGAGTTCGTTTCTATGTATGCCTGAGCTGGCACGCTCTGTGCGCTTAGCGAGGTCATCATGGTGTTGGCGCTTCGTTCGGTACTCTGGGTCATCGCTCTTTTGGCGCCCGGTGGCGTGTTGTTGCTGCCGCTGCTGACGATTAATCAGTTCAAGAAGTCCCGGAGAACCGACGCTGCGAGCGCCCCAGGGCCATAACATGTTACGATCCGGTCGCTGAGATCTAACAACCCGTTGATACACCTCGCATCCTTCTGGTAGAACGCTCGATCGATTAATTGCACCATGCGAGTTTGGTGGCGCCGCAAACCGGCGGCGAGCGACGAATAGGACGTCACTGTCGTCGTGATGCTCTTCGTGCGGCGCGCCTCACGTTGTGCCAGTCCGAATTCAGTTTGCCGGGAGGCTGGCGATATGGTTCTTGAAATAGATGCCGTACCCATCGGGGGGCGTGCCCGTAGGAAGCCCCTGAATGTTGTCGGTGGTTATCGACGGGCCCTTGGCGCAGTCCCCACTGCCCCAGGACCAAGCCAAGTACGACACGCCAGTGGTATCTGCCCAATCCATGAACGGGCCTATGAACTGCGAGAGGCAATCATTCTCCCCCAGCTCGCCAACGACGATGGGCGTGGTAGTCGCAATTGATTCGAGAATGGTCTGGCACGCCGTATCTCTGCAGTTGGCGAAGTTATACGCGTGAACAGACGCCACCAGGTTGCCCGTCGGGTCCGTGGGCGCGTTCGCAGCCCACTGCGACATGTCACCGGCCCAATTCTCGCCACCCACCAGCACGACGTTCTGGGCTCCGGTGCCTCGGACCGCTGTCAGCATCTCTTGCATGCCGGCAATCGTGTAAGCGCCCACCTGTTGTTCACCACCGCTCGTCCTTGGAGTAACTTGGCATGCGCCGTTTAGCCAGCAACCCCAGGCGTCTGCTGTTCCACCGGCTGCACTGGTAAGGCTAGCAACGGCATCTAGATGCGGCTCGTTGTACAGGTCGAAGATTACGCCGAGATCACCCTTGAATTGGTTGGCCACCGCCTTCCAGAAGTCAATGGAGTGGTCCGCGTCCGCCATGGGCAATTGAGTCTTTCCAACGGTGGTCCCGGGCCCGTTCCAGTGCAGGTCGAGGATGACGTAGATACCGTAGCTGCGCAGCAGAGTGACATAGGTGCTTAGCGCAGTGATGTACTTGGCACCCGAGACCGTTGCTCCAACCCCGTTTATGCCAAGCCAGCATGTCTCGTTCAGTGGGAGGCGGATAGCATTGAAGCCGGTCCACGTCTGCATCAGCAGCACATTTTCCACAGTGGTTGGCCCGTCGAAAACCTGGCCGCCAGTAATGCACATGTACTCGGTCCCCATTCGATCCCAACCGATGAGGCGAACGGTCTTGCCGTTGTCTTCCAGCTGGTTCCCGTTCACATGCAGTGTGCTCGGTGGAAGGTCAGGCGGTACGGACGTCGTGCCACCCGTCGCTGACACCGCGGCGGATCCACCGGTTCCTCCCACCGCGTTCTCGAGCGGAGGAGAATCACAACTGCTGAGCAACACAAGACTTCCCAATATGCTGGCTATACGAGAAACTGACATAGTCACCTCTGATTTACGCACTCGGCCAAGGTGAGACACATGCGAGCAGGTTTCAAGCGATTACTGCACACGTGCAAACAATGCCGCCGTGAGGAAATTGGCACAATATGCCGGACCAACGCAACAAAGACGTAACCGAGCATAGTATCATTGGTTTAATTCAAATATCGACCAGTTAGGCCCATCCGGGTGCGTGTAGGTGTCGCCAAGGCCGTCGTCCAACCAATGAGAAGCTCAGCCCAGCAGCGATATCGGGAGCGATGCGTGGGAGCCGAGGACCTTTGCGTAATGCACCGAGTGAAATCCAGGAGGCGGGACCGAAGCCGCAAGACGACAGAGCAACGACAAGGGGTCCAGATTGCGCCGGGTCGTGCGAGCGCTCAGCGGGGACCCTCGCTCATGATCTCGCACGGCATTCCGATATACATCAGCGCGCAGGTAATATGAGCAGGGGGGTGATTCTGCACCACTCAGCGCGCAAAAATGCACGGGTCAAGACGGCATCCAGCACGCGGTCAGCTCAGCTCGTCGAGCTTGCGCCGCAGCACCGCGAGCGATGCGTGCCACGGTGCTCGCTGTGTGAATGCGTGGTCGTTGTGGCCGCCCATCTGGAAAACGTAGCCACGGCGGTTGCTCTTGGCGCCACAACTGCTTTCCAACGTAGTAGCGCACGAAGAACCAATATGCGTAATGCGAGATCTTGCTGAACGGCACGTAGGGCTGATAGACCAAAAAGTGGGTGGGGAGATTGAGAGAGTTCCAGTCGAGCATACGCGTCCCGTCGTTGGACCATCAGGCCCATGAGTGGGGTGTGCGATACTCAGTGCGGTCTCGTCCTAACGGCCGCGCAATGCCGGTAGAGCACAAGCAAACCAAACGCGGTGACTTTGCCAGCTCACGTTTTAGCCCGCCGCAGAAGTTCACCGTCGCCATTCTGTAGCCACCCCGCCGGCGCGCAGGTAATGTGAGCAGGAGGGTGATTCTGCACCACCCAGCGCGCAAAAATGCGTGGGTCAAGACGGCGTCCAGCACGCGGTCAGCTCAGCTCGTCGAGCTTGCGCCGCAGCACCTTGGACTTGCAGTGTGGCGAGTCACGATCGGGCGAGCGTCTCGGCGGTTCGATGGGTTCGCCGAGGTAGCGCAGCAGGCGGCCCTCACGGCCACGCCGCATCTTCAGCGCTGGCGGTGGCGGCCGCATGTAGCGAGAAGCCGGAGTGATTCGTGCCCACTGCTTCGAAAGCAAGTCGGTGACCGATATTGCCAAGCAGCAAAACACAACCATGTCCTGGATGCGCCGCCTTCACGCTCAAGGCATCGGACGCCTCACTTGCGAGGTCAGCGGGCGGCGGAAGTCAGGCCGGCGGAGCCACGGGTGTTGGCAGCGGCTCGGCGAGCGGCTGCGTCGGCAAGGCGTGGCCCACGGCTGATCCCACGGTAGCGGGACCATTCACGATGGCCGCCGACAAGAACGTCGGTCCACTGGCGGGCTACACACCCGATACTAGGACTTTGGCTTCTTCTCGTCGTCGCCGCCACACTGCGGACCCGCGACCATTGCGGGTTGGGCGCAATCGCGCTTGATCGAGGTTGCAACCACGCCGCGGTCGCGTGATGAAACGCCGAACGAGAGGTGAGGAGCCACCCCAACAGCCGTGAGAACCAACAGGGAGAACAGGACGGATTTGAGACTAGTCATGAGCGGAAACCTCAGACCGCGTCCGTGACTGTCAAGCTGAGGCGTGTTGCCTGCCCTGGACGCCCCTGAGGTGGCGTGCCGACACTTTCGTGCAAGCCTTCGTCAGTGTGGAGCGTCCCAACCATCGCTATGCTGACTCGCTGAGCATGCACTGTGAAGTGTGTTGGGTATTTCATCAGTTACTTTCGTTTCCGAGAAAGCGAAATTGCCTAGTCACTCCAGCGATCGGTGACTAAACTCAACGCGAGCCCGTTTGCAGGAGGAGAGATCATGACCAATTGGCTCGATGGCCTGGGTGCGTTGGGAGTTGGCTTGACCCTGCTCTGCGGTTGCTCGGGTGACGATGGGAATTCGAGCACCGCGCCAGGCGGGGGCGGCGGTCAGCCAGCAACGGGCGGGACCGCTGGTGCTACCAGCGGCGGCAATGCGCCAGCTGCAGGCGGTGGTCGGTCAGCAACGGGTGGGACCGCCGGTATCCGAGCCACCGGCGGCGGCAGCAATCCTTCGGAATGTCCTGCGGCAGCGCC
Organism: uncultured delta proteobacterium; assembly: GCA_963811985.1. GTDB lineage: Bacteria > Myxococcota_A > Polyangia > Polyangiales > Polyangiaceae > FEN-1139. Next base: position 163,418 of record CAWEUH010000017.1, read on the forward strand.
CAACAACAACAACCCCACCTCCTGCTCCAGCCTGGACTTGGAGTGTCGATACGCGAACGAGACTTGCTCTTGTCAAGGGGAGAGCAATCAGAGCTTCGTCTGTTGGAACACCGGCGCGGGATGACAGCAAGGCAAGGGGACACGGTCTCCCAAGCCCGCACAAGTGGCCTCTAAGCCTGATGCCAGTTTACCGATCGCCCGGAAGTATCTGGGCCGACATGCCCGGTCACGTGCCGCAAACCCGACATTTCCACTTTGCCCAAAACCTATATTTGCACTTTGTTCCTGCAATTGTCGCGCTGCGATATTTAATTACGTTGACTAGGCAGAAGATTCGAACTGAAATGCGTATTGCTGAAATGAGGCGGGCCAAAACCGGAACGCCAAAATGACGTCAACAGCGGAATGAAGGGTTAAGGGCGTAACTAATGAACACGAGACATGGCATCGGATTAGGCGTCTTTGTCATATTGTTAGCCAGCGGGAGCCTTTGCACCGTGGCACTGGCGCAGGCCCCCTCGGACAAGCAACATGGCCCCGGGGCATCGAGTGCAGCGTCGCATGGGCAAGGGATGGGACATGGAGCCCAAGGAACGCCGCCAACGGCACAGCAGGGAAAGTCATTGACGGGTGGACCACAAGGAACGCCACCAGCTGGCGTGCCGGCCAAGTCACCGCCTCCCCAGCCGGTAGCACCACCTCCGCAGGCAGCCGCGCCACCTCCCCAGCTAGCACCGCCACCACCTCAGGGAATGCAGCGTCCCGATCCAGCAGCCATGGGTAGGCAAATGCAGGCGCTAGAGGATCAGCGCGAGCAGGAACGCCGAGCGAAGATCCAAAACCGCGCGGCTTGGGAAGCGAATGAGGAAGCCAGAGCCGCCGAACACCGCCGTGAAGTCGCAGACCACTGGCGAGCTGTCGCGGTGCGCGCGGAGGCGCGAGAGGAGCTTGCAACGCATGCGGAACGAATGGCGCACCTAAGCCGCATTCTCGATATTGCGGTCGATTCTCACGACATCGATCTCATGGCCCATGCCAGGCGGGTAATCCAACGTGAAATTGCCCGCAATGCGCGAGCAATGGCGCGGATCGAAGAGCGAGGTGGGCGATGAAAAACCTCCTTTTACCCTGTTTCATTCTGGTGAGCTTGGTGCCTTGCGGATGTAACCGCAACAAATCCGACACCCCCGCAGTTGCAAGTGCGGCGCCCGCTGCTTCCGCTTCAGTTGCCGCGGTGGTCAGCGCGGCGCCGGTGCCGTCGGCCAGTGCAGCAGCGGCTGACGTGAGCGCGGCGCCTGCCGCGTCTGAAGTGAGCAAAATCCCAGTGCAGGAAGACTACGAAAAGAAGGCGAGTGCAGTCGTGACGAACAAAGCAAGCGCCGCCAAAGAGCTGGCCAAGATTGAAAAGGAAATAGGCCAGTGAGACGGGTTCCCAGTTGAGTTGATGCAGGTGCCCCGGAAGTAATCTCTCCCAAGTACAGCGCTCCTCGCTCACGCGCCCGGGCGCTGCCAACGCCTGCGCACGCCCGACTAGTGCCTCCTCTTCGAGCGGGCCCGCCGTCATTGGGTGGCTCGAAAACTGTCGCAGTGCTGCATCCAGAGAGCCCTTTTGCAGGCGGACAGATTATGACCCATTGGCTTGGGCGTGATGGGAGTTGGCTTGACCCTCCACTACGGTTGCTCGAGGTGATCGAAACAGCGTCGCGAACTTGAGCCGCGCCATTCGCGAAAAATCGGCGTCTCTGGACCAGATTGAGGCTCCGTGTTCGTCGGCAATTGCGGCACCTCGATCGCAAGTTCGCTCAGTGCCAGTTACTTGGTCCCGATTCCGAATGCCTCCAGTAATTCGCTGGCCGCCTGCGACGCGGTGACCTTGCCTTCGGCGACGGCGGTTTCGAGCGGTATAACGCGCTCTTTGACGCCGGGGTGCTCGCGCATCGACGCGAACAGGCGCTCGTTGATCATGCTCCACATCCAACGCACTTGTTGCTGCTGTCGGCGGGCGAAAAGATCACCCGAGTCTGCCAGCAAGCGATGGTGGGCTTCGACCATCGCCCACAGTTCGTCTAGGCCCGCGCCGGTCCTGGCGCTGCAGGACAGGACGCGGGGCGTCCAGCTTCTTGATTTGGGCCGCATGAAGTGCAGGCCCGTTGCGATTTGATTCTTGGCTAGTTCGGCACGTGCAAGGTTATCGCCGTCGCATTTGTTGACAGCGACGATGTCCGCTAATTCGAGAACACCGCGTTTGATGCCCTGCAGTTCGTCGCCCGTGCCGGCGACCATCAGCAGCAGAAAACAGTCGACCATCTCATCGACGACGGTTTCAGATTGCCCCGTGCCCACCGTCTCGATAATGACGACATCGAACCCGCCCGCCTCGCACACGAGCAGCGTCTCGCGCGTCTTTCGCGTGACGCCGCCTAGCGAACCGGCGCTTGGTGAAGGCCGAATGAACGCGTTGGGGTCGGCGGACAGTTCCGCCATGCGTGTCTTGTCGCCCAGAATACTGCCGCCCGTAACCGTGCTCGAGGGATCAATCGCCAGCACCGCCACCGTGCGACCCGACGCGGTCAACCGCTTGCCGATCGACTCGATGAACGTGCTCTTGCCGGCGCCAGGAACGCCGGTAATGCCGAGGCGCAAGGACTTTCCCGTATGCGGCAGCAACTGCAGTAACAGTTGCTGCGCCATGGCTTCGTGAGCCGGTAGCGTGCTCTCGACCAGCGTGATCGCCCTGCCGAGCGTGACTCGATCGCCCGCGAGCACGCCTTCGACATATCGTTCGAGCGTCAGCTCGGGGCGACGCGCTACGCTTGGCGATTGAATAGTCGGGTGGGGCATGAAACGTTGGTTCAGGTCATTCTCAACTTATGGCTCAATTTCTCGAGCAAGTCCAGGGCCGCCTCGGTGACGACGGTCCCCAATCACGGTTCGAACGGCTTCTTCGCCGCCTCGGGCGTATTTCAGAATCGACGCTTCATTCTGTCCTGGCAGCTGTTCGTGAAACGTTCGCCCCATAGCAAAGGTGTGGCGTAAGCGCGGTCCAACTACTCCGACGGCACCAAGCCGGTGTGACCCATCAGCTCGGTCGGCTTGCGGAATCGCGTAGCTGCCCGCTGTTGCTTCCGTCCTCTTAGATGTCTTGACTTGGTGCTCGCCGCGGCCCACGTTCATTAAACGGTGGTTGGATGGCTGCTCGTGTAGGACCCATTGTGATCGGTTTGACATTGGTGGTGAGTGCGTGCGGCGCAAGATACACATCTCAAGAACAAGACGCTGGACCCGATATTGCCCCGAGCAATCAGGGTGGCTGTCAAGCCGCCAATTCGACGATTCCAGAATCTGGCCTAACAGGTTGTGATGCCGCAGCTCTGGCGACTTCCGCTGCCCTTGCTGAATCGCCCGGCGTCACTGGTTTATGCGGTCAGAACAACACGACCGCGGTGTTCGTTGTGACTACTGACTCGCTAAGCGGGTTCACTGTCCACGCAAGCAGCGATCTGATCAATAAACCCGCAGCCCAGGACCCAAGCTATGTGTATCTGAGACATGGTGTTGACGCGGTAAGATTGCCCGGACCCGTTATTGAAGCTTCTTCCTTGGCGGATCTTGCTGCCATCTCGTCAGCACATAACGACAGCGCACAGCTGTGCGTATGGGGCTCATCTTATGAATGCGGCATTCGTTTCATCCTCAATGAGCGACTCCATTACGACATCAAGATAGTCGATTTTGAAAACGAAGTATCGCTTGGCTGGGTTGAGTTGATCCCCGTCGGTTACACAACGCTGCTCGCAACGTTCGTCTTGTTGGGTGTGGGGGGTGGGGTAGCCCGCGATATCCAAATCACGCCAGTATTGGACGGAGTTGCAGGCTGCCCTACGGCTCCGATAAGCCTCGAAGTGCGATAACTGCGCCGGTAATTAGCGCTACACTGTCACCGTCCCCACTCGCTGTTGAGCGCGATCGAACTAATGGCGCGACGAAGCTGCGACGCGAGGTCCCAGGTGCAACGGCGATTAGCCGTCTGTGGCGGATTCGGTTGCGGGTGCCGTGGCAGGGGCAGGACCCTGCCGCTGCAACAAAACCTGCCACGGCACTCAGGCTTGCCCCAGCTTTAGACCTCGCCCTCGCCCCAAATGTACTTCGCGACGAATTCCATCTTAAAATCTGGGGCGAGGGTCAGGCCGAGCTCGAGGGCTAGGATCAGCCGGAAGCAAAATAGCCAGAAGGATGAAGGGACAGCCTGAAGGGATAGGGCCAGCCAGAAGGGGCGGCGCGATACTGCGGGTTAACTTGCGGGATACTCCGAAGATTTGCATTGGCGTGCCAGCCCTTCGCGCTGTCACTGGCCAATGCATTGTAACTGCTGGTGATTGACGGCGGGGTTGTTCGCGGGCTCAGGACTCCTTCGCACATGAATCAGCTCAACAATCGTAACCGTTCAGCCGACACCCGCTAGATCGTGCTCGTGGACGGGGCGAGACTCGGTGCGTGAGCAAGATCAAGAAAGCGGGCCAACACAGTCGGGAATACTGGGCGGGCCTCGTTGGGAAATTCGAGCATAGTGGGCTGAGTCAGCGTGAGTTCAGCGAGAGTCAAGGCGTGACGGAATCGGCGTTTCGCTATTGGCTGTATCTCCTTCGTAAAGAAGGGCGCAAGCGGCCAAAACCGACAGGACGCTTTGTCCAGGTGACGCCGGGGGCCACAGCGATCGGGACGACCTGTAAGTTGCGGCTGGGAAACGCCGAATTGACGTTTTCTGAGTTGCCGACCGCGGGATACGTTGGGGAACTGCTCCGACTGATGGACCGATAAACCATGCTTGGCTTGTCGGTTGCGACACGAATCCTGTTGTTCACCGCGGCCACCGACATGCGCAAGGGCTTCGACGGGCTCGCGGCTGTGGTGATGGCCGCTGGCGAGGAGCTCTACAGCGGTCACCTATTCGTTTTTGTATCGGCGCGCCGCAATCACGCCAAGATTCTCGCGTTTCAAAAGGGCGGACTGGTGCTGTGGTGCAAGCGATTGGATCGGGGCAAATTCAGAATCAATCTAACCGATGGGGGTGAGCGCGCGGACTTGGACGCGACGCAACTGGCCATGCTTATGGACGGTATCGACTTTGCCCGGGTCAAGCGCTCGCAGCATTGGGAGCCCAAGCGCTAAGAAAAAAGTCAGAAAGGGGATCGACAAACGCGATCGTCTATGATCTACGTTAGTCGATGACGCCCGATGATCTGGACGAGCTGGAAAAGGGGTTGGACCCTGCGGCTCGTTACATTGTGGCGTATTTGCGACAGCAAAATGCACAACTTCAAGAGCAGTTGATCAAGACTACCGAACAACTCGCGAATCTGACCGAACAAGTCGCGGGTTTCAAGCGACGGCTTTTCGGCAAGCGGTCGGAAAAGATCCCGACGGTGCGCGATGAGATACGGCGGCAAGTTGACCCCAATGAATTGACTGTTGAGGGTGACCCGATGCCGACTGAGCCCGAGGCTCGTGCCAAGGAGAAACGTCGCAAGGCGCGACGAGCCGGGCAAGCCCAAAGGGACAATCGGCGTCGAGCGCGAAAGGCAATTCCAACAATCATCGAAACCTGCCTGGTGCAGCCCGGTGAGCTGCCCGAGGGCTACGCGCTTTCTGACTTTCGTGAGGTGGGCGATGGCAAGGTCATCGAACGCATCGAGCATGTGCGAGAGCACTTCGTCATCCAACAGTTTGTGTTGCAGACGCTGGCTTCCAAAGACGGACAACACATCATCACGTCTACAACTCCGCCTGGCGTAGTGGACGGCGGACACTATGGTCCAGGTCTTCACGCACACGTTGCAGTGAGCCGCTGCGACGACAGCATGCCACTTTGCCGCAGTGAAAAGGCCCTTGAGCGAGCTGGCTACGGCATTGCGCGCAGTACGCTTTGCTCGATATTTCACAGAACTGCCGAGCAACTCGCTCCCATCTACAACGAGATGAAGCGGGTCGTACGCAAAGGTCGCTACGTGCACGCTGATGAAACCGGTCAACCTGTGCTGGACAAGGACAAGTGTTTTCGCGGCTGGATGTGGGTCATTCTTTCGCAGCAGGCCATCGTCTATAAGTACAGCAACGGTCGCGACAGCGATACCGCCAAAGAGCTTCTGGGCGGCACCAGTGGCAACCTCACGATTGACGGCTACGGTGCATACAATTGCCTCAGCGACAAAGACGCAAGTCGCAAACGCAGTGGTTGTTGGGGACACGCACGGCGCAAGATCTTCGAGGCGATGCCAACCGACAACGCCCAGCACGAGAACCGCGAGGCGCTCGATCTGATCGCCGAACTCTACAAGATCGAAGCCGACGTCACCGAACGCGGCATCGAAGGAACACCGGAACACCTAGAGATCCGACAAAGCAAAAGCCGACCCATTGTGAAAAAGATCTGGCGCTGGGTTGATGCACGCCAAGGTAAGCACTCCCCAGCAAGTAAAATGGGCAAAGCGACTAGCTACGCCACTAAGCAGCGCGAAAAGTTAGAACGCTTCCTCTCCGATCCGAAATTGCCCTTGGACAACAACAAGGCCGAGCGCGCCTTAAGAATTGTAGCACTCGGGAGAAATAATTCGCTTTTCGCGGGAAGCGCAGACCACGCTCAAAATCTTGCAATGCTGCACTCGATCATTGCCACCTGCAGATTGCATAACGCAAATCCTTACGAGTATATTCGCGACATACTCATCAAGATCCAGACACATCCGGCATCTCGGATCGCCGAGCTAATGCCGTGGCGGTGGCGACCGCCGAAAGAATAGCGAACAACCAGTGGACCAACGACCCACTCACAGCGGCCGAGATCCGCCTAGCATCGGATTGTCAACGGCCAATCATGGATACTCGCCTGAACGGTTACCAACAATCACGGTTCGTCACTTCCGCATCACCGGCTGCTCGCGTATCAGAAGTCATTGGAGTTGCTTGCAGCGGTCCGCGCGGCGCAGATTCGGGATGCAAGGCTTCGGGATGAGGCGTTGCGGGCTGCAAAGGGCACTTGTCTCAACCTCGCCGAGGGTGCGGGTCGTGTCAGTCGTGCAGATAAAGCGCGCGCATACGCCACCGCACGCGGTGAATGCGTCGAGGCCGTCGCGGCCGTTGAAATCGCCGGGCAGACTGAGGATGCGGTCGAGGATGTTCCGGTGGTTTCACAATTCGGGCGCAAGTTTACCGATGCAAGCCATGGGCTCTTTGGCCAACCTTGTTATGTGAAACGCCCGGGTTGGCAGTTCTCGGGGACTGCTCCGGCATCACTTGACCAATTGCCACTCGGGTAATACCCTTCTGGAGTTGAGGTAATACTATGGCTGCTCCGATGCGCACCGTGTCCTTCAAGCTTCCCGAAGACCTTGATGACGCGCTGAATGAACTCGCGCGTACTCGTCATTCAAGCCGTTCCGCGCTTGTCCGAGAGGCTCTCGAGTCCCTTGCAAAGGGAAAACGCCGCTCAGTGACTGCTCTTGCGGGCGAGCTAGTTGGGTCTGTCGAGGGGCCGTCCGACTTGGCGACGAATCGCAAGCACATGTCGGGATACGGCAAGTGACCTCGGTGGTAATTGATACAGGGCCTCTGGTTGCGCTACTCAATCGGCGCGAGCGCCACCATGCGTGGGCGTCTAGCATTCTGGATACCATCGAACCTCCGCTCTTCACGTGCGACCCAGTGCTCTCTGAAGCGTGCTTCTTGCTCCAAGATGTCACTGGAGGTCACGACGCAGTTCTGGAGCTCGTTTCTCGTGGTATTGTCAGAAGTGACTTTCGCGTCGCTTCCGAGATTAATGCGCTACGCGGCTTGATGAAGAAATTCCGCGATGTACCCATGTCGTTGGCGGACGCCTGTTTGGTAAGAATGACTGAACTTGACCAGCAGAGCGTCGTCTTAACGCTGGACAGCGACTTTCGAGTCTATCGCCGCAATCGCCGACAGGTAGTCCCCACGATCTCACTGGGCAAGGGCGGTGGCTAACTCCGGTCTGAACCTGACGGCTTTCCCTGCTGAAATGCGCTATCTGCCACGCGCTGTGGCTCGTCAAACTCGCGCTAATTTTACAGCGCGTGGCTGTCTTCCATTCTGACACGTAGTGATGATACTTTGGGCCGCAGATTAGACCGAACCCCGTTGTGCGGGCGAATTGAAATGCCGATGGCTTGGACTTTTGATGCTGCGCTTTGTTGCGCCAGGCAAAGCCTGGGTGAGGAGGAAGTCATGTAGATGTAACGACTGAAACTTCACAGAGTAGTCCTGCGGGTAACCAATCCCGTCCGGTAAAGGTTGGCCACCAGCCGGAAGTCAGTCTTGCGTGGCCGTACAATCCCTGCGGGGAGAGGAAAGCTGCGAGGCGTAGACCACGAGTGCGAAGGCCGTGTGATTGAGCCTCGTAAGAGCAATCATTGCTGGGGTCCTCGGATTCAAAGCTCCCGGGGACAGCACCGACGCGCCACGAGGCGGCGAGACAGCGGTCGAGGTCGGAATGAGGCACCGGCAAGAAGGCGAAAGCCGCCGGCAACGGCAACTCCCCGACACCGATTGTCCTCAGAGGCTAGGCGCGAAGGCCCTACCGGGGTCTGAGAGCAGGGCAAACGCACAACAGGACTACCCAGGAACCTGGGAGACCATGTCGCCTCCGCCGTGTTGCAAAACGCGGGCGGTACTGCTGAACGAAGGGACAACCGAAGTGACGTGGGAAGGGCGACGTGGAGTCATAGTGGCTCATACAACCCGTGAAGCAGGGGAAGCCGCCCAAGCGACCCTGTGGAGGACGAAGGGGCCACCGAGTCGCGGAACTATTTGGAGGAACGATGGCAGAGACACAAGGCTCTAAAACCATCTCAACGAAACTCGAACGGATAGCGGAAATTGCGAAGCGGATGCCCGGGGTGGCATTGACCTCCCTGTCGCATCACATTGACATGGACTGGATGCGGGAAGCGTATCGACGCACGCGCAAGGACGGTGCGGTGGGTGTGGACGAACAGACAGCGGCAGAGTACGCAGTGAACCTCGAGGAAAATCTCGCGTCACTGCTGGACCGAGCTAAATCTGGCGACCACTACCGAGCACCGCCGGTGCGGCGTGTACACATACCGAAAGGACACGATGGAAAGCAAACGCGCCCAATCGGTATTCCATCCTTTGAAGACAAGGTGCTTCAGCGGGCGGTAACGATGGTGCTGGAGGCTGTTTACGAACAGGACTTTTTGGACTGTTCATATGGCTTTCGGCCCCAAAGAAGTGCGCACGGTGCGCTGGCCGCGTTCTGGCAACAAGCCATGTTGATGCACGGTGGCTGGGTTTTGGAAATGGACATCGAAGCATTTTACGATTCCATCGACAAGGCCAAGCTCCGTGAAGTGCTTCACAAGAGGGTGCGCGATGGAGTGTTGCTTCGATTGATAGGCAAGTGGTTGAATGCGGGCGTGATGGAACAAGGGTGTGTCTACCACCCGGAAACCGGAGTGCCCCAAGGCGGTGTGGTTTCGCCGATTTTGTCGAACGTCTTTTTGCACGAAGTGTTAGACGCGTGGTTCGAACACGAGATAAAGCCAAGGCTGAAAGGCAAGGCTTTCCTGGTGCGCTATGCTGATGACGCAGTGCTGGTCTTTGAGACGGAACGAGACGCTCGCGGGGTGCTGACTGTACTGCCGAAGCGATTCGGCAAATATGGTCTGCGCCTGCACCCGGAGAAGACCCGATTGGTACGGTTTCAACGGCCACACAATGAGACACGTCGAAATAACGACGACTCAACGGGGACGGGAAGCTTTGCCTTTCTGGGCTTCACCCACTACTGGGGTCGGTCCCTTAAGGGCAACTGGGTGGTCAAACGCAAGACGGAACAATCTCGCTTCAGCCGTGCACGGCATCGTATCGCTATGTGGTGCCGTGCATACCGACACCTGCCCATCAAGGAACAGCACGCCATGCTGACACTGAAGCTTCGAGGGCACTATGCCTATTACGGCATTACGGGTAACGCCCGGGCGCTCTCAACGTTTCGGTACTGGGTGATGCGCGACTGGTTCAAATGGTTGCGCCGTCGCTCACGCGAAGCATGGCGGAATTGGGAGTGGATGCTCCGGTTGCTAACGGTGTTCCCGTTACCCCCACCGCGAGTCGTACACTCAATTTTACCTCACGCAGCGAAACCGTGACTTGACGAACCGGATGCCAGAAACTGGCACGTCCGGGTCCGTGGGAGCCCTGGGTCGGCAACGGCCCAGGGCCACCTGGCGATGCTCTTGTCAAGCACCTGAAATGTTTGGCCTTAACTTGATGCGTCCTGCCGTGGTGCGCTTGCAACTGAAGCCGCAGCCATTGATTCGACCCAATTCAACTCGGGAGCACGGGCTTCAGTGGTTGGGGCAGTTGCGGTTACTGAGGCAGAAGCCGCCCCTGCAACCGAACCTGCCCCTGCCACCGAATCATTCAATTCCCAACGTGTACCCCCAACTTTTCGAGCAAGTCCACGGCGGCCTCGGTCACAACCGTTCCGGGCGGGTAAATGGCGGCCGCCCCGGCTGCGACGAGTGCGTCAAAGTCCTGTGGCGGGATCACGCCGCCAACGACGATAAGGATGTCCTCGCCCTTGTTGCCCCCGCGAGGTGTCTCGAGTCACGGCCGCACGTGCTCACTGCGCTTCGCTGCGTTGCGCGCGTGCGGGGACCCCAAAGCCGTGCTCACTGCGCTTCGCTGCGTTGCGCGCGGCTGGGCTACCCCGTACCGAGTGGCTTCGGGTTGGCGCTTGCACTCGTGGTTAGCTTCAGTGTCATCGGATGACATTGCCCCTTCGCGACTGCAACCCGCAGTGCGTTGCGCAAGCAACGTTGCAGAATCGCGTGAGCCCTTGCTGTCGCATGCGCGCCGAGAGCCCGGCAAATCAGCCGGGCACTAGAGGTCGTAATGCAAAAGCAATCGCGTCAACAACTCAAGCGCCACATTCTTCTCACCCAGCGCGCCCACGAGATGCGTCTTCAGCTTACTCCGTCGGAAGCCGCGCTGTGGGTCGCAATATCCCGCAAGCAGCTGGGGGTCGCTTTCCGTAGGCAGGTGCTCATTGGTAATCGCTACGTTGCGGATTTCTTGGCTCCAAGCGCTAAATTAGTCGTGGAAGTTGACGGCGGCTACCATCGTCAGCGCGTTACCGCTGATGCTCGGCGCACTCGGGTGCTGGAGCGGCTCGGGTATCGGGTGTTGCGCCTTGATGCGGAGCTCGTGGTGCGGCAGTTGCCGTTGGCGGTTGAGGCGGTTCGGAAGGCCCTGCAATCGCCAGTGCGCCGAGTGCCGTGAATCGCCCCGGAACGCGGTCCCGCCGTCGCTTCCTCGCGGCCTTTTGCGCTCCTGCAAAGGTAGCGAGAGAGGAGCGTGTGCTACGGTTTGGCCCAACGGACCGCGTGGACAGTGGCGAAATTGAGAAGAAACTGCTCGCCGCGGTCACCGAGTTCATATCTAATGATGGTCGTGACGCAACAGACGCAACAAGGCGATAGTCACCAGTAGCTCAGATGGCCATGGACTTCACTTGGGACCCCGAGAAGGCACGCCACAACGCCGCAAAGCATGGCGTGACATTTGACGAGGCATCTACTGCATTTGCAGATCCGCTGTCATTGACCATCGACGACCCCGACCATTCGTACGGCGAACAGCGCCTTCTACTGCTCGGAGAGACCTACTCTGGCCGCTTGGTCGTCGTGGCACACTTGGCGGACGACGAGACAGTCCGCATTATCAGTGCTAGAGTTGCAGAGCGATATGAACGAAGGACGTACGAAAATGGCTGACGACGACTCCGACCTCGAGCTTAGACCTCAGTACGATTTTTCGAAGGGCGTTCGTGGAAAGTACGCCGCGCGATATCGCGAGGGTTCCAACGTAGTTGTCCTTGACCCTGATGTAGCTGCAACATTCAAAACGCCGCAGGCAGTCAACGATGCATTGCGGGAGCTCATGCGCACTCGTGGAGCAGGCGGCGTCTAACTCGGCAATGAACTTGCCGGCTTCCCTGCTTGGAAGTTGTTGCTGCCGCCCACAGTGGCTCGTCGGACTCGCATCAATTTTACTGTGGGCGGCTGTCTGGCTTTCTGACGAGTGTCCATGTTACCTTCTGGGCTGCTTCTGAAGCACAATCCGTTAGGCGCACTCCATCATGGTCGACTATCCTTTCCACCCCAGATCAACTCGTCAGCTCGTAGCGGGTCATTTCTGGGGCATCCCGCTAGACGACGGGCGCTTTGCATGTGGTCGCGTCCTTCAAGTTGGGGGCAAATTGATACCAACCCCTCGCGTCTCGTTCTTCGCCGGCCTCCTGAAATGGATTGGTCTTGTACCACCCACTTTTGATTCGATCGCGGGTGCAGGCCTCCTCGCATACATTTGCGTGCAATAACCCTCTGCGGGACGGGGCTTCTCGGTGAACGAGCACTTGAACTCGACAACTTGGTGCTTCCATCGATCTTGTCTTGTATGGGCGGGCCAGGTTGCATGGTCTTGTCTGGGGCAAACGAGATCCGGCCTGCAATGTCATCGGAATGGGGCAAGTATCCGGTACTGGGGTATTGGGGACACGACCACATGAAGGTAATTGCCGAGCATCGTCTATCAGCTGAACTGTCCGGCAATAGCGTGGGCTAGCAAAACCATGGCCGTGGAATGTGATCCATTTGCACTTTCTCGTGAGCCCGACTTAGTCATTGGCGACTTGCGTGTGTGGGTCAACAGCCGGCTTTGCTTTCTGTGAGGTTGTGGCCAGCGGCAGGAGTGGCTACGCGACGATTGTACTCCTGCCGCTTGTTTTGGTACCCTGAATCGTGCCTGCGACCTTTTCGGGCCGCTGGTGAAGCACAAGCTCGTTATGCGGACTTAAATGCCTCTGGGTCCGTGGCTCCAAGACTGGAGAAAGTAGTTTTCAACATCCATGGCAGACATCCTAGCCACAATCGCTGCAGCGACCTCGGCCACGACACCTCGAGCAGAGCGTGTTCGAACGCTATCCAACCTTATTCGCACTAAGGCGATGATCACCAAGATTCAGACGGGGACAACTCTGTATCGAACTCTGCGTTTTCACGCCGAACGTGGCGCAGGCAAACCGGTGATGGGCCTGCCAACGAGCATCGAGCGTCTTGGTGCGCCACCGCCCGAGTATGCTTCTCCGGGGAGGGCCAATACGGCGGGCCAATCACGATTCTATTGCTGCTCGGATCAGGCCGGCGCCGCACAAGAAAACCGCATCACAGTCTATGACCACTACAGCCCGATGCCAGAGGACTTGGTGATTGCAACAACATGGACCGTCTTGGCTCCGCTGTACTTGTTCACGTTGGGCTATTCTGAGCTAGCCTTTCAGGCGGCAAGCTCAACGCGCCGCCCATCTGTTGATCAGCAACGGCACTACGCGAACCTGACGAAGGAAGAAAGGTGCATTCAAGAGCACCTCGACTTGGCCTTCGCTTCCAGAATTGAAATCGCAAGGCCGGACTGCACCGATGTGTACACGGTCCAAAATACGATCGCCAACGCAATCTTTGAAGTATGGTCGAATCAGAGTCATGGCATCATGTATCCGTCCGCTCGGCACCGTGACCGGGGCGTTGACAATATTGTGTTGCGCCCTGAACCAGCGGAAAAACTCTTGTACCTCGATTCTGCGTTCGCAGGAGTTATCGCTTCGCTCACGACCGACGGTGCCATCTACTTAAAGCGTGCTGAACTTGTGTCAAGCGCGGACGGGCTCTTGTCTTGGGTGCATTGGAATTGACCGACTGCACACTAAACTTGATACTGTCTGCGTTGGACACTCGAATGTTGAACCTGGAATGGCTAGAGCGCTTTTCATTGAAACGGATCAGCGAACTGCATAGCCGGCGTGCCTGAACCAACTGAGGGCATCCTTGGTTGTGATGGCCAACAATGCTTTACCAAGGGCGGTCAGTAGTTTGGCCCAGCATCGTGGCCCCAGCTCTCGGAGAATACTTTTGGCCTTGGACCAGGCTTGTTCGATCGGATTCAGATCGGGCGAGTACGCCGGCAGAAACACAAGGGAAGCGCCCCGCTGTTCGATTGCGTTCCTGAGCCGGATGTCGGTATGAACGCTCAGATTGTCCCAAATCACTATGTCACCGGGGTTCAGTGCCGGGGCGAGACTTTGCTCAACCCACATGAGCATAGCTTGGCCATCTATGGCGCCGGGAACAACCATAGGGGCCACGATTCCGTCAATTCCAAGGGCAGCAATAACGCTGTAGTTTGACCAGCGATCGCCGGGAACGTTGTTGAACGGCTCGTTCGCCAACGGGAGCCCACGCCATGCTTCGGGTCATGGACAGATTCACACCACTCTCGTCTACAAAGACCAACCTGGCTGGATCCCATGCTTTTTGTGCTTTGCGGAAGGCTATTCGTGCTTCGATAATATCGGGTCGGTCGCGTTCTGACGCGTAGAGGGTCTTTTTTTTAGCGACATGCCCATCCGGTACAGGGTGCGCCAAATCGTCGTGTCGCTCACCTTGCGACCACCGCGGCGTGGAAACAGTCGAACCAACTTGTCCAAGGTCGCATCAGGCCTTTCCTTCACAAGGGTTCGCAGAATGTCCTCTCCCTCGGAGTCGACAATTCTCGGCTTGCCAGGTGGTGATTTGGCAACCGGATCTCCGGTCTGTTTCACTCTGACTCGCAGTTTTCGCACGAAACTTCCGCTAATTCCGAACCGTTCAGCAACAACTTCCGACGAAGATTCCGTCTCAAGTGCTGCCAAGACTTTTTGCCGTAGATCGAGGGAATAGGCCATTGCCCTCCTCTAACATGCGGTACGTTCCATGGAAAGAGGCTATAACCCTCTAAAGCACGATGTATTGAGCACCCGTCAAGTGCGCCGAGCCGCGGCCCTGCTATACGTGAGCGTCTTCATAGACGTCGTAGACATCATCCTGCATTTCGTGGCAACGACGTGTTTCGCATACGCCCCTCTGTGGCCACTGCTTCTTGCGTTGTTGGGTGCGGGAGCCGCGGCCCTCCTTCGTTCGTCAAGGAAAGTGGGAACAATGCTCGCTGCAGCGGTATTCATAATGCACTTCTTGGACGTTCGTGAACGCTTCATCCCTTTTGGTCCGGCTGAATTGCTCGCGGTAACATCGATCGCAATCCGCTTCGTCGCTCTGATTATTCTCCTTCGATTGACTGTCGCGAGCGGACGCGCAAAGTCGAACCGCATAACTCCGGCTTGAACCTGCTGGCTTTTCTTTCATCCGTGCTCCTGTCGCCGCCCACAGTGGCTCGTCGGACTCGCGCCAATTTTACTGTGGGCGGCTGTCTGGCGTTCTGACGTGTTCCCGTGGCACTTTCTGGGCCGCAGGTTAAGCCGAACGTTATGCGGACCAATGCTTTTGGGAGGTCCTGGAAGAGTTTCCCCATCATCCAAGCCTTTTCGCGACCTGCACTATACATAGCCGCCAAGTCTTGTTATCTTGAAATCATTATGGCGGCTCAGAAGAAGAAGGAAACGGGCAAGCGTGTTCGACGGCGCCTTCCTGCAAAGCCATTTCCAGGTGTGGCGCTGGAGAAGCCCTCCAGGTGGCATTCAAGATCAAGGAACTAAACGGTGGTAACCCGTGGCGGCCTGACGACATTGCGGCAGCAGTCGAATCGAGCCCGAAGTCTTCGGACTTCTACTACTTAACTGCCGCTGCCAGAGACTATGGTGTTACGAGTGGCACTCGAGATACAGAAGCAATTGCGCTAACTGAGCTCGGGCGCGCGATCGCGTATGCGCCAGACCCTCTGACTGAACGCAAGCATTGAAACCAGCTTCCGTGCCTGAGGGCGTGATCAGGCTTCGCAAAACCTCGACGAAGAACCCTTTGGGCCGTTCCGGCATTCTCTCAGTGAATGGCATTATAACGAATGCACGGAGCCCGGAGTTCGTAGACGGTTCGCCGATGTACATCTGAGCGAAGCACCTGGCGTTCGCGTTATGCCGATCGGTACACCGAAGTTTCACAACGACGTCCAGGTTCGCGATCTGGGAAACGGGGTCGCCCTCCAATCTCTAGCGCACCGCGGCGGGACAATGATGATCGCCAATGGTCGAAGAGTTGGTCCCCCCGCCGAAGGCCGTGTGGAGATCCACGCCCCGCGATGCACGACGCTCCTGATCAAGTGCCAAGGCAGCGGAATTTCGCGGATTCACATTCCAATCGTCAGGCTTCAGGTTGATATCGAGGGCTCGTTGAACCTCAATTGCGCGTTGGTTACGAGTGCTGACGTTAACATACGTGGAAGCGGTCAGGTGCGGTTGGAGGAAGTCACCGAGAACTGCCACGTGACCGTATCAGGCTCAGGCGATGTTGAGATCATGTCAGCTATCGGAGCTCGAGGCCTGCGTCACCGGTTCAGGAACCATCCTTGCTGGGGCCGCTGTGCAACAAGCGAAGTTGGAACAGACTGGCAGTGGATCGATATTTGTTGCACAGGTAATCGAGCAATCATCCGAGGTTCAACAAGGTAGCGGTGTTGTGCTCAACCAGGGCTTGTGCCGGGTATGGCACGCAGTTTCACCGAGGACATGGCAGCGTCTCCTGTTGTGCCTCGTGCTGCAGCTTCAGCGATTGCAGCCATCGCCACCACGGATGCGTCCAGGCTCGACAGCCTTCAGGATCGCGAAGCGCGTAGTGTAACAGATACTTGACCAAACGATGCTTGGCGCGGCTTTCGTCGTCCTTGGCCGCGCCTCGCGCACGCACCAGATCACGCAATGCCTCGTGCGCGCCATCGGGTACCCACACTGCAGTCAGCGTGCCCGCCTGGTAGCATTGGGCGAGTTTCTCGGCGTCGCGTCGATCGGTCTTGATCCGCTCGCCGGACTTTTTCGGAATCAGCGACGGCGCCACCACCTCGCATTCGACATCCATCTTCGTCAGCTGCCAATACAGCGCGTAGCCGGTGGGTCCAGCCTCGTAACAGACCTTCAACCCATTGGGGCCACCCAGCTTTTCAATGAACTTCCTCACCGCTTCAGGCCGATTGGGAAATTGCCCAAGACTTCGGATTTTATGCCGTCCCTCAGCGATCGCCGCCGTGATCGTTTCTGCATGTACATTCAAACCTAGATATCGTGTATTCTTGCCCATGACCGACTCCTCCTATGTGGCTCTGCGTCTCTGTTTCTTCGCTGAGACCGAGCGTAATCCACGCCTAAGGCGCGAGTCGGTCGTTCCATCATGACTAGGCGGACAGGGCTTTAGGCGACGCCCCACCCCGGTACCAGCTTCGGACCTTGCAACAACTCGGCGCGTTTGGTATAAGTCTTCTCCGTAGCGCCACCGGGATCGGCGGCACTGATCTGACGCCAGCGAGAATACCTCCGCTGGCGTTCGTGTTTTGGCGTCGGCCTCCAGATCCTCTCGGCTGGCGCTTCTGTCTCGACGCGGTGCCAGGGACGCTCACCGCGCCGAGCCTAGTGGCGCGGTTGCGCCAGTTCCTAGCCGGGTTCGGTCGATTGCGACAGAGCGCCGGTCCGTTGCGTCACTCGCCACCGCTGGTCTATGACCGGACCGTCCCCGCAGAAGTCTGGATATCTGCTAACTTTCTGCGAGACTGCTGAGCGATATCGGCACGGCTTTCCTTGTGGGAAAATCTGGGTACGGGCGCTGGAGGATATTTTTTGCTGGTAACAGTGTACACCTGTGCATACAATATCCGGGTGACGTTCCAGTGGGACCCCGACAAGGCGAAAGCAAACCGGAAGAAGCATCGCATTGACTTCGCGGACGCAATCGCAGCGTTAGAAGATCCGTACGCCTTGACTAGGGACGATCCGCATCCGCGGGAACAGCGTTTCGTGACGCTAGGTCTGGATGCGCTCGGCCGCCCCGTAGTGATTAGCTGGACACGCCTTAAGCGCTCGCGAGAATGTTACCTGGTGTGCTCGCCAAAATGTGACCACTCGAAAAGTCCGCTCGCGAAGACTTGCCCACTCTGAAGATCGAATTGAAAATTGATCGATCAGACGTGCTTGACAAGGTACGCGGATGGAGCGAAGAACGGTTTGTCGGATGCCCGACACGGCGAAACGTTGAGCGCGTTGGCGCGCGCCAACGGTGTCAATTGAGAGCAGACAAACTCGCCATCAGCGTTCGTTAGAAAGCGATTGAAGAAGATCGCCGGTTCATGTCGTACCAGATTGCGAGCATGTGACTTGTCGGCGGCTCCGGCAGTAGTTTGGCTATGGTTCAGCTCGCTTCTCTGCACCATAGAACGCGCCTCAAGCTGATGTCTGGCCGTCGTGAGGCGACTCGCGGCTGCGCCGCGCAGGTGGCCTGAAGCCGCGTTGGTGGAGTGTCACTCGCGACACAGCGTTTGTGTGCAACGTCACGCCATTGCAGGAGGTGTTCTGAATAAGCTCTAGTCCACTCATTTCAAGGCCACGCCGTGCCGCTGCTGCATGTCGCGGCATGAAGCGATAAATCCTCTGTGCGCAGGCTCCGTGATGTCCTCGCGTTTGCGTGAGCGTCCGAAGACTCGTTGTCATGGCGACTGGCTGAAGTGATGCAGAGGCGTGCTTGGTGTTCCGTCGTGCTATGCGTCTTCACGCGAAAGGGCGCTCCACCTAACCTGAGTTGCTTCTGCTTATCACCACGAACGCCGACCGGCTAAGCGTGCTCCATATAGCTCACGACTCTATCAAGCGGAACTTCGAGAGGATTGATCACGAGCACGCGCTGCTGCGGAATGGATACAACAATGGGTTTCGCCACCTTCGCAGCGGAGCGCGAATTGTCTATGCGTCTTCGGTGAGATGGTCGAACATGACTCTGCAATGGGTCATCCCTCGAAACGCAAAGCGGAGCTCGAAGAGAACCATCTACGGATCACACGAAGGAGACTGTCGAGCTAGTACCTGCGACCCGGTATGGACCACCGAATGCCAGCTCGCTACAACGTCATCGCGCAGCTTCGTGCGCACAATCGTGCCCCCGCCGATGGTAAGATTCTCAAGAGCCCAACCGGGTACATTTTGGCGGGCGCTGAAGACACGCCGAGGCGAGGACATCCTAATCATTTCAGCGCGTCCTGCAACCCGCGCTGAAGCGCGTAACTACCCCGAAGGGAAATAGCCATGCAAAAAGAGTACGATTTTAGCCAAGCCAAGCGTGGTCCGGTGGTCCCCCCAACGCCGGGTAAGACCCGAATCACGATTCGTATTGACGACGATATCCTTGAGTGGTTCCGCCAACAGGTAGACGCTGCCGGTGGTGGAAACTACCAAACCCTCATGAGCGAAGCTCTCCGCAGTGCGATGCAAGAGCGGAAACGTCCGATTGAAACGGTACTTCGTAAAGTCGTTCGGGAAGAGCTGAAACGTGCGGGGAGTTCGAGGTAGTCAACGCCGTCCAACTCGGCAATGAACTTGCCGGCTTTCTTCGGGCTAAAGTAGTTGCTGCCGCCCACAGTGGCTCGTCGAACTCGCGCCAATTTTACTGTGGGCGGCTGCCTGGCTTTCTGACGCGTGATTGTGGTACTTTCTGGGCCGCAAGTTGCCACGCCGTTGGGCAGACCAGAATCACCATCCTGCGTTAGTGTCGTCGCTGGAATTGTTTGATGACCTCCGCCAGCCAGTAGTTCCTGTCTTACCGCCGCTGCCGCACGAAGTCGCTGGCTTCAGGCGTTTGGCTCGCCTGCGAAAGCTCGGCAAAGTCTTCCTCATCACGTTGTTGTCTTGCCTCCTGCCATTGGTTCTCTGGCCACTTGTTGGCTTTGTGGCAATCATGTCCGTGGTGGTTCTCCTCGAGATTTTCTCCACTGCCGAACAATTCGCACGTTGCCCCCGCTGCGGTGAGTGCTGTTTCCCAATCGGATTGCGGCGAGCACTCCGCCCTTCGCTCTGCATTAATTGTCAGACGAAACTGTATTGGACAGATGATGAGTTGGCCAAGGCCGCTGTTGCGGCTGTTACATCCGAATCGGCCACCTCGGAGCGCATCATCAACGGACCGCGGACATGACCCCTCGGTTAGACAGCCCAGACTACTGATTGGGCTGTCCCAACAACTACGCGGCCCGCTTTCCGCGTCGTGTGATCGGAGCCAGTCCAATTCGGAGCCCGAATGGCTTTAGCAGCCGTTCCAACGTTTCCTGCGTCGGGTTATGTTTCGGATGAATCGCTCTGAGTAGATTCGAACTTGGCATATCGAGCCGAGCCGCAAATTCCTTGACGCCGGTGGCTCGAATGATCTTTGCCAATGCCTGCTGCAACGGGACACCATCCTCCACGGCTGCCGTCAGAAACTCGCGAGCAAATGCCTTATCCTTCAAATCCTCAGCGAGACCTTCATTCCAATCTCTACTTCGTCTTGCCATGGTGGGCCTCCTCGAGATATTCGTTCCAGTATCGTTGTGCGAGTCTGACGTCTTTGCTTTGCGACGACTTGTCGCCGCCGACCAGCAGCACGACAATCCTGTTGCCGTCTTTACCGAAGTACAGACGGTAGCCTGAGCCAAAAGGCATGCGGGCTTCCCAAACGCCGCCGCCGACGGATTTGTGGTCGCCCAGGTTGCCAGATTCAAATCGAAGTATGCGAACCTGAATCCTGGCGTGAATGGCAACGTCCAGCTTGCTAAGCCACTCCCTGAACGGGATTCGTCCATCGGAACTGACGAACTCGCGGACGGCAAACGTCACAATTCAATATTATCTCATAAGATAATTATGTCAAGCCCTCGAGACAAGCGTATCTGCTCGTTAATCCATCAGAGATGGCAACGTGCTGCCCAACAATGGTTTGCAGCTGCGGGCCTTCCTTTCTGCTGGGTAATCGCCAGCGGCCGGAGTGGCTGCGCGACGAATATACTCCCGCCGCTTGTTGTGGCATCATGAAGCGTGTCTGCGGGTCTTTTAGGGCCGCAGCTGCAACCACAGCCGTTGATGGCGGTCACAGGCAGAGCTCCGATTGCGGGCCGTGCGGCACCATTGAGAAAAGACACGAGGTCGCGCTTGACGGAAAGAAGGAAAGGCTTGCCCAAGCGTTATGCCGGTATCGGCCAGATCCGAAAAGGCATATTCTCCCTTAGGCTCGCCCGCTACTTGGGTCTTTGGTACTCGGGCCGCATCGCACAAGGCCAGTATCAAGACCTCCTGGCGTAGCCCAGCGACGATCACGAGGTTCGGTTACCTAGAGGAGCGCCACTTTCTGCGCTCTGGCGGCAGATTCGCACCATTCGTCGCAGACGCGCGCTGAACGCCTGAGGCTCGACACAACGGTGGGCATCACGTCACCGCGCTGGAGTGCGTCGCTCAGAACTAAGAAGGCGAATCAGAAGGAATGTGGTAGCGCAGATAGACCGATCCAGTGTCGAATCGACGGCTTTCAATGAGGCTGAAGTTGCGGCGCAACGAAGTTTTAAATGCTGACTTGCCGCCGCCAACTATCACGGGATGAACGACAACATGAAACTCATCGACCAGATTTGCATGAAGTGCGGCGGTTGCGAGCTCGGCGCCACCAATGCTGATGTCCTGGATCGATGCCCGCTTGAGGTCTCGAAGCGGTTCGACTTCAAACTCACGATTTAGCCGCGTATTTGGCGTCGTGACCATGGACAAGGTTCGAGAGTAGACCCATTTGCTGGGTCGCTGCCAAACCTCAGCGAAGGCGCGGTGTTCTTGGGGATAGCTTTCTACCGGAGAACCCCAGTAGGCCATCTTCTCATAAAGCCGCCGCCCATAGATGAGCGTGCCCATCTGGCGTAGCAACTCGGTGAAGAACATGTACGTCTCTGCGGACGAAGGCCAATCAAAGTTGCCAGCTGCGTCCTCGATATATCCGTCGAGCGAAGTATTGGTAATGTAGATGAGCTTTGACATGACCGGAACTCCCTCCGTAGGCGCTCCGATCTTACCGCGGCCCGGGAAGCGATCAACACTCCTCCACACCGCGAAGAGGCACCAACCAGACCGATGTCGTCTAACAAGCTGTTGAAGCAGACGGCCGCGCGTCGTGTCTCGCATCGGCCTCGTGCGTCACGCGGTCGCCACCTTTCGAAAGGCTCGCGCCAGCGTGATGTGGGTACGGCTTCGCGTGACTCGCGTCAGCTAATGCCGAGCGTCTGTCCCAGCTTCTCCAGCAAATCCACGGCCGCTTCGGTCACAACCGTTCCGGGCGGGTAAATGGCGGCCGCCCCGGCTGCGACGAGTGCGTCAAAGTCTTGCGGTGGGATGACTCCGCCAACGACGATAAGGATGTCCTCGCGCTTGAGTTTGTTCAGCTCCGCGCGCAACGCCGGCACCAAAACGAGATGCCCTGCTGCCAATGAACTGACCCCGATCACGTGAACGTCATTTTCCACGGCTTGCCGCGCGGTTTCTTCGGGCGTCTGTCTTGGTGCCCCTGCGAGCGGGATTCGAGCGGCGGCCGCACGTGCTCACTGCGTTGCGCGCGTGCGGGGACCCCAAAGCCGTGCTCACTGCGCTTCGCTGCGTTGCGCGCGGCTGGGCTACCCCGTACCGAGTGGCTTCGGGTTGGCGCTTGCACTCGTGGTTAGCTTCAGTGTCATCGGATGACATTGCCCCTTCGCGACTGCAACCCGCAGTGCGTTGCGCAAGCAACGTTGCAGAATCGCGTGAGCCCTTGCTGTCGCATGCGCGCCGAGAGCCCGGCAAATCAGCCGGGCACTAGAGGTCGTAATGCAAAAGCAATCGCGTCAACAACTCAAGCGCCACATTCTTCTCACCCAGCGCGCCCACGAGATGCGTCTTCAGCTTACTCCGTCGGAAGCCGCGCTGTGGGTCGCAATATCCCGCAAGCAGCTGGGGGTCGCTTTCCGTAGGCAGGTGCTCATTGGTAATCGCTACGTTGCGGATTTCTTGGCTCCAAGCGCTAAATTCGTCGTGGAAGTTGACGGCGGCTACCATCGTCAGCGCGTTACCGCTGATGCTCGGCGCACTCGGGTGCTGGAGCGGCTCGGGTATCGGGTGTTGCGCCTTGATGCGGAGCTCGTGGTGCGGCAGTTGCCGTTGGCGGTTGAGGCGGTTCGGAAGGCCCTGCAATCGCCAGTGCGCCGAGTGCCGTGAATCGCCCCGGAACGCGGTCCCGCCGTCGCTTCCTCGCGGCCTTTTGCGCTCCTGCAAAGGTAGCGAGAGCGAGTTACCCGACGCCTGTACCCATCGCGACCTTCCTGCACGATACGCCCTCTTGGGCAGCAAGTGGCTGGCTGTCCAATTGGCGCGGGAAAGACAGCGAGGAAACTCAGGCTTCAGTGAAGAAGTTCAACGGCTCTTGATTGTAGACGCCGGTTTGGCGCAATATACCCGACATGCGGGCGAAAACCGAACTGTCTAAATCCAGGGATATGGCCGACAAAAGACTACGAGGGAATGCTGGAAATTCGCCAGGTGATAAGAAGGATATCTGGCGGCTTCTGCAGCCGATTGCTAATTGGGCGGACGACAGACCATGACCTTCCATCTGACATTTCGTTGGGGCAACACCGAGAGCAATGTCGGTGTCGATCGAATGGTCGTAGCGCTGGGGGAATTGGATGCCCACGACCAGGAGCACCCGGACGCGTCCCTGACGCACGAGTCTGAGTGGTCTCTGGCGGCGTTCGAAAGCGGTCTCTTGGTCTGGGAGAATCTGGAATCTGGAGAGCCCCGCCACATGAAAGCGGTCCCTCGTGACAAGGTCCTGCGACTCTGGACCGCCCTATCCCGAGGAGAACTCGGCTTGATCGAGGCGGAAGCTTGGCTCCCCGGTTACGACTAGACCGCCGCCCAACAAGCCGTTGCAGCTGTCAATCCCGCCGCAGGGATATCGGTGTAGGATCGAGGCGCCGACTCGGCGGCGGGCTTGCAGCTGAACCGCAAAGGCGTTGGTGCAGCTCTTTTCCAAATCCCGCTTTCCCGTGCTGTCACTCCGTCAAAGCAGTTTCACAAAAGCCGTCACGCGGTCGCCACCTTTCGAATGGCTCGCGCCAGCGTGATGTGCGCAGGGCTTCGCGTGACTCGCGTCAGCTAATGCCGAGCGTCTGTCCCAGCTTCTCCAGCAAATCCACGGCCGCTTCGGTCACAACCGTTCCAGGCGGGTAGATGGCGGCCGCGCCGGCTGCGACGAGTGCGTCAAAGTCTTGCGGTGGGATGACTCCGCCAACGACGATAAGGATGTCTTCGCGCTTGAGTTTGTTCAGCTCGGCGCGCAACGCCGGCACCAAAACGAGATGCCCTGCCGCCAATGAACTGACCCCGATCACGTGAACGTCATTTTCCACGGCTTGTCGCGCGGTTTCTTCGGGTGTCTGAAAGAGCGGCCCCACGTCGAACGTCGAACCCGAGATCCGCGTAGGCTGTGGCGACGACCTTCTGGCCGCGGTCGTGGCCGTCTTGGCCCATTTTTGCGATGAGGATCCGCGGACGGCGGCCTTCCTTTCGAACGAATGCTTCGACCCGCTTGCGCACCTGCTGCAAAGTCTGATTGTCCGTGCCCATCTCGCCTCCGTATACGCCGGCAACCGTCTGAATCGTAGCCTGGTGCCTTCCGAAGATCTTCTCGAGTGCCGCGCTTATCTCGCCGACAGTGGCCCTTGACCGTGCCGCAATAACACAAAGATCCAGTAAATTGCCAGACCCGCTCTGTGCACAGCGCGTCAAGGCGCCAAGCGCCCGTTGTACCGCGGTCGGGTCGCGTTCAGCCTTGAGCTGCTTCAACCGCTCGATCTGCGCGGCGCGCACGCTTGCGTTGTCCACCTTGAGCACGTCGAGCGGCGGCTCTTCGTCGAGCACCCATTTGTTGACGCCAAGCACGGTCTGACGCCCCGAATCGATGCGCGCCTGGGCGCGCGCTGCGGCCTCTTCGATGCGAAGCTTGGGAACGCCCGATTCGATTGCCTTGGCCATGCCGCCGAGCGATTCGACCTCGGCGATGTGCTCAGATGCGCGGCGCGCCAATTCGTCGGTGAGCTTTTCCACATAGTAGCTGCCGCCCCAGGGGTCGATGACGCGGCAAGTGCCGGATTCTTGTTGCAGGAAGATCTGCGTGTTGCGCGCGATTCGGGCCGAGAAATCCGTGGGCAGCGCGAGCGCCTCGTCGAGCGCGTTTGTGTGCAATGATTGCGTGTGGCCCTGTGTTGCGGCCATGGCTTCCAGGCACGTTCGCGCCACGTTGTTGTACACGTCCTGCGCCGTGAGGCTCCAGCCCGACGTTTGACAGTGCGTTCTGAGGCTCAGCGATTTGACGTTTTTGGCGCCGAAGCCTTTGACGATCTTGGCCCACAGCAGCCGCGCGGCGCGCAACTTTGCCACCTCCATGAAGAAATTCATGCCGATCGCCCAGAAAAACGAGAGCCGCGGCGCAAAGGCGTCCACGTCGAGGCCCACCTTGATGCCGGCGCGAATGTACTCGGCGCCGTCGGCAAGCGTATACGCAAGCTCGAGATCCGCGGTCGCGCCGGCTTCCTGCATGTGGTAGCCGGAGATGCTGATGCTGTTGAACTTCGGCATCTTCTGCGACGTGTACGCGAAGATGTCCGCGATGATACGGATCGAAGGCTCGGGCGGATAGATGTACGTATTTCTCACCATGAATTCCTTCAGAATGTCGTTCTGAATCGTCCCGGTGAGTTGGGTTGCGCTGACGCCCTGTTCCTCGGCGGCCACGATGTAAAGTGCCAAGATCGGAAGCACCGCGCCGTTCATCGTCATGGACACGCTCATCTGATCGAGGGGAATGCCGTCGAACAAGATGCGCATGTCCAGGATCGAATCAATGGCGACCCCGGCCATGCCCACGTCGCCGGTGACGCGCGGGTGGTCACTGTCGTAGCCGCGATGTGTAGCCAAATCGAACGCAATCGAAAGGCCCTTCTGCCCCGCAGCGAGATTGCGCCGGTAAAATGCATTGGACGCTTCCGCCGTGGAAAAGCCCGCGTACTGTCGGATCGTCCAGGGCCGCTGCACGTACATCGTCGGGTAGGGCCCGCGAACGAATGGAGGCAACCCTGGAACCGTGGCCACGTGCTTCAGCCCCAAAATATCAGAAGCGTCATAGAGTGGCTGCACCTGGATCTGTTCGGGCGTCGTCAACGACAGTGATGCGAGCGGCGCGCCGAGCGCGGCAGTTGCGGCCTTTTCCCAGTCCGCGCGTGCCGCCGAACCGTTCGCTTCGAAAGCCACCTGGGTAAAGTCGATGTGGCTCGTCATGACAGCACTCCTTCGGCTTGGGCGAGTTCGGTCAATGTGGCGACCACGTCGCAACCGATGAAGATGAATTGGTCAACCCCAGCGTCGCGGTATGCTTGTTCGCGCGCACCCGGGTTGCCGGCAATGAACAAGCGTTTGACGCCCGCACGCTTGAGCGCAGCCGCGACGCCCGTGGCGCCCGTTTCATACCAGGCATCGGACGAACACAGGACGGCGAGTTTGCAATTGGCCTGCGCGCAAGCCAGAGCTGCGGCATCGGCCGTGTCGAAGCCGTCATTCGCAATGGCTTCGAACCCGCCGGCTTCGAAGAAGTTCTGCGCGTACGTCGCGCGCGCCGTATGCACGGCAATCGGCCCCATGTTGGCCAGAAATACGCGTGGCCGCTGACCGGTCGCGCGCAGCATGGCGTCGCTTGCGTCGCGCAGCTGCTCGAACTTGGCGGAGAACCGCCGCAAATGGAACTGCTCGATGGCCTCCGGGTTGCGTCCTAGCGCATTTTCAATTTGCAGCCGCGTGGCACCGGCGCGTAGCGCCGCTGTGGCTGCCTCGAAACGTTGAATGCCGAGCGTGTCGGACGCTTGCAAGACGAGGTCCAATATTTTTGGTTTGACGGCACACGCTTCGCGAGTGCGCTCGATTGCGCGCTCGACCGAGTCGGTCGCGGCCGGCGCGCGCTCGATCGGCGCCTCATTGAGCGACGGGTATTCGCTGACGCCCGTGATCGGCGTTTTGCGCCGCCCGAGGTCCTTTTGCCGTTGCTCCCAGGTGGCGTCGATTGCGCGCTTGAACGCGCCGCTGCGCAACATGGCGAGCATCCCACCCGCGGCTTCGATCGCCTGAAATTCACTCCAAGCCCGCTCGGCGAGTTCGCGCGTGAGTGCCTCGACGTAGAAGCTGCCGCCCGCCGCGTCAATCACACGACCGATGTGCCCCTCCTCGGCCAAAATGACCTGCGTGTTTCTGGCGAGCCGGCGCGCAAAATCGTCGGAGGGACCGAGTGCGTCGTCGAACGGCAAGACCGTGATCGCGTCGGCGCCCCCAACCGCCGCCGCAAAGCAACCAATCGTCGTTCGCAGCAGGTTCACCCAGGGGTCGCGCTTGGTCAGGACGCGGCGCGACGTGCGCGCGTGCACGTGCACACGGCGTTCGGCGACGCCGACGCCGACGGCCTCTTGTATCCTGTGCCACAAGGCGCGAAACGCGCGAAACTTCGCAATCTCCAGGAATTGATCGCAACCGATGCCAAGTGAGAAGTCGATTTGCCCACAAGCGCGGGCTGGCTCGAGCCCGGCGGCTTCACAGGCGCGCAGGTACTCGACCCCGGTAGCAACCGCCGCGGCAAGTTCTTGAACGGCCGTGGCCCCTGCGTTGTCGTAGGCGGCCGTGGAGACTTGCAGCGCAACGACGCCGGACGATTTGTCCGCGGCAAAGCACGCAAGTTCCGCTGCTTGCTCCAATAGGACTTCCGCGCTCCGGTAGCTGACACCCTTGGCCGCCAGGGCGCCCAAGGGGTCGGCGTTGAATGCGAGTTGGCGCTGCCCTAGCGCAATGCCGCGCCGTTCGAGAAACGCCGTTATCAGTGCCGCAGCTGAATAAAAGGCAGGACCGCCGGTGATGGCGAGGTCGATTTTCGTCAGGTCAACATCGCGAAACAACACCTCTAGCTCTTGTTGCGAATCGACGAGCACGCCGCCTCCGCAACCGCAACCCGCCATGCTGCGTTCGTCCAGTAGCCGCGGTGAAAACCGCACGACCATCGAGGTTGCCCCCCGCGACAGGTCCTGACGCATCGCCGCGTTGGCGACCTGGGGATCCGGGTGGCGGTACTCCTGAACAATTTGCCACCCGTTCTTGCAAGAGCCTAGGGGCGTGGCACCTCGAATCAGGGGCGACTGACCCGGCAAACCGATATTAATGGTCGCAACGGTATCGGCTGAATAAAGAGGTTGTACAGCGACGCCCTCGATCAGCTTTTTTACCAAGCGCTTCTCGAACGGCGCCCCTTTCAGATCGATTTGTACTAACTTCAGCCATGCTGCGTGGTCTTGCGCGGGGAAATCCTCGGTAAACATTTTGGCCGCTGGCGCCGGTCTACCCAATTGCCGCCCTGCCGTCCAATTGCAGTGAATCGATTTGTGTGGTTGGCCCGGCTTGCGCGCAAAGTCTGCGCGCGTAAAACGTGGCGGGTCCGCGACTCTACCGGTACCACTCACCGACGTCGTCAATGGCTCGAATTGGCAGCGGACTCAAATGGCGACAGGCGCTGGAAGAGACATGATAACCCGAATCGATCACCTAGGCATTGCCGTCACGTCCCTGGAGCAAGCCGTACCCATTTGGGAAGGCATGCTGGGGCTCAAATGCGAGCGCATCGAAGAAGTGCCCAGCCAAAAGGTTCGCACTGCCTTTTTCGACGTAGCGGGCGTTCACATTGAACTATTGGAGCCGACATGCGAAGATAGCCTGATCGCGAAAGCCATCGCGGCGCGCGGCGAGGGCGTGCACCACGTCGCCTTTGCGACGAGTGACATTGCCGGCCAACTGTCTCAAGCCAAAAATGCGGGTGCTAGGCTCATCAACGAGACTCCCGTTGCCGGTGCCGGGGGCAAGCTCATAGCATTCGTACATCCAAAGAGCTTGCGTGGCGTATTGACGGAACTGTGCTCGGACAACGCTAACGGGACTCCTCCCAGCCGGTGAGGACGTGCGTGCGTTGGTCCCCCGAGTCAACCGGAGAGGTCAACGACCCCTAGGTCGCCTTCTCATTCACGACTCGCACGTCCGTTCGGGATTTTCTTGATCGTGTGGTGTGCCGGGGCCCGACCCGTCACACGGCCACCGGCAAACTCGACTCAAGAACAACGAGTTTCGTGCATGCGTTCTTGAAACTTGACTCAAGATCGACAAGTCTTTGGCTCCAAGGTCGCTACCTCAGCAGGAACCACCATGGCATGGCCCCGATTCTCCCCCGACGAAGCCGCAAGCCACATCAAGCACGGCGACAACGTGGCGTTTTCCGGCTTCACGCCCGCCGGCGCGCCCAAGGTCATCTCACTCAGCATTGCCGCCAAAGCCGAAGCCGAGCACCGGGCGGGTCGCGACTTCAAGATTGGCGTCGTCAGCGGGGCCTCGACCGGGCCGTCCCTGGATGGCGCACTGGCGCGGGCCAATGCCATCGCGTGGCGGACGCCGTACCAGTCCGACAAGGATCTCCGCCTTGCCATCAATAGCGGCCGCGCCAAGTTCTTTGACATGCACCTGTCGATGGTGGCGCAGGCGTTGCGCTATCGCACGTTAGGTCCCCTGAACCACGCCATCATCGAAGCCGCCGATATCGACGCCGAGGGCCGTGTCGTATTGACGACGGGCGTAGGCTGTTCGCCCACGTTTGTGCGGCTCGCCGACAAAGTATTCATTGAACTCAACGCAAGGCATCCTAAGACGTTGCGCGGTTTTCACGACCTGTACGAGCCTGACGACCCGCCGCATCGCCGGGAGATCCCCATCTATAGTGCTTCCGATCGCATCGGTTCGGAGTTGCTCTGCGTGGACCCCAAGAAGATCGTGGGCGTTGTCGAAACCAATGCCGACGACGAGACCGGGCACTTTAGGCCTTGCGATGAAACGACGCTACAAATTGGGGCCAACGTCGCGGCGTTTCTGGCTGGCGAGCGCAAGACGGGCCGTATTCCCGCGTCTTTCTTGCCGATTCAGTCCGGCGTCGGTGAAACGGCCAATGCGGTTCTCAAGGCGCTCGGAGAGAACCCAGATATTCCCGGGTTCGAGATGTACACGGAAGTCATCCAAGATGCCGTCATCGACCTAATGCGCCAAGGTCGCATCCGCTTCGCTAGCGGTTCGTCGTTGACATTGAGCCCTGAGATGCGTTCGGTCGTTTTCGACGACCTTGAGTTCTTCAGAAGCAAGATCCTGCTGCGGCCGCAAGAGATCACGAATCACCCGGAAATCATCCGGCGCCTCGGTGTCATATCGTGCAACACCGCGCTCGAAGTTGACATCTTCGGCAATGTCAACTCAACGCACCTCTTCGGTCAAAAAATGATGAACGGCATCGGTGGGTCGGGCGACTTCACCCGCAATTCATACATCTCGATGTTCATCTGCGCGTCAACTCAGAAGAGTGACAAAATCTCGACTATCGTGCCGCTGGTGACGCATGTCAACCACAACGAACACTCGGTGCAGGTTGTCGTTACGGAATGGGGCGTCGCGGACCTTCGCTGTAAATCGCCTATCGATCGCGCGGAGCTCATTATCGATCGCTGTGCGCACCCCGACTTCCGGGACATGCTGCGCGATTATTTGAAGCGCTCGCGCTACACCCATACGCCGCACGGGCTGTCCGACGCATTCGTCATGCACGAGCAGTTCGTCCGCTCTGGCACCATGCACGGCAAGACTCCATAGAATCCCTATGCGCCTGGCCCTCATCATTAACTCAGCCTACTCGGAGAACAAAGTCGTCCCTGCGCGCGAGGCATTCCAAGATTCGGGCGCTCTCTTGGAATCGCGGCTTGGCAAAGAGGATACGAATTTTCACATCGTGACGCTCGAGGCGACTCGCGAGTTGCCTGAGCAACTAGACCAAGTGCTCGAGTCGCACGCCGGTGACCTGCAAGAAGTGTTGATCCATTTTTCGGGCTACCTGGCGGCGAACTCCGATCGGGGGTTGGCTTTGTTATTGGACGGCACTCGGCCACGCGCATTCCCCGTTTCGCGCTTGCGTGCGTCGCTAGCGCCGGCGACAAGGCATGCACTAGTGCTAATGGACGTGGTGGTCGTCGCGGACGACGGCGCGAAGCCGGATGCGGTCGCCAAGAGCCTCGGGGTTGCACTCAATGCCACGACCCCTCACATCGCCGCGCTATCGTCGGTTGCTCTCCCCGAAGAGTTCGACCCGTGGCTGCGTGGCAGCCTGCGGCTGACGGATTTATGGCGGCTGTCATTGGAGCATCAGGGTTAACGCTCGCAAAGTGACGCGGTGTTCCTGAGTGAAATCGTGCGCGGCATCGAGAACGAGACCATGGCGTTCGAGAGCCTGTCGTCGTTCGACTATCGACCGAGCGATCAAGACTTTCTCGTCGTGCCGCGGCCACTGGGCGGTCGAATTGCAGTGCACGCTGCGGGCGTCGCGGCACCGCGTCCCGGCCCGGCCCGGATCGAACAAGCCGCATACTATCCAAGCGCGCCGCCTCCAACGGTGCAACCGAAGGGGCCACGCCCGAGTGCTGCACCGCTGCCGGCCTTGCCAATGCAAGGGCCGCCAGTACCGCTAGAGCGGCCGATCAAGTCCAGGTCGGACTACGAAGAGGAATTGGCGCTAATGGAAGGCATGCTGGCGCGCGATCCTCGCCACGTGCCAACCCTGCAGGCGCTATCCGACGCGGCTCAAATGCAACGCGACATCGACACGGCGGCGTTGGCCTCTGCGGTGCTTGTGTGTCTACAGTCAGCAAGGCCTGAAGACGAAGTAAGGCTTGCGCTGTTGGTGACCGACGCCCTGCCGCTGGCCGGGCGTACACTTGTCGACAAAGATTTCGACGACGCGTTGCTTGCGAATCGAGAAGATCGCGCGCTGCTCGAAGTCTTAGGAAGGCTCACCAAGGCGTCCCTGGCAGGGGGTTTGGCATTCGATGCGGGCTTCGACGAGCACCCAAAAGAAGCGGCAATTCTCGACCCCGAATCGAGCACTGTGACGCTCGGTCGAAGTCTGGCTTGGGCGTGCAAATTTCTCGGCGTCGATGTTCCAGAATTGGTCGTGCATCCCGAGCTGCCAACGCACATGCTGCTGACGCTGAACGGCCGCGAGCGATTGCTCATTTCCAAGCAGTTGGGGTCGGGTCTCAGCCTTGCCCAATTGGCGTTTCTTGGAGCGCGCCATTTGTCGATGCTGCGCCCCGAATTCAAGTGGCGAGCCGCCCTGGATTCGCCGCAACGGCTTGGTGCAGTCATCGACTATTGTGCACGGTTCTGTCGCGAAGGTCCCGAATTCACGAGGAACCTCGAGGACTCGGAGCGAAAAGGGGCCAAGCGATTCTGGGCGCAAGTGGAAACCGAACCTACGCTAGTTGAGCAGGTAGGTCACCTGTTTACCAGCGTCGATTTGGATCGACCAGGCTGCGAAGACTTGGCACGACAGATCCTAGCCATGGCCGATCGAGTGCTGATCCGATCAGGCTTGCTTGCCTGTGCGAACCCCGCGGCGGCTTGGCAGTTGTCCCAGCAGTACCCCCTTCAAAGTCTAGTACCCGTCGAGGAGCAACTCGATGAAATCGCACAATTCGCTACTAGTCGGCGTCACATGATGCTAAGGCGCAGCATCGGGTTGACTTGTTCTCCCCTTCCTAAATCCTTCCCCGCTGGGGAGGGAATTTGAACTATCCGTTGCCGCTAACGAGTGCCCATGTCGCAAGCATTGATGCTGTAGCCACGTACAGGGCAACCGTCGAGGGCGACTGCCCTGCGGCGCACACGACGCAGCCTCGGATCGAGATGGCCGCGCAATACGCGACGAAGCCGCAGGAAGCACCCGCGACGATCGCAACCGCGACGAGGCGCGGACGTGACCATCGCGTCCCACTTGCAGAAGTGCCCTCGGCGTGTAGCGGCTTCACGGGTGGTAGTTCTAGACTACGGGTCCCGAGCATTTGCGGTTTCCTCTCGACTGAAATGACGCGGAAGCAAGCAGCACGGGGCGCGCAGCCCGCAGTCTGCTTGGGGCACCGTGACGCCACGCTTCTCGATCGAGCTCAAATATGTCACTCGCAGTGTTGTGCCGAGATATCCCCCCAAACCTGCTCAGCATTGGTCTGATCTTTCCTGGTCTTCTAGGGCCTGGAGCAGCTGGGCAGCGGGTAGCAGCCTGTCTAGCCCCCTGCGGATCGTGATGGAACCCGGTGGTCCGCCGGATGATTTGCCAGTGTAGCCGCCTAGTTCAGCTATCCACAACGTGGCCTGCCCGATTGTGGGCATGGCGTCAGTAATGACTTCAGTTCGTTTTTTCTGCTGACGTTTGAGTACAATGAGTGCTCTGATCTCGTGGCGTGTCAGCTCAATGTCCGCTGGTTGTTGGGGTTCAGTTCGCGCCAGGATCTTTAGACGTTCGATGCGTACGGCCACGGCAGCAAGTAGAGTAGCCCAAATGCGCACTGCCTGCTGACTTCTTAGCTGTGTCTGCTCCACGTTGCAGCTGCCGGTCTTCCAGGTTCTGTGGAATTCTTCGATCCGCCAGCGTTGCGTGTAGCCATGAATGACAGATTGCGCCTGCTGGAAATTCCCCACCGGAGCGTTCGTCAGCAGTAGCCAGTCCACAGGCTTCTCACCCGCTGGACATGTACCCTCTTCGCGTGCCCATACGACAGTAACGTCGAGCCAGCATTCACCATAACGTGGCACATTGCGCAGTCGCAGTGTCACACAGGCCCAACGCACCACGATGCGCGCCAAGCGCGCAGTTCGCTTGGGTGCAGCGCTAATTTCGAGCCGATATTCGCCTCCGGGTGCCTCTCGGTCCAGCCATTGTCGCAAGTACTGCTTATCGTTGCCGGTTGCGGCAATCAATCGGTCCCACGACCCACGGACCGTGAATTGTTGTCCGCAGTTGGCAAGTTCCAGCAGGATATGCTTGTTGTCAGCTTCACGGTCGAGCTGCAACCAGAGCTTCGCACTCGTTGCCTTTGCGCGGGCGCAGCTGTCTTGGATTGCTTGCAACCAGTATCGTGTCTCCTTGTCTTGGACGTCGCGGTTGAGGTTGCGTTTACGCT
Source organism: uncultured delta proteobacterium (assembly GCA_963811985.1). GTDB lineage: Bacteria > Myxococcota_A > Polyangia > Polyangiales > Polyangiaceae > FEN-1139. Next base: position 197,420 of record CAWEUH010000017.1, read on the forward strand.
TCTGCTTTCTACTTTGTCTCCTGGCCTGCGTGCGAGCCCACCACACTTGCGTGAACAGACCCAGCGGCATCCCTTTGGGGCTAATCCCCAGTGCGCTGATTACCTTCAACCCGCGGTTGCCGCCGCTGAGAGTCCCCACAGTACCGAAGTCTTTGCCCGCAGTACGGTCAGCCAGTGTCACACTAGAGCCATCAATCGGCACGAACACGAACGGCTCATTGGCGCACTGTCGAGCCGTTGCCTCTGCTTGCGTCACGACCAACGCCGCGGGATCCACCTGACCGCTTTCGAGCAAGTCGTAGGCACCCTGCCGTTCCTTATCCCGACAAAACACGTCAGAAACCTTGCCTGAAGGCGACTGAGCCGCTCGAGTCGCCATCGCGACGAGCCGGGTCGTCCGCCGACTATCTCCCACACGAACCTGTCCGAACTGATCCTGAGCCCACGCCGCCTGCTCGCCTTTGAATTGCTGCATGCGCAAACCGACGAGTTGTCGGTCCAAAAAATTCACCTACATGGAATCACAAAGTGCGATGGAACCAGTGCTGAGCAAACCTGGGGGGATTTGGGGGGTTCAAAGTCCCTCCCAGCGGGGAGGGATTTCAGGGTGGAGAACAAAATCCCGCGCAGGGATTAGGGCGAAAAAAAACCCGGCACGGCCACGTGGAGCACCTGTCACCGGCTGGGAGGGGCTCCCATCAATATTGAAACGAACTACCTCCGATGAACTCGCGGAGAATCGATGTGGGAGGCACCCGATCCGGGTACAGGGCCACGAATCGGTCAGCGAGGCCCAGCAATCTAAACGCGGTCAGCCAGGCCTTGTCGTTTCTTGGAACCTCCAGCAGGTAGCGCTCTGCGTAAACCTTGAGCACGGCGATCTCGTAGATGAGCGACGCGTCGAAAACGGCATCGGCGTGATGTTGATAGGGGAATATGTGCTTTCGTTCGCCGGCGCGAACGCTGTCCCAGCGCACTATCGTATCAGCGGCGTTGTATCCCCGCGAGTGCCGGTCGCGGACGATTCTGCGAAGCAATCTTATGTCGGAAGCATGCAGCCGAGTCGCGCGGTCAAACGGCAGCTGTGCCAGTGGACAGATGAACACTCTGAAGGCTTCTTCACCGCCTATCTGCGCCAACAGGGCTGGGTTCAAGCCGTGGATCCCTTCCAACAAAAGCACGCTGTGGTGGTCGAGTTTCAGCTCGGCGCCACCGCACGGTTCGCTCTTGCCGCGTTTGAAGTCGTAGAGAGCCGTCTTTACAGTGTCGCCCTTGAGCAATGCCGCCAATTGCTCTTGAAACAGGTCCAGACGAAGCGCCTCGAGCGCTTCGAAGTCATACTCGCCGTTGCCGTCTTTGGGTGTCAGTTCCCGGTCGCAGTAGAAGTTGTCGAGCGAAATCGCAGTCGGGTTCATGCCGAGGACCTGCAACTGCACGCGCAGGCGTTTGATGAACGTCGTCTTGCCGGAACTCGAGGGACCGGCGATGCACACGATGCGAGCCGATTTGCCGCGTCCGTGGACTTCGTCCGCGATTCGGCTGATGCGCTTTTCGTGGAAGCCTTCGCTGACGTTGATGAGTTCATCGACGTGGCCGGTGATGCACGCGCGGTTGAACGCGCCGACGCTGCGCGTGTCAAGCGTTTCGAGCCAGCGCTCCTGTTGTTGCGTCATCGAAATCGTTTGGCGCGAGACCGCCAGCGCTTCTTCGTTGCTGACCGAACTGGGTCCCTGGGATGCGTAGCGGAAGGGTTCTGCGTCTTCCATGGTTGGGACCCGCACATCGGGTCCCAGCTGCTCGGCTCGCAAAAGGCCCGGTGCCAAGTCGGTGGCTTGGGTTGGGCGAGGCGTCTTGATCCCGTTGCCGTACAGCAACAGCAACCCGCCGCGATCGGCAAGTATCCGCGAGCCGCTGGCCATGCGCGTGCTCGGCAGTAGCGGCATCATGATGAGCGCGTACACTCGCCCATACGTAGCCAGCGGCACCACGGCGTCGCGCCACGTTATGAGAAGTTCCACCGTGTCAGACCACCCGATGCGGCGGAAGTACTCGATGGCTTCGTTGGCGCCCACCGCAATTTCAACGAGGGGACGATCTTCGAGCACGAGTTCCAACATGGCTTGCTGCAGTTGTGCCGCGAGCTCTTCGGCGCGCTGCTTGTAGCCGAGACCCACCAGTACGCGGCGACCGAACCCCACCGAATGCGCCAAGCGCAGGTCACTGTCTGGAGCCACCCGTTGTGCGGCTTCGAGCAGCAGCAGTGCCTGCGATAAACGAAAGATGCGAGTGCCTTCGAGTGAAGCCAATACGATGGGCTCGACTTCGGCACTCCAATCGACGCGGGTCGTCAGTGACACAGGCCGCCGACCCAGCATGGCGGCAACGACAAGGCTGCCGTTGACTTGCTTTGGCAACACGTCCATAAGTGCAGTCCCGGGCTCAGTCTGAATTTCCGAGTCGCCCATGCGGAGCACGACTTTGCTGGGCCGCGGCACCAAAGAAAGCGCCCCCGAATCGAAAGCAGACTTCAAAGCCGAGGGTCGAAGAGTTGCCGGTAGATCAGACATCCTCCACAACAGAACAACGGGTCCGCTTTCGGGTCAAGCCGCAGTTCTCCCCTCCCTAATCCCTCCCCCGCCGGGGAGGGACTTGAACCCCGTATTTTTCCCGGGGCGGCCACAGATGCTGTCGCAAGGCGCGCACGTGATGGCGGGCTGAGGAAAAGATCCTAGCAGGCCTTATCGCACTGGTTGCCGGGGCCCCGACCCCGGCAACGGCCTTTCCTGGTCCGGATCCGAGCCCGCTGCCCAATATGTGGCGCAATACTTCGCGTTGCATATTTGAGCTTGATCGAGAAGAGTTGCGTCGCTTGCCCCGTCCGCGAATCTTATCCTGGCTGGCTTTTGCCGCGGTTTGTTTTTTTTGGGGCACGACTGCCCCTGCCATCCGCGTCGCGGTCCGATATTTTCCGCCGCTGCTATTGTCCGGCCTTCGTTTTTGTATTGCCGGCACGTTCCTCGTCACTGTGCTCGCGCTCGCGGGCAAAACGCCTGCTTCGTGGCAAATTGCCATTCGCCGCTCAATCCCTGGGGGGGCTTCGTTGGCACTGGCCAACGCCCTGACTTGCTGGGGCTTCGTCACGGTCCAGAGCGGTCAGGGAGCACTCTTGCTTGCGACGACGGCACTTTGGATGACGCTCATCGACAACCTTTGGCCCAAAAACCGTCGGCCGGCTTCACTTGCCGTATGGATTGGACTCGCCGTTGGGCTTGTTGGCGTGGGTTTGCTCGTGGGCTCTCCAATGTCTTTCGGGTCGGGCACTTTGCTGCTGCTCTTGTCGTCATTCACTTGGGCGCTTGGTTCCGTGTGGCAGTCCAGGCACCCGTCACACGTTGCACCCCTGCTGGAGCCAGCCCTTCAAATGATCGTTGCTTGCGCGGGTCTGCTGCCGCTTGCATTGGCGCTTCACGAGCGGTGCAGTCCGACGATCCCGGCAACGGGCTGGTTGGCATTCGTATTTCTGCTCGTCACCGGCTCATTGATTGGTTTCGTTGCGTTCATGTACATACTCCGGAACCTCTCGCCCAAGGTTGTGGGTCTCTACACGTACGTTAACCCCATCGTTGCGACATGGGCAGGCTGGTGGTGGTTGGGCGAGACCGTGCGTACAAAGTTCTGGGTTGCCTCCGCGGTTATCTTGGGGTCTGTCGCGATGGTGCGTTTAGCGGATGACCGGACCCTCACTGTTCAGCGCGGCAGCGCTGCAGATTCTACGTTGCCGCCCGCATAGGTGCTGCCCGCATAATTTCCTGAGCTGCTTTCGCAAAGACCGGCAACGCGCGTCCGCGTTCCAAACTACCGAGGGAACGGCATTTGCCTCGAACCCGGCCCCGCGTTAAAGTAGGCTGTTCTCGTTTCAGGTCAGGACGGCAACCATGAAGCTATCGACTAATCGCAACTTTGTATTCTTTGGCGTGCTCGGCTGGGCATTCGCTGGCGTTGCTTGCAGCGCGTCGCCGGTTTCCACCGGATCCGGTGTCGGGGGCAGTTCCAACCCTGGAGCAGCTACCGGAGGCAGCGCCTTCAACACCACGGCTGGAAGCAGATCCGTGGTGGATGATGTTCTGCAGCCCGATGGCACCATGAAGCTCCACGGCACGATTCGCGACTTTCACAAGACCTATCCTGACATTCAACCGTGCAAGAACGCGACGGGCAAATTGTGCAGTAGCGACCATGTGGAGCAAAACTCGACGCCATCAGACACAACTGTGAATTGTGGTGCGGGGAGTGCCTACCCGCATAGTTGCTTCGTTCAGACAACCCTCGGCCCAGACGGCAAACCCCAGTACGTGACCGACCAACCCAATGGCACTGTAACCACTACGGGCCCCAACAATTATCATTACTGGTTCAATGACGACACCAGCGTTGACCCCTCGAAGAATCCAAGTCAAGCGATTAACTGGCCCATGGGCATTGACCTCTTCCTGCAACCCAATGGCGATGGCACGTACAAATACCAGAATCTGACCTTCTTCCCGATCGACAACCTGCTCTTTGGCGATGAGGGCGAAACGGACGGCAGTGGGAATCCGCACAACTATGGGTTTACCACGGAGTTTCACCTAACGTTCACCTATCAAAAGGGTCAGACCTTCCAATTCCAGGGCGACGATGATTTGCTCCTCTTCATTGATGGAAACCTGGTCGTCGATCGCTCTGGCATTCACAGCGCCCAGCCGGCAAACCTCGATTTGGACGTTCTCGGGCTTGCCGCAGGCCAAGACTACAGTTTCGATCTCTTCTATTGCGAGCGTAACCCACCGGATTCGGAAATCACGGTCACAACCTCGATGCAGCTCAAAGGGACGGTTTCGATTCAATAACGTTGCTTGGTGACTGGCCGCACCTGCAAGGCGTCCGGGCCTGCGTCTGTTCAAACGGCTGTCAGTCGCGTCTGACATTGAGGTGGCGGGTTGGATTGCGCTGAGGTCACGGTACCGCCTCCAATCGTCTCAATCCAACAGCCAGCGGCTTCTCGACGTTGCAACCACCAGCCATCGGTGTTGAAACTCCGTTGCCGCGGTTGTAATTTCTGGTACTTCTTTTGCAAAACAGCGACAACCCGCGGAATTGCCTGAACGGCGTGGTATGTTTGTATGCATGAATTCGTGTCGCACAGTCTTTGCCTCCCTTGCTAGCTTCGTAGTGTTCGTCGGTTGCGACAGTCCACCCCCCAGTAGTTCGCCGGACACGTCCGATGCAAGTACTTTGAGCAATCGTCCGCTGGCTGATGTGGTTCTCAAGACCTCAGATGCCCCGCCCGGAACCGTCGATCTAACCCACCCCCCGACGGCCGCTGACGCAAAGGCGGCGGATCAGTTGGGTTTGATTATGACTGGCATGAACCTTGGGAATTTCCTTGACGGCACGCCTCAAGAGTCGTCATGGACCGGCAGCACATTGCACGGCTGGTATTTCGAAGCGATCCACGAGGCGGGTTTTGACCATGTACGCATCCCTGTCCGTTGGAACATTCACGCTGCGGACGACCCGCCGTACACGATAGACTCAGCGTTCTTTGCGCGCGTCAACTGGGCAATCGCCAATACGCTGACGCGCAACATGGCGGCCGTCCTCAATATCCACCATTACGACGAGTACTACGCAAACCCCAGCCAACAACACGATAAATTCCTAGCCCTTTGGCAGCAGATCGCTGACCACTACAAGGACTATCCGAAAACCCTCTTCTTTGAACTGCTAAATGAGCCCAACGGCAGCGTCACTGCGGATATTTGGAACGCGGACTTGGCTGCCGCATTCGCAGAAATCCGCAGCTCCAACCCGTACCGGTCGGTGATCATCGGCGGCGTGAATTGGAACAACTTCAACGAATTGGCCGGCAACCGCGTCAATTTCCCGGCTGGCGACGGCAATGTCATTGCCACGTTCCACTACTACAGTCCCTATTGCTTCACAACGCCGCCCCAGACGTGGGATTGCAGCAGCTATGACAATCCATATCCGCACTCGGGCACCATCAATCAAGTTGGAGTAAGCTGGCCAGTGCTGTTTCCAGCTGACGTCCCGAGCGAATCAGTTGATCAAGTCATTGCCAACAACGAAACCAAAATTGACAATGACCTTAGCAGCGTTGCGGCTTGGTCGCAGACATCGGGAATTCCCGTGTACATGGGCGAATTCGGGGCCGATACGCCCAACCGAGACAACCAGGCACGCGGAGCCTACCTGCAATACATGGTGCAAGAGTCTGCGAAGTATGGCTTTGGCTGGGCAAACTGGAGCTTCATTTATACGTTTGCCGCCTGGGACGACAAGTACGGCTGGTACCCGGACATCATCAAAGCCCTGATGCCCGATTACACGGGGCCTACGACTTAACGGGACTCCCCCTCCCAGCTGGGTGACAGATGCTCTACGAGCCCGTGCCCGGGCTTTTTGTTCGCCCCAGCCCCTGCGCGGGACTTTTTTTCTCCCACCCTAAATCCCGCCCGCTGGGCGGGACTTCAACCCCCCAAATCCCCCCATCCCTTGCTCAGCATTGGTCTGATCTTTCCTGGTCTTCTAGGGCCTGGAGCAGCTGGGCAGCGGGTAGCAGCCTGTCTAGCCCCCTGCGGATCGTGATGGAACCCGGTGGTCCGCCGGATGATTTGCCAGTGTAGCCGCCTAGTTCAGCTATCCACAACGTGGCCTGCCCGATTGTGGGCATGGCGTCAGTAATGACTTCAGTTCGTTTTTTCTGCTGACGTTTGAGCACAATGAGTGCTCTGATCTCGTGGCGTGTCAGCTCAATGTCCGCTGGTTGTTGGGGTTCAGTTCGCGCCAGGATCTTTAGACGTTCGATGCGTACGGCCACGGCAGCAAGTAGAGTAGCCCAAATGCGCACTGCCTGCTGACTTCTTAGCTGTGTCTGCTCCACGTTGCAGCTGCCGGTCTTCCAGGTTCTGTGGAATTCTTCGATCCGCCAGCGTTGCGTGTAGCCATGAATGACAGATTGCGCCTGCTGGAAATTCCCCACCGGAGCGTTCGTCAGCAGTAGCCAGTCCACAGGCTTCTCACCCGCTGGACATGTACCCTCTTCGCGTGCCCATACGACAGTAACGTCGAGCCAGCATTCACCATAACGTGGCACATTGCGCAGTCGCAGTGTCACACAGGCCCAACGCACCACGATGCGCGCCAAGCGCGCAGTTCGCTTGGGTGCAGCGCTAATTTCGAGCCTATATTCGCCTCCTGGAGCCTCTCGGTCCAGCCATTGCCGCAAGTACTGCTTATCGTTGCCGGTTGCGTCAATCAATCGGTCCCACGACCCACGGACCGTGAATTGTTGTCCGCAGTCGGCAAGTTCGAGCAGGATATGCTTGTTGTCAGCTTCGCGGTCGAGTTGCAACCAAAGCTTCGCATTCGTTGCCTTTGCGTGGGCGCAGGCGTCTTGGATCGCTTCCAACCAGTATCGCGTCTCCTTCTCTTGGACGTCACGCTTGAGGTTGCGTTTACGTTTCTGCTTTTTACTTTGTCTCCTGGCCTGCGTGCGAGCCCACCAGACTTGCGTGAACAGACCCAGCGGCATCCCTTTGGGGCTAATCGCCAGTGCGCTGATTACCTTCAACCCGCGGTTGCCGTCGCTCAGAGTCCCCACACTACCGAAGTCTTTGCCCGCAGTACGGTCAGCCAGTGTCACACTAGAGCCATCAATTGGCACAAACACGAACGGTTCATTGGCGCACTGTCGAGCCGTTGCCTCTGCCTGCGCCACGACCAACGCCACGGGATCCACCTGACCGCTTTCGAGCAAGTCGTAGGCACCCTGCCGTTCCTTATCCCGACAAAACACGTCAGAAACCTTGCCTGAAGGCGACTGAGCCGCTCGAGTCGCCATCGCGACGAGCCGGGTCGTCCGCCGACTATCTCCCACACGAACCTGTCCGAACTGATCCTGAGCCCACGCCGCCTGCTCGCCTTTGAATTGCTGCATGCGCAAACCGACGAGTTGTCGGTCCAAAAAATTCACCTACATGGAATCACAAAGTGCAATGAAACCAGTGCTGAGCATCCCTTGGGGGGATATCTCGTCGCAATACTTCGCGTTCGCATATTTGAGATCGATCGAGAAGAGTTGCGTCGCGTTGTTACAAGTGCGCAACTTGTTGGTCCGCTGCGACATTTTGGTGCACACTGCTGTCACTGAACCCGTATTTCAATGCCCACTGGGCAATGATCGGAGCCAAGCAATTGGTCTCGGATGAATGCGTTTTTCAGGCGGGGACGCAATGATTTGCTGACGAGAAAGTAGTCGATTCGCCAACCGACGTTACGAGCCCGCGCATTGCCCGCCAGGCTCCACCAGGTGTAGTGCCCGCCCGACTTGTGAAATTCACGAAATGTGTCTACGAACCCGGCGTGTACGAAGGCGCCGAACCCGCGGCGCTCTTCAATGGTAAACCCGTGATTGCGGCCGTTTGCCTTGGGGTTGGCCAAATCGATTTCCGTGTGTGCGACGTTCAGGTCACCGCAGAAAACGACCGGCTTCGTCTTTTCGAGATGTCTGAGATAAGCGAGAAAGTCGCGGTCCCACCGTTGCCGGTACGGTAGCCGACTTAGATCGCGCTTGGAATTAGGCACGTACACATTGACCAATGAGAAATCACTAAACTCAACCATGAGCACGCGACCTTCTTGATCGTGCTCTTTGATTCCGATATGCGGCATGACGTTGAGTGGACGACGCTTGCTGAGAATCGCCGTACCCGCATACCCTTTCTTTTGCGCCGGGTTCCAGAACGCCTTGTAGGCCTTGGGCCAAATCGGCTCGACGTCGTTCGGTTGGCATCTGATTTCCTGAAGACAGACAACGTCAGGTTTTTCCGCCGCGAGAACTTGAAGGAAGGTCTTTCTGAGTACCGATCTCAAGCCATTGACGTTCCACGAAACGATCTTCACGGTATGAGTCTACTGTAATAGCTACAAATACGCACGCCAGCGTTCACGGTGTGTCAATGAGGGTTCCCTCCTGACCCAGCACTCTCATTGAGTGCGTCTCGCCACGGCTTCACGGGCTGGAATCTTACGCGAACGACTCGTCGATCCTGAGTCAAGTTTTGGATACGCCGTCGTTTAGGCCGGGGCCCAAACGACCAACACAATCAAGAAGATCCCGGATTGGCCTAGGTGGATGGCGCGTACCTGGCATGTTGGAACGAATTTCGGGCACGGGCACGGGGAGCATGTGTCACCGGCTGGGAAAAACTCCCGCTAATTATGCAATAGGCAATACTGGCTGTTTCGGTGTAGATTCAAGGGCAGCGTGAGGAACTGCCATGCGTCTGTTTGAAATCGTTGCCTGTGTCGTTCTGCCTTTTGTTCCTGGACTGGCCTGCTCTGGAAGCAAGGCAGTGCCTTCAAGCGACACCGTTTGGAGCCTCGGTGGGTCACCGGCAGATCTCGGGCCCGGGCCGGATGCCGGCAATCCGGACGGCAATTGTGCGGTACCCCAGGAGGCGCAGCCCGTCGATACAAGCAAGGCATCTGGCGCGACGCACGTCATTGGGGATGGCACGGCTGCCAGCTGCACGTCAAGTGCCGTCGTCTCGGCTGTCGCACTCGGCGGGACGATCACGTTCAATTGCGGGTCGGACCCCATAACGATCACGTTGGACGAGACGGCGAAGATATTCAACGACACGGGCCCCGAAATCGTGATTGACGGCGGGGGCAAGGTCACGCTGAGCGGCGATGGCACACGTCGCATCTTGTACATGGACACCTGCGACGAGGCGCAACATTGGACGTCTTCAGCCTGTCAGAACCAGGACTCACCCCATTTGACGATACAAAACTTGACGTTCATCAACGGTAATTCGATTGGTCAGGACGAAGAAGGGGGCGGCGGTGGCGCGGTCCTAGTTCGAGGCGGCCGCTTCAAGGTAGTCAATTGTCGTTTCTTCGACAATGTGTGCGAACAGACGGGGCAAGATCTCGGGGGCGCGGCACTCAGAGCGCTCAGCCAATACAACGGGTTGCCGGTGTACATAGTCAACAGCACGTTTGGCGGCGAAGCCGACTACGGCAACCGGTGCTCTAACGGCGGCGGCATCAGCAGCATCGGCGTGTCCTGGAGTATCTACAACAGCCTATTTGCATACAACCAGGCCGTAGGCAGCGGTGGCAACCCAGCATCGAGCGGCACGCCCGGCGGAGGCAGCGGCGGCGCCATCTACAACGACGGCAATACGATGACGTTGTCGCTGTGCGGCACGCGTATCCAGTACAACCAAGTCAACGCGTTTGGGAGTGCCATCTTCTTCGTGAGCAACGATCATACGGGGAATATAGTCATCGATCAGTCGACGATCACGAACAACATTGGCGGGTCTTGGTACCCGAAGTACCCCCAGATCTCGGCGTTCGACGATACGCCGATCACGGTCACGAACTCGACGATCCAGTAATTCGATTCACGAGATTCATCGATAAACGAACCGAAGTGAAAAAGAACAGCGGGCATGGCACAACCGAGACATGCACGGCCTCACCGGCTGGTGAGCGAGTCACATTAGGATTATGGCTTCGTGAACCGCAGCGTCATCCGGTCGCTCTCACCGATCGCCAAGTACTTGTCGCGGTCGAGATCGCCGAGCCGCAATGTGGGCGGCAGTGTCCAAACGCCCTTCGGGTAATCCTTTGTGTCTTTGGGGTTCGCGTTAATCTCCGATCTTCCAACCAGCCTAAAGCCGCCTTTCTCGATCAGTTGAACCGCGTACGCCTCTGGAACGTAGCCAGTCTCGCCGATGACCTTCGGATCCGTCGGCGCATCCGCCTTGGCGCGGTGTTCGACGACCCCCAAGGTGCCGCCTGACTTTAGCACGCGATAACAGGCCCCTAGCACGTTGTTGAACGACACCATTGTTGATCCAACCGTGCAGATTTCGGAACGTAACTACCATGTCCGCTGACGCGTCTTGACCTAGCGATGCGTCACTCTTTTTCCAATCGACGACGAGCGGCGTCACTTTGCCGAACGTCGTCGGGTCGCTCGCCAGGCGCTCGGCAAATAGCTTCGCGTTCTTCGTGCCTTCGGAGTCAGCTGGACCGTTGGGGTCGGCGCCCGTCGTCGTGAGTTTGCCCCCGGCCGCTAGCAAGGGCGCGAGAATCGCTGTGTACCAGCCTTGGCCCGCGTTCAATTCGACGACGTTCATGGACTCCGATATCCCAAAGAACTCCAACGTCTCTCTGGGATGGCGGTACACGTCCCGCGCTCGCTCTGGCTCAGGTCTCTGCGCCCCCGCAAGAATCGTCGCTAGTTTCGCGTCCAGGGACGGGGAGGGGCCCGAAACGGCCGTTGGCGTTGCTGGTTTGCCGTTGTTGCCGGCGCAGCCGACGAACAGAACGGTCACAAGGGCTATAGAACGGTACATGCGCATGGGGTGAATATGTTGTGCTGACCGTCGCGACTGCCAAGCGTGTACTTGGGACTACGGCCTGGCGAGTGGGCTGATGAACAAAACCCCATCAGGACGAAACGCTCTTGGGGTCCAACACATAGGAAATGCTGGGCCTGATCGCGGCGCCGACTCGCAAACGCACTTCGCTGGTTGGCTCTGGACCTTCAAACTGAGTGGGCGTGGCAACGCCAGGCAGAACCCCTGCTGCGCGCTGTATTTCAGCCTCACGCGCTTGCCACGTAGCCAATTCTTCCTCGACGACGCGCTCGGCGGCCATTGTCTCCATTTCGGCGCAGTTCCGAACAGGCGCTTGAATCTTCGAGCAAGGTTTCGCTACGTACCCGCTCCGCCACATTGGCGGCCGCGCGGAACAGTGACGCCATTGCAGGACCAAGAGCCGTGGATGCTGCGGACAGAGTTGCGGCCCTTCTAACGCGTGCCGCAGGCTGCATCGGCCCAGCCGAAGAGACGTCGGGCTGTGCGGCATAGATGAAAAGGTGCCGAGCCGCTGCAGTGCCCATCAATTGCAGCGTCCTGGTCCTTCCGAGCTCAGGGACATTGTGAACTCGCGCTGCAAATGCTTCAATTGCGGGGCGCAGTGCAACAAATCGATCATTGCGTGTCGTGTAAAACTCGATCGAATGCGCCGTGCGTAGCACCACCAACGAGCATCCCCGTTCAGCCGCGGCCGTCATCCAATCCAGCTGCTCGTCGTACGTGACTCGTGTTGCTTCGCAGCAAGTGGGCGACATTGAGCCGATTTCGATGCTCAGCAGGTGAATCAACTCAGCCTGCTTGGGCTTGCTTGACCCAGCTTGGAAACCCCGAGTCAGGGTCAGCAGGCCTTGGCCAAGTCCTGATTCACTCGTCATAGTCTCCTTTTCTGCAAGGCTCGGGCCAATGCCGTGGAGGCGACGCCAGCGTCCGGTCCACTGATAAGTCCAATGATTTCAATGCGGACTTTTCCCTGCTCTGAGCTGGCTGGTGCCTCGGTGAGGTCATCTGCTACCCATCATGGGTATTGCATAACCCAGCCTGCCGACCGCCGGACTCCAAGGTTCAGGCCTGGCCACCGTGCAAGATTTGGCGCGCCGGGGCTACCGTCAAACGCAGAAAGCCAATGCAACGTTGCGCGGTTGCAGGTCGAGAGCTGCCGAGAGCTTGGCGCTCATCGAACGCGCCTTTCGCGTGAACACGCTTGGCGCATTGGCAGCTGCCAGGACTTTTGTGCCCATAGTGCGAAAGCGCTAGACACGGTTCATGGCGAATGGTTCGAGTGATGTCACATCCCGCAATCGTTGCCAGGTTCTCGACCCCATGAAGTTGTGGTTCGACAATACCGCAGTCGGAGAAGTATGCTTGTGCAGCTTCGTAGCAAGCGGAGAACACCATGCACCTTCATGATCACTTCGGAGATACGACCTGGCTGCTTGCGGGACTCGGCGGCCTTGCGTTGGCATTGAGCCAAGCCTGCGCCAATGGCAAGAGCAACGAAGGCGAACATACGGTGGCAGTAACGGGTGGCGCGCCTTCGAGCCAAGCGGGTGCAGTCAGTACGGGAGGGGCGCCCAGCCAAGGTGGCAACAACAATGCGGGCAACACTTCATATGTTGCGACCGGCGGTACCGGTGAAGGTGGCTCGGCCACCGGAGGTTCAAACGGCGTTGCCACGGGTGGTCAAGGCGACGCGACGGGCGGTGCCGATGAAGGCGGCAACGCAGCTACCGGGGGAGACAGCAACACCGAAAGCAGCGGTGGCAGCGCCACCGGCGGCAGCAATACGGGCGGCATAATGGCAACGGGCGGTACGCCCGGGATTAGTTGCCAGTCGAGTCTCGATTGTGTCACGGCTCCCAGCGGGCAAACGATCTGCGACACAACGAAAGGCATATGCGTCCAATGCGTCGGTCCCGCAGACTGTGGGGCAAGCGTTCTGGACGGCGGGACCGCCTATGAGTGCAGCGCCAACAAGTGTTCTGTTTACAACACCTGCACGACTTCCGCCGACTGCCCCAACAACCGGGCCTGTGACTCCGCGACAAGCCGTTGCGTGGATTGCATGGTTGATGGCGACTGCGGGTCTGGGGAAAAATGCCTCTCGCAGAAGTGCCGGCTCGGCTGTGCATCGGACAATGACTGCACACCTTCGGGAATGCTCTGCAACGCGACGGCCGGTTATTGCGTCGAATGCAATTCGGTTCTCAAGTGCAAAGCTGGCCTCGTCTGTGATCCGACTGGGCAGTGCGGCCCGCCTGTGTGCAATTCCGGCGACAAGACGTGCGTGAACAATGGGGTAGCATCGTGTAAATCGGACGGCAGTGGGTTCGACCCTGCGCTGCCGTGCCCCGCCAACTCAACGTGCAAGGCCGCTTCGGGCACCGTTGCCTGCTTTGGAAACGGCGGCGATGGCGGCATCGTAGACAACTGCGCGGTCGGCGGTGATCCGTGCAAGCAAATACCGCAACTCACTGTCACACAGGTCGTAGACGGCGTTGGCGACGATCTCTGCGCCGTCCCCGCGGTGCAATTCGACAAAGACCACGCGGCGAAAGTGATTGTGTACCATGCAACCCCGCCGGAAATCGCGAAGGTCCGTGTCGCCTGGACGTCTGCCGCCCTGAGCGTATTTGTCGATGTGCAGGACGCGAGCGTCCAAACGGTTTATGCTGCCGACCCAACCCAGGCCGTCAGCAAGATCTACCAAGGCGATTCTCATCGAGCTGATGATATCGTCGAGCAACAACGTGACGGGCCTCACCGGTACCGACAGCAACACGCTGCACGTAACCATTCCCGCGTCGGGTCCTGCGGTTCAGGTGAAGACGTCGAATCAAAATGGCGCAAGCCAGGGCGCCTACACGACCCTGCCGACCAGCGAATATGCCCAGAAGATCACGGCCACGGGCTATGCAATTGAAATGCGGCTGCCGTGGCCGGGTAGCGCGCCGTCGGCGGGCACCGCCGTGCGCTTCGATATCGCGCTCAACAGCGCCGACAAGACGTTCTCGTCCGTGGACGACATGCGCGATGGGCAGCTTATTTATTATCTAGGTACCGTCGCAGGAACCACCACCTGCCAAGGCACCGGTGGCGACGGCACCGTGCCATTCTGCGACGATCGCACGTGGTGCGGCACGCCGCTGCAGAATTGAGGGCGCTCCACGGGCTACTGTGCGACCCGATTCGTCGGTCGTCGGTGATACTAGCGTGTGCTAGGCCTGCGCCGCAGTCGGAAGGAAAGCAGAATCCATGAAGGCAGGGCTCGTCGGCTACGCTCAGACCGGTAAGACAACGTTGTTCAATGCGCTGACGGGGCAGCAGGTTCAAACCGGCGGTGCCGGCAAGGGCAAGTCGAACCTGGGCGTCATCAAGGTGCCGGATGAGCGGCTTACGCGGCTGACGGCAATCTACAAACCGCGGCGCACGGTGCCAGCGGAGATCTTGTTCGTCGATGTGCCGGGGCCCAAGAGCAAAGGCAGCGGCATCGACGGCGTTACGATTCAGGCCCTGCAAGAAATGGACGCGCTCGCTGTCGTGCTGCGCGGCTTTCCGGCGCTCGACGGCACGCCCGCGCAACCAGTTCGCGAACTTGCGGACTTCGAGGCAGAGCTCATCCTGAACGATCTAGTGGTCGTCGAACGTCGCATCGAGCGGCTTGCGAAAGAACGCAGCAACGAACACCAGAAGGCCGTCTTGACGCGGTGCCTCGACGAACTCAACGCCGAGCGGCCCTTGCGTCACTTGGTGCTCTCGCCCGAGGACGAGCGCGAGATCTCGTCGTTTGCGTTTCTGTCGCGCAGGCCGCTCTTGGCCGTGTTGAACACGACCGAAAAGGACGTAGCGCAGCCAATACCAGCCGATCTCGTCGCTGCCTGTCGTGAGCGGCATATTGAAGTCGTCAGCGTCTGCGCATCGATCGAAGCCGAGATTGCGGCGCTGCCGCCCGAGGACCAGGCTGACTTCCTCGCGGGCCTCGGCATCGCGGAGCCCGCCTCGGCGCTGTTGATTCGCGCGGCCTACGCGCTGCTCGACTACATTTCCTTCTTCACCGTCGGCGAAGACGAAGTGCGCGCCTGGACCGTGTACCGGGGCAGCAAAGCGCCCAAAGCCGCGGGCCGAGTGCATTCGGACATCGAGCGCGGTTTCATTCGCGCGGAAGTGATGGCGTACGATGAGTTCGTCGGCGTGGGCACCGAGGCCAAGATGAAGGAGCTTGGCAAACTGCGCGTCGAAGGCAAAGAGTACGTCGTGAAAGACGGCGACATCGTGAACTTCCGATTTGCCGTTTGAACCGGCTCGGGCCCCGGCATGCGGCAGAAATCGAGCCACAGTAATCGATTCCTGCAAGCGCAAAAATCCGTAGCGAGCGTTTCTGAAGCGATTGAGCCGCCTGTAGGTTCTCAGACTACTTAGCGTCAAGTAACAATTCCAGAATCAGACGGGTTTGCGATTGACAGTCCAGGTTCCGCATTGGAAATTTCATCTTGATCCGCTTAGGCACGTGCCGAGACCGGGAGGCCGAGAATGCATTGGTTGACATATGGGCTTGGTCTAATAGTTGGTGTACTTACAGGCTGCAATTCGTCGGGCAATGCCGGGCCACCTCCTTCGGACTCAAGCAATGCAGCCGGCGGTGGAAACGGTTACAACATTGCAACCGGCGGTCGCAGTGGCACGGCAGGATCAGGCGCAGCTGGCAATAGCGCCGTAGGCGTTCTGTGCGGCAATTCGGTTGTGAACACGGGCGAGAACTGTGACGACGGTAATTCACGCAGTGGCGACGGGTGCAGCGGCACCTGCCAAGTCGAGCAAGGCTACAGTTGCCCGACGGTCGGGCAACCCTGCGTGAGCACGTTGATCTGCGGCGATGGATTGCCGGGGCCCAATGAAGCGTGTGATGACGGCAATAAGAACAACGGCGACGGGTGCTCCTCCGATTGCACCGTCGAACTAGGCTATTCGTGCGCGCAGTTTGGTCAACCCTGCACGGTGGCGACCACGCCTCCGGTGTGCGGCAATAGCGCGGTTGAGTCGGGCGAAAGCTGCGACGATGGCAATACAGCGCCGAATGACGGATGCTCGGCGACCTGCAAGACGGAATCAGGCTGGACCTGTCCCAAGCCCGGTTCACCGTGCCAGCGCCTTGTTATGTGCGGTAATGGCGTGCTCGATTCGTCCGAGCAATGCGACGACGGCAATACCATCCCGGGCGACTGCTGCGACGCAACCTGCAAACTTGAGGCCAATTGCACCTGCGTGTCGCCGGTCCCGCCGCTCTCGCCGCCGCACCAAGTCTGCCAGTCGACGATCTCATGCGGCAACGGCGTCGTCGAAGGCAACGAAGCCTGTGACGACGGTAACAAGACCAACGGCGACGGCTGCGACCAAAGCTGCAACATCGAGCAAGGCTTCACCTGCCCGCCAGCGGGCGGTGCGTGTACCGCCGCGGTCAACTCATGCGGCAATGCCAAGATCGATCCGGGCGAGGAATGTGACGACGGCGACACCGAGTCCGGCAATGGCTGTTCCGCCAACTGTAAAGTGGAAAACGGCTATGTTTGCCCGACGCCCGGGCAAAAATGCAAGCTCAAAGCGTATTGCGGCGACGGTCACGTCGATTACGCCTACGGCGAGACGTGTGACGACGGCAATACGAAGTCAGGTGACGGTTGCTCGTCCACCTGCAAGATCGAACAGTATTGGGCCTGCCCAACTGCGGGTTCTCCGTGCGTCTATGACGTCAAATGCGGTGACAAGCGCATCACAGGTCCTGAAACCTGTGACGACGGCAACACGGTTTCCAATGACGGCTGCTCGGCGACTTGCCAGCTGGAGCCCGGCTACACCTGCCCAATTGTTGGCGCGAAGTGCAAACCCCTGTGCGGCGATGGCAAGGTCATTGCGCCTGAACAGTGCGATGACGGCAACACCACGGCCGGCGATGGCTGTTCACCCACGTGCCAGGCTGAACCCGGTTGGGTCTGCAACCCATTGCCCTGCAAACCAACGGTGTGCGGCAACTCGGTTGTGGAACCCGGCGAAAGTTGTGACGATGGCAACGCGGTTCCTTTTGATGGTTGTTCACCCACGTGCCAAACCGAGCCGCGTTGCGGGACGTACAGCTCCTCGGGTACGCCGACGAGCGCGGTCGGCGCGTGCAAATCCGTGTGCGGCGACGGCATTTTGATCCGCGGTGCCGGCGAGCAATGCGACGACGGCAACACCACTGACGGCGATGGCTGTTCGCACGACTGCAAGCAAGAGGCCGGCTATACCTGCGCGTCGGCATACGACAGCCCGCCGCCAACCCTCAGCATTCCGTATATCGTGCGTGATTTCAAGGGCTATAGTTCCTCGGACAAGAGCGGGCACCCGGATTTTGGTCACTACTGCTGTAACGAGCAGAAGGGCATTGTCACCTCGGCGCTCGACCCCTACCGTAAGCCAGTCTACGCTGGCACCGACGCCGCGCCGATTCCCATGACGACGGGAAAGACCGCGTTCGATCAGTGGTACCGCGACGTCCCCGGCGTCAACTACACGTTCTACAAGAGCCTGACGTTGCTTCGCAGCGGGACGAGTGACGTCTACGCGATGAACAGCGACACCGATCAACCGTGGTACCCGATGTGCGGATTCTTCCCGCTCGATACAACGCCGAAAATCGACACCAACACCGGCATGGTGTCAACCTACACGGATGGCGCATTCCCAGACCGGACCTGCACGGCGTACGATAGCGTCGGGTACGGTGACGAGTGGTTGAATCACAACTATGGGTTCACCAGTGAACTTCGGTACTGGTTCGAATACCAGGGCGGCGAGAATCTGAAGTTCACAGGGGACGACGATGTGTGGGTGTTCATCAATGGCACACTTGCCGTTGATCTAGGTGGCGTCCATGATCGGGCTGTTGCGAGCGTTGTCCTGAACGCAACGAACGGCACCGGTCAGGTCGGATACGGCGACACGCCATCCACTTGGACTTCCGTCACCTTCAATTTGGCGATTGGGAGCGTTTACGAAGCCGTCGTATTCCAGGCCGAGCGCTGGTGCTGTGGGTCCAACTACATGCTGACGCTCGCCAACTTCTTGGCCGGCAAGAGCACGTGCACTCCAACGTGCGGCGACGGCGTGCTGACGGGCAACGAAGCGTGCGATCTCGGCAAGGACAGCACCGGCGCAAGCCTCAACACAGGTGCTTACGGCGGCTGCACGCCCGACTGCCAGTTAGCGCCATTCTGCGGCGATGGTATCGTTCAGAAGCAATTTGGCGAGCAGTGCGACGACGGGTCCAATTCGACGCCCTATGGAAATCAGAGTGGTTGCGCAAGGGGCTGTGTCATTGCACCCTACTGCGGCGACGGCAAGTTGGACGCGAACTACGGCGAAACCTGCGACCTTGGCGCGGCGAATTCCGCGGCCGCCTACGGCGTGTCAGGCTGCACGGACAAGTGCCAGACAGCGCCATTCTGTGGTGATGGGTTCTTGGACCCGCGCGAGCAATGCGATGATGGTCAAAATAACGGAGCAGCGACGAGCCAGTGCGACGCGACGTGTCATATCAAGTGCGGCAATGGGCAACTCGATGCCGGCGAGCAGTGCGACTTGGGCTCGAGCAACAACACCGGAGCCTACGGTGGTTGCCGAGCCAATTGCCGGCTTGCCCCATACTGCGGCGACGGCGTCAAGGATACATCGGCCGGTGAAGAATGCGACGACGGCAAGAACGATGGCAGCTACGGCACGTGCATGTCGAATTGTAAGTTGGCACCTCACTGCGGCGACGGCACAATAGATTCGAGCGCCGGCGAGCAATGCGACCAGGGGGCGAAGAACCAAGTGGATCCGTACGGCCCTGGGCTCTGCACCACCGCGTGCCGCAACGCACCCTACTGCGGCGACCACGCGGTCAACACGGACTTTGGCGAAACATGTGACGATGGTTCTGACAATAGCGACACGGTCGCGGGCGCCTGCCGGTCCAACTGCACGGGCGGAGCGCCGCCACCAACGTGCGGCAACAGCAAGCTGGACACGGGTGAACAATGCGACGACGGCGCCAACAATGGTGCCCCCAGCAGCCAATGCGATGCCCGCTGCCACTTCAAGTGCGGCAACGGTTTCAAAGATGCCGGCGAACAATGTGATGATGGCATCAACAACGGCAGCTACGGAACGTGTAATGCCAATTGCACGCTTGCCCCGTACTGCGGCGATGGCATCAAGAATGGCCCGGAACAGTGCGACCTTGGATCGGCCAACAGCGCCGACGCGTATGGACCTGGGAAGTGCACGAACCTTTGCACTATTGCCCCATATTGTGGTGACGGTCGCGTCAACGGGACGGAGCAATGCGACGGGCAAGTCGGTTGCGCGCCGGATTGCACGCCTATCGGCGTGGGTTAGGCTGGGCAAGCGACGCCGATCGACGCAGCGTGTGAGATGATTTCCGCTGTACAGTGAAGTCGTACGTGTTTGAGAGCGACGGAAAAATACGAATGTGTTTCCCGGCGCGACGTGCCTATCAAAGTCGCTGGGTTGGAATTTTTCTCGACGGGGCCTGTTTTGGGCCACGTTTGGCGCGAGGTTGCCTATCGCCGCCGTGGCAGTTCAAGAAAATTCAAGAAATGAAGTTGGGAAACGCTTCCCTACCCGGCAAGTGTGCTCGGCGCTGCTTTGTACTGGACGACTTACACTAGGACGTTCACGCTTACTGTGTTTTGGGAGTTTAACTATGCGCCTTAGCACCTCTACGATCACCGTCCTCGCAACGCTTGGCATGGTTGCCTGTTCCGGCGCCAGCGCCACGCAGCTTCCCGCGGGGCAGGGAGCCGAGTCGTCTGTCGGAGGCGATTCGGCCGCGGGTGGCCAAGCGGCGACAGGTGGCGTCATCGCGAACGGCGGTAACGTTGTGAGCGGCGGGTCTCCTTCGGTCGGAGGTCAAGCAAGTACGGGGGGTGTGGTGAATCTGGCGACCGGAGGCGTGCCATCGGCAACGGGAGGATCCATCGCGGTTGCCACGGGTGGCTATGTGCCGGGCGCTGGCGGTGTCAGTCCCACGGGTGGCAGCTTGACAGCCATGGGCGGCACACCAACACAAACGGGCGGTGTCTATGGCCTGATGGGTGGCAACCCGGCCGCCACGGGTGGCAGCAGGGCACCCACGGGTGGCTCTGCTGCCAATTGCACGGACACGCCACGCTCTTCTGAAAGCTGCGCGGACGCCAAGACCTGGGGCTTCTGTGGTCAGTCCTGGTTTGCCGGGTATTGTCAGGTCACCTGCGGCACGTGCGGCAGCGGCGTGGGTGGCTCGCCCAGTGCCGGAGGGTCACCCGGTGCCGGAGGGTCACCTGGTGCTGGAGGTAATGCCCCCGCGGGAGGCAAGACGAATGGAGCTGGCGGAACCCCTGCAACGGGCGGCTCGGTCGCGGCACCTACGGGTGGCAGCAATAGTACTGGAACCTGTGGCTCGACGACCAATTCAGCCATGACGGGCAGCACGAGCAGCGGCTTTACTACGCGGTACTGGGATTGTTGCATGCCGTCTTGCTCGTGGCAGATGAGCGTGCCTTGGTGCGACAAGGACGGCACGACCAAGCACACGGGCACGTCGGGCAATGTGCAGAGTATCTGCAGTGGCGGTAGCGCCACCGAATGTTTCGATTTCTCTCCCTGGTATGACTCCGCTACCAACATGTCGTATGGCTTTGCTGCGTACGGGACGTCGAACAGTGAGTGTGGCGACTGCTACGAACTTCAGTTCACGGGCGACGGGCAATACGGGCCTAGCGCGGGCGCGACGGCCATCAAAGGTCAGCAGATGATGGTGCAAGTGATCAACATTGGCGGTCTCTCGGGCGGTCAATTCGACCTGCTAATACCAGGCGGTGGAGTCGGCGCGATGACAGCCGGTTGCCCAGCGCAACTCGGCAGCGTCGATCTTGGCGCGACCAACGGCGGACTACTTACGGAATGCAGCGACGACGTCTCTTGCACGAAGACCAAGTGCCAGAGCTCGTTTGCCGGCAAGACTGGGTTGCTCAACGGGTGTGCCTGGTTCACGGATTGCTTCAAAGGCGCTGACAATCCAAAAATGATTTATCAGAAAGTCACCTGTCCGTCGCAGCTGACGTCCAAGAGCGGCGTTTCTCACTGACCGCGTGAAGCTACTGCAACGTGCGCGTGCCGCGTACGGGGACAAGGCCATGCGTCGCCAAAGCCGCGGCGAAGGCCTCGCTACCGCTCGTCAACCAACGTTCGTAGAGTTGCACCAAAGCGCGCTCCGTGCGAGCGGCAACGACCCGCAGCGATTCGGCGACATCGTGTACGAGTGTCACGAACATGTGAAACTGCTCGGCGAGTTCCACGAACAACCCGTTTTGCTCGGCGCGATCTAGCAGCAGCATGCGCCCCGCCGTTGCGTATGCCCTGGCGCCGAGTTCCTCGAAGTACACCTTGTCGATACCTCGGCTCTCGAGATACTCCCCAAAGAAGCCCGTCGTGTACAGCACGCCGTCGCCGACGCGGCGCAACCGGTGGAACCGCTCATTGCCGACGGTACTAAGCGCTAGAGCCAATTGAAGCGTCAACGGCTTGTCGAACTCGTTGAAGTCGTCGCTCGGGCGGGCGTTGTCCGCAAGCAGGCCGGCGATGTAGGACTCCGCCGTACTGGTTGCAGCGTAGCCATGACGCTGCCGTACTGAACCCACCACTTCACAAAGAACTGGTTCGAATCACCGCAAATATCGATGGGGCCGTCGTTTGGGGTGCTTTTGGAATCCATGCGAGCTCTCCTTTCGACCTAAGGCTTGCACGCGCGCTAGCAATCCTCCTTGCATTGAGCGTGCCGCTTAGCATTGTACATTCACAGCCGGCTGGGTATTGCGGATATTCGCGAACCGTCGCGCGCGAGGCCGGGGCAGCCGGGCCCTGCGCGCACATACGACGAAACAACCTCGGCACATCACTGAGATGCGCCCGATGGGTTTGGTGAGTGACGCAACAGCCATAGGAGACGTTACGCGGCAGAAACAGGTGCGCTCCCGGGCAATCTGTCGAAGACATGTTGTCCGACTACAATCAATTCCTGCTGCAAATGCTTGGGTTTGGCAAGCCCGCTCCACCGAATCTTAGCCACCCTGCCTGCCGACTGCTAACTCGGCCCCGTCAATTCGTTGACGAACTAGCGACATTGCAGTGCGGAACCCGGCGAGCCTGATGGGTGTCATGCCTGGATTGTCGGCGGGTGTTGCGCATCCCCTGACTGAACTAATCTTGAATCAAGCCAAGGGAACCTGCCGACCGCCGAGGTTCTCGCGGCAACATCCGAGGGATTATTTCGGTAAATGACGCGGTCCAACATACGAAAGCGGAGCGGACCATGAATCGACAGTGGAATGAGCTATTGATGGACGACCACCAGGCTGCGGAAAAAGTAATCGCAGCGCTCGAACGGGGGTTCGAACAGCCCGAAGGCCCCACGCCGGCCTTGGTGGGTGCGGCCGTGGACTTCTTCACCATTTACCTCGAAGGGTGCCACCACCAAAAGGAAGAGAAGCACCTGTTCCCGCGCTTGGAGCAGCGCGGCGTGCCGCGTCAGGGTGGCCCGCTTTCGGTCATGCTGGCGGAACACGATCGCAATCGCGAGCTATTGGCGGAATTTGAACGTGCCGGACGCGGGTACGCCAAGGGTGATCGCTCGCAGCTAGCAGCCCTTCGCCAAGTGTTCGAGGCGTACGCAGAATTGATGAAGCAGCACTTCTGGAAGGAAAACGACATTCTGTACCCAATGGGGCTACGGGTATTGACCGCTGCCGACGCTGAAGAAATCGTCGCCGGCATCATTGCCTGCGAGGACGCGTTGGGCGCAGATACGCGCACGCGCTACTACGCCCTGTCAGCCGAGTTGGCCAATCAAAGCAATGTGCAAGACCTATCCTTCGATCTCGATCGCCATGTGCTATCATGTATCTTGAATACTTTGCCTGTCGAGTTGTCCTTCGTAGACGCCGATGACACGGTGCGGTACTTCAGCCACGAGAACCGCGACAAGATCTTTGCTCGGAGCCGCTCAGCCATCGGCATGAAGGTCGAAAATTGCCACCCTGGCAAGAGCGTTCACAAGGTCAAGCAAATCATATCCGACTTTCGTGGGGGGGCGTGTGATTCCGCTGAATTCTGGATCGACTTTGCGGGCAAGAAAGTCCACATTCGCTACTTCGCGGTACGCGACGAGCACAAGCAGTACTTGGGATGTCTCGAAGTTGTCCAAGACATCACGCCGATTCAAGCGATCGTCGGCGAGCGGCGGCTGCTGTCGGCAGGCTTGGATCAAACTCACCCGAAGATCTGAGCCATCTGCAGCAAATCCGGAGCCCGTTCGAGTTGGCTCATAACGTCCTCGGTCATTGAAGCGCACGGCGCGTTCTTCAGCAGCTGCAGGCAGGCAGCGCGCGCATGGTCACAATGCGCGCGTAGCGCCGGCTCGAGTTCAGCGGCGCGCATGCCCCAAAGATCAACGAGCCATAGGCGACCATCATGATCGACGTTGAAGCGATGAAGTTCAGCATCTGGCAACACAACTCGTTGGTGCGCCAGAACGAACATCAAAGCGCATAGATCGACCGCCCAGCGAAATCGCACTCGCGCCTCGACGCGGCTTCCTTTCTGGAATTCGCGATTCAGAGGGTAGCCGGGCAATTCGACGGCCAGGTAAGGGCGTTTCGCCGACGTCGTGCTCGATGCAATGACTCGGGGAACGCCGGGGACCAGTAGCCGCCGCCATTCGGTGATTTGTTCGGCAAAAACAGGCTGTTCGCCGATCTCACCGTAGCGCACCAACACCACTGACTGTGTGGCGATGTGCCAGCCACGGACCCAGCGCCCGCACGGAGGCAGCTCGCGATTCGAACGCGCCGCGTCGAGCGCCACAGGTCCAATTCGCGGCGCGTCAAGTGCCGTTCGCCAGCGAGCCAAGATGGAACCCGTGTCATCCGGTTTGCGTACCCGTTCAATCAGCTTCTTGGCCGCCGCCTCGTGATCGGCGCTCAACAGGGCCGAAACCAGTGCCACGGTGGCAGCCATTTGTTCGGAGGCTTGGGAGAATGATAGACTTTCCAGCAATTGGACGAGCGTGTCGCTTCGAATCTTCGGCTGTGTGCTCAGCGTTTCACATCCAAGTTGAAGGAGCCGCCGACGAGCTGAGTCGGAGAGTTCGACAAGGCTCAAAGGGTTGACGTCCAACAACAGTGCTACGCCCGCTTGCAGGTCCGTGTCCCCGAAGTCCCGTCGGTCACGCTCGGTCGAAGATCGGGCCGACGTATTGGCGACGACTTCATGCACCGAGCGCAGCGGCCTCACCATTTTGCCGAGTACTTCAGGGAAGCCGTCCAGCGACCGATCCAGCGCCGTTCTAAACGGTTCATCATACAAAAGAGAGAAGAGAAATATGGGCAAGTCGCGTTCCGCGAACACGTCGGCGATCAACGCGACGAGTTGACGCATTTGGGCCGCGGAAAGTTGTGAGAAGTCGATTTGCTTTAACGCCTCCGTAACCGCAGCCCCCGCTTGGGCCTGTGACGATGTTTGTTTCACACACTCGAGGTACCGCAGGATGTACGCGATGTCGGGTGCAAAGCGGATAACCCCTCCCAGTAGTCGGACCGCCTCCGCAGGCGGCATCGTCTGAGTCACGGCAAGAACCCGACTGCGCTCGACTTTGGCGAGCAGGTGATTGCACAGTCCGCGGTGTGAAGGCTCGCGAACACCGTTCAAGAGCAAGTCTTCGGCGGCGTTGACGCGCAACTTGAGCAGGTTCCGATGCTCACGCAGAAATCGAAAGTGCCCCTTCAAGCGCGCGATCTCCTGCGGTGAGAGGGGCTCTTCGACCGTGTGCACCGGCGGCGGCGCCGTCAACGCTTGCGCGACCACCTGACGCGGCGAAGGCATGGGCGCGGGCCCCTTGCCGCGTCGCCGATTGCGTCCGGGCTTGGGTCTGGAGCCGGTGGGCGTCGTCATCGGGTGCATAACAGCTCGAAGGCCCAGCTTTAGTCAATGGTTGGTTCGGAGCACCACCGCCGGCATTATGGGAATACGGCAATATTTCGATGGATTGGGGGTGACAAACCGCTCGCCTGTCGCACGACCGGCACGTGCTCTAAAATTGGCTGTCGGTTGTAGCTTGGGAACGACCTTGTGCGGCTTTCTGACAGGGAAGGCGCAACGGCATCTTGGCGCCCGATGATCCTAGGAGATGACTCATGGCACGTTCGCTAGTTCTCGTTTCAGGTGCGGCAGCGCTTTCGGTACTGACGCTTGGCGGCGCGGCGCTCGCTGCCGATTGTTACGTGGACAGCGTGGGTGGCAGTGACACGAACAACGGTACGAGTGATACAACTGCCGTACAGAGCATTGCGAAAATCCCGTCGGGTTGCACTGCCGTGAAATTCAAGCGGGGTAGCCAATTCAACATCGCGTCGGGCGTCTCGAATCTTGGGATCACGAACTTCAATTCAATTAAGACTCTTACTAACTATGGTGACGCGAGTCAGCCGCTGCCCAAATTCATCAAGCAGCATGTGGACGGCAGCGGCGGCATGCTGCAAACATACACCGGTGGCATCACCATCGATGGCCTCTACCTCTCTGGCTCAAAGAGTGCTAACAGCATGAGCAACCTGGCGGATGGCATCTGCGTCATGCTGGGCGCGAACTCAACTATCAAGAATTGCGAGATCACTCTGTGCGACATCGGGATGATGACCTCCGGGAGCAACGTGGTCGTGCAGCACAACTACGTTCATGATCTGTCGATCAGTGTGGATGCCCCGCCCGGGGTCGATCCAAACCAAGTGGGTGGCGCAGAAGGCATCTTCGTCAACAGTTCGCATGTTGACGTGTCCTACAACCGCTTCATCAATTGTTCGACCGCGGCCCAATGGGTCAGCGACACAAACGGTGGCGGTATACGATGTGATGGGGGGGCCACCGAGGTAACCGTTCCGTACGCCGGCGAGGTCACGGACGTACACATTCACCACAACTTCTCCTACAATGGTTGCGGCTTCTTTGAAGTGTCCAGCATGCCCAACAGTGGTTCAGGGACCTACGTAAAAGGCAAGTTCACCAATTCAGAGTTCCATGACAATGTCATGGTCAACAGCGGCTGGATCTCGCTGCTTCAAATCAACAATACGCGACTTACCAATGTCAGGTGGGAGAACAACACGATTATCCACCACTATCTGCCCACGGTCCAGGATGCCGCTGGCAATACGATTGACATGAACGATTTTGCTAGCTCCTACATCCAGGTGATAGCTTTCAATAGTACATCTTCGGGCGTAACGGGCGGTGGCGAGCTCGAACAAGGCGATGTCTATTGGACGAACAACCTCTGGTATTTCGACCCTCAGATTTTCAAGAAATACCCCTCAACCGGCGTCGACGCGACTCACGCCAGCTCCGACCAGTTCATCAAAAATGTCGTGATATCGGGCGACAAGTTCGTCACCACGGACCCTGGGTTCGTTGATATTACCAGCACGACGGACCCAAACGCATACGATCTGGTGAAGGGCAGCGCGGCAATCGATGTTGGCGTCAGCAATTCAGACATCACGACGGACGTCCCCACAGATTTCTTGGATCGCGCGCGCCCGGTTGGCACGGCCTACGATCTTGGAGCGTTTGAGTACCCAGGGGATTCGGCGGGCGGCGCTCCTGGCACGGGTGGCTCGCCGGCAACGGGCACGGGTGGCAAGTCCGCGGCGGGCACGGGCGGCGCACCCGTAACGGCGACGGGAGGCGGCGCCCCGAGGCCTACCGGGGGCGCAGCGAACGTGGGCGGTACGGCCGCCAGCGCCACTGGCGGCGCGCTCTCGAACGGTGGCAATTCGAGCAAGGCCACCGGCGGTGCTGCCGTGCTAGCTACCGGCGGCAGTCCAAGCATGGGCGGCGCAGCGAATGTGGGAGGAACGCCAGCGAATGCATTCGGAGGCATGCAGGCAAGCGTTGGCGGCACTTCGGGCGCCGTGGTTGCTACGAGTGCTACCGGCGGTGTTACGCCGTCGATGAGCACAACCGACGCAACCGCCGCGGGTGACACCGGATCCTGCGCCTGCAGAGTTCCGGCTAGGTCCACTCACTCGGGTGCGGCCGGCTTGGTTGCATTGCTGATGCTCGGGCTGGGCCTGCGTCGCGCGAGAGCCGAACGCGAATAGCCGCTGACACCATCGGCGTTCTAATTTGCAAGAACCAGTTTCATGCAGTTGGCGCTGCACGTCGTTGTTTCAATGCCGTTGTCGCACTGTTCTGCTGGAGCCTGCACGATGCCGTCGCCGCAACGGGGGCCGAACCTGCAGTTCATTAGGCAACTGCCGTATGGTGCACTATTGAGCGGCGCATTCGCGGCACCATAGTCGCACTGCTCTGGGCCGTTCTTGACGGCGTCGCCACAGTAGGCGGCTTTTTGGCAATCCGATGTGCAGTTGCCGTAGCTTCCGTCATTCACGCCGTCATCACAAGCTTCCGGCGGTTGAACCAAGCCATCCCCGCAAACCGCGGGAATACCGCACGAGTCGGTACAGCCGCTGCCGGTCACGCCGTTTTGCGCGCCCAAATCGCAGGTTTCGCCGTAATCAGTCTGCACAACGCCGTCGCCGCAACGCGCGTCCCAAGTGCAATCCGCCTGACAGTAGCCATAGCCACCGATGTTGATGCCATCATCGCAAGTCTCACCGCATGTCTCGTCAACAATCGCGTCGCCGCAATAGGGATTCAATTGACAGCGCGTATTGCACCCGCCGCACTGGGCGTCTGCGTTATGGGTGCCCTCGTCACATTCTTCACCGGGTTGAATCAAGCCGTCGCCGCAGACGCCCGGCAATGCACAGCCGCGTGTGCAAGCAATCGCGCCCGCCCCACCGGTGCCGCCCATTGCGGGATCGCACTGTTCGCCCGGATCGACGACACCATTGCCGCAGTTTGGTGAGAGTACGCAAAGAACGCCGGGTACTGGGCAATTGTAGGAGGCCGATTCGATCTGGCATTGCGCCGAACAGCCATCGCCCGAGTTAGTGTTCCCGTCGTCACATTGCTCACCTGAATCGATCACTCCGTTGCCGCAAATCGAAACCTTTACGCAGCCGGTGGGTAGCGGGCGGCAAACCCAGCCTGATTGCGTCTGGCAATTAGCGGTGCACCCGATACCGGTTCCATTCTTTGAACCCAGGTCACAGCTTTCGCCGGTCGAGACGCGACCGTCGCCGCAACTAGCCAATCGTTGACATGATGACTTGCTCGACGCATCGCTTGGGTTACTGCCCGCGCAGTACCAACCTAGTTCGACGTTACAGTTCGCGTCGCAACCGTCACCCGATTGGGTGTTGCCGTCGTCGCAGCCTTCACCGGCATCGCGTTTTCCGTTACCGCACACGACCAGCGACACGCAGGGCTGACCTGGAGTCGGGCATTGCCAATTGGGCTCAGTTTTGCATATGGCGGAACAGCCGTCACCGCCCTTGCGGTTGCCGTCGTCACAGTTTTCTCCGATATCTGAATTGACCGCGCCATCGCCGCAGTAGGGGTCTG
This sequence comes from uncultured delta proteobacterium, assembly GCA_963811985.1. GTDB lineage: Bacteria > Myxococcota_A > Polyangia > Polyangiales > Polyangiaceae > FEN-1139. Next base: position 226,480 of record CAWEUH010000017.1, read on the forward strand.
TACTTGACAGCACGTAACAGCTCGTGCCGACGACGAGCACGCAGGCAGCGGTCCCGCCCGACGCTGCTTTACCACTGGTGCTTATTGTCAGCGCGCTACCACCAGCGGAAAACGCCCCGCCTGTTGCCGTACTGCCGCCAACGGGGACTACGCCTCCCGTAGCCACAGGCGAGCTAGCGTACGATGTGCCGCCCGAACCCACACTACCACCGCTCGCGATCTGGCCACCGGTGGCTGGCACCATGCCGCCCGTGCCGGCTGGGTTGCCTCCGCCGCCGGCGCTACGGACGCATATGTTGCTCCGGCATTCAAGACCGGCATTGCACGACCCGTCATTGCGGCAATCGCAGCGTTCGGCGCCCAGAGAACATTGGCCCGCGGACGTGTCGCTAGCTTGCCCGCCGCACCCAGTGCCGAACAAAAATAAAATCAAACCAAAACCCAGTGAACGTAGGCAATGTTGAGCCATCCCGAACTCTCCGCGTCAAGTGCCTGCAACCTTCCGGTTCAGACGCGCAATCCTAGCAGATTGACAACCGGCGCCGAGGGCAAATTCTAGGAAGGATATGACAATAGCTACCTGCCGGGCGCGATTTCCATGCCACAGCGGCACGGTAGAACCGTTGAACTCGTGGCGACGTGTTCGCGCGCCGTGCGTCGCGCTGTCAATCCCGCAGCGTCTCGACGATTCGACCCATGGCCCCGACTCCGATGCCGCAGCCGTTGCCTTCGTCCGTGTCGATGTGCATATCCAGGCGAAAATCTGGATGCACGCGCACAACTACGTTCTCGAACACCAGCGAGCGCGCAGCGCTCTGAATACGCACCTTGACCACGGCCTTGTCGGCGACGTTGAAACGCGCGGCGTCGTCTGGCGACATGTGAATATGTCGCGCGGCGCAAATGACACCCCGCTCTAGTTGCACGGAACCTTTCGGCCCCACGATCTCCAATGCCCGGACTCCCCTCGATATCTCCCGAGGCGCGCACGGGCACGTCGATTCCAAGACGCAGGGCATCTGTCTTCGAGATTTCCACTTGTGACGCAGGACGCGTCGGCCCAAGGATTCTCACGTGGTCAAAGCTTGCGCGCGGTCCCACCAGCTTGACCTGCTCCTGGCAGGCGAATTGCCCCGGCTGGCTGAGGTTACTGCGCCAGGTCATGGTGCGGCCGGCGCCAAAGAGTGCCTCGAAGTGTTCGCGCGTCAAGTGAACATGCCGCGCCGAAACCGAAACTGGGATTGACGGAGCACTCTCGCTTGGGCGTGTGGTCCGCAACGGACTGATTGAACTCGTCTCAATGGTGGACATGTCCATCTCCTTGTGTCTGCTGTAATGTCAAGCTGGCTCGGCGCATAGGCACACTCGATGCCGGCTTATGCGATTGTTCGAGCTGGATAAAGCGCTGTGCGCGCTCGGCCAAGATGGCTTCGATGTCTTGCGCGACTACGAACGGTTTCGTGGTGGTTAGACTTGCGACGACCCGCGCGGGCAGACGACTCAGGAGCCACTCATGCAACGCCGGAACGGCTTGCGTGAACCGTCCGGAATAGCCGATGACGTCCACGCGCCGCAGGACGGCGATGCCTGCTCCGCAAGCCTGCAAGAAGCGGTACTTGAGGACTTCCTGGGTCAGTTGCAGCGCGGGGTCACTACTGCCCAACACTTCGCCGATCGTCACGTCGCGCTCGGCAAGCGCGAGCATGCCGCTTTGTTGGGTCAGGACCCTGTCGATCTTCTCTGGCGCCCAATCGAGGTGATGGGCCAGGTACAGGAGGATTCCCGGGTCCATCTCGCCGCAGGTTGTCTGTCCGGGAAGCCCTTCGAGCGGCGACATTCCGCCGGTTGTCATGACCGGGCGCACGCCAACGGCGGCCGTCACCTCGGGTTTTGGATCAAGGCAAATGGAAAGTGCACGGGGGCGTCGTTTGGTGCCTCGCCCCGCCCACTCAGCCTCGATTCGCTCGCACGTGGTCTCGTGATACAAGCCGTGGACGCCGAAACGTCGCAGTAGCGGTTCTCGAGAGAGTTCATCAGGCAGACCGTACATGAACTCTTGGAATGGCAGCCTCGTGAAGAAGCTCGACTCGAACAGAAGCACAATCGGTAACGAGGGGAACTGCGCCTTGATGGCCTCGAGTAGCAACAGTTCGGCCGGGATGCGCGCCGGTGCGAATGGAATCGCAGCTTCCAGTCGAGTGCGCACGCTCGCGTCGTACAGGACCGGTCCGGCGAAATCCGGGCCACCGTGGACCATGCGACATCCAATCAGGCGCGGTTCGTTGTAGCTCACTTGGCCGAGCAGGTTGGCCTTCAGCACACGGGCGCAAAAGGCGATCTCCTTTTGCGAGTGGTTCGCATAGCTGTCGTCGAGTTGAGAGAACAGCCGCTTTTGCCCATGAAAGAGTGAGTAGCGCAAGTGCCGTGAACCCGGCATTAGTACGAGGGTGTTCATACAGCCGCCTCCGTGGCAATGCGGCCCGCTGCGCGCATTGTTTGCAGGGCCCTTCGGGCAATCGCCCGCTCTTCATTGGTTCGAATCACCAGTATGCGTACCCCGCTGCAACTCTTGGCGATGTCCGCAGGTAGGCTCTTGACAGCGCCGTTCAGTTCCGTGTCAATCTCGAGCCCGAACACGCTCATGCCCGTGCAGAGCGCCTCGCGAACTTGCGCCACCTCTTCCCCAATCGTATCAGTGAATATGACAGCCTGAGCATTTTGGACAATGCTCAGGTACGCGCCCAAGTATTTACGCAGCCGCCACAGGTAGACATGCGCGGTGCGTCCGGAAGGTGCCGAGCGATCACGCTGTTGCTGCCGCTTAAGTACGTCGCGGATGTCGCCCGACACGCCAGATAGCCCGAGGACGCCACTACGCCGGTTGAGCATCTGGTCAACTTGCACGGAATTGCCATTCGAGCGCGCCAACAAATGCATCAAGATAGACGGATCGAGATCGCCGCAACGGGTGCTCATGATCAGACCTTGCAGCGGCGAATAGCCGAAAGTGTTGTCGATGGAGCGTCCATTCTTGATGGCGCAGAGGCTCGCTCCACCGCTGCCAAGGTGGCACGAAACGGCTGACAGGCTATGCAAGTCAACGCCCAAGAAACGAGCTGCTTCGGTGGCGACGTACTCGTGACTGGTCCCGTGAAAGCCATACTTGCGAAGCCCATGAGTTTCGCGCAGCTCGCGGGGCAGCGGGTAGGTGAACGCGTAGTCGGGAATCGACGTGTGAAAGGCCGTGTCGAAGACTGCCAGCTGCGGCAGTTCCGGGAACCTCTGTCGAACAGGCGCGAATCAACTCCAGTGTCGGCGGATTATGAAGCGGAGCCAAGTCACGCAGTTCATCCAATTTCTCCAGAAACGGATCATCGACCAGGACTGGCTGCCGGTACAGTTGACCGCCGTGTACCATTCGGTGCGCGATGGCATCAACGCGCACCGTGGCTAGTTCTCTGAGAAGCCGCATGACCTCGTCGAAGGCTTGGGCGTGGTCGCGCATGGGGGTGACGCGAACGGTTTCGTTGCCTTGCTGTCGATGGACGATGCGCGACGGTTCCGTAGTTGGCGGGCCAATGCGTTGCGCTTCTCCGCCGAGTAGCTCAGCCTCTGTGAGCGCATCCAACAAGCGGTACTTGAGCGAGGAACTCCCGCAGTTAAAGACGAGGATGTTCATGGCTAGGCGCCTCAGTGAACTAAATATCCGTCGCCGACCAACCGTAGTTCGGCATTCCAATCAAGCCATTGAGCATGGAGGCCGTGCCGTAGACAGCACGGACAATGTTCTTCACATTGACCCATTCACCCGCGCGGTGAGCCTGATCCTCCAGACCTGGGCCGTAGCCAATCGTAGGAATGCCAAAATCGTGAGCCAGTGCGCCACCTGACGTTCCCATGCGCAGCCGCGCAAGATCCCAGCGCCCAGGTCGCACATCGGTGCCCGACGCCGCCAAAGCGCTGAACGCACGCCGCAACAGCGGGTGGGTCGAATCGCTCTTCCAGGGGCGGCTGATGTACTTGGTTGATGCGTCACGACCATTCCAGAGCTTCTGAGTTTCTTCCACAATCAGTGAATTCACCGTGATGCCTTGGAACAAGGCGGCTGTGCGCAGGGCTTGCTCTTGCAACTCACCCACCAAGGCTTCGGTTCCCTCATTGGAATGCAAGCGACGCGTCAGGCGCAATGTGCTCTGCCAACCTCCCTCATGCCGTTTGAAAAGGGGACTTTTGACATTCAACTCCTCGCGGTGTGGCGTTGAACGCATTACGTCGCTCGTTTCAGCAAAATCCTCGAAAATGGCCTGGCCCGCACTGCCAACGTCGTAGCTGCTGGCGCCCGATATGCAAACATCGACATCCATCCAGCCGTCATGGCCGTAGTACACGCCAAGATCGGTGGGCTCGCCGAGTATCGCGATGTCGGGCTTCCAACCGATGACAGGCAACGTTTGCTCGATCAGACCCTTCAGACCGATGCTCGAGCCGTTCTCTTCGGCGACCGTCGCCGCCACGACGAGACTACCGCGCAGTGGCAACAGGATCTGCCTCAATAACGCCCCTGCGTAGATCTGCGCCGCCAGACCAGCCTTGCAGTCCGAGGCACCGGTTCCATACAAGTTCTCGGCGATGAGGGTGCCGTCTTGTGGGTTCTCTGAGGGGTTACCAACGGCGGGCACCACATTGTCCAGGTGGCACGCCAGCAGCACGATGGGGAAGTTCTCGCGACCCGGCAGCAACCCCACGACATTGCCGAATTCATCACAGAACACGTGATCATAGCCGACGTTACGCATCTCCTTCTCCACGACTTGAGCTGCGTCTTCCTCGTTGAGGCTTGGGCTGCGGGTTTGCACCAACCGCTGTGTGAAGCGCACGACGTCGTTGTGCATACAGTCAGTTTTGGATCGAATTAGGTCGTACATGGTCCAGCTCTCCTTTTCCTTGGCAACTTGCTAGGGCTCCGAGCACGCGATATGCCAAAGGCGGCTCACGACAAAAAATTGTTATAAATCAAGCACTTATAAATGATCCATCGCCAATCTGGAATCCGCTAGTATTTCATTTTGAAATATTGCATTTCAATTTGAATTACTCTATTTCGAAATGAAGGAGTCCGACCATGCGTGCCGATGATCTGCGAGTCGAGGAGTTGATTGAGTTCCGCGATGGGTCTTTGAGCTTGCACGGTCGCAGGCTCGTGCTGCACGACATTCACGCGTTCGGCCAGTTTCGCAAAGATCTGTTGGACATGGTGGGCCTACATCACACGCGGCGTATCTTGACTCGTTTCGGGTATTTCACGGGGCAAGCCGACGCGGCGGCCATGAAACGGCTGTTCACCTGGGAGTCCAGTGAGGAATGGCTGAGGGCTGGCCCGCGCATGCACAGCTTGTTGGGCGTCGCCGAAAACGACCTGAAAACACTGCGCCTCTCACAGGACGGTCAAGAGTTCTTCATGGAGATCGAGTGCCGCAATTCCGGCGAAGCCGAAGAGCACCTGAGCGCAGTAGGTCATGCTGACCACGCAGTCTGCTGGATGCTAATGGGATACTTTAGTGGGTATGCTGCCTATTGCTTGGGAAGAGAAGTCTTTTTCATCGAGGACGCCTGTCGTGCCAAAGGCGATGCCACGTGCACGGCCGTTGGCAAGAATCGCGATGCGTGGGGAAAACTGCTTGACCCGTATTTGAAGTACTACCAAGTTGAGAACATTGTCGATCAGATCACGCAGCTTTCCCGTGAGATTCAAGCCAAAAACCGCCAAGTTTCGCGGCAGCAACGGCAGATTCAAACCCTCGAGCTTGCCCGCGGCGCCGTACGGGTCGAGGTGCGCAGTAAGGCGTACGGCGCGGTTCTCGAAGTGGCCAGCGGGGTTGCTCCGTTCGATACGACCGTGCTTATCAGTGGCGAGAGCGGTGTGGGCAAGGAGGTGTTGGCCCGCTACATTCACGAGACGTCGCGACGTGCGAAAGGCCCGTTCGTCGCCATCAATTGCGCGGCATTGCCTGATACCTTGCTAGAAAGTGAACTGTTCGGACACCGCGCTGGCGCATTCACCGGCGCAGACCGCAATCGAGTTGGCATCTTCGAAGACGCTTCCGGCGGAACGCTGTTGCTCGACGAAATCGGCGAGATCTCAGGGGCTATGCAGGTCAGGCTGCTACGCGTGTTGCAGGAGCGGGAGATCGTGCGTGTTGGCGAGAACCGGCCGCGCAAGATCAACGTGCGTGTTCTCTCGGCTACCAGCCGCGATCTCAACGCCGCGGTTCGCACGGGCCGCTTCAGGGAGGACCTGTTGTATCGGTTGCGTGTGCTTGAAATCGTCGTGCCGCCCCTGCGCGAGCGCACCGAAGACATCGTGCCGTTGGTGCGCCATTTTCTGGCCAAAGTCGCCGAGCGCATGGGGCGGCCCAAACTGAAGCTTGACGCCTCGTGTTGGGACGTGCTCATGAGCTACCGTTGGCCAGGCAACATTCGCGAACTCGAAAACGTCGTGGAACGCGCGGTGGTGTTCGCCAAGGGGGGAACCATCACGCCGGATTGCCTGCCCCCCGCCGTGCTTCAGCGTCAAACGAGCGAGGCGCCCGCCACATCAAACTGGCGCCAGACGTTGGCCGAGGTTGAGTTGTCACACATCAAGCGTGTGCTGCACGAATCGAATGACAATCGATTGCTTGCGGCCCGGGTGCTCGGGATCAGCCCAAGCACATTGTGGCGCAAACTCAAGCCACCCGAATTGCCTGCTACGGCTGGGGAGGATCAGATGTAGACTAGGTGCCAACCGCAGGCCGTGTTCACCAAGTCAACGTCCGGACACGCGACGCCCGAGGCGCTGAAGGTATTTCCCATTTGCCCATCGAGGTAACATACACAGTTGTTGAGGCCGCTTGTTGTGCTTGTACACGTAAAGCTGTAGGTGTGACCGTCACTGCAATCGCTCGCACTGTTTTCGCATACAACCGAGCCGACGGGTGTGCCGCCAACTGACGCTGAGCCTGTGCCTAACCTGCAAGTCACCGTTGCAGCCGTTGAATTGGAATTGGGCGGACCTGCGTCCACCGCGTTGGGTGAAGAACAAGCGGATAGGGCAGCGTCGATGTTGCAGACGTTGGGATTGTTGTCGAGGTCGCTGCAGCTGGCGCCGTTCACGCAAGCCATAAAATCGAGACCTGCTTTGGCACAAGTGTCACCGCGGCCAAGAAACTCCTGCGAGATTGAGTCGATGCATCCGGCTTTACAATCCTGATTGCCGTACCCTTCCGGACACTGCATCAACTTCGAACAGACTTGCGAACACAAGCTGGCCAACGAATTGCGGAGTTGTTGCTCCGGCGGAGTCGGGCTGGACGCGCCGGATGCACCGCCGTTCTGCGAGGCATCTGCGATGGCGGTCATGTCCACGTTGCCACCGCAGCCAAAAACGACGATACCGACCATGACAATAAGCAACTTCATGCACCAACCTTACGCTGACTTGGCACGACGCGCTAGGCTGTATCGACCGAACGGCGCGGCTTTGGCGGGCGTGCTCCCGTATTCCGTGCGGCCAGAACCCGAGATGCCAACGCATGGGGAAGGAAGGAGTCCCATCAAATTCCTGTCTGCATGGCTTTCGGCAGGTGCCCGACGTCATTGTAACAGAGCAGGCACGGCTTGGAGGGCTTGGGCCGTATGACGAGGGTGGAGATGCCGCATTGGGTCGTCCCGTAGTACACCCAGTTCATCGGCGCGTCATGCAGAAGCCTGCGGATCAGATAGCGAATGAAGTTGCCATGGGTCACGAATACCTCATGGCGCTTTTCACGTCCTCGCGCCGGCACCAGCAAGCGCTTGCATGCAGCATCCACTTGGATGCGCCCGAGTTTCCACGAAAGTTCCTTGGGAATGTTTCGAGAACGCGGCATTGAACGCGGTAACGGCGGGCACACTTCGCGCAGCAGACGCGTGCAACCAAGCGGGACCTTCGGCAGATATTGGGCTATGATTTCAGCCGTTTCAACGGCCCGCGGCATATCACTGTAGTAGATTGCAGCCATCGGCCATTGCGAAAGCCGCCGACCGGTTCGCGCAGCCTGACGCTTGCCGAGCTGAGTCAAGTGTCCATACCTTGGCGATTGTTCGTCGTTGAAGTACTGACCATGTCGAACTAAGTGAATAATGCGATCACCCATTGGGTAAGCTTAGAGCGGTTTTCGCCATCGTGGAACATAGAACTCGAAAACCGCTCTTTTGACCCAACGTTCGCGTGCCGTCACGTCAAGAATAAGGCTAGTAATTGGGGCGGCAAGCCTCTCAAACCGGTTGTAGCAGACGCGTCAGCGTCACCGCGGTAAGCTCCCTCGCTTTCAAGTGCGCGCCGACTGCGGGCAGCGCCTTGAGCAGCGTCGTTCGGTCAGGGTTGTACACCGGCGCAAGTTGGGCGCTTTCGTCTGCCAAGCAATCGTGCATGAGCACGATTGCGCCGGGTCGGATGGCAGCTTCAACGCGGTCTATGATGGCTTGAGCATTGCGGGCGCGCGAGTCCATGGCGCTAAATGTCCAGTACACGACATCCAATCCCCATTGCTTTTTGACGTTTGCCGCGCTCAACCTTCCAGCATCGCCGTACGGGAACCGTAACCACCGTATCGGTTCCCCGAGAATGGATTCTAGCTCGTCGCGGCTTTGCCTGATTTCGTCGCATAGTGCGCTACTGTGGGCCCGATCAGGGCGGCGGTGCAGGTACAGGTGAGTGCCAACGTCGTGCCCTCGCCGTCGCGCGTCACGCACGAGCGTGGGGTAAGCCGCTGCTGCACGGCCTGCAACGAAGAACGTCGCTTGAAGCCCGAGTTGGTCGAGACAGTCTAGCACTTGCGGCGTCCATTGAGGGCTGGGTCCGTCGTCGAAGGTCAGGGCCACGGATCTTGCCGCGGGCGGGCCTTGACATAGAGCGCCAGCGCGCAACACGCGCGACGTAACACCCAAGACGCCTCGGCTTGTGCAAACGCGCGCGAAGATGACCGCTAGACCGCTGAGGGCCATGAGGTCAGCCGCCTTATATCGCTGGGGCAGTAGCGTTTGCCTCGCAATACGCCAATTCCGCGGATAAGTAGGTCTAGGCTAGCCCAGAGCTTGTGCCACACAGAACGCCGCCGGTTGTCGGGGTCCCAGATCCACTCAAGTACCTGGAATATGGCTCGCGGCAAGAAAAGCGGCCTTAGCAGTCGGTAGCGTCGCGGAAAGTAGAAGGCCACGACGTGGCGATAGTAGAACATTCGCGCCTCGAGTTCGCGAAGATACCATGCATCGCCAATGCGCCGCTCTAGCCCACCGGGGACGTCGGTTCTGCGCCACATGACAGGGCGTGGATCGAACGTGAAATGTTCCTTGCCTTGTCGCAACTTGGAAAACCGAATTGAGAACGACTGTTCCTCGTTCATTGGAATGCCTTCGTCCCAGCCGCCGATGCGTTCGACGAGCGATTTTCGGACTGAGGCGTTTGACCCGATCAGAAAATCAATACCCTCCTTACGCAAGGTATTGCCGGCATAGGCGCGTGTGTCCCAAAACACGGTAAAGCGCATGGCGAGCGCGCGTATTAGGCGAGGAAACAACGGCCCTTGCAGACGCTCCGGATCGGAAACCAGGCGACCGACGACGCCCATGCACTGGTGGTTCCAGTAGTTGGCGGAGTGATTGGTTATCCAGTCATCGTGAAGCGGCAAATCGTCGTCGTCGATGAACAGAAGGATGCTACCGCGTGCATGACGGACGGCGGCGTTCCTGGCGGCAGGGGGGTTCATCGGGGGTGAAACAATGACGCGCAGACGCGAATCATTCAGCGCTGCAAGTTGAGCCACGACGACCGGGTCGTCGCTTTGCTCCAAAATGACAATCTCAAATCTTGGATACGACTGTGTTCGCAGCCGAGACACCAACTCCAGCAGTGCCGCTTGACGGCAATATGAACGAACGATGACTGAAACCAAAGCGACTTCCCGATGGGAAGCAGGCTGCTCGTCGTGCGATTTGCGCGCTTCGAGTGGCACGGTGCGCCGCGGAAATTCCGAGATCTTCAAGTTCATGGCACCACAAGACGCCCTGCTAGTCCGCCGACGCCGCACAAGACCCTTCTGCATCAACGCAAGGCGACCGGTGGCAGCAAGGCGCTTCAACGAAAGAATTAGCTGAAATCGCTAGAAACCTACCCAATCCGCGATGCGCCTGGCTCGCCTCCAATCGATCGCTTGGCGCGCCACGGACTGCGCAGGGGCAAGCCTACAGTGGTTGGAGTCCAGTGTCAGCTGGGAATCACTGCTATGAACATCCGTTCATAATTTATTCCTGGAATGAATGTGATTTCCTGATGAGTCTCGGGTGCTTGCTCACGGTGCCCGAATACAATGCCACTGTTCAATGGGCGAGAGGTCCGGTAACAACGACCCATGAGCGTGTCACTCGACCTGCCAGGACAGAGCCTCGCTGATTGCTTCGTTGTGAAACGATGTTCCGATTCGCGCGTTACTTGGAGCGACCATCAAGCATGCCGCTACCAGAACCCTATTTCTGCCGCGGTTGGGTGGGCACGTCGTCGTCATCATGCAGGATTCGATGCGCGGGTGTGTCGAGGTCGTCGAACTGCCCAGCCTTGACTGCACCGACGAATGCCCAAAGGGCAACTGAGGCCAAAATAACGGCGAGGGGCAGCAGGATGTAGATGACCGACATGGGCTACTTGCCTATGAATCCATGATGGCATGCAGCCTTCGAGCTTGGGCGTCAAGGCCCGCACCGGCTAAGTAGCCATAGCTCCAGGGATAGCAGCCGAAGGCAATTATGCCGTGTAAGACTGGGCTGTGGGCGGATTATTGCGGTGTCGGCCTGGAGCGGTTCAGTGGCAAGAATGCGAGCCGCGGCCCGAGAGCACCTTGACCCGTTGCAGGGCATCTCTGAGCGAGGTTGTCGGTGCAGCCCGGTGCGACAGCGTCCATCTACCCGCGATTGAACTCAGCCCAAGCCCAATGACTACAAGAGCAATCACCAATTGGAACGAGCGCCCTGCGCGCAGCAGGAATTGACCGAGGCCCGCGCCGATGCCTGCGAGAATCGGCACGGTGCCGAGCCAGAACGCGACCATCGTCAGAAAGCCGCCGAGCGCATCGCCCGTTCCGGCCGCGACGGCAACGAACGCGTAGAGCCAACCACAAGGCAGAACCGCCGTTAGCAGTCCAATCGCCCACGCGCGATGCAGCGGCGAGTAACGTGTCGCAGTGGCATGGCCAAAGGCCACAGCGTGACTCAGCAATGCAGCACCGGGCAGTTGAGGCATTCGCACGCCGATCAAGGTGAGGATGCGCGTTATGCCTACGACGACTAGCATCAAGCCAGCACCGAGCCCTGCGAGCCTCCCAATGCCTACCAATGAACCCCCAAGATTGAGCGCTGCGCCCAGCATGCCCGCAAGCATGCCCAGCACCGCATAGGCCAACAGCCGCCCCAAGTGATACGCGAATTGCAGACCCAGCGCTCGGCGCGTAGTATTTACGGCGGCATGTTTTGTGCGCAACGTTGCCAACGCGACGAACGGCCCGCACATGCCAGCGCAATGTAGGCTACCGACTAGGCTTGCCGTCAGCACGGCCAGCAGTAGTGGTGTCAAACATCGCCTCGCATTAGCTGCATAGGGGTCGCATTTTACGGCGAATTGCCGCGTGACGGCCCTGCATTTGTGCAGTGTCATTGTCGTTTGACCGAGGCAAACGATCGGTTGTAGCAAGTTCGGCCATTTTCGAGGTAGACTAGCACTGAGGTAGGGTGGTGACCAAAGAACCCAATTCCTCAACGCCAGCAACGGGGACAACGCCCAGCGAAACGACCAAACCGGCCGCAGGCGCTGAATCGTCGAGTGCGGCAACGTTTCATGCGGCGCCAACGCAGCGTGCTACCGCGCTGCAACGGCCGTCCGTGTCGCCTTCACAGCGCGCGCCGGCAGGCAGCTCCGCGTCAACGCGTACGAGCGCCGCGCCGCCGCATCCGGCGTCAGCGAGTGGAGAAGCACGAAGTCCAAGCGCCGCAACGACATCAAACAAACCCTCTGCAAGCCAAGGCGTGTCGGGCTCGACGCGGCCGGTTGCGCCGCCGCGCGCTGGGACTCCTTCACAGCCACCCGCGACGGCGCGCGCCGTGCCGCGCCCGAGTTGAACCCGGAATGCAAGCGTCTCGCCCAAGTGCTGCGCCCGAGTCGCCGGCTGCGCCGCGCGCAAGCCAGACGCCTGCGTCGGGTGATGCGCTGTCGCCGACTGATCGTCAGAGCAAAGTGCCTGCGCGTCCATCGACATCGGCAAGTCCCGCCCGCTTGAGCGACGCAATGCGTCCGAGTCGACCGGCGCCGCCTCGCCCGAGTGCTGCGCCCGCGTCGCCGTCAACGTCAAGTCCGGCACGCGTGAGCGTCCCGCCGCGTCCGGGTTAACCGGCGCCGGCAGCTTCGACGACGGCCGCGCCGACCGCCGCTGCGCCCGAACCGTCCGCTGTCGCCGCGTCCGTGCCAGTTTCTGATGCCGCTGCGGCACTGAAGAACGAGGACGAACCGAGCGCAACGCTACAAGTACCCATTGAGATCGAAACCCAGCCGGCGACCACGGCACCGACGACGCCCGACGTGTCCGATGAACCGAGCGCCACGCTACAAGTACCCGTTGAGATCGAAACCCAGCCGGCGACCACGGCACCGACGACGCCGGATGTGTCAGCTCCAGCGACGCTAGCTTCTCTGCAACGCATTCGGTCATTGGTCAATCGACGCAACTTGATCTTCGGCGTGGCGACGGCAGTTGTGGTGGTGGCGGGCTTCACAATCGGGCTCTGTTCTCGTTCGCCAGCGCGCGTTGCCGGAGCATCCTCGGCGAGCGCTGCGCCAAGCGCCGCGCCTGCCGCGCAACAGACGGCAGCGGTGCCGGTTGCCAGCGTGGCCGAATCGGCACCGTCGGCGGAATCGAGCGCCTCGACGCCACCCGCTGAGTCCGCTGCTGAAGTGGTTCAGGAAGACGCCAAGGTGATGATGAACATCAAACCTGACGGCGTGCTCGTGCTTTACAAAGGCAAGGTCGTAGGTCGCACTCCCTTCATTCTCAAGCAGCCGCGCGGCGAGAAGCGCTCGTATGAAGTGGCCAAACCCGGGTACGGCACGCGCCGCATTGTCGTCACCGGCAATGAGCGATCGATTGGCTTCGAGCTTTGGCTCGACACACCGCATCCGGATAGCTTGTGACCGTGGCCATGCAACACTGACCTGTCACGACTAGTTTGGCTGCCCGCTCGCTGCGCGCAATCGCCCCCGCGTTCTGCCTTCAACTCTTGGCGTACCAGGCTTTGATACGCGCGTCGTCGCGCACGGACTGGTGCACACGGTTGAGCTTTGGGTATGAAGCGAAAATCGTGGCGGGAATGTAGTCCACCTTGCCGCCGGCGAACCAATTGACGGCCATGTAGAGCTTTATGTCTACGACGTGCAGCTTATCTCCCGCAAAGTACGGGCCAACGCTAAGTTGTCTCTCGGTCCTTTCGGCCCAACTTGGCAGATACGTAGCAACGAGCGCCTCGCGTGCCTTCTTCTTTTCTTCCTCGTCGGCGATGCGAATTGTGGGCGACACGTTGGCCCGCAGATCTTCGACATGCGCCATCGTCGCTTCGTGCCGCGCCGCTTCGAAGTTGTCCAACGGGTGCAGGCCGTGCTCCCTCCCGACGAAAGCGAGAATTGCATTCGATTGCGCCAAGGCGGGACGGCCGGGTATCTCAAGCACCGGCAGAGCGCCGAACGGCATCTTGGGCTTGAGATCGGGCCAGTCCTTGCGATGGATGCGGACATCTTCGAAATCCACCCCCGCGATGTGCAGCGCCAGGCGACATTCTTCGCCTCGGCTCACCGGGGCATCGAAATAGATCAATTTGGGCTTAGCCATAGCATGGCTAACTATTACCAAGATCCCGTTTCGTCCAGCAATGAGCGCTCAGGCTTGCTAGCCCGAAGCCTTCGGCCTGAGGTGTTTGAAGCCCCTAGTGAATGCCTGATTCTCGCTGAATAACGCGTCCTTGCCAGGGTTTTCAAGCACAGTGTTTGCCGTGCCAAGCTGCGGAATTGCCGGCAACTAGGCGCCGTCGAGTGCATTCTGGACCACCGGCATCAGGTCCGCGGTCTTGTACGGCTTTTGGACGAAGCCGGCCAACCCCTTGCCCACGAAACGGCTGACGACCTCTTGCTCGTTGTAGCCGCTCGTCATGATCACCTTGACATTGGGGTCGATGCGGCGCAGCTCTCGAAAACAGGCTTCGCCGTCGAGGTGCGGCATCGTCATGTCCAGCACGACCAACCGGATCTCATCACGATTTTTCGTAAACTGTTCGATGGCTTCGCGACCGTCGGCCGCCAGCAGCACTTGAAAACCGAAACGCTCCAGAATGCGCTGACCCATGCTCCGGATGCTCTGTTCGTCATCGGCCAAAAGCACCACACCATGCCCCTTCCAGTTTTGCGACGGAGGCTCCGTTGCCTCCGTGGCATGCGCAGGCTCGTGATGCGCCGGCAATAGGACCTTGAAGGTCGTGCCGCGTCCCATCTCGGAGTACACGCGCAGTGCGCCATGGTGGCCGCGCACAATGCCCATGACCGCGGCAAGCCCAAGCCCGCGTCCAGTGAACTTGGTGCTGAAGAACGGGTCGAAGATCCGGTTCAAGTTCTCGGGCTCGATGCCGCAACCGGTGTCTGAGACCTCGAGAAAGACATACGGTCCCGTTTGATGCGCGTCAGTAGAGTCCACGACACCGCGCAGGTACTCATCGTCGCAGTCCATGACGCCGGTCGATAACGTGATGACGCCGCTCCCTTCGGCGACGGCGTCCGACGCGTTGGTGATTAGGTTCATCACCACCTGGCGCACCTGAGTTGCATCGGCCATCACGCTGGGTAAGTTCGGGAAGAGATTGTACTTGATGACCGCTCTCTTGCTAATGGACACGGACAACAGGTGGCCCATTTCATGCACGACGTCATTCAAGGATAGCGACTGAACGACAAAACGCCCTTTGCCCGAATAGGCGAGCATTTGGCGACAGAGTTCGGCGGCGCGACGGCTGACTTTGTCGATGTCCTCGAGATAGACGCCCGCTGGGTTGGCGGGGGATAGTTCCCGCAACGCAAGGTCCGCGTTTCCGAGGATACTGGTTAGCAGGTTATTGAAGTCATGCGCAATGCCGCCCGCCAGTATGCCCAGGCTTTCGAGCTTCTGCGACTGCATGACTTGCAGCTCGAGTTTGCGGCGTTCTTCTTCGGCGCGCCGTAGGTCGGTGAGGTCTTGCAACTGGCCGACGACAATCGTTCTGCCACGCTCGCCGACGTCGCGCTCGATGATTCCCAAACAGTGGCGCACTTCGCCGTCGGGCCTGACAATGCGATAGTGCAGCTGCGCGGATTGACCCTTCTCAGCCCGGTTCCCGGCGTCGGTCACCGCGGCCAGATCCTCTGGATGGACCCTGGCGCGAAAGGCGTCGGCCGTTGGAGTGACCAGCGCTGGATCGAGACCGAGAATTCGGTAGAGTTCCGAGGTCCAAGTGGTGGTCTGCTGCTCGATATCAATTGTGAAGTACCCAATATGGGCTACTCTTGCGACATTGAGCAGTTGCTCGCGGCTTCGCGCGGCGGCGCGCTCCGCAGCCCGCAGCGCGGCTTCGTTTTCGCGTCGGAGTGTGACATCCCTGGCGACCGCGTAGACAAGGCCTTGAGCATTTTGCACCGAGCGCCACTCGAGCCAACGGTACAACCCTTCCTTGGTTCGGTAGCGGTTCTGAAAGTCGAGAACCATCTGTCCGCTGTTCAACTTGCCCATGGAGTCACGTGTGGACGCAATGTCATCCGGGTGAACCAAGTCCAAGTACTGAGTGCCTTCCAGTTCGGATACGGGCCAGCCCAGTACCTGCTCCCAAGCTGGGTTCAAACGGACGAATCGGCCGTCAATGGTTGCGATGCATAGCAGATCGAGCGACAGACTGAAGTACTGCTCCAGCGTGTCTGCCGCCGCTTTCGCCTTCGCCTCGGCCAGCTTGCGCTCGGTAACGTCAAGCGCAGCCGTGACGACCATTGGCTGCCCGTCGAGTTCGATGAGCGCGCCGGTCATTTCCGCGTGGCGGACTGCGCCCTTCTTGCTGGTAAGCGCTACTTCGACCGGGCCGAAATGGCCCTCGCGTTTGAGATGATCCACAAACCGGTCGCGCACTCCCGGCTCATTCCAAAGCTGCAGGTCCTCGGTGCGACGGCCGAGAACTTCCTCCGGAGTATAACCAGTATCGCTGCAGAATGCTTGGTTGACGTAGCGTATTTCGCTCGTCAATGTCGCGACGACAATTGGGGTTGGCGCCAGATCGAATACCCGTTCGAACTTGCGTTCGCTCTGCTGGCGCGCCTCAATGGCGCGCTTTTGCTCGGTGATATCGCGGGCGATGCCCGTTGTGCCGACGATGCTCCCATCCGGCGCGAATACTGGGGACTTGTAGGTCTCGACCCAGCGTGTCCCCGCCAGGGTCTCGATGCGTTCCTCCACAATCTTCTGAGTACCTGTGCGCATGACCGAGGCATCATCGGCGCGGTACGCCTCAGCGAGTTCCTTCGGCCACACATCGAGGTCCGTCTTGCCGACCATCGCATCCGGCGAAGGTTGCCCGCACGCGTCGGCAAAGGCTTTGTTCGTCGCCAAAAAACGGCCGTCACAATCTTTGAGCCAAGTCAGCTGAGGTTGGTTGTCAATCAACGCGCGCTGAGCTAGGCGGCTCTTTTCGAGCGCCTCCGCCTGTCAACGGGGCAAGGTGATGTCGGAAAATATGACGGCAAATGCTTTGGGTCCAAGTGGCGCCACCGAGAGGGAGAAATGACGCTCTCGTAACCTGGAATAGACCTCAAACTTCAGTGGCGACCCACCCAGTGCCACGGAACTGAACTCGGCAAGGAAGCGGGGCGGATCCTCTCCAAATGCCGTGGTGGCTAGCTGCCCCACGATGTCGGCGCGCTGCAACCCCATTCGCTGTTCGAACTGCCGGTTTACGTCGAGGATTCGATAGTCAACAGGGCGACCCGCCTCATCGCAGACTAGCTCGTGCAGGGACACCCCCTCTTGCATGTGTTCGAACAGCGCTTTGAACCGCTCAGTCACCATGACCTCGGTGTCGCTTGTGCGTTCGCCCTGTCTGGGATCGAGGTCAGTCATGCGTCACCGTGCCATGGTACGCGCGAAACGCTGAGCCGGGCAATTGGCAGTGTGATTCCGAGCCAATCGAACCCAATGGCTCAATGAATTCGCAACGTTACAGTGACGTCCGGCACACACAGCGCCTGAGTTCACGTCGCTGCAAACTCCGCACAGGTGCCGTCTTGCGGTTCGGCTCGATCTCGATCGATGAGCACGGATTGAAGGCTCGCAACTTGAGCCGGCTGCAGCGGTTGGGGGGCAAAGCTCGCGTTGGTCAGCGCTGCCTTACTCAGCGCCCGTCCACGGGGCGACGGAGTTGCTCGACGACCGACTGCGGCAGGTGTTGCATGTACGCTTTGCCGTCCACGACGAAGACGGGTGTTCCGTGCAGCTCCAGCGCGATGCCCGCCTCGATGTCCCGGTTAAGCGCCTGATCATCCCGGCCCAGACAGGCTTTGAGTGCCTTGGCGTTGAGTTTCAGTGCGGAGACGAAGTCCGCCGGTTCCACTTTGTCATCGCTGTGGTCGAAGAGGTACTCGTGAGCGTCCCAGAATCGATGCTGCTCTCGCGCGCAGTTCGCGAGCTTCGCGTACGAGCAAGAGTGCTGGTAGACATTCCTGCTCATGGAGCGGTTGCAAGACTGATCGAGCGGAAAGTGACGAACCACGAGCCGCAGCCGATCGGGGTTCAGATCGAGCAGTTCGTGTAGGCCGCGGAACGCCTGCTGGCAATGGGAGCATTCGTAGTCGAAGAACTCGATGATCGTTACGACGGGCTTTGCCGCGCCAATCCAGGGCAGGCCATCGCTCGTTACGCCCTGCTCGATGTGGACACCAGGTGGCAGCGGAGGGATTGGTTGGACGGAGGACTCAGGTGCTCCAGCTGAGCCTTCAGGGGCTGCAGCTGAGTCCTTGGGCTGGGGGCCACCAGAACGGCCGAGGCATGGGGGTGCGGAAACAAAACGATGACCGCGAGGACAGCGCCGCCTGTAAGGACCGCGATCGCGACCGTCCGCCCACGTTCCTTCACGCATTGCTCGAGCAGTGCGCTGTAGCTCGCGCGCACGCCCTGCTTGGCCAAGAGGCGATAATGAGATGACCGTTGCCGCCACGTTCACCGCGTAGGTGCCGATGCAGACCAGGCACCAGGCGTGGACCAGGAAGTGGGAGATCGCAGCGAGCAGCACCGAGACGACCAGGGCCAAGCCGGTGAGCGTCGCGAGCAGCGCCGTCTGGGTACGCGAACGCGACCTCAGACCGCGCACCGCAGCCATGGACATGACCGCGTAGCCGAACACGCCCCAAATCGCGAGGGGCACTCCGAAGGCGACCGAATACTTTGACCGCGTGACCGTATCGCAGCTCACCGCTTCGTTGACTGAACAGTAGCTGTGATACGCCGGGTTGGACGCGGCCTCGAAATGCAAGCGAACAAGCTCGGCGCTCAGCACGAGGCCGATGAGGACCACCACCAGGGACGCGATCCACAATCCGCGGATGCCCGCGCCGGCCGCGTTCGCTCCGCCGTGCGCTTGTGCCGCGCCAGACTCATTGACCTTTCTGCCCTTATCCCCGATTGCTTCGTTTCCCATACCCGTTTCGCTTTTTGCCTATGATGCTTGCCAGCGGATGGAGCCGCTCCCGAACCAATGGTTACATTCACGTACACGACCGCCAGCGGTCTCGCGACCCGGATTATTCAACACGGTGAGCAAAACACCAGGAGTACTGCACATCGAATTGACGGATCGAGAAATCGCAGCGGTATTCTAGATCCGGCGACCCGCCCGAGTGTCCGATCCAGCTACGTGGCAACATTTTGCTCGCGTAGGGGTGACAAATCGGCCTCTCCGCGCTCGCGTGTCTGCCTGCCAAAATTACCCAAGCGCAGCGATTGCGTGGGCTGCCGAGCGCAACGGGCGCCAACCTCTAGGAGGCCTCAAACAATGTTCCAAAAATTCGACCTCTGCGTTATCGCGACATTTGCGTATCTCTTGGGATGCAGTGGCACGAACGCGACGTCGCCTTCGGGCAGTGGGGGGGCCAACGCCTTCGGTGGATCTGGCGTGGGTGGGAGCACCAGCACCGGCGCCTCGGCGACCGGTGGCAGTTCGAGCGCTGGCGGCGCCTCGGGGACGACGGGGTGCGGCATGACGAATTATCCGGCGCCGTGCAGCACGTCCGGTTCGCCTTGCTCCATCGATGTCACTACCAACGGGACGGTCACAACACGCCAGTACTATGTGAAACTTCCTTCGAACTACGACGCTTCGCATGCCTACCCAGTAGTCTTTGAGTTTCACATGATGGGTGGATCTGCTGAGCTGATCTTTAGCGACAATTTCTACAATGTCAGGCCGAATTTCGCTAACGCGATCTACGTGATTCCGCAGGGGCTCGCTGACTCCAGCGGCACCAGGGGTTGGCCCAACACCAACAACCAAGACATCAACTTCACGACGGCCATGGTAAGCACGGTAGAGTCCAACTACTGTGTTGACCAGAGCCGCATCTTTTCCATGGGGTTCAGTTACGGCGGCATGATGTCAGTCACTATTGGGTGCCTGCTGCCCAATGTCTTCCGCGCCATTGGCGTAGAGTCGGGCTTTTCCATCGTGTACAATTGCAAACCGTCGCACGAGATCGCAGTTTGGCAGACCCAAGGCGATCAGGATACAACGGTGACGCCCACGAACGCGGAGGCTGCCCGTGACACCTTCGCCAACCTCAATCACTGCAGTTCAACCACGCAAGCGGTCAACCCCTCCCCGTGCGTGGCTTACGACAATTGCGATACGGGCTACCCGGTAACGTGGTGCTTGATATCGGGTGAGGGGCACGCAATGTGGAACCAGTCCGGACCCGCGATTGCTACCTTCTTCCAACAGTTCTGACAGAAACCGGATTTGCTCCGCGGTTCAGCAACCTCAACTTCGCTGGAGCTCGAAGCCGTCTAGCAGCGCACGTAGCCCTGACTCGAACTCGGCGGTGTAATTGTGAGGGAGCGTTGCCGCTAAGACACGCGGCAGGTGGACTAGCCCAGCGCGGGCGAGCGCCTTGTGCCGCGGTGCCAGATCACTACCGTCGCGCTCGGGCGCCGCGACCGGTGAGATGCCGAACTCGGCAAGAGCGTGGCCCACCGTGAACACAACGATGCCGTCGAAGACGTAAAGGGCTAGGCGTGCAGAAAAGCCAGCGGCAAGAAGCTGCCCAAGGAACTGATCCACAACCTTGAGGACCGCTTCCGCGCGCGCCGGCCGCGTCGCGAAAAGCAGAAGCGCGTGAGGGTGCGCACGCAGGCGGCGTCGCAGCGTGTGTGCGATCTCGGTCGCCGCTTGCTTCCAAGGGGTCTTCGCGCGGAGTTTTGGCAACGGAACGTCCAGGAGAACGGCCTCATGGATCGCATCGAGCAGCTCGTCCTTACTATCAAAGTGATTGTACAGAGACATTGGCGTCACGCCCATGGCCAACGCGAGTTGTCGCATCGACAATGCCGTCAGTCCCTTTTCGTCGAGCAGAGCCAGCGCGCTCCTCAATACCTTTTCGCGCGATAGTGGTTGGGCGTTACGAGTGGGTCGCCCGCGGGGACGCATATGCGTCTTAGGTCTCAGCACGCTCGAGCGTCCAGAGGAAGGCGAGACCATCGTAGACGTTGTCCTGCTTCTTCAGTGTCAGCCGCGGAGGTACCTCCGGCGGAGGACGTCGAAAGCAAGGATTCATGCGTAGCAGTAGGCGTCGCCTCCAGCCACGCGGCGGTATGGTTGGAGCAAAGCCTTCATCACCGAGAAACAGAAGACCGCCGGGTCGCAGCACACGCGCGCATTCCATCACGGCGCGCTGCGGCGAGGAAAATAGCTTGATGCCGCCAAAGTGGAAGACATGATCGAACGAGGCATCGGCAAACGGCAGCGCTGCGCCATTGCCTTGCACCACGAAGGGCGTGGGACACTGCCGACGCGTGCGTTGCGCGCAGCGCCGCACCATGCCCCAGGACAAATCGAGTGCTGCCAGGCGTCCGCGAGGGCCGACGGCCTCGGCAAGCAAAGGTTGATAGACGCCCGGCCCGGTGCAAACTTCGAGCAGTGAGCTGCCGGGTGCAATAGGTAGGGATTCGACCAGGCGGCGTTGCTCGTTTCGCAGATTGAGCCCGCAGAGCAGGCGCACCCCGACGCGCTCGTTGAGCTCGTACAGCGGCGCAATCCAGTCGAAGAATATGTTCCAACTCGCGTCGTCACTCTGCAATGCATCAGGGGCCACAAGACGCGGAATACCGTGCTGCACCGGGTAGCGGCCGCCCGCGTCGTCCACGAGGTCTTGCCCCTGGCAGCGAAGAGCGCGTGCGCCACCGGGGCTGCGTATCAGCGGAAGCCAAGTCTCGAGGTTCTCCATGGAAGTCCATTTCCCTTGCGTGGTTATATATACATAGTATATTTTTTGGCGCAAGGGCTGTCCCTCAATGCCCCTGCCATTCATGTCGATTCTCTTGGTTTTTGTCTCACTTGAGCGAGAGCATCGGCGCTAGGCATCCATGTCAATTACCCACCGTTTCGATGAAGCCGCTGCGACCTGCCGCCCAATCACGGCTTGATAGCTAGCAGAAGTTCGCCGTCGCCACTCTGTAGCCAGCCCGCCGGCCGCGTTGCCAATTCCGATTCCGTAGCTATGCTTCTGCTCCTCACTGTACGTTTACCGCACTCGACGACAACGCTCTCTCGGTTTGGGATCGCGAACTCGCTGCATCGGCAACGGCGCGTGGGCGCGGGGAGATAGTCTCCGCGGCCCTCCTTCCGGTCCCTCACGGCTCAACGGATGGTAGGGTTACTCTTCGAGCCGTATTTCGAATCGAGAATCAAAATGGGCAATCGTCTCTACGTAGGTAATCTTTCATTTCAGTCGGATTCAGAATCCATCCGCACGGCTTTTTCTGCCTTCGGCGAAGTTACGGACGTGCACCTCGTCACGGATCGTGAATCGGGTCAATCGCGCGGCTTCGGGTTCGTGACCATGGGGTCGTCGGATTCGGCCATCAAGGCAATCGCGCAAATGAACGGCTCGACGCTGGATGGCCGTTCCCTCAAGGTGAACGAAGCCGAAGAGCGCCAGAACGGCGGCGGCGGTGGCGGCTTCCGCGGTGGCCGCGGTGGTGGCGGCGGCGGGCGCGGCGGCGGCAATCGCTGGTAGGCTGCAAAAGGCTCAGCACGAATACAAGCCCGGCTCCGAAAGGTGTCGGGCTTGTTCCTTGGCGAACCTGAGCAAGGTGCGGTGGGCGAACGAAGCAGCCAGTTCAGTTGCTGGTCGTTGTAACGTTTGCGACTGGGAACTGAATGCTTCCGTTACCACCCCCCACTTCAATATTGATGTGAACCGAGACCAGGCTCCCCAGGCTCCAGCCCTGGGCCGCCCACGCCGCGAAGTGGTCGCTAACGGTAACGGTCCCGCATTGGCGAGCCGTTTTCCGGGTACTATGGATCTGAGTCCAACTGCCCGTATGACCGGATTCGCAATCATTGGCGCCACCGGTTCCGGTCGTCGTGGTCGTGGACAAGTAGTACGTAGCCCCATCAATGGTGGCTGTGGCGCTGCCATTCCCGTACAAACCCTCAAACGAGTCTTCGTTGATGTACCATTCAATACACGGACTGTGCATCCACCCATACATTCCAATAGACGACCAGCCGCCATCGGTTCCCGTCTTTATCTCGACGAACTGTGCGGTAATCGTTCCGTAGGCGGTGTAACTCTTGGTGCCGTTCCAATCCAAGCCGAGATGGGCCAGGAAATCTTGGCTATTGTTCCAAGATGCAGCAAACGCATGAGCATTGCTAAAGACCGTGATGGTCCCCCCGCTTCCGTTCGTCCAAATGCCGTAATTGAGGCCGTCGGCTGTGCCGTTAATGTTCGTTCCGGTGTGGTCAACGCCGCCGGTCGGCATCGTAGCCGAGCAATCGGGGCCGCCGCCGGCAGCGGCCCCGCCAGTAGAAGCTCCGCCGGCAGCGGCACCGCCGGTGGCTTTGCTGCCGCCGGTAGCCGCTTTGCCACTAGCCGCGACGCTGCCACCGGTGGCTGCGACTCCTGCGCTGGCTGTGGTCCCGCCGGTTGCGAGTGCTCCCCCAACGTCTGACGTTGAGCCGCCCGCTGAATTATCGGCACCCCCCGTGCCATTGGGAGTACTCGGCGTGTTCGAGCCGCTACAGCCCGCGACGACCATCCCACTGGTAAGAACGAACAACGTCAGTGATGAAACATGCACAGGCCAACCTCCTGTCGGAGCCAAGTGTCTTTGTTGGGTCAGAAGACCCCTTCAGTTCGCTGTAACGTTTGCGACTGGGAACTGAATGCTTCCGTTACCACCCCCCACTTCGACATTGATGTGAACCGAGGTCAGGCCCCCCAGGCTCCAGCCCTGGGCCGCCCACGCCGCGAAGTGGTCGCTAACGGTAATTGTTCCGCATTGGCGAGCCGTTTTTCGGGTACTATGGATCTGAGTCCAACCGCCCGTATGACCGGACTCGCAAGCATTGGCGCCACCGGTTCCGGTCGTCGTGGTCGTGGTCAAGTAGTACGTAGCCCCATCAATGGTGGCCGTGGCGCCCGAGCCTCCCATACCACCGAACGAATCTTCGTTGATGTACCATTCAATACATGGACTATGCATCCACCCATACATTCCAATAGACGACCAGGGGACGCCGGTTGCCGATTTTGTCTCGACGAATTGTGCGACAATTGATGTGTAAGCGGTGGCGGCCTTGGAGCCGTTGAAATCCAAGCCGAGATGGGCCAGGAAATCTTGGCTATTGTTCCAAGAAGTAGCAAACGCATGAGCATTGCTAAAGACCGTGATGGTGCCCCCGCTTCCGTTCGTCCAAATACCGTAATTGAGGCCGTCGGCTGTGCCATTGACGTTCGTTCCGGTGTGGTCAACGCCGCCGGTCGGCATGGGAGTCGAACAATCAGGGCCCCCGCCCGCTGCCACGGCGCTACCGCCGCCAGCGGCGGTGCTGCCGCCCGTCGCTTTGGCGCCGCCATTTACGGCACCTCCGGTCGCCTTGCTACCACCGAAGGTTAGCATCCCACCCGTGGCTACCGGTGGCGAACCGCCAGTGGCTGGCATCATCCCACCCGTGGCCTTTGGCGGCGAACCGCCAGTGGCTGGCACCATCCCACCCGTGGCCGTAGGGGGGGAACCGCCGGTAGCAGCCGGCGCACCGCCCGTTGCTCTGCCGCCCGTTGCTGCGAGTCCCCCGGTAGGCGCGCCTCCAGTCCCCATAGCACCGCCCGTCGGCGAGATAGAACCGCCGGTGCTGTTGCTGATGCTACCCCCGGTCGCAGACGACCCCCCAACGTCCGACGTTGTGCCGCCCAAGGTGTTATCAGCACCGCCTCCACCGCCAGGAGGAGTCGATGTCGTCCCCGTGCCGCTGCAACCCACTACGACGATGCCGACGGTAAGAACGAATAGTTGGAGTGATGATGTACGCACGGGCAAACCTCCTGTCGGAACTGCGAATATAAGATATTCTTCTCGACAATGTTTTCGAATTCCCGCGATGCCCGCCTGTGATCAACCGTTTGTGGCTAGTTAGGGCAGGTCGCAGTTTCGCGGGCCGAGACACTTACACAGATGGAACGGAAATACCTTGTGGTAGTGAAACTCGTGAAACCCAACGTCAAACACCATAGTTTGCCAGACCGGTCGTGAAGACGCAAGCCACACCTCGTAACGCGCCAGGGCTGCCCCAACTTGGCCTTCGAGTAGCGGTTGGGTGAGGGACAGCTTGCGCCACGCCCCCTAATACTCTTTTTGAATTGCAGTTCGAAATCGAACAACCCCTGCAACAATCGTATCAGTGAGTCGAAGATTAGACGACCAATCGGTGAAAGATCCGTGCTGCGCCGACTGACCCCTGAGCAGTGTTTGGACTTGGCAGTGCTACTTCGAGTACCCCACAGCCTGGATGTTCTTCATGACGGCGAGGTCGGTGGTGTCACTCGGTGCGCCGGCGGTGATGGCGCCCTCGTAGAAGGTTCCCCACGAGTTATTACTGTTGTCACTGCCAACCCCAAGGACAATCCCACCCGCATTGCCCCACGTCTTGGGCGATGCGCCGCTGTATGCGGTCGTCAGATCGGTGGTGGCAGTCTGAACATCGGCCATTCTAAGTGCATATTGCCCGGAGGTTGTGTGCAGGATGCCAAGGGCGAAAGAAACTGCCATGGAGGGGTTGCTTGGGTTGTTGTTGGTGGATGCTCCGGAGCCTCCGGCCCAAACACCGCCCTCGAAGTCGCCCATGAACCATGGGCCGCTACCAGCGCCGGTGCCCCAAAAGCCGGTTCCGAAGAACAACGTGTTCTCGGTGACGTATGTATTGGGATCGGGTGACGCATTGCCGAAGTCCCAGCAGCATGCGGGACCGTAGTGCGTGCCATCTGCGAGCTCATAGATACCTTGGTCCGTGTTGCCAATCGGCACGCCCTTGCCCTTGACGCCGAGGGCGGTCCGATACCCCTCATATTCATTCATGTAGAGCGAGTAGACATTGTGACCGCCTGCCTTCACCGCGCCCCTGGTCGCACTTGACTCGTAGTCGTCGTCGCCCGAATGGATCCCGTTTCCTGTGGGGCCTGCGGTCCCCCGTATGAGGTCGTTGCCGTTCCCGGATTGGTCGTATAAGGTCGCGACCGTGCACACCGTGCCGCTGCAGTAGCCGTCCTGGGTGGCTGTGTCAGCGTAGCCATCCGCAGTCATCCCGATATCCTCGAGAATGCCGCCTGTGCCAGTGTTCGTGCTCGAGCTCCCGACCCTGATCTGGTAAAGGGGCCCGGTGTACGTGCTGCTCAGGGCGCGAACCATGCTGTACGCCGCCACACACGGTGTGTTGGCCGCCGCGTAGATGTCGCACGGCCCCGGTGGCCTTGCCGGGGTGCCACCCGTCGCCGGCATCCCGCCAGTTGCCGCACCGCCAGTTGCCGGCATCCCGCCAGTCGCCAGTGTCCCACCAGTCGCCGCCTTGCCACCGATCGCGGCGCCGCCGGTAGAAGAAGTTCCACCCGTCACTGCAAGTCCACCCGCGACCCCGGCGCCACCGGTAGAAGAAGTTCCGCCCGTCACTGCAAGTCCACCCGCGACCCCGGCGCCACCGGTAGATGAGGTTCCGCCCGTCCTTGCAAATCCACCTCCCGCTGCGCTTCCACCACCGGTTGCGCTTGCGCCGCCAGCAAAGACGCTGCCCCCGGTGCCTGTCGTTCCGCCTGCCGCAGGAGTGCCGCCCGTTGCCGTGCCGCCACTGGCCGTACCCGTGCCGCCAAGACCCGATCCTCCAAGATTGGCAGCGCCGCCGGTAGTCGCTGTGCCACCCGCATTTGTGGAACCGCCGATGCTCGACGTTGCCATCGCGGATGTACCGCCGGCACTGGTGCCACCGCCATTAGGGATGGCCACACACACGCTGCTCATACACTGCAGCCCTTGGTCGCACGTGTTGTTACCGTAGCACGCGCAACGCAAGCTGCCAGATTCGCAGGTGCTTGATGACCCTCCCGCACTGCTGTTGGTGGCAGTCGGACTCGAGCTGACCGAACAGGCAAAAACCAAAATGGCAATCCCAGAAAACCCAATATGCTGCCCAATTTTCACGATTCATCAACCTCCGAGAACCAAGACCCACTGACTGTCGGAACCCCGACGCTGCGGCATAGCACGCTAGTGGCGCGATTCCACTGAAGTGATGGGTCCCTTGGACCCGGCCGCTGCGCGGCCAATCGCGCCGCTAGCCTCATTTTCTTGGGTATCATCCAAGTGGAGCGCGAACCTCCACTCCACCCACGCCGCCAAAAGTGAGCGGTCACGTTGCCGTCAAGCGCGAAGTCAGTCAAGTTCGCTCGGCTTGCAACGCTTGAGAAGAAGGTCGCTACGCTCGAGGAGCAGAACGCTGAGCTGCGCAACGTGATCCAGATCTCGACCGCGACGCGTCTGCGATTGATTGTGCACGCGAGCCGCGCCCACTGCACTCAACAGGCTTTCGAGTTCAAGCTCAAGCCAGAGGGTCACGCAATCGGTGAGGCTGGGATCACGCACCATCAGGTCTCGAGACCCCAGCTCGGATAGCTCTGATCGTTGCATCAACTCAAGCGTTGAGAAAGGCGCAGCTCCTGAAACATGAGCCGTTCGTCAACCAATCGTGAAGCCACGAGCGATCGCCCCGCAACTTATTGCTATTGATGAGCGTAACCGAACCATGTTAGACGCAACTCAGATACGTCGAGGGCTTCGGTCTGACGCGTGTTTGATGGGTGCTGCAGCACCCAATGCCACAACCGGGTCAATGTCCAAGTGCCGTTCTGCATATGCCGAGAGACTTCGCCATGAACCGATCTCTATCGGAAGTTCAGGATGTTGTATTGCACACCCAGGGTGTTGTTGACTCCGTTGCGCCCAAGTCCGCGGATCGGATCATCACAGACCCTGTCACATTGCGCCGGGTCATACTCGCATCTTCCGTCGGCACGCTATTCGAATGGTACGACTTCTATCTCTACGGAAGTTTGGCGGTGTTCTTCGGGGGGCTTTTCTTTCCGAAAGGTAACGAGACAGCGCAACTGTTGGCAAGCCTCGCCACCTTTGGTGCCGGATTCGGCGTGCGACCGCTCGGCGCGCTCGTGTTCGGTACCATAGGCGATCTCGTTGGGCGAAAGTATACCTTTCTGTTAACCATGGCCACCATGGGTCTAAGCACGGCGCTCATCGGGTTTCTGCCAACGTATGCGACACTCGGGTTAGGGGCCACAGCACTGCTCGTGACGTTGCGACTTTTGCAGGGGCTCGCCCTCGGTGGCGAATATGGCGGCGCGACCACGTACGTGGCGGAGCACGTGTCCGATGAAAGACGCGGTTACTACACGAGCTTCATCCAAACCACTGCCACCATCGGGTTCTTTCTGAGCATGGGCGTCATTGGCACGACTCGCGTCTATGTCGGAGAAGCCGCATTCAAGTCATTTGGTTGGCGGGTGCCGTTCCTACTTTCGTTCGTGTTACTCGCCATCTCGATGTACATGCGCATCAAAATGAAGGAGTCGCCGCTGTTCAGTAAGCTCAAGATCAGCGGTGGCACATCAAGCAATCCGCTCAAAGAAAGTTTTACAAATCCCCTGAATCTCAAGTACGTACTCATCGCACTATTCGGTGCAACGGCGGGGCAAGGCGTGGTTTGGTACACAGGGCAATTCTATGCACTCACTTTCATGCAGAGCGTTCTGAAGATCAATTGGAAGAGTGCGTACATCATGATGTCAATTGCTCTGCTGCTGACCACCCCGCTATTCGTGGTGTTCGGTAAACTGTCAGACCGAATTGGGCGCAAGAAGATCATGCTCACCGGGATCACGCTGGCTGCGCTCACGTATGTACCGATTTACATGGCGATGAAGTACTTTGCAAACCCAATGGGTTTGAAGGTGGCCGACCCGGCTGCGATCAATTACCCCGTGATGGTGGCATTGCTCGTGCTGCAAATGGTCTATGTGTGCATGGTTTACGGCCCGATCGCCGCTTTCTTGGTGGAGCTATTTCCCACCAGAATCCGCTACACATCGATGTCATTGCCGTACCATTTGGGCAATGGGTGGTTCGGAGGATTTCTGCCGCTGATTGCGACGGCAGTGACCACATCCTTGTGGGCTAAGACCTCGTTCGGAGGTGCCGCAATATATTGGGGGCTGGCCTATCCCATTTTGGTTTGCGTCACCACGCTCATCATCGGTGGGCTGCTGATTCGCGAGACACAACGTCATAAAATCGACGCAAACATTCATATGCCGCGCTGAGCCATGCGCGCCGAATTCCGCCTACCCTGCGCCCGCGCTCACATGATTGGCGGCAGTCCAGTTCTGCTCCGACAATGCATAAGTCGCAATTTCGAGGGTTAGACGGTAGCCGACCGTTGGCTCTTGAACTCCGTGAAGTCGTCTTCGGTTTGGTTGGCGTACGCGACCGCAAACCGGCATAGGGCATGATCGAACGTGTCGGAGTTGCCGAGATACGCCGCGAGGGTCACCGGATCTCCAGTGACTGCATGTGACAATGCAAGCATGGAGCCTGTCGCCTTCGCGTAAGCCGAGAGCCCGCTTCCCTGCACGCTCGAGTTGTCGATGGCAGCCTTGTTCTCCGCCAGTTGGCGAACCATGAATGGAATCGAATCGAGAGTCGTATATCCGACGAAGCGGTCGTCTTGGGTTTGCATGGCTCGTTGCCCTTCGACGATGCGTTGGCCCGCGTGAGTCCACGTTGGGGCCGGCAACCCGGCTGCGCGCATGGCAAGCTCTACGGTAGACTCGCGCGCCTGCTTCAGTTGCAAAATCAAGTAGTGCTCATCCTTACCGGTGGCCAAGAGTGCCACGTACGCTGCAAGGCCGACACTGCCCACACCGACGACTTTGAAGGCCGCATCCACAAACCGGTACGCTTCGAGACTGACCTGCATCGCCGGTGAGACGGTTCTTCGGTAGCTCTCGATGGCCGCCACGAATCGGGGATGTTCGCCAACCCCCACCCGCTCAACGAGGGGCGGACAATCCTTGAACCGCCGCGTTGTGCCGGATGCTTCCGTTAGGTCATCGAAAAGGCGCTCGTGCGATTTGTGTTTGGCTTCGGCCATGAGCCGCTCGATGACTTCCGCGTGTTCCTCACGATTGGCGCGCTTGCGCAGAATCTCGAGCGGAGTGCACTCCGCAACGTCCTTCATGCGCTGCCGGTACCTTCCGACGCACGCACGAACCGCGTCTTTGCAAGAGTTGTCGTCGTGGTTGGCTTCACGTCCTGCGAGCACGATACTCGCTGCAAGACGCTTCAAATCCCACTCGAAGGGGCCGCGATATGTTTCATCGAAGTCATTGACGTCGAACCCTATCGAACCATCGAAGCGCGAGAAGGTTCCGAAATTACGCACGTGGGCGTCCCCACACAATTGCACGGAAAGCCGAGTTGGAGGCGTGTGCAAGAGGTCGAAGGCCATCAGGCATGCGCTGCCACGGAAATAGGCAAAGGGTGACGCTAGCATGCGTTCATTGCGCAGCGGGACGAGCGACGGGATGCGCCCAACCAGGCTTTGCTGGGTGCGCTCGACGGCCGTGGCTCGCGCGTGTTCTAAAGTCCACTCTGAGTGAACCTCGCGCGGGACCAACTCTCGCATGGCTTTCCCAAATGCTTGCCGGACCCGAGGCACAGCCGATTTGGCGACGATTTCAAGTTCCAATGTTCTCGCCTCCCTTGTTCTTTTGTCCCTCGCTCAGCCGGCGGGCTTCGTTGGTTTCCGCTTCCTTTTCGAAACGCTTCTCCAGAGCCCCGCCGAACAACAAGACCCCCAGACCGAGCAGCGTTGCTGAAGCAGAAATGAACCAAGCACCGATGCCCAAAATGGCTCCGACGGCCGCGACAAACCAAACCGAGGCCGCTGTCGTGAGGCCGTGAACATCGTTACTTCGGCTGCCGTGCAAGATCAAACCTGCACCCAGAAAGCCCACTCCGGACACGACCCCCTGCAACGCCTGCACGACATTCGAGCCGGGAAAAGCCACCACCGCACCCAGCGTCGCCGCGGCCGATCCGAAGACACACCAGGCTGTGTGTGCGAACGCCCGCCGGCTTGTGACGGACGTGCCGATCCAATCCCACGACGAACCCCACGGCCACGGCAGCGAAGAGTCTTAGGAATTGCTGTAGGTGCTCGTTCGTGAGGGTCAGGGTGCCTCCAGTGGGTTAGCTATCATACGTTGATTCGAAGAATTGAGAAGCCCCTATGGATGCCCCGCGCGGCATGAAGACGCCGTCATGACCAAAACCGCGTGAACATCCGGCACTCCAGCGACTGAGATATCGCGCCAGTCAGGTGGTGCTGGAAGGGCTTCCCTTGGATCGCACGACAAGCCCCCGCCAAACGAGTTGTTCACGAGTGACTCGTTGCTTGACGGAACGATACCAACATGGCTAACTTAGCTATATGCGAGTCGTGAAGGTGGCCGACGCCAAAAATAACCTGTCCCGTCATCTTGCGTACGTGCAACGCGGGGGTCACATACGAATTCTACTTCGCGATATACCCGTAGCGGACTTGGTACCCGTTGATTCGAGCGTCGATACCAAACTTGAAGACAAAGATCTCGTGCGACTCGAACGGCTCGGGGTACTTCGCCGGGGCAAGCCGGGGCCGGTTCCGCGTGAGCTTCTTCGCCCCGGACCCAATGCCTCTCGCGCAAGCGTGACGGAAGCTCTGATTGATCAGCGTCGGAGTTCCAGGTGAGATTTTGGGATTCGTCGGCAATTGTCCCCCTAGTCGTCGAAGAGGCTCGCAGTCGCGGTTGTTGACAACTGTTGCGTTCGGATAGCGTCCAAGTGGTCTGGAGCTTCACGCGAACAGAAGTACTATCCGCGATTTGGAGGCAACATCGCAGTGGCCTCTTGACCAAACTGGCGGTGACCGCCGCTGAAACTCGTATTGCCAAATTTGCCACGCGCTGGGCCGAGGTGGTGGCCGTCGATCTTGTGCGCGACGAGGCGGAACGCCTGTTGAGACGCTACCCTTTGCGTGCGGCGGATTCTCTCCAGCTAGGTGCGGCTTGTGTCTGGGCAGAAGGCAGGCCTCGAAGCAAAGAGTTCGTGGCCTTGGACGAAGAGCTCGTCAAAGCCGCACAAGGCGAGGGATTCGCAACGGTTATTCCCACGGCCAAATGACGGCGGTATCGTGGGTAGCGAGCGATAGCCTCCTTGGGTAGAGGTCTTGCGGGCACGGGCTTGGGCAGTAATGTCAGGACCACCGCAGCCGCCGATCAGGTCGCGCCTGCGGTCGCTAACCCCAGAACCTGAACCGTCGCTTTGCAGCCAACGACACGTGCTAGCGCCTTGTCGCGAGTGACGAGAGTAGCGCCCGTGGCTTGGCATGGGGCGCCAAATCGAGCAGCAGATCCACGACGACCGATGCGTCCAGTACGATCACCGCCGGCTACCCCGCTCGGCACGCACCGCAGTAGCCGAATCGATACGCTGCTTGAGAGCGGGTTCGACTACGAATGCGCTGTAGAACCTCAGCCGTCGTCGGGCGATCGCTGCGAACGCGGATTCGTGTCTCACTCGCCACGATGTGTTCGAGGCCAGACGCATCGCCGCGACTTCACAATGTCCTAAGTCGCAGTTGTGATAAGAACTCCCGCCGAAATTCCACACCGT
This sequence comes from uncultured delta proteobacterium, assembly GCA_963811985.1. Lineage (GTDB taxonomy): Bacteria > Myxococcota_A > Polyangia > Polyangiales > Polyangiaceae > FEN-1139. Next base: position 258,912 of record CAWEUH010000017.1, read on the forward strand.
AAGATCCAGGTCGTGCTAGAAAGCCGAAACGCAATATGTTGCCTCGACACTCAGCGCTTCCCGCTTGGACCCTGTGTATTGGCGCGTGCACAGCGGGCCCGGCGGTGCCCCAGGTGCATAGGCCGGCGGCGGCTTGGGCCGCTCCGCTGGCTCCGGGCTCAGTCGTACCGCCAGCTTCAAGCGCGATGACAGGTTGACCTGCGTTCGCGACGGCAGCGCCCACCTCAATTGAACAGCCGTCGAGCGCAACGAGCGCGTCTGCTAATGCGACCGTTGCGTCCGACGCGAAACACGAAGTGGTTTTCAGTGCCGCTTCGACAAAAGCCAGTACCCGACCAGCGCCCGAATTTGGGCGGATTGCATGCGGGAATACCAGTTGCAAATTTGGGCAAGAGGTATGCTGTCGATCAGTCGCGCCCAGTGAGGCGAAAAGCATTTGTATTCGCGTCACGCAAGAACAACTAGAGAACTCGCCGTATTATCTACGCGACTTCTGCGAAACCCGACAAGCCACCTTGAATGCCTGCGACGAGTCAAAATCTTGTGGAAAGCAAAAGGTGTGCTGCCAAGATGCTTGGTCCGCGGGCGTTTGGCAAGCCACGCTTTGCACGCCGCTGGACCCTGGTTCACGATTTCCTTGCGAAGACGGTGAACCTTGCGTGCCCGAGGTTCCCTGCCGAACCGTGGGAGCAACGTGCGTCAATGGTTGGTGCGTTATCAAGCGGCCCCACCGACCCATTCGTTGCGGAAAGTTCGACCTGCACTGCCGCAAAGCCCGTTTGCTGTGTTCGCGGCGAAAACCGCGAGCAGCTGGAGTGCTCTACGGAGGAAAACTGCCCGGTGACGGAGGGCGCATCGTATTCTTGCACGCAACCGTCCGATTGCCTGCCCGGCTATTTCTGCGGCGTATCCGGCTATGGTGGGGGATGTACGCTGTCTTTTGGCGACGGCATGACGCAAATCTTGTGCGACACCTTCATGGATTGCCCGCGGTCTTTTCGTGAGCGTTGCAAAGCCGATGGGCAGAGCACGGTTTGCGCGAAGGGAGCACCCAACTTATTGCCTAAGGAGCAGGGTACCTGTGGGTGCAGCGACTGACACGAGGCCGCCCTGCAGCGGCATGTGGGCCTCGAATACTCGCAGCTGGCAAATCGCCGCGAATTGATGTAACTGAAGTCGAGTATATGATCGCAGGCACGCTTGCAACATCCGCAGTCCGCAGTCAAAAACTGCTTTGTTTTTTTGCGGCACGTAGAAAGCTAGCATCGCTATTGGTCGCAGTGGCGCTCGGCGCACCGCGTCTCGCATTCGCTGAGGTGCCGTTAGTTGGGCTTTTCGAGGGGCACGGCATCGCGCCACCGAGGGACCCAGAGCTTGCGAGGCGAGCGCAAGTTGCAGCCCAGCGCCTGTCTCTGCGTTGCCAGTCCTTCGATGAGCAAAGTGGCCTGCCGGTAACCACAGTTTGCAGCGATAGCGAGCGTGCTTTGGCGGAGCTGGGGCCGGATGCTGCCGCGGCCATTCTCGACGTACTCGATGAGCCGCGTATCTGCACAGAAGAGAAGGAAAACGACCCACTTTACCCAGCGATGCTGCGGGCGCTCGCCAACACTGGTCGCATGGAATTGGTGCCCATCCTGCTGCGCGCAAGCAATCGCCTTGCCGCACGGGCAGACCTTGCCGACAGGCGGATCGAACGCTTCGCGCGCCACTACGCGTACGTTGACGGCCTTGAAGACGCTTTGGTCGTGCTTACGTATGTTACGCCGAAGGATGCGCAAGTGCTCGATCCAGCCTGGAGCAAGGAACATAGATTTGGTGTCCCTTACTTCGTTCACTGGTACGAAGCCCATCAAAATGAGTCACGCGCCGTCTGGCGTAACCAGGCAATAGCTCGCGCACAAAAGCTTCAAAGGGATTCGGATCGGGATACAGCCTCTTGGGCGCGCTGCCGCCTGGTAGAATTCACCGAGACTCGGGCGGATGCCATTGCTCGCCTCAAGGCGCATGTCAATAGCAGGGCCTGCTCAAATTGGGCTTGCGCAAAGGAGCGCTTCGTTCTCGATAAGCTCGAGCCGCTGGGCAAATGGCGCCAGTCGCTATAGCTAGTTCTCAATTCCGCAGGCGCCCTTCCCGAGACCGCGCCCGTGTTGCCAAACTAGCGCGTCTGTCCCGTTTGCCTGCCAGAGGATCTTGAGCTTGACTTGAATGTCCGGCGCAACATCGGGGTCGCTTTCGACAATGAATTCCGAGGCAAGCTGGCAGGCTCGGTTGTGCTCGATTCGCAACAGGCGACGCAACAGGCCACGGTTACTCTCACCACCGAGTTCGACCGGCACGTTGGGTATCGCTAGCTCCAAGTACGCCGCTTCCCCATCGCTATTCCCACAGCGCGGAAATGCCAAGAGGCCGTGATTGTCGCGCACACTCTGTCCCAATGGCTCGCCGGGGCCAACCCTCAGATTCACGTCGATTGGAAATCGCCACAGCTGGCGGTTCGCGCCGCGCTCGACCGGCAGTATCACGAACATTCTGTCCTTCTCACGCATGAGCCCGGCCCCGACTTCGCGACATTTTGCAATCGCCAGGTGGGCATCGCGCGTATAGCCATCGGGGTCAATCGCTAGTAGTTCGAGCTTTCCCGGCTCCTGTCGCGCGACCCAGATGATTCCGTCGTTCGTGCGCTCGGCTACCGGACGTGTGGATGAGCCATTGATGTCGCCACCAGCCCAGGAGCGTGTCTCGACTTTACTGTGCCGGTCCAACCAAAACAAACGCCGGTCATGCATGTCGACCAAGGTGTCGGCATCGCGCGCGAGTATGTTTTGACGGGCAATGGAGAAACCCGCCGTGGGGTAGTCAAACTCACCGGCTGTAATCTCGAGTGCCTCGGGAGCTTGGTCTGGCGCATCGGGAAAGATCCAGGTTTCAGTCGGTAGTTTGCTCCCTTGCATAAAATGGGGAGTCGTATGTTGCGCGTAGCTGAGAATTCCGCCCAAATGTTGATTGGCAAACACCATCACACCGCTGACCTGCTCCGGGCCCTGCCAACTGTGTATGGGATAGTATTGAATCTTATGTTGGCGTTCGACGACAAATCCGGTCCGATTGTCGGTAATATAGTCCAGCGGTGAGGGATATTCGTTGGAACCAGGCCGTTGCTTGGACTCCATCACCCCCGCAATCCAATCGCTTGACTCCAGGCGGGCCGATGGGGGCATTACTGAATTCTCAGACAGCCCCGCTGGCAGGGTTACGGACTTTACGGTCGCGCAGCGAATACGCAGCTTAGGGAGCAATGATACGGCGGCTGGGCTTGGCAATCGACCTTGGATGGAAGGCTCGTCCCAGCCCACGCGCACTAATTCGTTTTCCACTTCGCAGCGGTTCTCCGTGCAAAACACGCGCTTGTGGTCGAGTGTGCGTCCAAGTCCATTGCTGCGCGTCCAGCTTTTGCCCGCATCCAGCGTCTGCCACACCCGGCCCGTTTCCGGCTCCAAATAGAGCCCCTTGCCTTGCTGGTTGAAACCAAGCCCCGCAGGCAGCGGCCGGTACGGGTACGAGCGAGTTGTCTCGTACTTGAACACCGTGGCCCCTGGCGCAAGCTGCACTGACTCTGGCGCTGGCCCCGGCAAAGTGACGAGCGTCTCTGTTCCATCCGAATGGGTGCGAATCAATCGCCGGTTGCCGGCTGACCACGATAAGTACGAGCCGTCTTCGAGGGTCGCCAAGAGTGGCAGTGAACCAAAGAGTTGATCCTGCGAGCGCAGGGTCATCGTTGATGGCAACTTTGCGTGAGGATCTACCACCACCGAGCCAACCACTTGACCCCATTCGGTCAAGTGCACAATTGCCGGAAACCCTTTGCCACAAGCAGTGATGAGGGCTTCACCACGGGTCAAGCCCACCGCAACCACCTGGGGCGGCGCTTCGGGATGCTCAAGATCTACGTAAAACAGGGTCTCATTAATCCGGTACAGCAGATCTTTGGAAGAAACTAGGGCGAGCACTGCACCCTCTTTGAACTCAGAGTCAGGATTCTTTGCCGCCTCGGGTATTTTGAGTGCTATTTGAAGCACTGGCTGCTTGCCACGACGAACGTAGATGTTGTCCTTGCCCTCGGATTTGACGACCACGGTAGCCTCGCAGGCCGCCAGTGAATAGCTAAAATCCCAGCTATCATGCGCAAGGGCACCGTCCAAATCTAGCCCAAGCTCAGTTCGCGGAGCAACGGGCGGTTGGTCGAAACCCCAGCCCTCAGCACCCTGCGCAAGTGCCACGCCCAAGGGAAGCCCCAGCGTTGCCTCATTAATATGCGGTGCATTGAAGAAGGTAACGATGTCGCCATCCACCGCAAGTTGGGTACCATTGCCCAATTCTGCGGCCACCGAAACACGGTGCTGGCGGTAATCACCGCTGAACCGTAGTGCTGGCGGTAGCGGCGAGGTGTCCTTGACAACGGCAAAGGGGCTAAAGCCCTTTTCTGTGCTCTGACTGCGCTCGATTTTGACGGCGCCCGGCAGGAAGGCTCGCGCAAACACGTCGTGATCACCGCCCGGTTCAATCACGACGCGCTGGCCGTCCACGCGTAGTTTGCTGGCGACTACGCCTCTGTCGTCAAGTTCGTGGTAAGTCCGACCAAAGTCAGAAGTTTGTGCCAACCGCTGCGGTGAAAATAGGACTAAACCCTTACCAGTGGTATCGACCTTGGCATCCATAATCGGTCGCCCCTCGAATTCAGGGAGCCAATGGATATCAAGCGGTGTACCGGCTTTGGGCAGGCGAATCACCACACCTACTTGGCCCGCATGAGCCAGGATCAGCGCTTCTTGGTAAGTTCCAAGCAGGTGGGGTGGCGCATTGACATCATTCAGGAGTGTGCGCCAAGCGCCGAGGGGCTCATCGGCAACGACGAGCTTGCCGTTCTTTGTAGTCGCGACCAGGCCGTCATTCAGCCAGGCAAGCTCCATCAACTCGTCTTGCGGTAACTCGCGAGCAAACTGTGGCGCCTTTTTGCCATCGTACAACCAGCGCATGTAGCCGGCATCGAGATGGACGTCGCGCTGATGATTGCGGACCACGGCGCGCAACGATAATTGGTCCGGTGGCACGATGATCGGTTCCCAATGCGCAAAGTGCGATTGAGGTGAAGGCTGTGTAGCGCGGATATTCGTAGCAGACTTCGACGCAGCGACAATCTGCCGGTGGCTGGGCGTGCAACAGACACATGCCGCGAAAAGCAAGACGACGGGGGGCTTGGTCACCGCACTATTTAGCGAGCTTTCCCCTGGCAATGCAAGTAGCAACCGCAGATGAGACTTGGTGAATGTGTTCAACTCCCAAATCGCTCGGAACCTGACCGACTGCGTTGATGGCCGCAGTTGGGGCACATCTCAACGTCGATTTGAAATGTGCGGTGCATCAACTCAGCGTACGATAGACGGAGCGATGGGTAGGCAGAGGCCGCGTCTCACTCATCGTGAACCGCGGGCATGTGCCGTGATGCCCAAAAAACCATACAGGCGCCAGCCGCACGCGCATTGACGCCCGCTTGCGGCCGAGACAGGGGGGCCAACGCCGCCCAGTCAAGTACCGTTGCCGACCTGCTGCACGATGACCGTGTTGAACAGCGCGTCCCCGCGGCGCGCGGCGAGGCGGAATTCCCAGAGCCCAGCGCGTTTCATGGGAACCAGTGCCGCGTAGGTGCCGTCTTGTTCTGGGCTTAGACTCACTTGGACACGGTCGGCGGCGCGGGCATGGTGGAAGATGAGTAGCTGCACGGTGGCGCCGACCACGGCAATGCCGTCCTGGTCGAGGATGCGGCACATGAGCCGCCTGCGGCCCAGTATGTCGGTGGCCGTGTCCGCTTGAAGCGACACGCTCCAGCCGAGAAGCTTGGAAGCCCTTAGGCGCGCCGCAGAGCCGTCCCAAGCAAGCGCCTTTTGATAGTGATTGGGCTCGACGGCAAAGGAGGGGTCGCGCGTGGCGACGAACACGACGACGAGCAGTGTCGTCACATGCAGCGCGAGCACGCCGACGATGACGGCTGGCCACAGCCTAACGCGGCCGCGCACTTCGGTACTACTGACCGACACTCGAGGCTTCCTTTGCGCTTGCTGCCATGGAATAGGGCCCCAACAACCGGTACGCGACTTCGGTGACGTCCTGCTTGTCGTCAATTACCTTCAGGCGAACTTCACGCTTGCCCATCACGAAGGACGTGGCTGGTGCAACGATCATGAGGCCGCGTGTGACAGACGCCGTAGGCTGAACCGTAAGGGGTTGATCGTCGAGCACGACGCGCGCACCCCCCGAGATTTCAACTCGATACGAGTGAGTCTGGCGACCGCGGTTCGTGATTTTGACGCGCGCCGGGTTGGCGACCTCGCCGTTGGCGAGCTCCGTAAACGGGACGCCCATGCCGCGCAGTAACGTCACGTCCACGTCCTTTGCCCGCGAGACTAGCGCCAAGAAAATGCCCGCAATGGCGATGAGCACGCCCGCGTAGATGAATAGCCGGGGTCGCGCGATGCGGCCGCGTTCGCCCGCCATGCGCAATTGGGAGCTATAGCGAATCAGCCCAAGCGGACGCTGGATCTTGGCCATGACTGCATCGCAGGCATCAATGCACTGCGCGCAGCCGATGCACTCCATGCGCAAGCCCTCGCGAATATCGATGCCCGTTGGGCAGGTTTCGACGCACAGGCCGCAGTCGATGCAATCGCCTTTCTTGACTCCGGGTATGTTGCTCGCATCCCCAACGGTCTTGACGTGCGCCCCGCGGCCGTGACCGCGCGGTTCGCCGCGCTTCGTATCGTAGCTGATGATGAGCGAATCTCGATCGAGGAGCACGGATTGAAGCCGTCCGTATGGGCAAGCGACGATGCACGTCTGCTCGCGAAACCAAGTAAAGTCGAAGAACATCAGGGCCGTCGTTACGGCCATGATGGCAAACGACGTCGGGTGATCAACAGGCGAGCGGGTCATCCAGTTCCGAAGATTGTCCACGCCAACGAAGTAACTGAGAAACGTGTGCGCAAGACCCATCGAGACAATCAGGTACACGACATACTTGGCGGCAGTGCCAGCGCCGGACGCCTTGCGCCCCAATGTGCCGCCGCGCCCGGGTGGCCCTTCGAATAGGCGCTCAATCGGCCGATACACGAATTCCATGTAAACCGTTTGGGGGCAAGCCCAACCGCACCACACTCGGCCCAAGACAGCCGTGACCAGAAACACAAGGACTACAATTCCGAGCAGAAGGACGGCAAGCAAGACCGTGTCCGTCGGCAAGAACGTCTTACCGAACAACGTGAACTGACGTCTCGTTATGTCCAGAAGGATCGCCGGTGCGTTGTGAACGCGCACGAACGGCAGCACGGTAAAAAGCACAATCAGGGCCCAAGCCAGAACACGGCGAGCCCCTAGAAACCGACCCGGCGAAACGCGCGGCCGCAACCAACGCCGCGATCCATCGGCGTTCAACGTCGATAGGACTCGCTCGGACGGCGCGGGAAGTACGTGATCTGGGCACATGCTCGAACCCACTACGGCTTGCCGGGTTGAGCCGGCCACGGTGCAATCACATTGCCTTCGGGGCCGCGCGGGCCAGGCAGATTCTTGCCCCGCAGCGACGCGACGTAGGCCGCCACGAGCACGACTTCATTCGGGTGCAGGCGTGTCTTCCATGCCGGCATGGCGCCCGCCGCGGCTCCATTTGCAATGACTTTCGGGATGTCGGCGAGTTGCTGCACGTTCTTCCAATGGTCATCCGTCAAGTTTGGACCAATTTGACCGGCCGCGTCAGGGCCATGGCACGATACGCAATTGGTCTTGAAAACCGAAGCACCGACGGCCTTCCATTCGGCGTTTGCCATGTACTTGAGCAAAGTGGGCTCATCCGGTTTCAAGTCGCCAATCGTCGAGAAACGCCTTTTCAGGTCGTCGGTGACGTCATTCTCGTAACCCTGAGCGACCGAGGTAGAAATCGTGCTCGCGTGATAGTAGAGAAAGTACCAGATGCTAAAGACGAAGGATGCAAAGAATACGAGATTCCACCACCCCGGCGTCGGGTTGTCGTATTCCTTGATGCCGTCGTATTCGTGATCTCGGATGACGTCTCGGTCATTGACGGCCATCGCTTGGCTCCTTCCGTGGCTGCAGACTCCCACTGTCGCCGTCTTCGAACACGCAGCGCGCCGCGGCGTGCATGGCAGCTTTCGGGCGTAGCAGCGCCCACACGACGATCAGCGTAAAGACGACGAAGCTAATCACGAAACCCACTTGCGCGAAGCCGGTGTTGCCCGCGGCGCTGACGACATCGCTCACGCTCATGGCGCCGCTCCTTGTGCGGCAGCGACGGAGTTTGTGGTCGCCGCCGGCGGACTGCTGGGCTCTGCGTCAGGCGGCGCGAACAAATCCGTGCCGATGCGCTGTAGGTAAGCGACCAGCGCAATGACCTGCTTATCCTCGAGCCCGCCCGGGCCCTTTTGCTCGACGACCTGTTTGGCGAGCAGCTGGGCTTGCTTGCGCGCGTCCGCAGCGGCACCCGAAATCGTGGCCTCGTCGTAGGGCACGCCGACCTTGTTCAACGCGCGCAGGTGCGCAGGGATGCTCTCGAAGTCAATCGATTTCGATAGCAGCCATGCATAGGCCGGCATCACCGACTTGTCGTTGATCTGTCGCGGGTTCTCCAAGTGTAACACATGCCAGAAGCTTGATTGTTTTCCGCCTTCACGGGCAAGGTCGGGGCCGATGCGCCGCGAACCCCACTGGAAGGGATGGTCGTAAACGAACTCGCCCGGTTTCGAGAACTCACCGTAGCGCTTCGTTTCGGAGATGATCGGGCGAATCATCTGTGAATGGCAATTGTAGCAGCCTTCCGCGACGTAAATATCGCGACCCGCCACCTCGAGCGCAGTATAGGGTTTGACCGTCTTGATCGTCGGCACGTTGCTGCGAATCAAGAACGTCGGCACGATTTCGAACGCAGAGGCAATGACCACGGCAAGCGTCACGTACACGGTAAAGCGGAACGGCAGGCGTTCCCAGCGGCGGTGCCAGGCGCCCTGCAGCCAAACGTCGATCCTGTGCGCAAAATCGACGACTGGCGCCCCTTTGAGCCGCGACTCCGGCGGCGGCGGATCTTGATAAGCCGCGTCTAGGCGCGGGGCGCGCACGACGGGCTGCTCGTACTTCGCGGGGCGGCTTTTCCACGTACCGACGAGATTGACGAGAGCCATGACGGCCCCCGCGAGATACAGCGTGCCGCCGAGCGAGCGGATCCAGTACATCGGGATAATGGCGGACAGTGTCTCGACGAAGTCCGGGTATGAAAGCTTGCCCGCGTCGTCAATGGCGCGCCACATCAGGCCCTGCGTCAGGCCCGCTACGTAAATGGGCACAATGTATAGGACCAACCCAATGGTGCCCACCCAGAAGTGCGTCGTGGCCAGGCGCTTGGACCACAGAGGCGCCTGGAACAGCCGCGGCATGAGCCAGTACAGCATGCCGAACGTCATGAAGCCTACCCAGCCGAGCGCGCCGCCGTGCACGTGGGCAATGGTCCAGTCCGTGTAGTGAGACAGCGCATTGACTGACTTGACCGAAAGCAACGGGCCTTCGAACGTTGACATCCCGTAGAACGTGACCCCGACGACGAAGAACTTGAGAACGGGTTCGGTGGCAACGCGGTTCCAAGCGCCGCGCAGCGTCAATAGGCCGTTGATCATGCCGCCCCACGACGGCATCCAAAGCATCAGCGAGAACAGCATGCCGAGCGTCGAGGCCCATTCCGGCAAGGCCGTATAGTGAAGATGATGTGGACCTGCCCAGATGTAGATGAACACCAAGCTCCAGAAGTGGATGATGCTCAAACGATATGAAAAGACTGGGCGCTCGGCGGCTTTGGGCAGAAAGTAGTACATCAAGCCGAGAAATGGCGTCGTTAGAAAGAACGCCACGGCGTTGTGCCCGTACCACCACTGCATCAGCGCATCTTGCACGCCCGCGTAAAGGCTGTAACTCTTCAAAGGCCCAGCGGGAACAGCCAAGCTGTTGAAGACGTGCAAGACCGTGATAGCGACGATGGTCGCTGTGTAGAACCATAAAGCCACGTACATGTGGCGCTCACGCCGCCTTGCTAGCGTGCCGAAGTAGTTGACGGCGAATGCCACCCACACCAAAGCGATCGCGATGTCGATGGGCCATTCGAGCTCGGCGTATTCTTTGCCTTGCGTGAACCCGAGCGGCAATGTGATTGCAGCACCGACGATAATCGCCTGCCAACCCCAGAAGTGCAGCTTGCTCAGAATGTCGCTAAACATGCGAGCTTTGCACAACCGTTGCGTCGAATAGTAAATCGCTGCGAAGATTGAATTGCCCGCGAATGCGAAGATGACCGCGTTCGTGTGCAGTGGGCGTAGCCGGCCGAAACTCAGAAACGGCAAACCGAAACTTAGACTAGGGACTGCCAATTCGAGTGCCGCAAACAGCCCCACGAGCATGCCAACGATGCCCCAGATCACGGTCATCAACGCGAACGCGCGCGGCGTTGCATCGTCATACGTAAACTCGTCGATGTGTGATGAAACGTCACGTTCGGGGCGCTCACTATTCAGTCCCGACTCGGCAGCGGCTTCCATCTACGCAACTCCTCCTGAAGGACCTTGGCTCTGGGGATGAGCCCCTGTTGTGGGGGGCGCGCAATCTTCGCCTCGCGAGCGACCCAAGTCAAGGTAGGCTGCCCCGAGGCGCGACACGCCACTTCGAAACGTATCAGGCAACAATCGACGCCAATCTTGCGTAGCCGTCGGGTGCAGCCACCCCAACAGGCTCGTACTTTGTTGCCGACGGGGCGGCGGTAGGGCCAGGGTATATGGAACCAGCCGCTGGGCAACACCGAGCCCGGTACGCCCGGTCTACATCGACGCAAAGGAGAAGCCCTTGGCATTCTGGCTACTGAAGACCGAGCCTGAAACTTGGTCGTGGGAGATGCAGGCAAAGCGCGGCGCGCGCGGGGAAGTGTGGTCAGGTGTTCGTAGCCACATGGCAAAGAACAATCTGCTCAGAATGAAGCACGGCGAGCGCGCATTTTTCTACCATTCAGGCCGCACCAAAGAGATCGTCGGTATCGTGCAGGTGATTCGCGAGGCTTACCCCGATCCAACGGATGATACGGGAACGTTCGTTGCGATTGACGTCATGGCTGTTACTCCAATCAAGGTGCCCGTCTCGCTCAACGCCATCAAGGCGCAGGCACGCCTCAAGAACATAGTGCTCGTCACGAACTCGCGGCTTTCGGTGCAGCCCGTAAGCGCTGCAGAGTGGAGAATCATCTGCAGGTTGGGGCATGTTGACTAGGGACTGCCCCGGGTCCCGCGTGAGCCGTTGGCTCAATGGGATTGCACAGGAAGGACGGAAGAGCGGAAGGGTAAACCCATGGTGGTACCGCATTGGGGACAACTTGCGCCAGCGAGAGCATTGACGACGGGACGGTCAATCGTCTCGTATGCCGGGTTTCCCGTGAAGTACACCGCAAGGCCCAGTGCGACCAAAAGGAGTATGGGTACCAGCATCATAAGAAGGATGTCCACGATGCCAGGCTAGCCCTAGGCTGCAGTCGGATCAAGGCGTGGCAGCCCGATTCGAACCAGGCCATCGAACAGAACACACAGGCGTTCTTGTTGCCGCTGGTTTCGTCGCTTTGGCGAGCGACGTCGCCGATTCGATGGTAAGCATAGCGGGTGCCAAACGAAACAACAATCCGCCACGCGACGCCGGCTGACGTCGAGGGAGCAGCCCGGCTTGGCGCTGAAATCGTGCGGCTGCATCACTCGGTCGATCCCAAACGCTTTTTTCTCCTCGACGATGTCGAGCAAGGTTACGCTTGGTGGCTCAGCCAAGAGATTGAGCGTCCCGAAGCGGTCGTTATGGTAGCCGAGCGGGCAAACGAGATCGTTGGCTACTGTTACGGCGCCATCGAAGATCGCGATTGGAGCATCTTGATCGACCGGCACGGGGCCGTGCACGACGTGTGCGTTGCACAAGGAGTGCGCCGCCAAGGGGTGGCACGCGCGCTCGTTACGGCCGTGATAAACCAGCTTGAGGCAATGGGCGCGCCGCTCATCGTGCTAAGGACAATGGTCCAAAATGAGAGCGCTCGGCGGCTGGCCGAGTCGCTTGGCTTTCGCTCGACGATGGTCGAGATGACCCGCGTTGGCGGTTGACGCGGGACTGATTGTGGCTTGCGTGCCGTCACGGCAAGAATCCGAAAAACCTTGCGATATGCCAAGAAAGTCTCAAACCGCCAGTATTGACGCCAAGCTCGATGCGCTGCGGCGCATCAAGCAGAGCGGGGGTGGCGAATCGACGAAGGCCCTCGTCGAGCAGAGTCTCAACGACAACCATTGGCTAGTGGTGAGCGAAGCCTGCGACATTGTCGTGCAACTTGGGTTGCGCGATTGGGTTGAACCTCTGTTGACCATTTGGCACAGGTTTTGTGAGAACCCAGTCAAGCGCGACCCGGGGTGCCGCGCGAAGCTTGCCGCGCTCAAGGCACTCGACTTTATGGAACTGCTCGACCCAGATCCATTTTTGACGGCAATTCGTTACCGACAATTCGAGCCAAGCCCGGGCGGCAGGGTCGACACAGCGGGGCCTGTACGTCAGAGGGCGCTGCTGGCTTTGATGCGCATGGTGCACTCGAAGGCAGCGCTGTTTGCCGGTGAACTGATGGCGGACGATGACGCGCAAGTGAGGGCCGGCGTGGCCCATGCAATTGGGCACTACGCGGACACAAGTGCCGTCGCGTTGCTCGCGTACAAACTGCGCAGCGGGGACAGCGACCCGGGCGTGTTGCTCGAATGCGCCCTAGCCCTACTGTCGGCAGATTTCGAATTCGGTCTTGGATTGTTGGTGCCGAACCTGTCCGACCCCGACGAACTGAATCGCGAGACAGCCGCGTTGGCGCTGGGGCAGTGCCGCGATCCGAAAGCGAGCGAATCCCTGGTAAAATGGGCTGAGAGCGTCTCGATCGACAGCGATCACCGCCTGGCGATTCGCGCGTTGGGGTTCAGCCGGCACGACCCAGCGCGTCACTACCTGCTCGGGCTTATCGAGTCGGGCCCCCCGTTGCGCGCCCGGGCAGCCGCGGAAGCGCTGGCCGTGCACCGCTATGACCCGCAGTTATGTCGCCTCGTGCGCGAGGCCGCCGACAAGCGCTGCAACGCGGAGCTGGGCGATTTGATCGCGCGCTTGTTCGCCGAGGCGCGGTAGCGAAGACTCATTCAGCTTGAGTCAAGTTTTGGATATGCCGTCGTTTGGGCTGGGGCCCAAACGACCAACACAATCAAAACGTCGCGACGGACGAACAGGTAGCGCGGACAGCGCAAAGGTACAGGTCACCGACGCGCTAGGTCGGCATGGCAAACATGGCTTTGGGGGCTGGAAGTAACTCCCATTAACGATTAGTTGCGACGTCTAGCAAATCTGCCACGCTAGTTTCCGCCACGCACTGGTAACGGTCGCTAGCGCCGTAATAGATCTTAACGCTGCCGTCCGGCTCGACGACGTGCGACGACGCAAAAACGCAATTGGGCGTGTGCCCCGCGTGTTCGTAAGGCATCTCGGGCGTCATGATGCATTCGTCGCCGACTCGAATGAGTTTCGACGGATCGGCAAGCTCACATAGCGCGACGCCCACGTTGTAAATGTACTCATAGTCGCACACGATGGAAACCGCGTGAAAGATGATGAGCCAGCCCTTGTTCGTTCGAATCGGCGTGCCACACGGCCCGATCTTGCCCCAGCCGAAACTGCACTGCGACTGGTCCATGAGCAGCTTCTGGTTGCCCCAGAACTTCAGGTCCGGACTTTGCGTGACCCAGATTTCGCCGATCGCATTCGGTCGTTCGAGCGCCGTGTAGAGATCGTCGATCTTTTCTGGGAAGAGCACTGTGTTGCGAAAGCCCGTGCCCGAGATGAAGCCCTCGAACTTGAAGTCGCGCATATCCTTCGATGACAGAAGCGCCATGCGCGCATTGCTGCTGTGGGCGCAGTACGTGACGTAATACGTGTCGTCGAGCTTCGTGATGCGCGGGTCGTACTGCACGCGCGCGTACTTCTTGTACTCGGCGTCATCCGGCAACTGTATTACGTTGCCGACCTGCCAGTTGTCGAGCCCGTTTTGGCTCTCTGCGAGCATGAAAAAGTTGAAGAAATTGTACCCCTCGCAGCGCAGGATCATCACGTACCGGTCTTGATGCTTGACAACCGAACTATTGAATACCCCCCGGCAATTAAACGGCAGCATGTCCGGCGTGATAATTGGGTTCTTCGCATAACGGCGCACGACTTGCTTCTTGGAGAAAATCCGGTTCACGTGGGAGGCTCCCTGCTGCAGGTGGGCAGCATACGTTATGTAAATGAACTACTCCAGGCCGATACCGCATCAGACTATCGTCAACTCTTTACTTGCTCTGGCAGTGCCCCGGCCGCTTGCTCGAGCGACAGCACGCAGCCATCACACAGGCCCTGTCGTGGCGTGCCGGGGCGGCCCCGCAGCAATGCGCCTTTGCACTGCCGGGCAAGACAATTATGCTTCCACAATGAACGAGAGCGCTCGATTCAAGACAGGCCACCGGCGCTACAAGTGGCACGATAGAAGTCGCAATCGCCCTGTGTGGGCGGACCTTTGGGTTCCGACCAATGACGCGCGCGACGAGCGCCGTATGTTTGCCGGGCTCGGCGACGGTTTTGCCGTTGCGGACGCGCCGCTTGCCGAAGCAAGCGAAGGCTTCCCGCTGATGGTCATGTCACACGGCGCCAATGGCTCGGCACCGAATTACTCTTGGCTCGCTGAGTACTTGGCGCGGCGCGGCGTTGTGGTGCTTGGTGTGTCGCATTACAAAGAATCGTGGCTCTACGGGGCTGATACCGTCGATCCAGGTGCCGTAACGCGGCTTTGGGTTCGGCCGCTAGATTGTTCGTTCGCGCTGGATCAGCTGCTGAGCTTGGAAGAGTTCAAGTCAAGCATTGATCACACGCGCATCGGCGCGATGGGGCATTCTTCCGGCGGCGCTACCGCAATCGCGCTTGCCGGCGCCGTTTTCGACCCGGATGCGTTGGCGGCCTATTGTCGGTCGGACTTGGCCGTGACGGATCGCGGCTGTAACTACCGGCAAGCTGCGGGACTTCTAGTACCCGACGAGGCGCGTCGCGCCTACGGCGATCCGCGCATTGTCGCCGCGGTGCTGCTCGATCCCGCAGCGGGACCGGGTTTTAGCGCCACGACGTTGGCTGCCGTGCGCGCTAGCATCCTGGTCGTCGGCTCGACGGACAATGATTTTCTGCCTTTTGAGCAGCACGCGGGGCGCTATGCAAAGTATCTCGCCCGTGCAACGCTCGTAAAGCTCGAGGGTGGCGAGGGACATTTCGTGTACGTCAACACGTGCGACTCTGAACTTGCCGTTGACGGCGTGCCGCTGTGCGTGGACCGCCCGGGCGTCGATCGCGAGGCCGTACACACAAGGCTCGCGCCGCAGATCTTGATGTTTTTACGGCACGCGTTCGGCGCGTGACGACTGGACAGACCGCGGCGTTGACGGCTCGTGCCCACTCTACGGGCATGAGGTTCAATAACCGTCACTGCGCAGCAAAATGATACCAATTCTTGAGTTTGTGCGACTTTGGCGCCAAGTCTTCGGCATGCAGGCTCGACGATTCGCATGGCTTGGACTTATCAGCGGCTGCCAGGCGCTCTTTGCATGTGGCTCGGCCGCAACCCCGCGAATCCACGTGAATCAATTGGGCTACTTGCCCACGGCCGACAAGGTTGCCGTCGTGGAGGGCCATTCGACGGCGCCTGAACACTGGCAATTGTTGGACGCCTCAGGCAGGGAATTGGCGCAGGGTGACACCGAGCCGCGGGGGAAAGATGCCGAGTCTGGTGAGACGCTGCAGTGGATCCACTTCGACCCGCCCGCGGGTTCGTCCGGTCCCGTACAGTTGCGCATCGGAGACGAGTCGAGCTACTCGTTCGTCGTGAAGCCCGACTTATATCACCACCTCAAATACGACGCGCTCGCGTACTTTTACTACAACCGCAGCGGGGTCGATATTGCTCTTCCGTGGGCCAAAGACATCAAATGGACCCACCGCGCAGGGCACTTGAGCGATGAGCAGGTTCCTTGCCTATCGCATCAATGCGCGCAGTCTCGCGACGTCAGCGGGGGGTGGTATGACGCGGGCGACTACGGAAAGTACGTCGTCAACGGCGGTATCGCGCTCTGGACGCTGCTCAACTTGTACGAGCGTCAGAAGTACATCGGCACCACGCTCGACGACTTCGGCGACGGAAAACTGAGCATTCCCGAACAAGGCAATCACGTGCCGGATCTATTGGACGAAGCGCGCTGGGAGCTTGAGTTTTTGCTGAAGATGCAGATCCCACCGGGCAGCGAAAAGTCAGGCCTGGCCTATCACAAGATTCATGACAATTACTGGACGCCGCTCGGTCAAGCCCCACAGGTACATTCGCGCACTCGGTTTCTTCACCCGCCGAGCACCGCAGCCACGCTGAACCTCGTGGCAACCGCGGCGCAGGGCGCCCGAATCTGGCGCGACATCGACCCGCAATTCGCCGAACAATGCCGGCTTGCGGCCGTGCGCGGTTGGAACGCCGCGCAGAAGTTTCCGAAGCTGTTTGCGTCGCCTCTGAGCAACAACGGGGGCGGGCCGTACGACGACAATCAAGTCAGCGACGAGTTCTACTGGGCTGCAGCCGAACTCTTCATCACGTTGCGCGACCCGCGGCTTCTGACATTCCTGCACAAGAGTCCGCATCATGGCCGGTTTCCTTATCAAGCGGGGCACGAGCGTACGGCCCAGTTTACCTCAATGACATGGCAGGCTACGCAAGCGCTTGGCATGCTCTCGCTGGCGTTGGTTCCCAACGATCTGCCCAAGGATGAACTTGACACGATTCGCAAGAGCATCGTCGCTGCCGCAGATCACTTCGTGGACCTTGGCCAACGCCGCGGCTACCGCGTGCCCATGCAAGCTGGCAATGACGGGCACTACCCTTGGGGCTCGAATTCCTTCGTCGCCAATAACGCGCTGGTGCTAGCCGTTGCCGCGGACATTACGCACAATCCAAAGTACGCTCAAGTCGTCGAGCAGGCCTTGGACTATTTGCTTGGCGTGAACCCACTTGGCTACTCGTACGTCTCAGGATATGCAGTGCGCTCGCTTGAGAACCCGCACCACCGGTTTTGGGCGCACAGCAAAGGTGCGCGTTGCCCTGGACCACCGCCGGGCGTGCTTGCCGGCGGCCCCAACTCGAAGTTGGCCGATCCAAAGGCCTCGCGCCGCCTTTCCGGTTGCGCGGTCCAACGCTGCTACGTCAACGACGTCGATGCCTACAGCGTCAACGAAGTCGCCATCAATTGGAACGCGCCGTTGGCTTGGGTCGCAGCTTGGCTCGATGAACGAGGGCAGGGCAAGGCCATTCGTCCGCTGTTTTCCAACTAGAGCGGCATGCCAAATCGTGGAACGCAAGGACGGCCGCTCTAGCCGCCCGCGGAGCGGGCGAGGGGGGAGGCTCGGCGAAGCCGAGGGGGGCGCTGCAGCGCACCCACAGAACAAAACTAGAGCGGTGTGCCTGCCGAAAGGCGTGCGCGAAAGCGCGAAATCGTTCCACGATTCGGCACGCCGCTCTAGAACGGCTCCTGCGAGGCCTCGCATCATGAGTCGAAAATGCGGTGAACGGTCTTCTGCCAGGCAGGGCGCCCCCAGAGCCGCTCAAGCCAAGCCTTGACCGCTAGAAAGTCGTTGAAATCAAAGCCGCCTTCGGCGAGCAGCCACAGGTGCGGCGCAAAGGCTATGTCAGCGATCGAAAACTCGCCATTTAGCCAAAGCTTGCCCTTGAGCGCTGATTCGAGAACGGGAAAATAGCGAGCGAGTTCCTTGCGCCCGGCTTCGGCCGTTTGTTCATCACCTTGCACCTTCCAAAACGATTGAACCCTCACATTCGTCTGGCGATAGACGGCAATGCAGGCGGGTGTCACGTGCCCCGCTTGAAAGTATTGCCAACGCTGCACGGATGCCTGGTCTTCGAGCGAACGCGGCAACAGGTTCGACTCTGGATAGCAACTCGCAATGTACCAATTGATGGCATTCGATTCCCACAAGATGAGTTCCTTGTGAACGAGCGTTGGGACCTTGCCCATTGGGTTCACTGCAAGATACTTGGCGGCCCGATTCTCACCCCCGCGCACGTCGAGTTCGCGCTCCGTCCACGCGATGCCCGACTCATTCAAGGCGAACACGGCGCGTGAAGAGTTCCCCGAATTGAGGCTTAAATAGAGTTCCATGGGCGACATTGTACCGGCATCTTGGTGGATGGCCGAGGCAACGGTGCTGTCCTTGACAATCTAGCCTAATAGGCTAGATTATTTGGATGAAGACTGGCAAAGTGACCGTCGGAGCCTACGAGGCAAAGAACAAGTTCTCGGAATTGCTCGAGCGCGTGAAACACGGGGCCGAGGTAGTCATCACCAAGCACGACAGTCCCGTGGCCAGGCTAGTGCCCGCGTCAACCCTGATCCAAGCTGAGCGAAAGAAGATGACAACGGAGTTGCGCGCCCTGAGCAAGAAGTACAGTCTGAAGGGGTTATCAGTGCGTGAGCTCATCGACGAAGGGCGCCGATGAGTATCGAAGAATTCGTGCTCGACTGTTCTGCCACGCTGCCGTGGCTATTTGCTTCCGAAGCAACTGCGGCAACCGATCGACTGCTGGGGGCGCTCTCCGCCGGCGCCAGAGCATGGGTGCCCGCACTTTGGCACCTCGAGCTTGGTAACGTTCTTCTCGTTGCTCAACGCCGAGCTCGTGTGGACAAAGCAGGAATAGAGCGGTTCTTCTCGGGCCTTGCTGTCTATGACATCGTAGTAGACAGCGACACCGTCGCGGTGGCCTGGACAAAAACCTTCGCCCTCGGCGAGACATTCGGTCTCACGATGTACGACGCGGTCTATCTTGAGCTTGCGCTCAGGCGCGGGCTTCCCCTAGCGAGCTTGGATGAACAGCTTCGGACAGCCATTCGCAAGGCTGGTGGCCGCGTTCTTCTCTAGGATGACTGCGCAGTAATCTGAAGTGAGCAGCCTCGCTTTGAAGCGAGGGTCTCGACGGCCCATTTAGTGCAGCTTCTTCGCGGTTTCGGTTGCAGCGGCGGCGCGTTCCTGAGCCTGTTTCTTTTGCGCAGAGTCTTTGAGCAACCTCGCGGCGCGTGTGTAGCGAGCCGCGAGATCTCGAAAGAACTCCGCGTTCGAGTTGCCCGCCGAACCCAACTCTTTGATCAGGGCCGCGTCGTACGTTGCCATTGCCGCAGTCTGTCCTTGGCCTTTGGCAATTGATTCCAACTGCGACACGTCGCCGAGTTCATCCAACCGGGTGCTTCCAAGCATCATTGCCGCGGCGTCCTTGGGGCCCTTCTCCAGGGCGTGCGACAGCGCGGCAACCAGCGTGTTCTCTTCAGCCATGGGCGGCCGCGTCGTGGCCATGGCGGCAGCTTGCGTGAAATCCGACGCATGCCAGAAGGTACGACCGGATTCGAACAGGCTGCGGGCATAGAGCTGCCGGCTCTCAGCGCTGAGCACGGATCGATCGAATTTACTGCGCAGCGACGCGGGCAACCCGCGCTCGAGCAGCGCAGAAAGCAGGCTGGAATCACTGGGGTCTACGGTTCCAAGCACGAAATCCGCGTAGAATGTCGGCAGCTTGGCGGCCAACCGATGTGACTCATCCGCCCAGAGCGTTTTTGCGAGGGCAGGCAACAGCAGCCCGTCGAGCACGTCGATGCGACGCCCATTGTAAACCCGGCTCAGGAGCGCTCTCGCTTGTGCTACGCGGTCATCTTTCAGCACGCCGACCTCCGCGAAGATGCGCAACCCGACCAGTGCTGCGTCGCGCCCACGGGCTTTTCTTGGTTCAAGGCCTTCATCCAGCGCCGCGTAGTACGTGTTGGTGAGTTCCGCGTCGCCCGCGAATTCTTCTGGCAAAGGCACCTGGCGAAAGACCTCGACGAACCGCATGTCCGCCATGCCCGCCTCGACGGCGACCAGGCCCTTTGCATAGCCACTCAAACGCTTGCCAAGTAGCGAGAGCGCACTGATGGCGTTGGCCTGCTCAGCCGCCCATGGTGTCATGACGTCGCGGACGAACGCGCCAATGCGCTCTTTCGTATAGGGGGGCTCGGCTTGCGGCGCCGTGCGCACCAAGCGAGTCAACTGCGCCGCCAACTTGAGCCCGGTCAACGTGTCGTAGAGGGCGGGCGCCAATTTCGACTTCTGCGACTCGGCAAAGTCAGCCACCAGCGCGTCGCCACAGGCGGCCGGCGCAAGTTCCGCCCTCAGCGCGAGCACCAAACCCGATTCCAATTCGACGCAACCGCTCAGCGGCGCCAGCGCGGCGTCTCGCGCGAGAGCCTCCGGCTCAGCGAGTGCCCGATCCAGCGCAACGAGCGCACCGGCTCGATCCGTGCACGACATGGTACTCGACCCCGCGTGATCGCGATATCCGTTGCACTCGGTGGGAGCAGGCGGCACCGCCAACTCAGGCTTCTGTTTGGGCGGAGGCAGGCTGGGGACTTGGGCTGCGGGTGCCTTGATGCCAGCGCCCTGCGCGCCGATTTGAGGCACAACCGTGGACGCTTTGGTTCCGGCACACCCCGCAACCAGAAAACCGAGGACGTATACGTACAGACGCATTGAGAAGCTCTCATACCACGACAGCCCAAGTGGGCCCAACGCGCTTGCGCGCCTCGTTCACGATGGCCGCGATGAGCTTCGCATAGCCCAATCCGGTTTGCCTCACCAGAATTGCCAAATCGGAGATTTCTGGGTTGAGCCCGGGCAGGGGATTCACCTCGATGAAGCACGGTTTGCCCTCTCGGTCGAGCCGGACATCGACGCGGCCCGCATCGCGGCAACCGATCGCGCGGTAGGCTAGAAGTGCAGTCCGTTCGACTGCCTCGATAACGGGGTCCTGCTTGGGACTTAGCCAACGATACTCGACCTTGCCGATGAATTGCTTCTTGTTGCGGTACGAGTAAACGCCCACGTCGGCATCGCCGACGAGCAACACTTCGAGTGTGCCCAGTGACTGAGCCTGGGCACCGCAGCCGAGCACACCAACCGTAAACTCACGCCCCGGCAGATAAGTCTCCAGCAGCACGGGCTGATTGAAACGCTCGAGCAACTCGCGACACACGCGCTGCAGCTGAACTCCATCTGCGATGATGGAGTCCTTCGAGATGCCTTTGCTCGTACCTTCGGCAACGGGTTTGGCAAACAGCGGGAAAGCGAGATCGTTCGGCTCGAGATCCTCGAGCTGTTCAACTAGGCGATAGTCCGCCGTCCCTACGCCGGCGGCGCGCACAATGGATTTTGCATGCGCCTTGTGAAGGGCCAGGCCCAGCACGAGCGGGTCCGAGAATGTGTACGGAATTGAGTACGCATCGAGCAACGCCGGGACTTGGGATTCGCGGGCTGAGCCCGAGCGCCCCTCGGCAATGTTGAAGACGAGATCCCAGCTTTTGCCCGCGGCTAGCGCCTTGACGAGCGACTGGATGCCTCCGATACGCTCCGTCGGATGCCCCATCCTAGCGATCGCTTGTTCGATACCGGCGATTGTCTGCTCACTGTCGAACTCGGCAAGGTCCTCTTCACTAAGCGTTGCAGCCCTGTGCGCGTCGACCAAGTCGAATGTCAGACCAACGCGCAACGGCACTTTCGAAACTCCACTCATCAACGCATTCCTTCGGAAGGGGGCGGGGTAGCGGGTCCGTCACGTTACAATCTGTAGCCGTGTTCGCGACAATTGCGCAACGACTGCCTCAGCCGACGACTCACGAATGCCTGACTCTTCGGGGTAGCGGCAAAGCTTGCCCTCGAAATTGCGCAAAATGACGTTTCCGTTCTCTCGACCTACGAGATAATCGGGCCCGAGTGGGATCTTTCCGCCGCCTCCGGGCGCATCGACGACGTATGTTGGAATTGCGTAACCCGTCGTGTATCCGCGCAACTTCGAGATAAGCTCGATCCCTTTTTCGACGGTGGTCCGAAAATGGCGTGAACCACTGATGGGGTCGCACTGATAGAGATAATACGGCCGCACACGCATCATGAGCAGCCGGTGGAACAGACGCTTGAGCGTTTGTGCATCGTCGTTGACGCCCTTGAGCAACACGGCCTGAGCCCCGAGGGGAATGCCCGCGTCCGCGAGGCGTTCACAGGCTTTTCTCGACTCGGGGGTACACTCATTCGGGTGAATGAAGTGAAGGCTCATCCAAAGTGGGTGATGCTTCTTGAGCATCTTGACGAGCCCTTTGGTGATGCGCTGCGGCAGTACCGCGGGCATCTTCGTGCCCATGCGCAAGAACTCCACGTGCGGAATGCGCCGCAATTCGGTGAGCAACCAATCCAGCCGTTCGTCGCTCATGCTCAGTGGATCGCCGCCGGAGACGAGTACGTCGCGAATCTCCGTATGGCGGCGAATGTAGTCGAGCCCAAGGCGCCAGCGCTCGATTTTGGCGGTCAGCTCGTTGCTCCCGACGACGCGCGAGCGCGTGCAATAGCGGCAATACGTCGTGCAATAATCGACGGCGAGAAACAGGACGCGATCGGGGTAACGGTGGATGACGCCAGGCACGACCGCATGCGAGTCTTCGCCGAGCGGGTCGTCCGCCTCCCCCGGCGTGCGCACGAATTCACTGGCGTTTGGCACGACGGTTCGTCGAAGGGCTTCGCGCGGGTCCACGGCATCAAGCAAAGCCAGGTAGTACGGCGTAATCGCGAAGGGCAGCAGCGTGGACCCGGTTAGCGCTTCGCGCTCGGCGGGCACGAGTTCGAAGTAACGCTCGAGTTGTTCAACGGTACGAATGCGATGCGACACTTGCCAGTGCCAGTCATTCCAGTCACTCCACGGCACATCGTTGAAGAACTGCTCACGGAATGCGGCAACTCGGCTGCTATGTTTGCGAAGCGATCCATCTTTGCGATAGCACCAGCTTCTACCTGGCTCGTTCTCACGTGGCGTGGAAGCCAGCGGCGTGTTTGATGATAATGTAGCTTCGAATTCCGACGTTAGCGCCGCGCGCGGCGAGGGGGGCTCATCTTCTTTTTCTTCCAGCAGGGATTCATTGGCTAGGGCTTGATTGGTGGTCGTACTGGGGGACATTTATGGTGGCATTTCTGGGTGCGGGCACCCAATCCCGCGAAGGCTGATACCGTACTAGCAAATGTCGAGGCAAAAGTGGAGCCGCCAAGGGCACGCTTTGGCAAGGCCGGCGCGGCCCGCAAAAGCCTCGGTATGGGCAGCAAGGGGCTGCCCGGACCAGGCCGAGCCCGCAAACCCCTGGGGGCAACGCGGCCGACGCGAACGTCAGAAACCGAAAGCGCCTCTGACGCCGAACGTGAGCCACTCGTGCATGGAGGTCGGCACATTGATGTCCGCCCCGACGTCACCCTGTTGCTCATGTACACTGGAGTACTGGGCCAGGGAAAGGCTCACGAATGGCCCGAGGCCAAAGCCGTCCGCAACACCCAAGTCGAGTCCGCCTTGCAGTGTGGCGAACGCCCAACCGCTTAGGCTGCCGTCAATTGTTTGGCCGGCGGCTGTTTCAGAGAAGCTCATCGACTCGCGGCCAATGCCAAGCCCAAGCCACGGGTTCACTGGCTGCCAGGGCATGAAGAAGTATTGGGCCTGTATGCCATAATGAATGTCGTGAGCCGAACAACTCGCCCCAGCATCGCAGAGCGTCAGAGTGTTGTTGCTGTTGGCGGCCCCTTGCTTTATGCCTACGAAACCATACTGGAAATACACGCCGAGCATAAGATTTGGCGTCACCATGTACCCGGCGTCAATCCAAATGGGCACCTGGTATTTGAAATTGTCGCTCATGCTTGAAGCGTTGGGGATGGCGAGCGTGGTGCCAGCATAGTTGATTGTGCCCGAGCCTATGGCGTTGCCCATAGGCAGCGAATAGCCCGTGCGCAGGCCCACGATGAATTTCTTTTCTTGAGCGTGGGCCGTAGTGGCTGCGCAAACAGCGACCAATCCGATGGCAAGTGCTGCGACGTGTTTCATGTTATGGAACCTCTCGATGCGGGCTTCGGGTTGTAGGTTGCACCGGGAGCACCCAGACTCGGCGGCGCGTCATCGCATAGGACTCAACAGTCAACTCTTTTATCACGAGCGATTCTGCTTTGGACCCCTTGATTTGCCTTTGGCGGTCATCGAAGTGGGCATTTCGGTTCCGTTGGACGTGCATCACCGACAGTTTCTTCAATTAGGCTGTTAGGCCAGGTTCACCCGCCAAGCGCGCTAGAATCGCTTCCGCACATCGCGACGGTCGCTACTTCAGTTTCCAGTCGGTCCATTGCTTTTGCCAGGGCAGCTTCCACAGGTAGATCTTGTGCATCACGGTTGATGCGGGTTGGTCTGCGTCAGGGGGGCCATCGGCAGGGCCTCGCACGTGCACGATTCTCGTTGGCTTGGCACCGGGGATCTCGAATTCATGCGACACGATTCGCGAGCCCTTTTTCATTTTTTCGAATTGTGGGACGAGCCGCAAGTTGAACCGGGGTGTGATATAGAGGAATATGACGTCGGCGGCTGAGAGATCGAGCGTGAAGATGTCCGCTTGCTCGATCTTGACGAGCGCTTCGACCCCGTGGCGGCGCACATTCTCGCGGGCTTCAACCACTAGGTGCGGATCGATGTCGAAGCCCACGCCCTTTGCGCCGTAGCGCTCGGCCGCGGTGACGAGGCTTCTGGCGTCTCCGCATCCCAGATCGAATACGACATCGGATGCCGAGACTTGTGCCAACTCCAGCATCTTGTCCACGACGGGCTGTGGTGTTGCCCAGTAGTCAACGTCGGGCATGACCGCGGCCATCGCCGTCGGGGTGGAAGCGTCAGGTTGCGCTGTGTCACCCGAAACCGAGTGAGCTGGCGAAGTGCTCGACGTTCCTACCCCAGCGCAGGCAAGAACTGCGGATAGCGTCCATGCTGCTAGTAGCCACATCGCCCCGCGCGAGGTGGAACGCTCTGCACTCATCCTTCGTCGTACCATGGCCGAGGAACTCGCCTCTGAAAAGGCGGCCTACGACATCGCGGGCAAGTTCGGCAATCGCAGGCACGGCTTGTGCCGCGGGAGCCTCTAGACTTCTCCACCTGGCGGGCTCTCGGTTGGGTCGGACCGAAGTCCGGCGAACCCCGGACCAACGACCCAGCGAACGTCGAATCGCAAGGTTTGGCGCTCTCGACGGGCTTTCGAATCCCAGGCGTTAGACGTCTGCCCTCGCTCATTCGTTCGATTTCGTGATGGAATTGGTTCCCCAATGCGACTGCACTCTTGCTGGCTACGGCAGGCAGAAATCGAGCGAGCCCGGAACCTACGACTCAGTGAACGTCGAGTCGAGAGTATTCGAAGTCCGGGACGTATGTTCGCCGAGCCAATGAACCAGTCATGCGCCAGATTCTGAGGTAGATTGTGCGAAATTCGGAAGAACGCTCGGGAGGTCTCATGCGAAACGGACTTATCGGACTCGGTAGCTTGATGGCGCTCGCCTCGGCGATGGCTGCCAACGGCTGTAGCGGCAGCAACACCAGCAGCCCGGCCGGTGGAGGAGGCAGTAGCGCAAACGGTGGGAGCCCCGGCACGGGCGGCAGCACCCAACCCGCTGATACGCGCGTGTGCTCCAATGTGCCGCCCTGCGGCGGCAATGTGGTTGGAACCTGGAACGTGACGTCTTCGTGCCTGAAAATGACGGGTAACATGGACGTGTCGTCGATTGGTATGGGTTGCGCCACCGTGCCGGTCAGCGGATCCCTCAATGTTGCTGGATCGTGGACCGCCAATGCCGACGGGTCGTATACCGACGACACGACCACGACGGGATCCATGACGTTTCCCCTGGCCCCCGACTGCATGACGATTTCGATGGTCCCCACGACCTGCGACAGGGTTGGGGGCATCTTCTCGGCCCTCGGCTGGGCCAATGCCACTTGTACGGACAATGGGAGCGGCGGATGCAACTGCTCGGATGCCGCCAATCAGAATGGCGGGCTCGGGTTCGTATCCACATACGCGGCAACAAGCGGCTCGTACGCGGTTTCGGGCAGCACGTTCACGCTGGGCGGCGACCCCCCGACGTACTCGTATTGTGTCTCGGGAAACACGTTGACCGTCACCCCGCAGACCTCGGCCTTAACGGGCACGATCGTGCTCACGAAGAACGGCACCACCTCAGGCACGGGTGGCGCGCCTGGCGCGGGCGGCGCGCCTGGCGCGGGCGGAGCCCCTGCCACAGGTGGCAGTATTAACGGCGCGGGCGGAGCCCCCACCGGCGGCGCCAACAATCCCAACGCCACAGGCGGCAAGAGCAGCGCAGCAGGCGGGGCCCCTGCCACCGGCGGTATTGGCAACGTGGGCGGAGTCATTGGCACAGGCGGCAAGAGCAGCGCAGCAGGCGGAGCCCCTGCCACCGGCGGCAGTAACGGCGCGGGTGGCGGGACCGTTGCCGCGACCGGCGGCAAGAGCAGCGCAACAGGTGGAGCCCCCACTGCCACGGGCGGCAAGAGTAGTGCGGGCGGTACGTCTGCCACCGGCGGTAGCGTTGCCACGGCCGGTTCTACAGGCACAGGTCCTTGCGATATCTATGCAGCTGCCAACAACACTTGTGTCGCAGCGCATAGCACGGTGCGCGCTCTATTTGGCTCGTACAGCGGCAGTCTGTATCAGGTCAAGCGCGCGTCGGATAGCACGACCACAGACATCGGGGTCTTGAGCCCAGGAGGCATTGCCAATTCGGCGACGCAAGACACGTTCTGCTCAGGAACGACGTGCACAATCACCAAGGTTTATGACCAGTCTGGCCACGGAAACTTCGTCGAAGCCGAGACCACGACTTCAGAAGATGCCACAGTTCGCAGCCAATCCACGGCCCAAACAACCCCGAGCGCGACCCAGGAGTCGCTGAATGTTAGCGGTCACAAGGTCTACTCACTTTATTTGAAGACCAGCCAGGCCATGTGGAGAGATGGTTCAAAGACCGGCATGCCAATCGGCAGCGCTCCCCAAGGGATCTACATGGTGACGAGCGGTAAGCACTTCGGCAGCGGGTGCTGCTTCGACTACGGCAATGGCGAAACCAGCCGAACTTACGTCGCGGGCCCCTCGATGGATGCCCTCAACTTCAGTAACTGCACGATATGGGGCACCGGGGCCGGCACCGGTCCGTGGGTCATGGCCGATCTCGAGGGTGGGCTCTACTCCCACGGCGGCGGAGGCCAGAATGCGAGCGATCCGACCCAGACGGCCACGTATGTCACCGCGATGGAAAAGAACAACGGGACCGGGACATTCGCACTCAAGGGTGCCGATGCGACGACGGGCACTTTGGGCACGTACTACAGCGGCGCAGTCCCCGCGGGATACAACCCGAGTACGAAGCAGGGGTCTGTTGTCCTCGGCAGTGGTGGCGACTGCTGCTACAGCAACAACACCGCAAGTCAGGGGACCTTCTACGAAGGGGCTATCGTTGCCGGCTATCCGTCCGATGCAACCGATAGTGCCATTCAGGCGAACATTGTTGCCGCCCAGTATGGCAAGTAACCCGACGGACCATGTTGACGTTAGGCGCGGGCACGCCCGCGCCTAATTGCCCAAGCCGGTGCGCCGAAGAAACTTGCGGGCGCTCAAAATACAACGGTGCCAACGCGTTGTGCCGACGCTTTGGAGTCCAATCGGATCGTCGATGGCGGTAGGCTTTCTTGGTCGCCGAAGTCGAAGCCGGAAACGAGCAACCCGTGACCGATAGCCACCCCAGCCGACGAATGAAACGCGAGGACCTAGCGGCCGAGTACGTGAAGCTCGAGGAGCATGGTCTTCTCGGTGAAGAAGCGTTTTCTGGCCATGTACAAGAAGGCCCACGCCGGACACATCGGCAGCTCGCTGTCGTGCGCCGAGATTCTCGTCTTTCTGAAGTTTGCTTGGATGCGGGACGACGACACGTTCGTTTTGTCCAAAGGCCATGCGGCGGCTGCGTTGTATTCCCTGCTTGCGGAGGCGAACGTCCTCTCCCCTAGCCGAGATCGATTCCTTCTATGAGGAGGGGACGCAATTGCCCGCCCTTCCTCCTGTGAACGCGATCAAGGAGATCCCCTTCGCCACGGGAAGTCTCGGTCATGGGCTCTCGCTTTGTGCTGGCATGGCCCTGGGTGCGATTCTCAACCGGCACGAGCGGCGCTTTTTCTGCCTCACCTCCGATGGCGAACTCGACGAAGGCAGCGTCTGGGAAGCTGCCCTCTTCATCGCCCATCGCAAGCTGACCAACGTCGTGTGGCTGATCGACCGCAACCGCATCCAGGGCATCGGCCGAACCGAGGAGGTGATGGCCCTCGAACCCCTCGATGCCAAGCTGCGCGCCTTTGGCTTTCATGTCGTCACGGCCGACGGACATGATTTTGCGTCTTTGCTCGCTGCGCGTGACGAGTGCACGCGCATTCTAGGCGAAACAGGACGCTCCGGTTGCCATCATCGCCAATACCATCAAGGGTCACGGCATTCGTGGCATAGCAAGACACGGTGGATTCCCATTACCTGCCGATGGACGATGCACAATACGAGCAAGCTCTTGACGATCTGGCGCTCGCGCACGGGGCTGCGGTGAGGGGCTACGGCCATGCGGGCTGAATTCGCGCAGGCAATGATCGCGCTTTTCCAGAAGCGAAGGGATCTCGTGTTCATCACGGGCGACCTCGGCTATATGGCTTTGGAGGATGTCGCCAAGACGTACGGTGAGCGCTTCATCAACGCTGGCGTCGCAGAACAGAACGCCGTCTCACTTGCCGCGGGCCTGGCACGCGAAGGGCATCTTCCGTGGGTGTACAGCACTGCCCCTTTTGTGGTGCTGCGTCCCTACGAGCAGATCCGCAATGACGTGTGCCTGCACAGACTTCCCGTCAAGCTCGTCGGGAACGGCGGCGGCTATGGCTTCGGCATCATGGGGGCGACCCATCATGCCCTTGAGGATGTGGGTGCCATGCGCGCGTTGCCCAACATGAGGATCTACGTGCCGCTCGCCGCCGCGGATGTGGCCCAGGTCGTCAACATCATGGCACAGGACCCTCTGCCCAACTATTTGCGGCTGAATACTTCGGTCCGAAATTCCGGGAGAGCTCCCAACCTTCGCGCCGTGGCGCAAAATCAAGTACGGCCGAAAATGTGTTGTTATTGGCATGGGGCCCGTCGTCGGCAACCTGTACGAAATGCGTGATCAGCAGTTGCTCGACGATATCGAGATATGGAGCGTGGGAATGTTCCCCATCGACGACATTCCTGCCGAACTCTCGGCGAGCATCGGAGAAAAGCGGCGAGTCGTCATCATCGAAGAACATTGCGGCGCCTGTGGTTTGGGCGAAGCTCTCAGCCACCTTTTCTTGATACGCGGTGTGGTCCCGCAATCCTTGACCAGTCTCCATGCCGTCGGATATCCCACTGGACGTTACGGCAGCCAACGCTGGCACCAGGAAGAGAGCGGGCTTGCTGGTCAGGCGTTGTTCTCACGCCTGGAGAAGGTCGTCCGTGACTGAAGTATCGGCGGTTCACGGCGGCTCCTACGGCTTTCGGCTATCGCGGAGCGATTTTGGGTTTGGGTGAATGCCCAAGGAAATTAGGAGATCATTTCATGGCTATGAACGCTACGAGCGTTCTGATCACGGGGACGACCTCGGGGCTTGGCCGGGCGCTTCTCGAACATTACGCCAAGAGCGGGGCGAAGGTTATTTCGGTGAATCGTCGTCGTGTCGCTGAACTTGAGTCTCAATATCCCTCGGTTCGTTTTGAGTGTGTCGATGTCCGTTGCGCGGAGGATGTCGACAAGCTTGTCCGTAGCCTGACCGAGTCGGACGAATTGCCAGAAATCCTTATCTTGAACGCCGGGATCAACCGTGTTGACAATGACGAATCCTTCCAACTGCCCCCTTACAGGGAAGTCATCGATACGAACCTATACGGTGTTCTGAACTTTGTTCAACCTCTCACCCAGCTTCCCGCCGTCCGTGGCCAGCGTCATTTGGTCGCTATCAGTTCCATGGCCAATTACGTTGGGAACCCCTATGGCCTTGGTTATTACACGAGCAAGAAAGCTCTGACGGCTTGCTTCGAGGTTTGGGCAAAAATGTACGCGGGTACGGACCTAGTGTTCCAGCAGGTCATGCTGGGTCCCGTTCGCACAGCGATCTACACAATGGCCGACAAATTCCCGGCCTGGATGGTCTGGATCAAGAACCGATTTTCCGCATCGCTTGATGGTACGGTGCGGGCAGTCTCACGGTTTGCGCTGACCCATAAGAAGAAGCTAATCTATCCGTGGCAGGCTATCCCCCTGTATGTCGGAATGTGGCTCGGTCAGCGTGTCATCCCCGGTTTGTTCCAGGGGCGCAAGACGCGCGACGGAAAAATGCGCCGCGCGGTCGTGTAACGAGCGCCACAACTCTTCAACTTTGGCCGGTGATCTAGTGCCACGATCGAGATATAAGGCGATCACGATGAAATTCCCATCTCGTGCCTTTCGGCTCACATTGGCTGTTACCTACAGCGTATCAGACCTGGTCGCGGTCTCGCTGACTGCGGCCGTAGTTGCTGTCTGGGCTGCCGTCGCGGGAGGCTCGTTTTCGCTTCTAGCGCTCCTGGCTTGCGAAGCGGTGTTCTTCGCATTCTACCTTTTCGGCTCCCTCTTCGCCGGTTGGCGGCCTCTGGCAGCGGGCGTCCTGTTCGATCTTCCGCTGCGCTTGCTCGTGGGATACGCCGTCGTCAATACGGCGCTGCTCGTGCTCGCCTGGCTCTCCCCGCTGCACATCATTGCCAACTTTGCCATCTTGTTTGCGATCGCGGCCTTACTGTTCGTCGCGACACCGGTACGGAGACAGAGCCGAGCTAAGAGGCTGGGAGGAACTCCCGTTAGCGACCTTGACGCACGAAATTCCGACGCGCCAGGTCGGCACGGTAAGCATGGTTTCACCGGCTGGGAGGAGAGTCCCATTAGTCTGTTAGCCGTCGGCTTGTGCCTTGCCGCTGCTACGCTCTGGTGCCAAGACTCAATCCGCCCCTTTTCGGTCCAAGGCAACATTGTCTTGGTCAAGCCTTGGGTTAACAGCTTCTATCACGCAGTTCACATTCGAATCTTTGGCGCCAGCCACGGGGCGTCCTCAATCGAAGACTTCCGGTTGGCTGGGGTGCCCGCCCGCCTCTACCATTACGGGGTCTACTTGACGCCAGCCCTCATCAAGCAGGCATCCGGAATCCATTCGTATACAGCCTTTGCCGGCGTGCTGGCACCCATGGGGGTCTTCTTCACAGGGCTCGCGGCGTACGCGTTCTTCGGGTCCTTGTGGGGCGCCTGGCCCGGGCTGACCGCATGCGCGGCGCTGCTATTGCTGCCCGATGGCGCCCAACAGGGCATGCAAAACACCTTCATGTCGTACCACTGGCTGACGCAGATCGCGCCTAGCGCAACATACGGGTTGGCCCTGCTGGCCGTCGCCTGGCTCTTCGTCATTCGGGGGTGCACGCAGGGTAGTTGGTTGCAGGTGCTCGCAGGCTGGCTGGTCTCAGGCATCCTCGTTTTTTACAAACTGCACTTCTTCATTGCGAGCGCACTCCTGCTTTTGCTCGTTCCTCCGCTGTTCTTCCGTGGGAACCTCGGCCCTCGCAAGCGAAGCCTGTGGGCTGTTTCTGCGGCTGTGTTTTATGTCGCGACCCTTGTCTACGGGCAGAAGGTGCCTGGCGTTCCTCTCATTCGTTTCGATGGATCGAGCGTTGGTGAGATCCTGCGCCTGGTCAAGTCTTTTGCATCGCCAGGGGCCCTGCGCGCTTACCTTGATAATCACGTCGGGCCTGACATGGCTTGGGGTTCGAACCTCCTGCTCGGCATCCCCTACATTCTGTTCGCAGCTCTAGGGCTTTTCGTGCCGCTTTTGGTGATTCTGGCAAGCCGTTTGCGCAGGCGCACCCCTCCGCTGTTCGTCCTGTTCCCGCTCTTGCTCATCGCCAATTTCCTAGCGATGTTCTTTGGGCTAGCGCTCGACTTCAGTCGAAGCACGCCCGATGAGCTGTCGCAACGTCCAGTCATGGTGATGTACTTTTTCGTGGTGGCTTGGATCGGCGGAGCGTTGGGCCTGACTCTCCTCGAGTCACGCAGGCTTAGCCGCATTGCTCGACCAGCCATGATCGGCCTCGGTGTCTTGCTAATGACTGTCCCGGCATGTTTCGGCTCGGGTGTTCAGCAGATGTGGGCCATGCCCAGGATCTCCCCTGTCCGAATCCCTGTCGCTCTGTTTCGCGTTGCGCAATACATACGCGACCACGGAGGCCCTGAAGATGTCTTCCAGGATTCACAGTTCGACAGGATATACACCGTGGCTGCCCTGTCAGAGCGAAGGGCGTTTGCCGCACGCACGATGACGCGCATGCCGTACCGCAGCGAAATGGTGGAAGTGCGAGCGGCTGCCATCGACAAGTTCATGGGCATTGTCCAACCCAAACTCGTCGCCGCAACCGCTCGAGCCCTAGGCTTTCGTTGGTTCCTGCTCGAACCGGGTGACCGAGTTGATTGGCCCGCGGAAATCACGAGCCATCCCGCATTCGAGATGGCTCGATTCAGACTGTATGAATTCTGAGGGGTCGCACTTTGTGCCACGTGTTCGTGCGTCATCCCACAAATCCCAAGATCTGCGAACTATGGCCCTGGCGAGCCCGATTCGTGTTGCTACATTTTTGTGAATTGGCACAGGGAACATTGACTCAGAGAGGGATTGAACGAGTAAAGACGCTTGCGGTTCTTGGGTTGCTGTCCGCGACGTGTTTATCGTGTAGCAGAAATGACGGGGGCAATTCGGACAACGGCGGCAGGACCTCTGTGGGCGGCTTGGCCTCGGGAGGGGTCAATTCCAGCGGCGGAACCAGTTCAAGCATAGGATCGTTGCATGCGACCGGAGGCAGCACAACAGGCGGCCTGACGAGCGCGGGGGCTGCTGCGACAGGAGGCCACCCGAGCATCGGGGGCTTGACGTTCACCGACGCCGCTTCTTCAACAGGCGGGAATTTGAATACGGGTGGCTCCAACCCGACCGGTGGAGCTCCTGCAACAGGTGGCGTCGCGAGCACGGGGGGTTCCAAGGCCACCGGTGGCGTTGCTGCAGCAGGCGGCATCACGAGTACCGGTGGTTCGCGCGCGACCGGCGGCGTTTCTGCGGCGGGGGGCGCAACGAATACCGGTGGGTCCAAGGCCACGGGTGGCGCGAGTACAGGCGGCTCGAGCACGATTGGTTGTGCCAGTAGCGATACAACGTACAAGCTCGTCTGGTCCGACGAATTCAACGGAGCTGCGGGCGCCGCCCTTGATTCGTCGAAATGGACGTACGATGTTGGTGGCAACGGCTGGGGCAACAGCGAACTCGAATACTACACTAGCGGCGCTGCGAATGCGTCGATAGACGGCAACGGCAATCTAGTGATCACCGCCAAAAACCAATCAATGAGCGGAATGAACTATACGTCTGCGCGCATCAAGACGCAGGGGCTGGCAAGTTGGACATACGGTCGCATCGAGGCTCGCATCAAGATTCCGAAGGGGCAAGGGATGTGGCCCGCGTTCTGGTTGCTGGGCACAAATATCAACAGCAGCCCTTGGCCTTCCTGCGGCGAAATCGATGTAATGGAAAACGTTGGCAAGGAGCCAGCCATTGTTCACGGCAGCATGCATGGTCCTGGCTACTCCGGCTCCGCGGGCCCCACCGCTCAGGTCTCATTGTCCGCTCCAGTCGGCGACGACTATCACGTATTTGCCATTGAATGGGAACAGAACGTGATTCGCTGGTATGTCAACGACACGTTGTACTCAACAAAGAGCCCGAGTGACATCCCCGCGGGTGATACTTGGGTCTATTCACACGCGTTCTTCATCCTTCTCAATGTCGCAGTAGGTGGAACGTGGCCGGGCAACCCCGATTCCACCACCGTCTTCCCGCAGCAAATGCTCGTAGACTACGTGCGCGTCTGCCAGCATTGAGGGCCGCATGGACTTGCGGGATGGTTGGCAGCGGCCACGCCACCCGTACCTGATCCGCGATTCGCTGCGCCACCCAAAGCACTGTCTGCACCTCCCAGCTCCTGCGCTGTGCTGCCGCCACCGTTCTCTACTTCAATGATTGCATTGACGCGAGCGCCTTTAAAGGCGTGCAGTTCACGATCAGCGGCAGCATGACCGGCTGCACGATGCAGTACTCGACCAATTATACTGCCGCCGACGACGCCAGCACAGTTCCTAAGGGTTCTTGCACGCTTGGCACCGGCAATTGCTATTCGCCGCAAAAGACGGTCACGGTAGCAGACACCGAGACAACCATCCAGGTGTCCTGGACTGGTGGCACAGGTGGTTCGCCCGCCGGTCCCGTGGACCCGGCAAAGCTCACTGGTATCCAGTGGCAGTTCACGATTGCTGCTGGGAGTGGGACCTGCAACGCGGACATCAAGGTCAAGAACGTGAAGTTCTACGACTGAACAGCACCCGAGGCGGTGCTAACGATGCACGTCATGGATACGTGAGCCCGTATCCAAACGCGAACAAAGGCGCTTGGCCATCACCGTCATGGATCGGGATCTGCGACACGGTTGCCGGCCACGTGAAGCTCAGCTTGCCCGTGGGCTTGGAATCGCCGAAAAGCACATCAGCGATGCCATCGCCTTCAGTACCCGGCAGCCATGCTGCAATGAATGCATTGGCTTCGTCAACGGCGGAGACGCCGCTGGTATCCGTTAGTATGAGCGGGCGGCCCGAAAACAACACGACAACGAACGGCACGTTGGCAGCCTTGACCGCTGCGATGGCTGCGAAGTCTTCGCTCGAGAGCGTTGGATTCGTGTTATCGCCCTGGCCTTCGGCATACGGTGACTCGCCCACAACGACCACCGCGCGATCCGCACCGGCAGCGCCAGTGCCATCGGAGGAGGTCGTTATCGTTGTCGCGCCGCCTACCGCCTTCTTGACGGCAGCCAGCAGCGTCGTACCGGTGGTCGTATCGGTGGAAGCGCCGTCCGCGCCCAATCCCTGCCAGCCAATGGTCCATCCGCCGCACTGTTTGGCGAGCGAGTCGGCACCGCTGCCCGTCACGTGAATGCGCGTGAGCGACTTCGAAAGTGGTAGCACACCGTCATTCTTGAGCAGCACCAATGACTTTTGAACCGCTTCGCGGGCCACCTGCCGATGGGCATCCGAGCCGATCTGAGACTGCAATGACGTATCAACTGAGGTGTCGCCGTCAAGTAGGCCCATCTCGCACTTGACTGCCAGAATGCGGCGTACCGCGTCATTAACCCGGTCCTGTGTGACAGTGCCCGAGGTGACCAGCGTGGTCAATGTATTCGCGAGGTCTGCGGCCGAGTGCTTTCCCCCGTGAGAAAGCATGAGCATGTCAAGACCCGCGTTGACGGCCGCTGCCAGCTGCTCGCTGAACGTGCCAGGGAGTTGATTGACTGCGTCCCAGTCCGACGCCAAAAAACCCTGAAAACCAAGCTCACTTTTGAGCACGTCGGTCAGCCATTTCTTGGAGCCAGTCATCTTGCTGCCTTGGTAGCTGCTGTAGCTGACCATGATGGATCCTACACCTGCTGCGATGGCGGGACGGTAGGGATCGATGGCAACCCGGCGGAACGTTGCCTCATCGAGCAATGTCACGTCCCCCGCGTTCGTTCCGCGGTCTGTGGCACCGTCGCCCGCGTAGTGTTTAGCACAGGCGAGCACGCCTTGTGCACTCCCGAGCTCGCCATTCTGCAACCCCCTAACGGTCGCCGCGCCCAATTCTGCGGCGAGGTCGGGCGACTCGCTAAAAGATTCATACGTGCGGCCCCAGCGGATGTCGCGCGCTGGCGCGACCGACGGCGCAAATGCCCAATTCGCGCCCACCCCCAGCATTTCGAGTGCGGTGATCCGCGTTATGTCTTCTACCAACGTTGCGTCGCGCGTGGCGCCAAGTCCAATGTTGTGCGGAAAGATGACGGCACCAACAACATTGTTGTTTCCGTGAATAGCATCAACACCATACAAAAGCCCAACGTGCGGCGAGAAGCCCCTTGCGACGTCGAGAAAAGAGGCAATATATGCGGCCCAGTCGGTGATCGAATCGCCCGATGGCGGGTCGGATGTGCCACCACTCAGCACCGACCCGAGAAACGCGTCGCTAACTTCGGGAGTCGTCAGTCCGTTGCTATCGACCTGCGTCATCTGCCCAATGCGTTGCGCGAGCGTCAGTTGGTTAACGAGATCGCTTGCTTTCTGCACGCAAGTCGCCGATGGCGCCCACGGCGCCCCACCCGCGTCTGTTTGTGAACCGCCCCCGGTATTTGCGCCGTTGCCAGCCGTACCGCCAGATCCCGCCGCGGTGCCAGCCGAGCCATTTGAAGACGAGCCACAAGCTGTGACGATTACAGCAAGTACTGCGAGGGATAATGTTCGAATGCGTTCGATTACCATAGCTGGCCGTGTCTGGTTTGGGATTGGGTGGACCCAGTGTAACACCAGATGTCTTATGAAGCTCAGCCGTGGAGTTGCCGCTGGATGGTTAGCGGCTCGTCTAATTCAGTTCGCATTTCTTGGGATTTCTTTCTTGACCTCTCTTGGAGGAGCTAGGCCGACGGGGCATAGTTGCCGCATGCGAACGCCGTTTCAGCCAAAATGGAGGCTAGCTACCGCATCTCGTCTTGCCGCGCTTCCCCTCCTCGCATACGCACTTGTGCCCGATACTGCGCTGGGCATGCAAAGCGCCGAACTCTACTACACGCAGGCTTACTTCTACGGGCGATTCGAGGCTCGTATCCGCTACGCGCCCGGCGATGGGGTGGTCAGCTCGTTCTTTCTTTGGAAAGATGGGTCGAGTTCGACCACGTATTGGAACGAGCTCGATATGGAGAAGGTCGGTGCAGACTGTGAGATGCGCACCAATGCCTATTACGGCCTTCCTGCTGTGCAGCATACGCAGAACAATTCGAGTTCAATGCCGGCTAGCATTTGCGCCGACTATCACGACTACCGATATGAGTGGACGCCGACGTATATTGCCTGGGCCATCGACGGCAACGAGTTCCGCCGCGACACCGGAGATACCGCCACGGCTTTCAGCCAAAATGCTTCAGGCGGCATGACAATACACTTCAATATTTGGCCAGGAAACAGTGATTTTGGCGGGAACATCGCCAACACGACGTTGCCGGTGCATCAGTACATCAGTTGGGTTCAATACTCGTCGTATAGCAACGGGGCGTTCCAATTGCAGTGGCGTGAGGAGTTCCAGACTTCAGGGCTTCCTTCCGGTTGGGCTGTCGGTAATTGGTCCTCCGTCTACAATCTGTTCAACCCACAATCCGCAGAACGTCAGCTTCGTCAACGGCATTGCCGTGCTGTCTTTGACCGCCGACAACGCTACGGGCAACCCGGGCACGCCACCCATTGACAGTGCTGCAGGCGGAACTTCGGGTACGGGCGGAGGTCCGCCGACGGGTGGAAGTGTGTCGAACAGGCGGGATCAGCAGCGCCGCGAACACTGGCGGAGCCAATCCAGGGACGACCGGCGGCGCGAAGGCGACGGGTGGCGTCGGCATGTCGGGTGCGGGAACCAGCTCGGGCGGCACGACCGCCAAGGTCGCAACAGGCGGTGCTGCCCATTCGGGTGGCACCGTTGCCCAGGGCGGTACGCCGACTTCCCAGAGTGGCGGTGCATCAAGCGGCGAGACCAGCGTTGCGGGTGGGAAGAGTGGAACCGGTGGAACCATGGTGTCGGGCAGTGGGGGTGGCTCGAGCAGCGTGACCACCAGCGCCGCGGGTGGTAGCAAAGGAACAGGCGGAAGCATTGTGACGGTCAGCGGCGGGTCAAGCGGCATGACTAGCGTTGCGGGTGGGACTAGCGAAACCGGCGGGAGCAACCAGTCGTCGGGCAACGGCGGTTCTTCCACAGCCACTGGCGGCAGGAGCGCGACGTCAACCGTGGGCTCGACCGCGGGCGCGTCCGCCACTACCAACATCGCCGGCAGCCCGAGCAGCTCAGGCGGTTGCGGTTGCCGCACGACGCGATCACCCAATGGCGCGGGCCTGGCAACATTGGGACTGCTGGCGTGCATGCTTGTACTCCGGACGCTCGGGCGCTCTCGGCATAGCCGCGATCCTCGATCAGGGCTCACACCGTGAGCGGGACCCTAGGCCGCCTAACCAGGTTGATGCCTTGAATACCTGGCCCTGCCGACCAAAAACGGTCAACCAAGAGAGTCGCATTTTTCGCGTCCATGTTAGAGCGGCAACTCATGATGAATCCAACTAGATCTGTCTCGCTTGCGGCATTGGCTAGCCTAGTCGTGGCCTGCTCAAGCTCTAACACCAGCAATCCCAGCGGCGGCGGCGGATTGTCAGCCGGCGGTAGTACCAGCACCGGTGGAAATTCTTCAGGCGGCGGCGCGCAGAACGGCGGAGCCACTGCTTCTAACACGGGTGGTACAGGCGCAGTTGCTACCGGTGGTCAATCCGCGGCGGGGGGACAGTCAGCCGGCGGGGCAGCGTGCGTACAAAAAGCTGCCGCGCTCGCTAACCAACTGACGCTCGCGCAGCGCATTGGGCAGATGACAATGGTTGAACAGCGGCCCCCTCACGACGAGTCTTGCCAGTCAAGGATTTCTTGGGGCCGTGCTCACCGGTGGCGGTACGCATCCGGCGGGCGGGGATAATAGCATCTCGGGTTTTTCCAATTTGATCTCGTCGTACCTCAACGTGGGTAAGAACTTCTCGCCTCACGTGGGAATGCTTTACGGCCTTGACGCTGTGCACGGTAACGGCAAGGTCGTCAACGCGGTCGTGTTCCCTCACGCTATCGGGCTTGGTGCTACGCGAAACACCGCGCTAGCGCAGCAGGTCGGGCGCATTACCGCGCAAGAGATGCTCGGTGTCGGTGCCAATTGGGCGTACACGCCAACGTTGGCGGCGACCCGCGACATCCGTTGGGGGCGCACGTATGAAACGTTCAGTTCCGAGCCGGATCTCGCCAGTCAAATGGGTGCCGCGGTCGTTCAAGGGCTGCAAAATGGCCAGCTAGGATCTTCGCAAAGCGTGCTGGCTTGCGCCAAGCATTTTGCGGGTGATGGCGCCACCGACGGCGGCACCAACACGGGTAACTGCACGCTCAGCGATGCGGACTTCAGGAAACTCGCCGTCGAGCCGTACCGTGCCTCAATCACTGAAGGTGTAGGCTCGATCATGGCGAGCTACAGCAGCTACCAAGGCACCCCGATGACGGACTTCAAGCATTGGCTCACGGACGTGCTAAAGGGTGAATTGGGTTTCCAGGGCATTTTGGCATCTGACTGGGACGCAGTCGGGCGCCTAAAGGATCAATCGGGGTGGAGCAATCAGGTTACTGCAGCTGTCAACGCCGGCATCGACATGATCATGCTTTCCGGCGCGACCTCCTCGACGGACGCAGCCCAACATACGGCAGCCCAGCTTGCCAGCACCTTGACCAGCCTGGTGGACGCAGGCACGGTCCCGGCCAGCCGCGTCCTCGACGCGGCGACCCGCATCTTGACCATCAAGTGCGAGATGGGCCTGCTTGACGGCGACACCGCGGTCGATGCGTCGCTGCAGTCGCAAATCGGCTCGGATGCACATCGGCAGGTGGCGCGCGATGCGGTTCGGCAGTCGCTCGTGCTGCTCAAGAACGACGGCCTTCTGCCGTTGTCGAAGTCGGCTGCCCACATCCACGTCACTGGCAGTGGTGCCGACTCGCTCGCCAAGCAGTGCGGCGGATGGACCATTGGCTGGCAAGGCCTGAACGAAGCCGGCGCGACTCCCACAACCGGCACCACGGTACTGGCAGCGGTCAAGAACAAGGTCAGTGGCACCGTCACGACTTCCACGGACGGAAGCGGCGCTTCGGGTGCCACTTTCGCCATCGTCGTCGTGGGTGAGGCGCCCTACGCCGAAACCCAGGGCGACACGACCAATCCAACCCTTACTTCGGACGATTTCGCGACGATCTCCGCAGTCAAATCCGCCAATGTGCCGTTCGTTGTCGTGCTTTTTTCGGGGCGGCCGCTCATTCTCACCAACAATGGGATATCGGTCCTTGATCAATCCAATGCCTTCATTGCCGCGTGGCTGCCCGGCACCGAAGGCGACGGCATCGCGGATGTCCTGTTCGGCGACTACAACCCCACGGGCAAGTTGGGCTTCGAATGGCCCTCGACTGTTTCGCAGTTGCCTCTCAATGTCGGCGACGGTCAGACACCGCAGTTCGAGTTTGGCGACGGGCTAAGCTATCCGTAGCAACCATTGCCACTCGCGAGCAGTGTGCGCACCTCGCTGAACCCCGCTCGCTCAAGCGCGGCTTTCAGTGCCGTCATGGACAAATTCATGGGGTAACACGCCGCGAGAATGCCGCGTATCGTTGCATTAGGGCATACCTCAGTGCAAACCTGGGTAGGCCTGCACTGGTTGCGGACGGGCCCGGTACGTGGGTACGACTTTCTTGTTGTGACGGCACGTGGACATGAGCGGTGCCGCTTGCTGCTGCGGCTGCGACGGTGCCTGACATAGGTACCGCCACGGCTGTAACTGCGGTCCCCGCGAGGGACAGGGCGTCATTGATGCGCCGATGGCTACGACACTACCCAGCTGCACGAGTGAATTTCCGGCTACGCACGAGGGCAGCGGCCACGAAGCAAAGTAGTGCCGCTGCAGTTGTGTTCGGTCTAGATGCGACGAGCCTGCAGCTGCACCCTTCGCCACCGCCTGCGGTTGTTGCGGAATTGGATCCGCCGGCACCTTGATTGGCAGAGCCCGCCACTGCCACCGAAGTTGCGCCGCCAGTACTGGGCGCGCCCCCGCTCGTGTCCGTTGCGTCGGCTGGAGCGGCACCTGCTGTACCAGTGGCGTCGTCACTGGTCAATGAAAGCACAGCATAGCCGTTGATGAACCCGACGTTGGCGGGAGTGTCCGTGGAAAGGTTCTTTGGCGAGGACCAGTTACCCGTGAGCCAACCGCTTGGGCTAGTGCTAGCTGAGAAATCCTCGCGCCACACGAGCTGGAACGCGCCGTTGGCGTAGGAAGAATACTGAACCCAGTTGATGTATTGAAACACCGGAAGTATCGAGGGGTCGAAGTTGCCACCGAAACTGGCATCTCCAGGCCAGATGTTGAACCGAAACTGCATACCAGACGTCGCATTCTGGGCAAAGGCAGTTGCCGTATCCCCGGTATCACGGCGAATTTCAACGCCATCCACTAGCCACGCGATGTAGTCGGGGGTCCATTCGTAGGCATAAATGTGAAACTGGTCACACAAACTGCTCGACAACGACGCTGCCTCGCTATGGTACGCGACTGGGTTGCCGTAAGCGGCGTTGGTCTGCAACTGGCAATTCGCGCCGGTCTTTTCGAAGTCGAGTTCATTCCAGAATGTGCCAGATACCTCAGAACCGTTCTTCCAAAGAAAGAAGGAGCCTACAACCCCATCACCCGGTGGAAACTGCACGCGTGCCTCAAAGCGGCCGTATTGATAGGATTTGCTGGTGTAGAACTCGGCACTGCTAACCGCATGTGCGCCAGCGGAAATACTCGCCACAACTAGGAAACACGCAACATTCGGGAACTTCATGGACATTCCTTATTCGGCATGGTCGTACGCCTGTACGAAGTACGGCTCGATGCTAGCACGAGGACGGCAACAGATAGCGTATCGAGCTATCGAACACATGGATCAGATGCTCAGTTTTCACAAAAAATGAGAAGTCCCAGGCTCGAACGAGCATATG
Organism: uncultured delta proteobacterium; assembly: GCA_963811985.1. GTDB lineage: Bacteria > Myxococcota_A > Polyangia > Polyangiales > Polyangiaceae > FEN-1139. Next base: position 300,818 of record CAWEUH010000017.1, read on the forward strand.
GAGCTGCATCAAATGATGACGCGCAGTCTGACGGATGCGTCGGTCAGGGTGCGTACACCGATTGCATTTGCTCTCGGAGCCCCCATTGAAAGAACTGCCGCGGAAAACACCCGAGCTCGTTGTAAAACACGCGATGGCATTGTGAATAGGACCCGAAACCTGCGGCCAAGGCCGTATCCATCAGGTTGCACCTTCCTTCATCCATCAGACGAATGAATCTCAGCAGGCGCAACCGTGCTCGATACTTGACAAAAGTGATCCCCAAGTCTCGATGAAAATACCGACCAAGTTCGCTCGGCCGAGTCCGCGCCCCTCGTGCGACACGCTCGCCATCCCAATCGGGATGCTCGGAGATGATGGTCATCGCGCGCTTTGCGAAGACGTGCATTGGGTTCACGGAATGACCTGCTTGTCTTTGCTGCAGCCAGTACACTTGTTCCCAAAGTTCCGCCGCCAGTCGATCGACTCCATCCCGATCGACGATGGCCTCGGCACGCTTAACCAAGGACGCTAGGTCATGTGACGACAGGCGCAGATGCGCCGGCATTGCCGTGATTTGTCGATTGTGCCGCAACACCTCGGCGGACAACCTGGGATCCATTCCGATTGCGAACAGATAGATGTCGGGCGACGTCTCCAACAATTCGTGATCTTGCCCCGGTGGAAACGCAAGGAGATCTCCCCGGCTCGCTGCCACGAGTACATCGCCGACGCGAAATGTCGCGCTGCCCGCCACGACGAGGTTCAACTCGGGTTCGGCATGAAAGTGCAGCGGGCGCCGGCCTCCGTACTCCCACGAGAACTTCCAAACATGTGCAAGGTCCCGGCCTCCGCCGGGGAGAAAGGCCTGGAAGTAAGCTCGGTCGCGGAAATGGCGCATGTTCAAATATATCGTGCAGCCGCGCACTCGACAAGCCTTGGCCCGAGGCGCCCGAGATTTCACAAAAAATGCGAACTCGGCTCGAAGCACAGAATTCGTCCTAAATCGCGTCTGGTGCACGTTCTTCACGCCCTCTTGAGGTCGCGATTCCAATCTCGCGGAACAAATGCGTCCGTGCGAGTGCGCCCTTCGAATGCGTTCGACGGGTGCCGATTCACCGACGGAACTTTCGCCGTGGCGCCACTGCTGACCGCAATGCTCATAACGAAGACGTTCCTACGGAACATTGATCTTGCCGGCCGTCTTGGCGTTCTTTGCTCGCTGACTCTGGCGATCCTCGCCGGTTCTTTGGGGTGCAGCGGAACTGACAATACCGCTTCGTCCTCCAGTTCTGGCGGCGCGGTCACGGTTGGTGGCACCTTGGGTTCGGGTGGTGCCAGCTTGCCCCTCGGTGGAACAACCGCGAGCGGCGGTACAACGGCGAGCGGCGGAGGTAGCGGTGGCGCAACGAGCCTGGGCACGGGTGGTCAGAATCCAGGTGTTGGGGGCGGTCACCCAACAGGGGGCGCCAACGCCACCGGTGGATCGGTCTCGACGGGCCCAGGTGCGACCGGCGGGGGCGCCGCAGTGGGTGGCGCTTCTGCGACGGGCGGAAAGTCCGCAGCATTGGGTGGCGCGGCAACGGGTGGCGTTGCTGCGACGGGCGGAAAGTCCGCAGCAGCAGGTGGCGCGGTAACGGGTGGCGCTTCTGCGGCGGGCGGAAAATCAGCGACTGGTGGGTTGTCCGCAGCGGGCGGCGCGAGCGCGGGCGCCAGTACCGGCGGCACTGGAGGAAGCCCCGCGCCGTCCGGCTTGGTCAACGCCTACGACGGAGAGCGAACGACCACCGTGAGCTTTGACTCCACGTGGAAGTTCCATCTCGGCGACGTGAGCGGCGCGCAGGCTACGACTTTCGACGATTCGTCGTGGACGTCCCTGGATGTTCCGCACGATTGGAGCATTTCGCTGGCGTTCAATCAAAGCTCGGCATCCGGCGCTGGCGGTGGGTACCTCGATGGCGGCACTGGTTGGTACCGAAAGACTTTCACGTTGCCTGCTGCAAGCTCGGGACAGAAGGTCCTCGTGCAGTTCGACGGTGTCTACATGAACAGCACCGTGTATCTCAATGGCACGCAAATTGGCGCCCGTCCCTACGGATTTTCCTCCTTCGAATGTGACTTCGGGACCAACGCCAAGTTTGGCGCGTCCAACGTGCTCGCAGTCAAGGTCGTCAACCAACAGCCTAGCAGTCGCTGGTACTCGGGAAGCGGTATCTATCGCCACACTTGGCTCAAGACCGTGAACCCGGTCCGCGTCGCATACACCGGCGCGCAGGTGACAACGCCAACGGTCTCGACTTCGAGCGCCACCGTCAATATCTCCGTTACGGTCCAAAATGACGCAACAACGGATCAATCGGTGACTTTGACGAGTTCTGTTCGTGACGGCACGGGTACGGAAGTGGGCAAGGCCACCTCGGCCGCGACGACCGTTACCGCTGCGAAGACGGCCGTCGTGGCGCAGACCGTGACCGTGTCCAATCCCAAGCTCTGGTCGGTGGCATCGCCCACCATGTATTCGGTGGTTACGACCGTATCCGTGGGCGGCGCCGTTGTCGACACCTACACGACCCCATTCGGCATTCGCACGTTCGCGTTCAACGCGAACAGCAGCTTCACGCTGAACGGCGCTGCGGTGAAGATCAACGGCACGTGCAATCACCACGATCTTGGCGCCCTCGGCGCAGCCGTGAACACTCGAGCCATCGAGAAACGTCTTCAACAACTCAAGGACATGGGTGTCAACGGCCTTCGTACGTCCCACAACCCGCCCGCGCCAGAGTTGCTGGACATGGCCGATCGCATGGGTTTCCTCGTGATGGATGAGGCCTTTGATTGCTGGGACCAGGGCAAGAACACGTACGACTACGGACGGTTCTTCAACCAGTGGTCCACGATCGATATCGGCGACATGGTCATGCGCGACCGCAACCATCCGAGCGTCATCATTTGGAGCATCGGAAACGAGATCCCCGATGACAACAACGCCACCGTCGCACAATCGCTCATCACGGCCGTCAAGGCGAAGGATACGACGCGCGTGATCGGTCAAGCCTTTGCCTCCGGTGCCACCGGCGCCGCGACAGCTGCCCTGGAAGATGTGGTCGGCCTCAACTACGCTCCGTACTCGTATGCCGGGACGCACTCGAGCAATCCGACCTGGAAGCTCTTCGCCAGCGAGTCGTCCTCCGCGGTAAGGAGTCGTACCGTGTACAAAACGCCCGTCACATCCAACATCCTAACATCGAGCGACAACCAGTGCTCGTCCTACGACAACAGCGTGGTCTCTTGGGGAACCAGTGCGGAAGGCTCGTGGTCTAGCGTCAACGGGGCAAGCTACATTGCTGGCGAGTTCATCTGGACCGGCTTCGACTACATTGGCGAGCCAACACCCTACTCATGGCCATCCAAGAGTTCGTACTTCGGAGCGATTGATACGGCGGGCTTCCCAAAGGACATCTTCTACTTCTATCAGAGCAAGTGGAACGCCGCTGGCCCGACGATGGTCCACATCGTGCCGATGGACTGGACGAGTTGGACGGCGGGGCAAGCCGTGACTGTTTGGGTCTACACCAACGCGGACAGTGCCGAGCTCTTCCTCAACGGCACTTCACAGGGCTCGAAGACCATGAACGCCACCACCACCGCGCACCTTCAGTGGTCGGTGCCGTTTGCAACCGGCACGCTTCAGGCGAAGGCCACCAAGGGCGGCACCGTGGTCGCGACCGACACCGTGCAGACAGCCGGAGCCGCGGCAAAGTTAGCGCTCAAGGCTGATCGCGCGTCGATCGCGGCCGATGGGAGCGACTTGGCCTACGTCGAAGTGGACATTGTCGACGCGCAGGGAGTCGTGGTTCCCCAAGCTAGCAACACGGTCGCCTTCACGATCAGTGGTCCTGGCGCCCTTGTGGGACTCGACGCTGGAAACTCGATAAACCATGACTCCTACAAGGGCACGTCGCATGCCGCTTTCAGCGGCAAGCTGATGGCTATCGTTCAGTCCACGACAACCGCGGGAACGATCACGTTGAACGCAACCTCCGGTTCGCTCACGGGCAGCTCGGTCACCATCACGACGGCCGCGCCCTAACCCGACATTTTCCCTAAGGACCCACATGACCAATCCAACCAATACGCTAAATCAATTGGTTCAAAGTGTTCTAGACAGGCGTAACTTGCGGTTGCTCCTTGCTTTAACGGGCGGCGGCTGTGTTGTTGGTTGTGGCGGCGCGCCAACACCGGCTGGGGAGGTTGGAGGAGGGAATGCGATCGGTGGCGCAAGCGCTGGCGGCGGCGCCAACGGAGGCAGCTCCAGTGGGGGATCATCCGCGTCCGTCGGAGGCGCACCAACAGGTGGCGCCGCAGCCTCGGGCGGCACTTCCGCATCTTTGGGCGGCAGTCCATCTGGCGGGACGAGCGGAGTTGCGACGGGAGGTAACATCCCAACAGGTGGCAGAGCAACGGGAGGAGCAGCTACAGGCGGAGCCGCAGCGGGTGGCTCTCCAACCGGAGGCAAAGCGGCTTCCGGCGGCGCAGCAACGGGAGGTTCCAGCAATGCAGGTGGCGCAGCAACCGGAGGCAAAGCGGCCACCGGCGGCGCAACTGCGGCTGGTGCCGCAACCGGCGGAAAGACCTCTGCGGCAGGAGGTTCCAGCACGTCGGGTGGCGCGTTCGACAACCGGCGGTAACGCGGCTGGGGGTGGCACCGGTACTGCGAAGAGCGCTGGCTGCGGCAAGACTTCGACCCTGACGTTCGGGTCCGTCCCGAACGAGAGCGCGTCTGCTGCTTCAGGGTCGGGCAACGGTGTAGGCTTTGGCACCGGCGGGTATCTTACGATTCAGAGCAGCGGCCAGACCCGGGGTTTTGCCATGAGGCTTCCCGATAACTACAACCCGAACACCCCGTACTGGTTGATCTTCGGGTTTCACTGGAATGGCGGTAATTCCGCTCAAGTTGACAACGGCGGAACCTCTGGGTACGACTGGTCCTACTACGGCCTGCAGAAGGCCTCGAAGAACGGCGCAATCTTCGTCGCGCCCGATGGGCTCAACGCCGGCTGGGCGAATTCCGGTGGACACGACCTGACTTTCACCGACGACATGGTGAAATTGATCGAGGACAACTACTGCGTTGAACACGACGCACATCATCTCGACGGGTTTCAGCTACGGCGGCGGCATGAGCTACGAAATCGCGTGTGCCCGCGCGAAGGTCTTCCGCGCGGTCGCGATCTTCGAAGGAGCGCAGCTCAGCGGGTGCGACGGCGGCAACGACCCCATCGCATTTTGGCAGATGGTCGGCACCGCAGACACCACATGTACTGAGGCCATGGCAACACCGCTGCGTGATAGGTTCGTTACGAACAACGCTTGCACCGTCCAGAGCCCGCCCCAGCCAGCTGCAGGCAGCCTGACGCATATCTGTACCAATTACTCCGGGTGCTCCGCGGGGCATCCCCTGCGTTGGTGCGTGCACGGCTCAGGTCACACGCCCGCTCCAATCGATGGTAGCTCGTCCCTATACGGCCCCGGCGGATCCTCCTGGGTCCCGGGAGACCTGTGGCCGTGGTTAACGTCGCTATAGACGACCGCCGCGAAGTTGCGCGCGCAGGGTGAGCCTTGTTTTCTTTAGGCCTAGGTCTTCTCGGTAGAAAGTGAAGGAATCCAATGAGAACTGCACCGCTCTTATTCGTCTGGCTAGTAAATGCCCTCTTTGCCTGCAGCGGGAGCAACCAGCAATCCAACGATGCCTCGGGAGGTTCTGACTCGGTCGCTGGGAGCACCGGCAACGGAGGCTCGGCGAACTCCGGTGGTGCAACTGGTGCAGTGAGCGCAACGGGTGGCAGTAGCGTGACCAGCGCCACGGGCGGCGCTGCAATGACAACTGGCGGCCGAACGGGCACCGGTGGAGCAACGAGCACCGGCGGCAGCGTTGGGTTCGGCGGAAGTGCCGTTGTTGGAGGCGCTCTCAGTTCGGGCGGAACGAAGGCCACGGGTGGTACGACCAGCGTGAACAATGCAACGGGCGGTACCCTTACAAGCACGGGCGGTGCGACAAGCTCCGGTGGCAACACTTCCAAGGGTGGGACGAACACGGGTGGTACATCATCAAAAGGTGGCACGAGTGCTCTTGGCGGTTCGCCAGGCACGGGTGGCACAACGAGCGCCGCTGGCTCACCAGGCACGGGCGGCTCGACAGGCAACGGCGGGGCCAACACGAGCGGTGCGCTTTACGTCTCGCCCACTGGCGATGATTCGAACCCGGGCACACTCGCGCAGCCCCTGAAAACAATCGGCAAAGCACGCGACATCGTTCGCACGATGAACAGCGCCATGAAGTCGGACATCACCGTGTACCTGCGCGGTGGGACGTACCCTCAAACGAGCACCTTGACGTTTGCCAATGCCGACTCGGGCAGCGGCGGTTTCTACGTCAAGTACACGGCATACAACAATGAGCGGCCTCTGATCACGGGGGGGCAACCAATCCAGGGTTGGAAGGTTTCCGATGCAACCAACAACATCTATTCCGCGAGCGCGGGCACGACGGCATTCCGGCAACTCTACGTCAACGGCGTGAAAGCCATCCGCGCGCGCAGCCCGAATCTCTTGGCGAACAATGTCGCCAACTTCAACCGACTTTCAGGCTGGGATAAGACCGCGAACAACCTTCAGGTCCCGAGCTCGGCCGTCGCGACTTGGAACAATCCCACCAAGGTCGAAATGCACGTCAACATCGCCTGGGGAGATAGCACGCTGCGCATCGCGTCTATCACGAACTCGGGGACCACCGCGCTCGTGAAGTTCCAAAGCCCCGAATCTCCCCTTGTCTTCGTGCGGCCTAACCCCAACATGGCGCAGGTAGGATGGGGGTCGGGGCGGGCCTACTACTTCGAGAACGCCAAGGAATTCCTCGATCAGGCCGGTGAGTGGTACCTCGACGAGACGACGAGCACCGTCTACTATAAGCCGCGAACCGGCGAGGACATGGCGACGGCCACGGTTATCGCGCCGATGGTTGAAACCATCATGAGCGTGAACGGCACGAGCACCTCCAACCAAGCCAGCTACCTGTGGTTCCAGGGCCTGACCTTCGCGCATTCGACGTTTATGCGTCCGAGTCAGTACGGCTTCCTGGATGCGCAAGCGGGCCAGTACAACCTGACGGCGGATGCCAACAACAACCAAACCGTTGGCAGACCTCCGGCCGGCGTCAGCGTCACCAACGCCAATAACATCCACATGGAAAGAAACCTGTTTACGCAGATGGGAGCCACGGGCCTCGATTTCGTCTCCGGAACCCATGACGACATCATCATCGGCAACGCCATCACGGACATCGCTGGCAACGGTTTCTCGATCGGCAAGTTCACCGCCAGCGATACGACCGAGTTTCACGTTGCCTACAACCCAACCGACAAGAACGAAGTCTGCACGCGTGACACGTTCAAGGACAACTACATCGACAACGTGACCACCGAGTTCCAGGGTGGCGTGGGCATCGCTGGGGGCTACCCCGCGTACGTCGATATCGAGCACAACGAAGTCTCGTACACGAACTACACCGGAATCTCTGTCGGTTTTGGCTGGACCAGCTCGACGACCGCAATGACCAACAACACGATCAACTACAACAACATCCACCACGTGAATCAGATTCTGACCGACGGCGGTGCCATCTACGTACTTTCGAACCAAGGCACCGGCGACCAGATGGAGTACAACTACATCCACGACTACGCGTGCAGCACGTGGGCCGACTACGGCTGCAACGGGCTATACTTGGACGAGCAGACCTCCGGATACACCGTCGCTCATAACGTCATGGTCAACTGCCCGACCAACATCGCCCAGAACAAAACCGGGACGAACACGATCACGGACAACGGCGCTAATCCCAGCGGCGCGCAGAACACGATTGCCACGGCCGGCATCGAGTCGGCCTACGCAGACATCAAAACTCTCACCGTTCCCGCCGCAAGCTTCTGACAGCGGGAATCACGGGAAGCATTGTCGCACGGGACGCTCACGTAAAGTGACAGGCTTGAAAGCCGGCGAGCTGATTCGAATCGAACATAAACAGCCAGCGACACCGAATGAATTCATTGCGGCTGCACTGCTTCCCGACGTTGCTCGCGGAAGCGCATGGTGTCTGTCCGGGGTTCGAATTAGATTTGGATTGGGCAAGGATCTGGAGATTGGTGATGAAGTTGGCGACGAAAAATGGGTTCGGGCTCCTATGTGCACTTGGCCTCACCGGGCTCGCTTGCTCAGGAGGCGGGGGATCATCGGGCCCGATCGGAAGCAGTGGCCAGTCCGTGCAAGGAGGCACCGTTAGCGCCGGAGGTACGGTCGCCGGCGGCTCGGCCAACGCTGGCGGCATCGGCGCCACAGCGGGCACAAGCGCCATGATCGGTTCGGGTGGTGCGCTCGGTAAGGGAGGCTCGGCCAACACTGCGGGCGCAAGCGCCATCATTGGTTCGGGTGGTGCGACGATTGGTGAGGGAGGCACGGGCAACACGGCTGGCACTGGCGCCAAAATCGGTTCGGGTGGTGCGCTCGGAGGCGGAATGACCTCCGGCGGGGCCAACATAGGCGGGCGCGGGTCGGGCACCGGCGGAACGCTAGCCGCGAGCGGTGGGGCTACGGCTGCAACGGGCGGCTCTCCCGCAACGGGTGGCACCAGCGGCAATTCGACTGCAGGAACCGGCGGCGCCAAAGTTGGCACCGGCGGCATGACAGCGGCGAGCGGCGGCGCCAAAGTTGGCACCGGCGGCATGACAGCGGCGAGCGGCGGCACAAAAGCTGGCACCGGCGGAAGCGGCGGCATGACAGCGGGGAGCGGCGGCAGTGGCGGCACCAACGCCGGCAGTGTAACCATTCTCCCGGGCGCCGTGTGGAATGACACACAGGGGAACGTCATTCAGGCGCACGGGGAGGGCATCATCAAGGTTGGCGGCACTTTCTATTGGTTGGGCGAGGACAAGACCAATGGTGCGTCTTTTCAGAATGTGAAGTGCTATTCGTCAACCGACCTGAAGAATTGGGCTTTCGTGAGCAACGTGCTGACCCTTCAGGCAAGCGGCGATTTGGGCCCGAATCGCATCATCGAGCGACCGCACGTTATCTACAATAGCCTCACGTCTCAATACGTCATGTATATGCATGTCAACAACTCGAGCTACACGGATCGCAAAGCGGGCGTAGCCACATGCAGCAGCGTTTGCGGTTCCTATTCCTATCAGGGCAGCGCCAAACCGCTGGGGCACGACAGCCTGGACGGCACGCTGTTTCAAGATGGGACTACCGGGTATTTCCTCAGCGAGGACCGTACGAACACCAAGCTGCAAATCTACCAGCTCTCCAACGACTATCTCACCGTCTCATCGCTGGTTGCAACGCTCCCACAGTATGAATCGCCGGCCGTGGCCAAGATCGGCAGCACTTACTTTGTCTTTGGTTCACATCTGACGGGCTGGTCCACTAACGACAACCAATACACAACGGCATCATCGATGTCTGGGCCGTGGGCGGCGTGGAAGAGTTTCGCGCCGTCCGGGACCAATACCTGCAACTCACAAGTGACGTTCATTCTTCCGGTGACTGGCACCAGCACAACAACCTACGTGTTTCTCGGCGATCGATGGAACTCAGGAAATCTCACGGATTCGCGTTACATCTGGGAACCACTGACGATCAACGGCACCACGGTATCGATGACTTGCGCTACGAGTTGGCAGATTGATACCACAACCGGCATTTGGAGCCCATAACGAGCGGGAGGGCCGAACCCACCCAACGGGTCGAGGCACCCAACTTGCGTCTCGACGCTGTCAACTACGAGCGATTGCAGACCGTTGACTCTCCGGCGTCGCAGGCCTTCTTGAAATAGATCTTGGCGGTGTTCTCGTCCACAGGGCTTCAATGAGCGAGCCGTGAGATGCGAATCAATACGTCCGCATCATTCTGGAATTCCAGCATCGTCTCCAGCTTACGGTTGGGCCAAATCTCAAATTTGGGCAGCAGTGTGTTCGTGGAAAGCCTGATCTGCTGCACCACGTAGATGTCGTGGAAAAGGTGGCGGGCGAAGGCCTCGAAGAGGTAAGGGTCATTCTTTGCGGTCTCGAAGTCCATCGCGCCGTAGTCCATGATAGTGTACAGGTTGGGACGATCGGTGACGATGAGAATGCGCTTTTCGTGCAGGCTGTCGAAGAAACTCCAAGTGGTCGCACTCCCTCTGGTCTGTGTCAGCCGGTTCAGCATCCTATGCTGGGAAGCGATCGGTACCTGCATTGCAAAGAGTGCCGCGGCGAGCAGGACAGCAACGAAGGGCCAAAGGCGCCTGAGCGAAAGGGTCAGGACCCATGCCGCGGCAAATGAGAAGAAGGTATCGATGGCAGTGACCAGGCGCGCAGACGAAGGGAATTGGGCGCGTCCCCACACGTACGTGAAGATGATCATCGCCTGTAGCAGCATCCAGGCAGTGACAAAAACAGCAAATCTTAGCTGGGGAGCCTTCCAACCGTGAGAGAGTAGGTAGGTATGGGTCCATCGCAACCACAGAATGCAACCAATGACGCCGAGGGCGATCACGATAGCTGAGTGAGCGGGGTAGGAATGCCATGGCAACAGGACGGGCTCGAAGTACTCGTATGCGTTATTGAAAAAATTCTCGAGACTAAATGTGATGGTCCCGGGATCTTGATCCGGCACGCTCCCGCGCAACACCGACTGCCAGATGCGGGGCAAGAGATACGCGGGCGTAAGAGCGTAGATAAAGGCATAGGGGCGCAGGGTGCTCCAAGTGAGCATCCTGAACAGCAATAACAGCGCCACCAACAGCGGGATGAACAGGCAGGACTCGTAGCGGACCTCGGCGAACATGCACAGATTCATCCACAGAATCGCCAACCTCGCCGGAGAGGGCGTGCGACTGTAGTCGAGCACACTTTTGATGACGAGCAGCGCGAAGAAAACGGCAAAGAAATCGAACCCGCCCGAACGGACCGAGATCAGCATGATGGGATGGGCCACCACAAAGAGGGAGGCAACGATGGCGAAGATCTCACCGCCCAAGGACTTAGCCAGCCGATAGGACACGAGTACGAAGGCTGGCAGCACCATCAGGTTGAATAGGAAGGCGTTCTTGTACGAATAGCCGCAAACGGCGTGGACCAGGCTGACCAGGAACGGGAACAGTGACGGCCGACGGTCGATGACGACATCGACATCCCAGTAGCTATCGTAATAGTTCTTGCCAGAAAGGGTGAAGGTGGCGGTCTTGTTGGCCCAGAAATTCTTCGACGTTCCGACCAGGTTCGCTTCGTCGGCGAGGATCCGCAGCGCGGGATGAATGGCGAGCCCGGCGATGAGTGTTACGAGGAGCGCGATGACGAGGCCCGGCCAGTTCTCTTTCACCCACGCGACGACCATGTCCCGGTGCACATCGCGCGCGGCATGGAGGTACGTGCCGGCCCAGCACAGCACTGTGGCCAGCAGAAAGTAATAGGTGGTGTTGACGAAGAGCTGCTGGGCGTAACTTCTCTCAGCGACGCTGATCACGACCAAGGCCATGAGCGCCGCCGGGAGCAGGACGAGAGCCATCTTGCCCGGTGTCCAAATTGGCTTGTTCATCGTTGAGGTCCCCGAGGGCTAGCCGACGTAGACCCTATCACGGCCGTTCAGGCAGATGGCCGGATTCTGAAGATTTTTTGGTCTTTTAGGCACGGAACCGGCGCGTTTCGAATGGATGTAATCTCGGGCCATCGGAGCCAGTGTCGGATCCGAATTCGGACTCGGCATCAGGTTCAGAGTGGCACAAAACCCGCTGGTTTTGAGTCAAGTTTTGGGAACGCGGTTGTTTGGGCCGGGGCCCCAATAGCCAACACAATAAAAAAGTTGCGACGGACGAACCGGAGTGAAAAAGTACAGCACGCCGTACTTTTTCAGGGAGGTAGACGGTCCTCGCGCAGCGAGGAACGCCCGAAGGGCGTAGTGAACGGGTAGCGTGAGTAGCGCTAAGTCACAGGTCACCGACGCGTCAGGTTGCCATGGCAAACATGGCTTCAGAGGCTACTATTAGCGAGTCAATATGCGAAACGACAAGCTTGACATTGGCGCCACAACGGTCGAGATATCGACGGTGTTGCTCATTGCTGTCGCGTGCAGCGCGGCTGGCGCGAGTTCGAATGGTGCGACTTCGAGCTCAAGCAGCTCGAGCAGTGGAGGGTCGAGCACATCGAATAGCACCGGTTCACAGCCAGGGTTCGTGATAACGGATGCTTCGACCCAAGGTGGCGCCGCAAATTCGAGCGACAGTGGGCAAGCGGTGCCTTGTACCGATGGTGGAGATTGTGTGTGCCCAACCTTGTCGGTTGCCGTCATCGGAACACCCGGCATATGGGACTTCAATTCCGGCGCTAATTCGAATACGGCATTTCAAGACTGGCTCAACTCGAGTAGTGCCGGCACAGCCAAGGTTGACAACTTCACGACCAAACCAACCTTGACAGCTGACTTCTTGGCTGGATACAACGTCATCATCCTGACCGGGCTCGGAGATGATTCCAACAAGGGCCCGTGGTGGACGTTCGATTCAAACGAGGTCGCTGCGTTTCAAGATTGGATCACGAACGACGGCGGCGGCGTGATCACACTCAGTGGATTCTCCAGCGATAGCGGTGAGATAACCGCCAAGAACGCGCTGCTCGCGTTCTCAGGTATTTCATACAAAGACGATGGCCCGACGCCCCCATGTGCCCTTGTTGACGCCAACAACAATGAAATGTGTTATTGCACCGTCGGTTCGCTTGGAACGATCAGCGAATGGAATCGCACGGATCCCGTCATTGAGAACCTAGCCCTTGGGGTAACTCTGATCGGGATGTCTGGCGGTCGGTCAATCGTGGCGCCGCCCGATGCCCACGTTGCTGCGACGGGAACGTATAATTCGACGTCGTCCAACGATTTGGTCGGGAAAATCGCTGGTAAGGGTCGAGTACTAGTTTATAGCGACGAGTGGACCACGTACACAACTCTGTGGAGCGGCGCCGGGATCCCGGGCACGACAATCGCAGCGTGCCAAGACTACTTGCCGCAAAACAGGTTCCAGACCGCCCAGTTGTGGTACAACATGATTCGCTGGACGCAGCCGAACGCCACCTGCTTCAAGATCGTGAATCGCCAACAACCGGTAACCGTTTGGTAGCTTGAGCTGAAATGTGACCTCCATGGCTGCTCCAACTTGCCAGCGGGGTAGCGGCTGGGTGATCGATGATGATGGGCGCATGCCCGAGGATTATGACGGCCTTTCCGAGTGCCTTGCGTCCGAGATGATCACCGCGTAAATGCGCGGGAATAGTGATGGGAATTCCAGTCGGAGGTGCCCGTGCGTACAAAGCTACTGCAGACTTTTGTCTTGACTGTTGCGGTTGAAATAGTGGGTTGCGGTGGATCGAACAATCCCGGAGCCCCGCCCGGAGCAGAGGTTGGGGGTGCCACTGGCGTGGGATCGACCGGTGGCACAGGGCCCATCCAACACTCAGGCGCGGGCGGCAGCAGCACTTCTGCAACTGGCGGCTCGACTGCCACGATGAGCAACGGTGACACCGGCGGTGCTAACGCAACGGGCGGTGCCAACGCCGGCGGAGCCAAGGCTACCGGCGGTGCAGGGATTGGCGGTGCTAACGCAACGGGCGGCGCTGGGCTCGGTGGTGCAGGGCTCGGCGGTGTTAGCGCTACGGGCGGCGCTGGGATTGGCGGTGCAGGCATCGGCGGTGTCAACGCTACGGGCGGCGCTGGCATCGGTGGTGCAGGCATCGGCGGCGTTAACGCTACGGGCGGCGTTGGCATCGGTGGTGCTGGGGTCGGCGGTGCCGCGACCGGCGGCGCGAAGACGACCGGCAGTGCAGGGCTCGGCGGTGCCGCGACTGGTGGCGTGAAGGCAACAGGTGGTGCAGGGCTCGGCGGTGCCGCGACCGGTGGCGTGAAGGCTACGGGTGGTGCCAACGCTACCGGCGGCGCGAGCAGCTGTACCCCAAGCGGCACTTGCACGGAAGCCGACGAGACGGTCACCAGTGGAAGTGGCACACACTGCTGCTACACTTATGAGAATTGGGTTGGCTCAGGGAGTGCCACCATGGTTCTGAAAACAGATGGCTTCAGTGTAAACTGGACCAACAACACTCAATTCGTAGGTCGCGAAGGCATTAGACCTGGCTCGGGGAACCTAGTCGTGACCTACAGCGCCACCTTTCAGCCCAACGGCAATTCCTATCTATGTGTCTATGGGTGGACGACAAGCCCACTCGTAGAATATTATGTGGTTGACGGCTGGGGCAGCTGGCGTCCACCGGGAGGAACATCGCTGGGCACGGTCACCAGTGATGGCGGCACCTATGACATATATAAGGCCACGCGAACGAACGAACCTTCCATCCAAGGCACCGCAACTTTTCCCCAGTATTGGAGTGTCCGTCAGCAAAGCAAGACGAGTGGGACCATCACCCTTGCCAACCACATTAGCGCGTGGGCAGGCAAAGGAATGAGCATGGGGACCTTCTATGAAGTCTCGATGACTGTAGAAGGGTATCAAAGCAGCGGGACAGCCGACGTGAAATTCTCAATCAAGTGAGCACTGAGTCTTGAATCAGGTCAACTGAACTGCTCTGAGTCTGTTCGCCCGCGTGCAGCACGTGGTTGGCCACGACGCGGAGGTTCTCCAAAAGCAGAGGCTTACTCAGAAAAGAGGCTTCAAGCTCCAGCATCCGTTGGTTTACGGGGGCGTTGGCTTGCTGGGCGAGAACAATCGCTGGGGTGTGGCAACCGAGTTCGCGCAGTCGGATGAGACTATCGATGCAGAGGCTACCGTGTGATTGAAGACCGAGCACAATCAGATCGAAACTGCCTTCCGATCCGTCGTTGACGCTCTGCAGCAAAGTAAGCAATGTTTCCTCGCCTTCGGCCTCCGTGACGAAGTAGCCTTCGAACGCCAACAGGTCCGCTATCAATCCGCGAAGGGCAATATCATCGTCTACCACCAACACTTTCCGAGCGATCGTTCGGCTCCGGATTGTCGGCACGTATTCGAATGTTCCACTCGGAGTTGGCATGAGTGAATCGGAGTTGCAAGAGGTAGCAGCGGTCGTTTCGACAGTCATAGGGCTTCTCGTGTTGGCCATCTGCAGACCGCGTGCCAACGCACCCGTTGGTCCCCGAAGGGTTGGCGATGATGTGTGCCGTTGCGCACCCGGGTCGAAATGACGAAGAACTTAAGGGCCTCGTTCGAGGTCGTGCCAAAATGCGAGAGCGACGTGTCACTCTTTTGACACTGACACCGCCGAAACTTCTTCGGTGTTGGTCCAAACCCGAAGTCCCCGACTCAACAATCAAGCGTTTATCTTGCGCGCCCGGCAGGAATCGAACCTGCGACCACCGGCTTCGAAGAGCGGATTACAGCAAGAAACGCCGGGAAATACCGCGAATCCCGAGGGCCGAGCCTTCGAGGATTCACCCCAATTACCGCGTGTTTCGGATTCCAATTGTAGAACGCTTCTACGATTGCCCGAGCCGGTAGCGCGTCCGTTTCTGACATCCGCCGAGGTTCAGTACCTGCTTGAGGCTCAGTGCCAACTTCGGGGTGCCCTCGGTACCGTTGGGGCAGCGCTGGCCGCCGAACTCGAGGTGGCGTCGTGACCGCCATACGTTGGACGTTACGGCATCCAGGATTGCCCGACGTAAAGGGCTGCGAGCCACTGCGGGGCAATGACGTCTTACCCGTAGCGGCTGCCATCCGTGGCTTGCAGAAGCTCATACCGGTCAAGGTGACCAGCGTGTCGAGCCTGGGCCGCGTCGCGTGTCCAGGGGGGCATTGGGAGCGCCGACGCTATCGGGTGGCCCTTGTGCACGGCTGCCAACAATTGCCGAACCTGCTGCTGACTGTGGAGCGCTCCGACTGACTCATGCCTCGCCGTTCTGCCCTTCACTTCGGTCGAGGGCGGTGGGCGGTGCACGAGCCGCAGAAAGTACAGGATGTATGTCCACATACAGAATGGAAGACGGCACGGTCGTCAAAACAGAGAACGCGGTCCAGTCGTGGAAATCTGACACTCGCTGGGACGGTAACAACCACATTAGCACCGCGACAGGCGACCAATGGGTGCACCAGGTGCTGCACAAGTCGCGCAAGGGGCGCTACTGGCTTGAGCATTGGTCACAATGGCAGGGCAGCACACCGCACGCTGAGTGGATCTCAAATCACGAGGCCGCCCGCTGGCTGCTGCACAACAACGAAGGGCACGAGTTACCCGACGATTTGAAGGCACTTGAAGCCGAGGTGTCCGAGTAACGGACTAGGGCCGGGGGCGGTCGTGTTCCGTTACAAAGTCCGCGACCGTCCCCCAGCCCCCAAGCATAGGGGAGATGACAATGGAAACAACAACGAATCAACCACGCCCAAGCACGCCCCCACCGGCGCACAACCTGACCGTCTTGAGTGCCGACCTCTTAGCAGTCGCTGCCAAGCGAATTGTCGAACAGCTGGCAAGCCCCAATTGGGAGCCCTTGCAACAATTGAAGGACGCGCTCAGCACGTACGAAAGCGTGCGACTGGGTCAGACATTGCGAAACGCCGACCCGCAGGCGATGCAAGTGACAACGACCTACCGGCACCAATCACCGAAAGGTCGGTGCACCGTGGCTGATTTACAAGGCATGCCACTGCCCGCAATGTGCCAGGCGGTTGGCTTGTTGTGTACCAACGCGGCCAATCAACTGGCGGCACTATCGCAAGCGCATTCACGCGTGGACTTGTTGTGCGAAGTGCCACGACTGACAACGACGGCACGCAATGCGGCGAAGCTGGCTCGCGATTCGCTCGAGTGTCTGCTCGAGCAACTGGGCGACAAGCCACCAAAGCGAAAGGGCCGCAAATGATCCGCCGATTCATTCGATGGGTCAAAGGGCAGTTCGTCGCAGACGTGCCGCCCGACATTGCCGCGTTCATCGAGTGTCGGGAATGCGATTGCACGGTTGAGGCGCGCGCCAATTGTCCGAGGCGCATTGCCGAGCAGCAAGCCATCGAGGGCCATGCCGAGCCAGCGTCACACGTCCGCGCAACGGGCAAGCGCGTCAACGCTCGGAGGCGCGCATCATGATCGCATTGCTTGCCCTACTCGTCGCGGTGTGCGCCATTGTCTACTCGTGGCGCACCAGGCGCAGGCTTCGAAGGTTCAGGCGGTGCGATCGAAGCCACTGCGCGACGTTTGTCGAACAAGTTGTGGCGCGTCGCTCGGTACCGCCGGCAGCAATGACTGCCAACCCGCGCCGAAGCCCTCGAGGATAACGCGCACCATGCTTGGGGCAAACCTGGCGAGGTTTCCAAGTGACATGCGCCCGGCCGTGACGCGGCTAGTGTTTGGTACCGACTGGGCTGATGACACTTCGGCATTCTGGGCGGATGAGACCGCCAAGCAACAGGCGCGAAGTGTGCTCGAAGAACTCGCTTCCAGACTCTCACTCGAAGACCAGCAAAGGGCTGGGCAGGAACTACGCGCAGCTACCAGCGCAATCATGGCGGAACGTTTGGACGGCTCACTACTTCGCCACATGGAAAGGAAAGTCTACGATGAAACACCTATTGCTGATGACGTTGACGACGCTGGCGTTGCCTAGTTGCTACGCTGGCGGCGGGTACGCCTACGGGTATCGAAGCGGCTACTATGCGCGCCGGCTCCCGTGGTCTACTACGAACCCGGGCCATATTACCGTGCCGGGCGCGCCGACTGTATGGCCATTGATCTTTGCCCGGATGGTCGGCGACGATGCTGCTACGACCTCCAAGGATATCCGACTAGGGTGCTGCCATGACTTCGTTCTACCGCTGGATTATCGTTCTTGCTCTTGGACCTCGTGCACTTCGCAACGCCTGGCACGTGTTCGTGTGGCTGGGCATGGTGGTTATCGTTCTCTACACCGTGGCGGCCAATGCTTGCAGTGACACGCCGTCGGGTGTCGCCCTCGCTGCCCCGTCGGTGGACGTCGCAACCATTGGATTAATGACAGCGAAGCTCGCGCCCGCCGTACTCGAGTACGGGCCACCCCCAGCCGCGCCCGTGTGCTTCGTGTCCGACGTCAAATCGTTGTGCTGCCCCAGTGCGTGTGCCGTCAAGCGTTCGCCGAAATGGGAAACCGCCGACCGCGTCCTACGGTCATGTATGGTATATATCGGCTGCAGTGACTCGGAATCGAAGGGCGCGACCGTGGGCATGCGGTGCGATTGCGGGAAGGCCAAGCCATGAGCCCGGCAATCCGAATCAACCACCTGTCCGGTAGCCGCCCGCCGTTGCGGCTGGTACAAAGGGGAAGCGCCCACGAAGCTGGAAACGACGTGGGCGCGGATGAGCCGGTGAAATTCGTGGCAAAGGGTACAAGCAACAAAGGCAGCAAGCAAGGCGAACGTGCCGAACTGAAGGTTAAATGGCAATTGAAGCAACTGGCCGAGCAGCTGTGGGATGAACTTGACGGGCTCGCAGTGGCTAGCGATCATCCCGTGGCCAAGAAGTGCACCGACATAGCCGCAGGACTGTTTCTCATTCTTTGGAGTTCGAACCAGACCGCGACCAAAGCCGGGCTTGACAGGATAGTCGAACCGGCACGAAGTTGAGGCTCAGGGGACCACTATTCGAAAGATGACATATCCGAAGCCCTGAGCTTGTCGATGACATCAAGCGTATTGTCGCGGACTATGTTCGCAATGGACGACATAGCTTATAGATCAGGCCCGATCCTGGCTAGGGGCGTCTGTACGGCGAACCGGTGCCCGAGGGCGAGTCTGAGATAGTCCAAATATTGGAGCGAGCACGCGCAGAGCAACCGCGAGACATTGAAACGGTAGCGGTCGCCGTGCTCCGGGCAGCATGGGGCATGTCGAAAGACAGAGCTTGGAAGCGCCTAAACTCAAGTAAAACGTGAAAGTCAAGGTGCGTGTCCTTGTTCCAAGGAACGTGGGCACGAGGCTCGACACTCACCGATAACTTGTGGAGAACTTGCACTGCGAGGCAGCAATGTGCATCACCCGGAACCAACTGTACGGACTAGCGTACAAATCGGACACCGACCTAGAGACGGCCAAGAAATGGCTCGATCCAGCGTATCGCCGACGGATGCGACCTTCGATTGAAGCGCGTATCGCCAAGGCCGCCGCAGAGCTCGGAATCACCTGCCAGATGAGGTGCACAACAGCCCCATGCCTAAAGCCAATGGGGGCCGCGCCGCTGCCAACGGCGCCAAGCCCGACTCACACACACTCTGCCGCCCAGTCTGACGCCACCCGCGCCGGCCGTCAATGGTGACCCGATCTCCATGGCGATACGAGCCGCGGTGGCTGCAGAGGTAGCTCCGCTACGGGAGATCATTGAGTCGATTGGAGCCAGTCCGCTGCCGCGAATGCTGGACTCGGCGGCCATGTGCGAGTGGCTATCGATTCCAACGCCCACCCTGCGGCGGCTCGAGGCCGATGGCCTACCCATCATCAGGCTCGGCGAATGCCGCCGATACGATGCCGATGCAGTGCGCCAGTGGTTGGCTGGTAGGGGGCGGCATGACTGATAAGCTTCGTTTGGACGTCATGGCCCAAGCTTACGGCAGTCAAGGGTCAAATAATGCTCGGTTGTCAAGAGTGGCGGCGGTTTTGTCATTTGAATGGAGCGACAGGGCGGGCATCTATTCGAGGGAAAGGAACATGCTGGCTGGAGTGACAGCGCATTTCGAGCCTTGTGCGCGCAAAACCAAAAACGTCAAGTACGTGACTGCGCTTTGCCTCGACTTCGATCACAACTACACAATCGAATATACTGGCCTGATGGGATTAGGACTCGTTTTGCGGCCTACTGCACACGACCAAAAGTCACACCGAATTGACACCATCATTTCGGGTTGTACTGCCATTCAGTCGCAACGTCACGCCCGACGAGTACTCCAGAATCTGGGCATTGGCGGCCAAGAAGTGTGGACACAAGTTAATATTCGGCATGCAAGGATGCGAGTCGGTTTTGGTACGTCCCGGGCGCGCTTAGCAAGGAATCAATCTTCATTCTGGAGCAATGGGAAGGGCCATGACTGGACGTCGATGAATGGTTGTCACAAGCGCCGTCCGAACCTGAACCGGCACCCAAAGCGAAACGCACCAAGTCGAACGGCAAAAGTAATGGGGCGTCAACCTACTCGGGCCGCGGTATCTTGGTTGCGGCGTTCAAGGCGCGCGGTTGGCTGGGCTGATCAGATCGACGCCGATAGAGTCGAGGCCGAGTGTCCGTGGAAATCAGAGCACACCGCCGGCAAGGGTGATGCATCTAGCACCGTGATATTTAGTGCCAAAACTGGCCACGAAATGGGCCTATTCAAGTGCAGTCATGCCCATTGCGCCAATCGCACGAATGACGACGCGCTCTCGGCTTTTGTTCAGTCAGAACGAGTTAGACGCCGCGCGAAACGACTGCGGTTTGCCACCGTTCCGCCCCGAGCCAGTTGAACAAGTCGATCCGAACCCGGGCGCAACATTCGAGGCCGAGGATAACGGTATGCCCCGCTGATCCCAATTGGGGGGCGCGACTGATCTCGGCAACGGTGAACGGTTCGTGCTTCGATACGATGATCGGGTTCGTTACTGTGCAGCCAAAAAGAAATGGATCGCCTACCATGACGGCGTTTGGCATTGGGATGAAGGGGACACTGTCGCCAAGCTTGCACACTTGGTAGTCCGCGAGCTCTACAACCTGGCCTTTGATTGCCCTGACAAGAAGCTGAAGCCGCCAAGTTTGCCATGCACGCACTCAAGAGCGAAGCAAGTGCGCGTATCGCTCCAATGCTGACGTGCGCACAACCAGATCGAGCGTTGGGATGGCCGAATTGGACACCGACGTTCAGCTCTTGAACGTCGTATCCGCTGTCGTCGATCTTCGAGACCACGGACAGCTAGACCACAATTCAAGGTATCTCATGACCCACCAAAGCCCAGCAAACTACATACCCGGCGCCTGTAGTGCACTTTGGGAGAAATTCTTGAACGATGTTACCGGCGGCGACTTAGAGCTGCAAAAGTACTTGCAACGAGTGATCGGGTATTGCCTGACCGGCTACACCCGTGAGAAGTGTTTCTTCTTCATTTACGGGCCGAAGGACACAGGCAAATCGGTCTTCATTGACGTGATATCGACGATGATGGGCACTTATGCCATGAGTGCCGACTTTTCAACCTGGTGTGTCCAGAGCAACACCGGCGGCAACCGTGGCGACCTGGTGCGGCTTGCCGGCGCGCGTCTGGTGACGTCCGTCGAAATCAAGAAAGGCGCCAGGTTCGACGAGTCACTATTGAAGAAAATCACCGGTGGGGACGCAATCACCGCGGCCGCCAAATACGAAGAGGATGTTTAATTTGTGCCCCGCTTCAAGTTGCTTATCGCGGCCAACGACGCACCCATCATTCGTGACGATGATGATGCATGCTGGAGCCGTGTGCGGCGTATCCCGTTCTGTCATTCGGTTGCGCCAGAACACCAAGACAAGCAATTGCGCGAGAAATTGACCACACCGGACTCACTTTCGGCAATCTTTGTGAATTGGGGCGTTACGGGTGCACAAGAGTGGCTGGCTAACGGCCTTGGAAGCTGTGCCAAGGTTGAGGCCAGCGTTGCCGAGTACCGCGCCGAAATGGACCGCGCCGCTGGCTTCGTCGTAGATTACTTGGAATTTTACGGCACGTATCGTTGTGCAGCCAAGGAATTACACGAGGCCTACGATGTGTGGTGCCGCGACAATGGGATCAAAAAACCACTGACGGGCAACGAGCTCGGCAAACGACTCACCGCGAAGGGCGCGATCGCATGCCGCAGCCACGGACGAAACTACTGGGCCGGCGTCCGAGTGGCGGTTGCGGGTGATGGCGGTGATGGCGGGTGCTGCCATTCCCCGGAAGTCTCTCACGGGAGGAATTCAATGGGGAACTTCTCGGAAATGGCATCACCCGGGAGCACCGCTAGCACCCGAGAGGATGTGATCGATGAGACTGAATACCAGGCCGAGTTCGCTTGGAGGGGTGACAAGTGACTCACGTTCGGCTTGTATCGGCTGCCACTCTCGACGGCCTCCCACCTACCGTCCGCGTCCTGGCCGCCGCCCACGACGCTCGCCTATCCCACTGCCTCGTTGGGCCCGACTGCGGGTGCCGCGACGGCGGGCTTGGCTACACCCTCCCACCCGGACAGTCAGGCGAGGATGGCAAAGGCACCTGGAGCTTTCGCGTCTGCGATGCGGACAGGCGAAAAATACAGGCATGCGGAAATTATGAGGATGAATAAGTCAGCCAACCAGTAAGAACGGAATCCGGAATTCCGTCCGCATTCAGTCCGGAGCGAAAAACATGGCAAAACCGACAAATTACAATTCCGAGGCGCACCGGCTTCTACACGAAGTCGTGACGCACAGCTCTGCTGAACTGTGCAAGCTGGGCGGATTTGTTCCGCAACGAATGTCGGAATGGAAGTCTGGGCGCTCCAAGCCGAATGCGACGGACCGCCAGAAGCTTGAGACGGTCGCCTCAATTCCGGCGCGGCTGTGGGACGCGCCACCTAACAGCCAGCCGAAGTCAGCCAAGCCACTCCCAACGAGCCCGGCGGCTATCACGGTCGAGTTGCCGTTCCCGACGGGCGAAGAGCTGCAGATGGGCCCGACTGGGATCGAGTGTGTGATTCGTCGGCTCGATGCGACGTTGCCGCAACTGACGCCCAAGGACCGGGTGCTCGCATTGCGTGACATGGCTCACCACGTTGCCGTCCACGAAAAGCTACGCCGAGACGCCACGACGGCCCGCGCCGAGTATTTGTCATCGACTGAGTTTGCCGAAGACTGCCGTGCGCTGCTGGGTGCCTTCCCTGGCGACGCTGCGAGGTTCCGTGAGTGCCTAAGTCGTATCGGAGTGCAACTGCCCGAGGCGCCATCGAATGAAGTAGGCGCGTCGCGCGAGGCTCCCGTCGATAGCGATGATCTTGACGAATTGATTGGCGAATTGAAAGTCGCCAAGGAATATCGCGACGGCGAGGAGTACGCGCTTAGCTGGGCACACCTACTCGCGCTTGAACTCGATTTGCATGCGCCCGCAATTGCCAAGTTGCTTGAACGCTTTCCGGGGCGAGCGACAGAATTCTTGGACTTGCTTGTCGAGGTTGATCGCAAGCGCATACAGGCCGAGTTTGAGCTGCGTTTGGCCATCAGCGACGCGAAGTCACTTCCGCCGGAGCACCGCTCGAAAGTTGTTTCGCTCGTTGGAGCACTTCGTCACCCGGACGTTGCCAGGGAAATCGAAGGCCTCGTATGAGTGCATTGATTCAGTCGCTGTACGATATGCGGGTCGGTGACGACCGCCAAGTCTGTCGTCTTCGCTGGCCTGACCCGCGTTATCGATATGATCCAATTGGCTTTCAGATCGACGTGCTTGGCTACGCCCCGACGGCGGTGCAGTGTCAGGCGTTCGAGGCGCTGGCGAATCACGACCGCGTCTTGTGGCAATCCGGCCGTCGTTGCGGAAAGTCTCGGTTCCTAGCCGGCTCCGCCCTATGGTGGTTTACCTGTAACCCGAGCGCCACCATTGTGCTCGGCGCAGGTTGCGAGCGGCAAATTACCGAGGTCGTCATGTGGGACCTGGCCGAGCTCTATCGCAATTCCGGCGTCTGCCTGTCGTGCCGCATTCGTCACCCTGACATGGTGCCACCGTGCCCGCATTCTACGCCCATTGACGGCGAGCTGTCCCCAAGTGTCCGCACTGGCTTGCGTGCCCCCGGTCGTCGATTGTTCGGCGCCGCGCCACGTTCACCTGACAGGGCGCGCGGGACCGCAGATCCTAACCTGCTCATTTTACTCGACGAGGGACCGTCCGTCCCGGAGGAAATCGCTCAAGTGCACCGGGATAACTGCGCAGGCGGCGGAAAGTTCGTCACGGCACTGAACCCCTCGAGCCGATTCGATTGGACCTACAAGTACAGTCAAGAGGCGATAACGCAAGTCATCAAAGCTTCGTGCCTGGACCAACCCAACGTCAAGTTTGGGCGGATGATTCAACCGGGACTTGTGACCGCGGAATGGGTCAACGAACGTAGGTCGTCATGGTCGGAGCAAGACTCGCGTTGGTACACCGAAGTGCTTGGCGAGTATCCATCGAATGAATTGTCGAGACTCATCAGTGAAGTCGAATTCTCGGACGCTTGCGTGCGTGGCGAAATGATGACACTCGAAAGTCAGATGAACGAGCCGTTGTCCATCGGAATCGACCCGGCAAGTGGCGGTGACAAATCCGTGCTCGTACCGGTGCGCGGCTGCAAAATGTTGGCGCCGATTGCATTCCACGGTGGAAACGATCGCATCATGACCGAGCTCGACGGCCTTATTCGCGAACAGCAACGTTGGCCTAATGAACCCGTGTTTGTGCGCTACGACGCAAGCGCGCAATGGGGGGCCCACCTTGGCCAAGAATTGCAGAAATATCGTGAAGCGGGACGATCATGGCTCGAGGTCGAAGGGCTCGAAGCACGCGGCGACCGCACGAAGCATCGGGCCCTTATCGATTCGTGTTGTGCACGATTGCGCGATGCGTATTGGCTGAACCTTGCCGGGCGAATCAAGAGCGACCTGGGCCTGATTTGGAATCAAGAACTTCACGACGAATGCATGCTGGTCGAGGTCCAGCTTGACCGCGAGAATGGCACGCGAGTCACTGAGCAGCCCGTGTTTCGCAAGCGGCTCGGCCATTCGCCGGACGTGACCAACGCGTTAATGTATGCCGTTTGGACCGGTGAGGTAACGCCATTGTTTCCGCGGTCATCGGTCATGCCGGAAGTCGCGTCCGAGGATTCATCGTTGAACGATTTGCCAACCCAGGACGAACTATTCCGTCAGCAAATGCGGGAGTTCCATCGCGGGCATTTCGGATAGGAGTTATCATGCCAATCATTCAAACAGGTACGTATGACGACAAGACCGCTGCAATGCTTCTGTCGTCGCATGCCATTAAGTTCGAGCGTGACGGGCGTTGGTTGTTCGTGCACGATCCGAACGAACACAAGCGTGGGCAGGCAATCATTGACCGCGAAGTCGCGCGGCTGCAGACCAGTTGCGCGCGTTCGGCGGCGGACGTCCGTGAACTCTTTCATGATGCAAAAAAGTCTCAGCAAGCCTGGAACGACGGCATTATGCAAAAGACGCATCTGGGCGATGACTACTACGTGTCACCGCGCGAATGCCTGCAATGCGGCGAATGGGTTGGCGGTGATGCTGACGTACAGCCACCGGCGGATGACTTGCGTTTTTGCTCCGAGGAGTGCCGCAAGCAGTGGCGAGCTGGGCGTCCAAAGTACGAGGAAACGATCGAGGTGCTGGTCCTTGCGCCAATCGAACGCGTCAAGGAAAAGGTGGCGGATGTCTTGCTGGCGGTTGGGACGGTAATCAAGCGCGGCTTGAACTACTTCCAAAAGCGAGGCTGGTTATGAATGCGATTGAACAAGTCCGCGTCGAAATTGTCAGGCGCCCCCTTGCACCGCTCGCGAACGTTCTGGCCAAAGTCGCCGACCTTTGCACGGCCACCGCCGACTACCTCCGCCCGGTACCGCGCGTCATTACGCACGGTGGACCCCCGTCGGAAGCAATCGACGAGCGGGCCCTGTTTCGACAGACAATGCGAGCCATGCACCGGATGCACTACCGATGACCATGCGCCCCGGCCACGACGAATTTGACCATGGTCGCCACAAGTGCCGACGCAAGCCGACCTTGGACCGCGTCGGGCAGATTGAAAAGTTGTGGCGTGTTGACAAGACGAGCCGCCCGCTTTGTCTGGCCATGTTATGCGTTCGGTGCGCGGGCACGGAGGATGCAATCAGGCAATGCAAAAAGCGTGATTGTCCAGGGTGGCTTATCAGACCGTTTCAGTTGGTTGGCGAGGTCCGCGAATGACGGTTCTGAAACTCAACCTCACGTTGCAGCGCATTGACTACGACCGGCAGATTTGCGCAATCTTGGGAGCACTTCGCGACGGCCCTCGACTGGCGCACCAGCTGCCGAGATTTGCGTCGGCTCTCATCGAGGCCGAGAGCGCGGGTCTGTGCAGCGCAGTGTGCTTGGAGCGGCACACTGAATATTGCAACCGCGGCGCACGTTCGATTTGGGAGTGGCGCATCACTCCGGCTGGTGTTCGGTGGCTCAAGTCGCATCCAGCAAAGGGACGCAGGCCCAAACAAACCGGTGTGTGCCAAAATCCCGATTGGGTCGAGCAGCAACTTGGGTCGGAGGTTCACGACTAGACCATGGCCCGCCGTCGCCACTGTTCGCCGCTTCGCCGCCCGGATGCTTCGGGCAAGTTGCGGTTTGTGACAGATGGTAGGCGGCTCGTTTCTTCCTTCAGTGCCGAAGTGCGGGGCGACATTGCGGCCGCCTGCCACGTGAGCGAAGCGGCTGTGAGTGCTTGGGCAACCGGCACGGCACGGCCCGACTATGAGTCCGCCCTAGTACTCGAAACGAAGTTCGGCGTGCGAATGCAAAGCTGGGCACTGCCGCCGTCGTTCTCAAATCCCATTTGCGAGAGTTCTGCCAAACTCCCTGAGTCACGCGCCGATGCGGCGCAGTAGGTTCCCACCCAACGAGGTTTCACTATGCAACTCAATCTAGGCAAACACAGTTACGCCAGCGCAGTGGCCATCCTGCACGACGCCGGCATTCGGTCCACTACCAACGGCAACATGAAAAACGTTGTCATTGGGAACAATGCAGTTGCCGCGACCGCGCAAAAGCTTCTGAATTCCGCGCCGATACATCCTTCGGCGACGAAAGTCGATGATGGCGACGACGACAACGAAGTCGCCCAACTTCGCAAGCGTTGCAAAGAACTTCAAGGCGAAAATGCCAAACTGCGCCGACAACTCCAGGACGGCGACGTTGAGGCCGACGGCAAAAAAGCCCTCGCGGCGACGCGTGCGATTCGCTCGCGGGCTCAAGCGTTGCTCGCAAGTGGCGAGTTGCCGCGTGAGGAACGGATTGACGTTGAGCAAGTCATTCGCGACTGCAATCTGATTCTCGAGGGCAAGCCCGTTGACTCGGAGCGCAGCCCGGGGCCTCATGCGCTTGGTTCCCTTGCGTTGTTGCCGCCCGCATTCAGAAACATTATCGAGCGCCCGACCAATTCGGGCCGCGCGTCGATTGACCACGATGGCATTAGTCTGGATTGCGATTTCGACCCGGACGAGGCGCAACGTCTGCTTGCTGAGATGGAAGGGCGCTAACGTGGACCGCGTTGCAGTACTTCGCCAATCGTTGCAGGACCGCACGGAAGAATTGGAGTCGTCGCTCGCCCTCGTTGCCAGTCGCGAGGTCGAGTTGAGTGCCGCGCAAGATGCGTTCAGCAAAGTCAACGGCTCGTTTGAGGATTACCGGGCGGGACGTGACCTTGTGGACTTCCGCACCCGGCAACTTGGCAAGGCGCGCGACTCGCTCGCGATGGCGCGCAGCAACTACGACGCATGCTCGACGGCGCTTACATCTGCCGAACGTGAGCAGCAAATCGAGGCTCTACAGTTGGACGCCGCGGCACCCTTCGCGCCTGCACTTCGCGGCAACATTGACCAGGCGAGACAACTTGTCGGCAAAGCGTTGGACACGCTTGCCCCCCTCGAGTCGGCATTCGTTGCGCGCCTCGTGGCGTGCCGGCAACTGACTACTATTGGCGCACCGGCCCCGGTTGCGGATTCGACGGCGAGGTTCGCGCCGGTGCTGGTTTGGCTGCTCGAGCAGGGCCCTCAGTCGTTGCTGCGCGACGGCTGGCTGAAACTGATTCAACAATTTGGCGAGGTCGAGATTCGGGCACACACGCCAGGGCTAGGCCTTCTGCTGGCCGCCTGCATTCGTCCGGAGCCGTTCACCGAGGGCGACACTCGCCAGCAGGTTGTTACCGGGCGGCACGGTGGACAGGTCGAGCAGGTACCTTGTGAGCTCATTCGTTTGCAGCAGTTGGCCGCGCTGAGTCCTGACCCTCGGTACCGCGAGCAGTTGGCACGCGTTGAGGCCGAGCGCGAGACGGCGCGTCAACGTGACCGCGACGCCGCCAAGCTTCAGACCCAGCGCGACGCCACCGAACGTTTGAAGGAAATGCCAGCGGACGAAATTACTGGCAAGCACCCGAGCGAGCCGTTTCTCAAAGGTACAAGCGAACGAATTTTCAAAAGTGTGCGCTACGCCGTTGAGCATTGGCATGACCCATTGACTGGCGTTGACTCGGCAAAACTGGTCACGAGTTCATCGACACTTTCGATAATGCCTAAAGTGCAACCCGTTTCGATTGAGACGTTTACCAGTGACGGACTTGAGCTTCAGTTGTGTCGGTTCGCGGATGGTTCGCGGTTGATTCGCGAGGTACCGAGGCCTGGCCTCATTGCTCGCGCGCTACCTGTTTTGAATTCGCTGGGTCACGCACTGTTGCCCAAGTCGGCATTATTCGACGAGCCGCACGAATGACTTACGCATATTGTTTTTCCAGCCCGCGGTGGGTCACCATCCCGCATGCCTCCTTTCATGCGGTGCCACCGCGGGCGTTCTTTTGAGTGAGTGACCATGCCCGCCCGCTACTACACCGTTTCGCAGCTACTTTCCCGCGGCTGGACTCGCACGCTGATTCGGCGAGCATTGCGCAAGCCAGACCGATGGCTCAGCACTGCCGTTGGTAACATTGGACTTTACCTGGTGCCGCGCGTTGAGGGTGCCGAGGATTTTTGCCTACCAGTCGCGGCGCAGCTGGCGCGCTATTGGGACCGCCGCGCAGAGGACGCGCTGGAGTTGACTCGGCGGTATTGCGACAGGGCGACGTATTTGCAGGACCTGCTCGAGCGCGCGAAAGGAAAGACCAGTGGCTAGCATGTTTCTCATCACACTGATTCACCCGGACCACACTACTATTTCAGTCCACGAGGATGCGGTTGATTCGTTACAGCTCGCGATTGGTTCCGAGATACGGATCGATTGCCTTGGCGTGCTGGAGGACCCGCCGGGCTACAGCACGCCAACCGTTGAGTTGAATTACACGGCGGGCCTTGTGACACCGAGCGAGGCGAGCCGCGGGCATGTGAGGTTCACGATTTCCGCCAAGGGGCGTTACCGTGTCGGCTTTTCTGACGTCGAGGATTTCGAGTTCATGGTTGGGCGCATTCCGCCCGTGATTACCATCCAGCCGCTGGAAGCCGCGGACGCTGGCAAGTTCATTGCCAAGCATTCGCTGGTTTTCAGTTGCGTCGAGCATTCGATTCCTTGGGACGCGAGCTCGCCACTGGTGGACATGAGTGAAGGCGTGCCTCAAGTCGTGTCGGGCCCA
The DNA here is from genome assembly GCA_963811985.1 of uncultured delta proteobacterium. GTDB lineage: Bacteria > Myxococcota_A > Polyangia > Polyangiales > Polyangiaceae > FEN-1139. The sequence continues at coordinate 330,192 of CAWEUH010000017.1, forward strand.
TTCGGTGGTGTTTGTCAGGACTACGGCTCAAAAGGCGTCGCAAGCGGCATCCAGGTGATTTTTCCGATAGCCGGCGACTACGTGATTTCGTGGCTTGGACAGACCTTCAGCATCACGATAACGAAGGGCAAGTGATGGCCGAGCGCAATGGCTAATCCGCGGGCTACCGTTGCATTTGTCGGCCACCGGGGCAATGATACTGCCTCTACAGAAGGAAACAGGGGTAGATTATGAAGCTCACTAAGACCGAACGCTGGATACTATTCAATCAGTTCCAAATTCTTGAGAAATTAGGCAAATACAAATTTGCAGACACGGAGACTTGTAGGCGTACCGCCGAAGCTCTGCGTTGTGGATATGAACTGGACTACAAGAACTTGTCCGGCCACGTGTGTGATGATCCTGATGTCCTGAGTGAAAGCGACTGCGTGGAAGTTCTGAAGATTCTGAGCATGTACGATCACCTTCAGCACTCTTACGACAAACTTGGAGCGAATTCGTCGGGGGATGATCTCGACGTCGTGTTCCCTGGATTTGATGGGAACAACGAAGGGTCCCTGCACGCCTATGCACGTTATGTTGTCGGACCAGAACGTTTTGCGAGCCTTCGCAGCCGTCATAATGATCTCAATTCCCACATGCCGTATCTCGAGTCGTATCGAGTAATGCTGGAGCGTTGGAAGAACATCCAAGCTCGCTCGCGTGGATTGCTGTCAGCGGCTGACATCGCCGAAATTCTCAAACGGGATTGACTGCGCTGACGCAATAGTCATGCACCGGCTCAACCCAGGGCATAGGCAAACAAAGCCTCCACCTTGGGCGTAAGGGCAGGCAAGTCCGCGATGGCAATACCTGAATGGCTTTACCGGGGCGTTTCCTGTAAAATGCACGCCGAGAACTGTGGCGAATTGAGACCAAAGGTTACATCGGCTTTCACGTACCAGGCCAAATGGGGCGAATTCAATTGGGGCGAGTCACAACGAAACGCGATTCTACGGCATCAACACAAGCAGGAAGGCTTTCCCACGAGCGGGATTCAACAACACCGTTCGAGCACCGTGCCAAGTTCTACGCGTTGGCTGGTGAACATCGTGTCGAGGGGATTGTCTACAAGATCAACACCGCACTGCTGGACCATTTTTCAATTGTTGCGCACCGAGTTGCAGATTCCATTCCAGAGCCCAGCGTACCGGAAGACGACGAGTTTATTTTGGTGACGGTCGGCGGTCGCCCAATCCCTGCCGAGCTGGTTACCGAAGTGCTTCACGTTTTCCTCACGTGACTGTACCCTGCCCGCCGGCACGCCCCGAGCTCGCCCCAAGGCAACGTCAGCCCTAGCTGCCACTGCGAGCGCCGTTCGACGAGGGGAGCACCTGACCGCCACGCTCTGAGGTAACACGCGTAGCAGGCGCCAAGGCGTGGCGCGGTTGTTGGTTTTTGGCAGCAGCGACAGATGACAGGTACACCGCGGAGCTCTCGCGGTCGATGGTATCGAGCCATGCCCTCGTTTCACACAGACGATGTTGCACGGGAAAATTTCAAGTGAAACATCCACGCGAAACGGCCGGCAATCTTCTACAATTGCCGTCTACGATTGCACACAGATTCGCGCCAATTGCTGCGCGTTTACACGGTAGAGCGTTGGAATGTGCGTTCGGTGCTTATAGGTCAACCTGTCGACCGCAACAGTCAGTCAACCGTTCTTGTTATTGAGTGAAGAAAGTTGTTGCAGGCTCTCACAAATGGAGCCATTGATAAATCACACGAGGCAACGCAATGACGGACCCCTTCGAGATGCAGATGCCGGCAACGCAATCTGTGGCGGACCGCATCGAATGGGCCGGCGAGCGAATCGCAGACGTTGCGGAAGGCCTGCTCAGTGGTGACGCTGGCTGGTTCGTCTGGGCAACAATCGTGGGCTGGGGCGACCTCTGCACCGCCGACGAACGCCGCCAATACATCGACTTATCCGGTCGCATCGCAGAGATGCTCCGAAATCAGGAGGCAGCCTGAAATGTACGCAAAACAGCAGTTTATCAACGTGAAGATCGACCCCGAAGATCTGGTGCTCGTCAAGCAATTGATGGCCGCCGAACGGCTCCGAAAAAGTGACATTGTGCGCCGGGCGCTTCGGGCCTACGCCAAACAGCTTGGGATTGAAGTCCAACCGGCAAAGGTGGCGTAGAACGTAAACGGCCTCGCGACGGGATGAGCGTCCGAGGCCATGGTCAATCAGAAGTGGTGATCGACATGACACAGCATAGTGACTTACGAAAAACAAACAAGGGTGGACGACAGAAGACCGGTTCGCTGCAGTTCCGAAGCGGTAGCTGGTACGCCGTCCTAAGCGTTGTCGTTGCCGGGGAGACGATCCGCAAGTGGGTCTGCCTGCACACGGATTCGAAGCCAGCCGCTCGCCGCAAACTGACCAGGCTGCTGAATCAGCCCGACGACGCGGACGTCAACGAGGTCGCCAAGGCGCCCGAAACCTACGCGGAGCTCGCCGACCGTGTCGGGAAACGTCGCAAGGTCGAGGGCATTGCTGACATCGAATCCGAACATGGCCGCGAGCGGCTTTGGATAATTCCCGAGATCGGCCACCTTGCCGTGGCTTCGATCAAGGGCGAGCACATTGCTGGGGTCTACGAGCGTGCCCGCGCCGGTGGTAAGAGCCTGTCTCACTTGCGGCACTTGCGCTCCATCATGCGCAGTCGATTCGACGTTGCGCTCGAGGATGAGAGCATTCAATCGAGCCCCATGAGCCGCGTTCGCATTCCCAAGGCCAAGACCGACCGAAGAGAACGTGCCGTATTGACTGACCCGGAACTGGCCCTCTATCTCGCCTGGCAGCACCCCGACAAGAACCGACGCCTTGCCGTGCTTGAACGCCAGACCATGAGCGCAATAGCCCGCGTATTCGGTGGCCTTCGAACCGGTGACTTGCATACGTTGCAGTGGAAGCACTTCGACGCGCCACACTTCACGATTGGCATTGCCCCGCGCAAGAAAACCGAACGACCCCAACGGATCGAAATCCCTGAAATGCTTCGGCCTATTCTGCTGGACTGGTGGAAGACCACGGTGGAAGCCAAAGCCGAAAAAGATGAACCCGTCTCGGTCCTTGTATTCCCGGCGCTACGGGGCGACCGCGCCGGCAAAGGCGAGAAGCGTCACGTAAGCCACGCTAGGGCCATGCGACGCGACCTGGGCCGAATGTTTGGGCTTGAGACTTGGAACCCCGCCAAGGGCCGTTTTGAGGCAACTGCGGGACGTGAGAAGTCACCCCGTGAGCGCGAGCTACTAGACGAAACCGATTTTACCCGCCCGGTTGACTTCCACTCGTGGCGACGGGCTTTCGTGCAAGCAGTGGCTGGCACCGGATTGAACGCCCAGCAAGCGCAGAAGCTGTCAGGCCATGCTGACCTGTCCGCCTACGACCGGTACTTGCGATCAACGAGTAAGACGTTGACAATTCCAATCGAAGCGCTTCCCGACCTGCGGGTTTCTACGATTGCTTTCTACGATTGCCCCCCTGAATTATTGCGCGCCCGGCAGGATTCGAACCTGCGACCACCGGCTTCGAAGGCCGATGCTCTATCCAGCTGAGCTACGGGCGCGAGGGGCGAATCATGCTGAAATCCTACCAGGCGCGCAATCGTTTTTTGCCGATGTTGGGTCGAATGCCGCGTCCGTGTCATTTTGTGCGTCGGTTTGCGGCAGCCGTCAAAGACTGGCCTCCACCGGCACCCAACTTTCGACGGTAGTGCCGTCGCCGAGTTGGCCGTTCTCATTGTCGCCCCAGCAATAGACGCGATCGCTGACGACCGCGCAGGCGTGGTACCCGCCTGCCGCAATTAGAGCAGCCTGACCGGTGAGACCCTGGACCAAGGCCGGAGTTGTCCGTGTGTACGTATCGTTGACGCCGATTTGCCCGTGGTTATTTTGGCCCCAGCAATAGGCGTAGCCGTACATGATTGCACAGTTGAATGCAAAACCCGCCGCAATTGCACTAACATTCACTGAGAGACCGCCTGCCTGAGTTGGAACGCTCGCTGCTGTTGTGATGCCGGAGCCGACTTGCCCTTCAGTGCTGCTCCCCCAGCATTTGACCACTCCATTGATGATGGCACACGTGTGCACGTCGCCGGTAACGATCTGCGTGACCCCGGATGTGAGACCTTGAACTTGAACCGGGATCAGGCTGCGTGTCATGGAAAGATCGTTATTTCCGAGTTGACCCGAACCGTCGAAGCCCCAACAACGCGCACTGCCAGAGACGATTGCGCAGCTGTGAGAACCCCCCGTTGCGACAGCCGTCACGCCTGCGGTGAGACCTTGAACTTGAACCGGCACGGGACTATCGGTCCCGGTGTTGTTGCCAAGCTGGCCGTCGTGGTTGTACCCCCAGCACTTTGCCGCTCCGACGACAGCGGCGCAGCTGCTCCCAATGCCGCTGTATAGGGCCGTGACGCCTGCGGTGAGGCCCTGTACTTGAACCGGCACTGGGCTGTTCACGGTGGTGCCATTGCCCAAAGCACCAGCGTAATTGTAACCCCAACAGAGCATCGAACCGTTCACTAGAGAGCAAGTGGTCAAGCTTTCACCACTGATCGCCGTAACACCCGATGTCAGCCCCTGCACCTGAACGGGGACCAGACTCGAGAGCGTGGAGTTGTTACCGAGCTCGCCGACGGAGTTGTCGCCCCAACATTTCACACCCTGATCGATCAATACGCAGGTGTGGGATTCACCCGCAACGATCCCGGTAATCCTCGCGGCTACGCCGCTCGATCCCGCCGTGGCAGTCGCTCCACCCGTTGCCGTGGCCCCTGCGGTTACTATGTTGGTGCCGCCCGTTCCCGTGACGCCACCGGTCGTGGACGCGCCTGCACTCGTTGTCGAGACACCGCCACTTGGCAGCATGCCACCCGTGTTCCTACCCCCAGTGGGCGCAGCGCCGCCCATTGTCGCGGCACCGCCGGTGCTCGGTATTCCGCCGTTTGACGCGCTGCCACCCGTGGCCCTGGTACCGCCGGTGCTCGGTATTGCGTTTGACGTGCCGCCGCTCGTGGTTGTTGTCCCGCCAGTGCCCGCCGTCGTGCCCGCACCCAGAGTGCCTCCGGTTGCCATGCCGCCTCCAACCGCAGCGGCCCCGCCGGTTGTTGCCATACCGCCCGTATGCGCAACCGATGAAGTGGTGTTGCTGACTCCACCGACGGCCGAATCCCCGCCGTTACCCAAGCCTCCAGACACACTTGCACCGCCGACCGCGCTACCCGTGGCACCGCCTGATCCTGCAACCGCTTTCCCTCCAGTGCCGTTTGAAGATCCTCCACCCATCCCCGATAGCCCACCGACCGCGCTAGCAAGCGTTCGGTTGTTGTTGCCCCCGCAAGCGCTTGCCGCCACGACCGATCCCACAATAACCGATCTCGAGTAAGGCATGCGCTCTCCTCTAAAGGCCATTGACCAGCACTGGGACAAGCCGGTTCACGGTGGTTCCGTCCCCGAGTTGACCGTTGGTATTGCTGCCCCAACATCGAATGCTGCCGTCGCTGAATACTGCACAAGTGCTAGCAGTTCCGCACGAAACCCCGAGTGCGGTGCTGATGCCGTTGACAGATGCGGGTACCAAGCCGTTGACAGTACCGTTGACGCCGAGTTGCCCCGAGCTGTTGTCTCCCCAACACTGAATCGTGTGGTCGATGAGCACCGCGCAGCTGTGCGATGTGCCGTTGTCGATGGCCACTGCTGTGCTCAAGTTGACCACGGGCTTGGGAACGAGGCTCTGGGCAATCGTGCCGTTACCGAGCTGGCCCGAGCTACCAGCTCCCCAACATTGCACGGTTCCGTCACCGAGCAGTGCGCAACTGTGTGAATCGCCGACGGCGACCCCGGTAGCCGTGCTGAGATTGAGCACGTTCACCGGGGTGAGGCCGAAGTAGGTGGTGCCATCCCCGCGTTGACCATATGTCGGATCACCCCAGCACCGAACCGTGCCGTCAGACAAGACGGCGCACGAGTTCTGATCGGCCGCGGCGATCGCAACCGCTGAGGTGACATCAACGACGTTGGTTGGCATATACCGATCTCCAGAGTCCCCGATGCCCAGCTGATCATCATAGTTCCACCCCCAGCACTGAGCCGTACCGCCCGCCAACAGGGCACACGTGTGCGCGTAGCCCGCAGCGACTACCGTGGCTGAGGTAATCGTGTAAACGGTGACGGGAACCAGGCTCGAGGTCGTGTTGTTAGTGCCGAGTTGTCCATTACTATTGCTGGCCCAGCACTGAATCATCCCGTTGCTCAATGTTGCGCACGAGTGGTTTTCACCCGCGGCAATGCCGGTTGCCGTGCTGATGTTCGACACCGTTACGGGCACCAGGCTATTGGCAGTGCTGTTGTTGCCGAGCCGGCCGCCGTTGAGCCCCCAGCAGCGCACCCGACCGTCCGAAAGCGCGGCGCAAGTATGATAATTGCCAACCGAAACCGCCACCGCGCTCGAGGGGCTTGAGGTGCCACCCGTTCCGGTGGTGCCGCCAGTACCCGAAGTACCGCCGCTGCCACCTGTGCCACCTGCGCCAAACCCGACTACGGGGGCCGGCGTGTGGTGGTTCGCTGTATCGCCCGTCCCGAGTTGACCCGAGGCGCCGTTTCCCCAACATTGGATGGTGCTATCGTTGAGCACGGCACAGGTGTGTTCATAGCCAGCCGCAATCGCGGTCGCTCCCAGTAGGTTCGGCACCTTCACAGGGATCATGCTATTCGAAGTCGTGCCGTCTCCGAGTTGACCGTCATAATTGTAGCCCCAACATTCCACCGACCTGTCCGGAAGGATCGCGCAGGAATGAGCTTGCCCCGTCGCGACGGCCACCGCGCGATCCGTATAGGCCACCGACGCAGGCCAGGCGCTGTCGGCGAGGCTATTGTTCCCCAATTGGCCGTCATTGTTGGTCCCCCAACAGCGCGGGTTGCTGTCCAGTAACGCCGCACAGCCGAACATGTTGCCCGCCTTGACGCTAATCGCAGTGCTGATGTTCGATACCGGCACCGGCACCGAGCTGTTCGTCGTTGTCCCATTGCCAAGTTCACCCGAGTAATTGAACCCCCAGCATCGAAGCGCCCCACTTTGCAGCAACGCGCACGATTGGAGGGACCCGCCGGCAATGGCTATCGCCTGGCTGAGCCCTTGCACCGCGACGGGCACCGACGAACTTGCGCTCGAGCTTCCCAGTTGACCTTCGGAGTTGCTCCCCCAGCACTGGGCAGTGCCATCGCCAAGAACCGCACAGCTATGTTCCGTGCCGACGCCAATTGCCGTCGCGTTGCTCAGGTTCGAGACTTGAACCGGTACCCAGCTCGTATTCGTCGAGCCGTTACCGAGTTGACCGCTACCGCTCACACCCCAGCACTGCACAGTGTTGTTCTGAAGTAGGGCACACGCGTGGTACTCGCCGCAAGCGACATCGACTGCCGTGCTTATGTTGGAGACATTCACGGGCACTGCGCTGGCCACCGTAGTGTTGTTACCCAGCTGCCCCGAAGGGTTCCAACCCCAGCATTGAACTGCACCATTTTTGAGCACGATACACGTGTGATTGAACCCAGCGGCAATCTTCAATGTGTTCGAGGTCGAACCGCCGATGCCGCCCAAAGTGCCGCCGGTGCTCGATCGACCACCCGAGCTCAGCGTGCCGCCAGTACTCGAAGCACCGCCCGTGCTCGGTCTACCGCCGCTTGATGCGCCACCGATGGTTGCCGCGCCGCCGTTCGGCATACTGCCGCCAGTGCCTGGTGTTCCCCCAGTGCTCGCCGTACCACCGAGCGTCGTCCGCCCACCCGTTGTTCAACGACCCAGCTACGCTCGACGCGCCGCCCGTCGTAAATTGACCTGCGGTGTTGGAGCCGCCCGTCCCAGAAGTGCCAGCGGCGGGTGAAGTACCGCCGCTCGGTGGCGCGCCTGCCGTGGCTACATTCGATGTTCCCCCGAGAGGCGCTGAGCCGCCACTCCAACTCAGCGTACCGGGATTCGAACTGGTGCCCCCGAGCGCAGGCGTACCCCCACTGTTGCCAGTGGCGCCGGCGAGAGCGCTTGTACCCCCCGATGACCGACCTCCGGATGACGGAAACCCACCCGCGCTAGATTGGCCGGCGGCGTTAATCTGACCGCCAAGCGCCTCCACCATCCGCCGATTGGAGTCGCCGCCGCAGCCCGTGACCGCGACGCCGCAAAGCGCCAAGTTAACTAGTGAAGGCAATGCACCCGAAGCGATTAGAAGTCTCATTAGCGTACCCTTGTCGCAACAACATCATGAATTACGGGTGATCGCAAGGGGCCGGGTCGGGCGGGATCAGGGCAGAGGTGAAGCCAACGCAGCACTCGGGCCGACCGCGTTGACGCCGACCTTCACGAATCGAACGGGGCAGCCGCTTGGATTGGGCCCGTTGCCGAGACACCACGATAATGACGCGACGGTGTTGCTGCCGCTCGGGCGCGCATCGAGCACTGCCTGCAAATCGATCACGGCAAGATACGTTCGGGTTCCGTTGGAGAACGCATCGTCCTCCACGATGGCAAAGGCGCGTTGAATGCCCGCCGATGTGTAGGCCGTGACCGTGTGAGGGTCCTTGCCGTGAACCCACGGGCGACCGTCGGGCGTGTTTGGAATCGGCGCGAACGCGTACTTTAGCGTGGGCGTGCCGCTGCCAGAGATCGAGGGCAACTTTATCACGACGAAGTGGTTATCGCCGAACTCGCCGGTTATCACGCCAAGATGCGAATTGGGAGCAATGGCTGCGCCGTCGGTTCCCGCTCCTACGGAGCACATGTACGGACGGACCTCGGGGATCGAAATGAACGAGCCCGAACCGTTGGGGGACCAGGTCTTTTGATCTGTATTGAATGTAGCTTGGGTGAGGTCAACCAAGTAGAGCTGGTCGGTGAACTCGACGGTAGCCACCGCTATGCCGGTCGTGCAATCTTCAGCCACCCCATCGAAGCCACCCGGGAACGGCAGCCCCGAGCAGAGGTCCGGCGAACCCGGCTGAGCGACGCCTGGCGGATTTATGTAATCGAATACCTGTTGGGTGGACGTATTGATCAGCTGAAAGTCGCCGACCGACGCCGATGCGCTGTTCTCGAACCCTTCGTTCGGTGACAGGATGAATCCGCGCAGGGTATCGACGACCACGTCCTCGGTCGTTGCCTGCTGACCTGTCGGAATCGGTGTGCCGAGCACGGGCGGGTTTTGCGACAGGTCGAGACTTTGGAACGCCGCCCCTGAACCGTATCCAATCGAGAGGTACGCCCGATTGTGAAGCGGGTCCATTGACACGTTGCAAGTTTCGCAACCTCCACCCGAGAAGTCTTCGTATGTATTCGCCGATGACGTAAGCGTCTGTACGTTCGCGGACCCACCCTGGATCAACGATTTTCCGTCGATCACATAGACGCCCGTCCCGTTGTCGGTGCACACGACATTTCCGGTCAGTGAATTGCCACTGCACGTGTTGATCACGCCAGCCGTGGGGATTTGGGTGGCAACTAGCGACCCCTCGATGGGCACGACGCTGATGCCTTTGTTCGTGTCCGCCATATCCGACCAACTGCCGTTCGGCATGAACGCGACCACGTTGTTGCCCATCACGAGGGCGGACAGAGCGCTACCCGGCATGCACGACTGAGGCGGCAGCACATTGATGGGATTGCAGTTGTTCAGACCGTTGGGACTGCCCAGGCCCGTCGCCAGGTCGTAACCCTGAACGGCTTGATACGACGTCGTTGCTGTGCTGCCCGAATAGACGTTGCTGCCGACCGTCACATCGTGAAAGGCCCCCGTGCTATCCGAATAGGAAGATTTACTGGCGGCCGCAAGCGTGTAAAGCGCCGGGTTGACAAAGCCGAGCGGAGGCTGCTGGAGCAGTGCTTGCTGATGGTTTGCTAGCGCGATGACGCCTGCCCACAAGGGTGCAGCCGCGCTGGTGCCAAAGCCGCATTGCTCAACCGGATCAAGCACGAATAAACCCCCATTTGTGGTGCTGTCGGGCACCGTGTCGAGCGCGAAAATGGCCAATTGGTCCGCGACCATCGAAACATCCGGTATCATGCGAGTCGTGGTGCTGAGCGCGCTGCCGGCGGCGCTAGTGAGGTATGCGGGAAGATTCTGCTGGTAACTCGGGATCGGCAGATTGGGATAGGAGCTGCTTGCGCAGGTCAACCCATTGCCAGATTGGGTGCCAGGCGGTTGCGCGACGATTACGCCGGCTGCCGTTGTGCACAGCGTGTACCCGCTGCAAACACCTCCGGATGATGTGTCCTTGCACCCGCACGATAGGCCTTGGCAGGTGCTGAGCGAACAGTTTGGGTCCAACGCGACGTCCGCAGCCGAATCATTCCAAACTGATTCGGAGCCGTACTTTATCGACGAACCACTGCCGGTGGTAGAAAGTGCCGTGCCGCCGACCACCGTGATCAACGACGTATCGTTCAGGGGGCTTTCCGGCACCGAGTGCGCACCGCCTTCCACATAGGCACCCCAATCTCCCGAGCACCACACGATGGATAGACCGGTCACGGCCGCCTGCAGGAATGCGTCGGCCACGGCTGGGTCATATGTGCCGTTATCCCACATCCAAGAGGAGCTGGCTACCGACGGACGAGTCGAAGCCGGCTCGTTCAACATTGCCTGAATCGTTTCAATTGCGCCGAAGCTTCCGGTATCAGAGGTCTCATACACACGCACCGCCGCGCCGGGCGCCATAGAAATCACCATCTCGATGTCGAGCGCAACTTCAATTTCGTCCCCAACGCCCGGGTGTACCGTAATTGATGCTCCGCAGTTGTTTGGTACGGCGATGGCATACGGGTCTGCCGGGCAAGCGTTGGGAAAGCCCTGTACGAAGTCACGAACGGGTGTACCCACGGAGACTGGAGTTATGCTGGGCGGAGTCGCAATCCCGGTCGCCGTTATATACGACGTGATGTCCGTGTCGTAGTAGAGCGCGCTTTCGAACAACCCAATCGTTTGGCCGCTCGCGTTCAGGCCGCAGTTGGGAAAATATACGTTGCGGAAGTCATTGCCCCGAAATGCGTTGGCTGCCTGGTTCGGTCGGCAATAGCCGGCGGGTCCGGTTCCACCACCAGGGACCTGGCGGTGCATGATTGCCCAATTGTCCAAGCCTGTAAGGTGCATAACCGGAACGTCCAAGTCCAGCGATGGCTCGTTTGCCGGCGCAAAGAAAACCGTTCCATCGGCTCGCTGGTAGTTGTTCAGCGTCACGCGAAAGGCGCTCTCGACGGACGCTGCCGTGCCGCTCACCACCAGGAAGTTGCGACTGGGGTATTGATTGCGCACGGTCAGGCCACGCGCCTGCGCGAATGTCACCACCTTCTGGTAGTCGGTGGATGAGACGCCGTAGCTGTTTCCGAATGTGGTTGGATCGATGTACTTGCGATACTTCTTGTTCTTCGGATCGTACAGTTGTTGAAGTAGAGTCTGCAGGTCCGCCTGGTTGCGCAGTGGCAGGCTGATCCCGACGCTTAGCTGCGTGGTTCCGGGTAAGGCGCCGACTAGAAATGTATCGCTTACGCCGGGTGGAATCTCACCGGCAAGTGGCTGTGTCCCGCGAACAGCTCGGCAGGCGGGAGGCACACCGGTTGACGAGGTGACGAGATTCCCCTGCACGTACACCGCGAAATAGCTGCTGTCCTTGAAACTGCTCCCACTCAAGCAGGGGCTATACCACTCGCTCGTGCCAGGGTTGAAATTCGCATAGTTGGTGAGATGAACCGCGCTTTGAATGTTCGACCAAGTCAGGCCTGCACCGAGCGCTGAGTGGTCAGTACTTGTGATTGTGACCTCCCAATTGGCTTGGTGATTGGGGTCGGGGCCACAAGCGGGTGAGAACTTGGTTGCCGTTGCTGTGACACCGGTCACTTGATGGACGCAGGAACCGGCTGCATCGAGCAAGCAGCCACCGTAGTTCACTTGTCCAACCAAGTTGGCGGCACTCGTATCATCCACCCACAGCTTGATGGTGATATCAGAGACGGCGACCAATGCCGTGCCGTTGTTCGTAACATTGAAGAAGTCCTGCACTTGATTGGCCACGCACGCGGCTGTCAACTGCTGCAAACGCAGGTTCGCTGAGCCTGCCGAAATGGCCGCAATGTTCACGGCCGTCTTTTCTTGCTTCTCGACGTCGGTGCTCCCGCAGGCGAACGGCAAGGCCGCCGCAAGGACTGCACCCGTATTGACCCATGCGGTTCTAATGGGAATCCTCCCAGTGCTTACCGCGCTTATGGCTGCGCCCGAGGCGCGTTTTGACCTGCCGCGTACACGCTGTACGCCCTGACTTAAGCGCAATGACTTTTTCGCCTTGAGGTCGCCCATCGGCATGACACCACTCTCCTGCTTTGAAAAAGGGGCACGGCGCCCATGGCACCGTGAGCGTAGTTTACCGAAGCGCCACACAAGGTCAATTTCTATTTCTGATATGACAGTCGAGCTCAAGTACTGTGTGCGATCAAGCGCTCCCCAGCGAGCACATGACTCTTCCGTGCCGCCCACGACAAAATCGAAACCCGTAGCCGAAGTGACGACACGATTCCGCGACGATACGGGTAGAAGCGTGGCAGCGAATCGAGACGGACAGCGGTCAGTTGACCACTATGCTGGCGGTCGTGAAATCAATGCTTCCAGTTCCACCCAACGTTTCCACGACAATGCGGACCTCAGCTATATTACCTAGAGACAAAAATCAGGCTGGCCCATTTGGAGAATTGGTCCGAGATGGATATATGCCCGCAATGGCGGCTGGTTTGCCGGATACTGTAGAGCTGATAACTGGGCGGATTCCCGTATGCCTCGGAGTAATAGACGTCGTAGGCGCCTCCGTCAACCTGGATTGGGCCCAACTTGCTGCCACCGGCGGGCTTAGCCGGTGGCGAGTTGTCGAAAGCGTCTTCGACGATATAAAATTCAATGGAAGGCGACGCCATCCACCCATAGACCCCAATATACGACAGGGCACCAGCAGTTCCCGTGTGTGTCTCGGCGAAGTCTGCTGAAATAGTGCCGAGCTCTTGGTAGGTCTTGGTGCCGTCGAATGTCAGGCCGACTCCGGCCAAAAAATCCCCGGAGTTGTCCCAATTGGCGCTAAACGCACCACCGGCATTATCATAGGTGGTAAGGCATCCCGCGGTTTGGTTCGACCAGACCTGCCATTGGTAGCTGCCATAACTGCCGGAGTCGCTTTGGCTGCAATGCTTGGTGCCGCCGCTCATGGCGTTCGCTAACGAGCAAGGATCGCTCGTGGTTGTGCTGGTCGTGGTACCTCCGCCTGTCGCGGCGCCGCCGGTAGGCGTACTGCCGCCGGCTGCAACACCGCCGGTTGCGGACTTGCCACCGGTGGCGGTTCCGCCCGTCAGTGCTCCGCCGGCCGGCGACACGCCTCCCGTTGCGGCTCCGCCCGCTGCGGCTCCGCCCGTTGGCGACTTGCCGCCAGTAGCTGATCCGCCCATTGCTGCTCCACCAGTTGCCGACTTGCCGCCAGTTGCGGCACCACCGGTCGAGTTACTACCAGCGTTGCCCGAGCTGCTCCCTCCGGTGGCCTGGGTTCCGCCGAGCGACGTGGTGGGGTTGACGGTATTGCTAGTCCCGCCGGTGGCGAGCGTCCCTCCCGTGTAGATGCTGCTGCCTGTGGCCGCCAGAGTGCCGCCACCTGAACCCCCATTTGGGATCGGCCCACTTGTGCCGCCAGAACTCAAAGTGGTGGCGCCGCCGGAGGAGTCAGACGAATTGTCCGCCGACCCACCGCAACTCGCGATTCCGAAAGCAATGCCGAGAACAAAAGACTGAAGCAGTTTCGCTCGCACGCACACCTCCAACCAAACGTTGTGCGTACTGTAACCCTATCCCGGGCACTCGGCAGGCTTCATCCTGGCGGACTGCTCAAATGATGGGCAAATTCGTCGGAGTGCACGTGGACACGAGGCGGTAACAGCCTACCGCGGCACCCAAGTATAGGCGGCCCCACCCTGCTGCTTGGTGCTGCCGCGGCCAGGCAAAGTCCGGCCTAGTGCATCAGGTGAGCACGACGCCGCCAAGCGCCAAACCGAGCGTAGAAGGGTGTGTTCCCACGCGCCTGGCACAACGCCAGCCCTTCCGCTACGGTGCCTCGCATGCCGAGCACGTCGGTACCGCCGCGAGCCATTGACGCGTTGCCGCGCCAGGCCGTACGCGACCCCGATCACTGGCTATTGATCGTGGCATTCTTAGTGCTCTTCATTTGTGGCATTCAGCTTCTCATATTCCCCTTCGGTCGCTCACAGGCTGCGCACGCACTGGCCGGGCGTGCCATCGTGGCAGGCTATGCGCCGATCCGAGACGCGTGGAACGCCCAAGCGCCTGGCATTGGCTTGTTGCACGCCGCAATCCAGGTGACGCTGGGACGGTCGATGATGGCGTTTCGTGCTATCGAAACCATCGCTTTGGTCGGCGCGGTGCTCGGTGCGACGCGCATCACCAAACGATGGATAGGGCTTGAGCGCGCAGGGTTGGTTGGCGGCGCAGTCTTCGCCCTCACGTACGTTCAACTCGAGATCAATGAGACCGGACAACCCGAATTTTTCGCCGGCGTTTTGCTGCTGCACGCCGTTGCGTTGGTATCGCGCGAGCCATCGCCCCGAACGTCGGAAAATGACGGCGGCGATGTTGGGGCTGTTGCTCGGCATTGCCGCGTTGCTCGTCCCTTGCTTGGTGGTGACGATCATTCCGCTTGCATGGTTGCTGATTCACCGAGAGACTGTTCAAGTTCAACGACATAGCGCTCCGTGGTTGGTGGGGCTCTGCATCGCCGCCAGTTTCAGCGCGCCGCTCGCTTGCTTGGTTGTGTGGCTGGCGGTAACGGGTGCAGGCGCGGTATTTGTTCGAGACTGGCTCATCCCGATGGTCCATCTGTGGTTCGCTCATTCGGTCATCGAATGGGTCTCTCAAGTCTACGATATCGCTTATAATCTTATTCTGCGACAGTCTGCCTTGCTGACTGCAGGAGTCCTGGCCGCATCCACACTGGGCACAATCCACGAACACGAGCGAGCCGGCCGCCGACTATTGATTCTAGTAGCCGTCGCGGCCATCGTTGGTTTGGCGTTTCAGCGCGACGATTCACCCGGCGCGCTCGCGGCCTTGTACCCGCTCGTTGCGACGATTGCGGGCATGGGCATTTACAAAGCCTGGCGGCGCATGATGGCTCAAGGTGTTGCGGGTACCTTGGCGTTTGCCGTAACCGCAATACTGCTGTTCCAAATGTGCACTCCAGTGAGTTACCCGCCGGGCAGTTTCCTGCACCGGGCAAAGATTCGGTTGCTCTATCTGTCTGGCCTTGCACCTTACCGCTCCAGAGAAATGCTGGAGAGTGAGTTGTACAATTCGAAGGACTACAGCCTAACCACGAGTCGAAGGCTTGCGGCGCGCTTGCGCGAACGATCGTTATCCAATCGAGACGTGTGGATTGATAGTGACGATCCTCAATTGGCGTGGCTACTGGACGACATGCCAAAGTGGCGTTTCCTACGGCCGGTACCGGCTGAGCTTGCGCGCGTTGCACCCCGACTGAAGCAGCGTTCCGAGACCGAGGCCGAACAGATAAAGCCCCAGGTTATTGTGGTAGCGGATGTGTCGAGCGACGGGCAGAAAGCAATTGCATTGCCACAGTCGATGCAACTCGAATACGCTCCCCAGGAGTCGCAGGATAACTGGACAATTTTGCAGCGAATCACTGCGAGATCAAAACCGTCCGACGATTCGGAGTTCTGCGATCCGAATTTGAACTAGCCATGAGTGCTCCATTGGACCCCCGCAGTGAATCACTGGTTAGAACCGTCGTTGCCGTAGCAACATGCTTGATGCTGGTCGTAGGCTTGTGGGAATTTGCGGCCCCTGTGTCAGCGGGACATTTCGCGGTTGTTGGGGCTCGCGGTATCATTGCCGACAACTTCTTTGCCTGGAACATTATCTCGCCCGTTCGTTCGTATTTCTTGTCACCGCCGCAGGGAACGGATGCGTACGCGCATCATCCCTGGGGTACGTTTTGGCTCATTGGACTCTGTCGCTACATTCTGGGCAGGCATGATTGGATTGCGCGTGTCTACCCGGTGGTGATGAGCACCCTGATGCCTGGGCTGCTCTATTGCTTGGGGTCCGCGCTTTGGGGCAAAATCCCCGGCGCGCTGTGCGCGCTTGGCTGGGCTGTGCTGCCGATAACGTTGGCTTTTGCGCAGTTCCCCGGTTTCGAAGTCCCTGTCGTGTTCGGCTGTGTCTGGGCGAGCTGGGCCATCATTCGCTTTCGTCAGACCGGCCTCAAGCGTTGGGGATTTCTGGCCGTTCTGGCCATCATTTTTACTGCGCATACGGATTGGACTGCCACTCTGTACATCGTGCTCGTTTGTGGGTTGTCCGTATTCGGGCTTGCCTTCGCTCCCGAAAAGAGCCTCGAGCATTTTCCGGTACGCCGCGCCCTCCAGTTTTGGGTGCTAGCTGTGTTTTCGGTGGCACTTTGTTTTCTCTTCTATGTTCGCGCGTTCGACAAGCTTGGGCTCACACAGGACTGGCTGCGCTCTGCGGAGTTTCGCGCCACCGGCAATCAACTGCCGTACAAGACCGTGTTACTTGGGCGGCGGTTTTGGCTCGAAGTCACGTTCACTGAGATTGGTATCATCGTCATCGGGCTGGGCGCGGCCGTCATGGTGCTTCGACTGCTATTGACGCGGCGCTTTGAGGAATGGCTGCCCTTGCTGCTGCTCGTGACGTCGTCGATTCATTACTTCTACTTCAAGAACGCGGCCGACATTCACATTTATTGGCCGCTGCCCTTTGCGGCGCATTTTGCGCTGTCGCTCGGCGCCATAGCGGCCAGTCTCTTGGCCCTACTTCGCACGGATGGGCCGGACACGAGTCGCGAAGCCAACTATCAAAGTGAGATGGTCGTGCTCGGTCTGTTGAGTGTTGTTGCGCTGCTCGTGTTGCCGGATGCCCTGCGCGGTCTCAATTTCGCACGCAACTCGGGCGGCCGCTTCAATGAGCACGGGCGCCTGATTCTGCAGGACATCGACAAGACGCTGGCCCTGCGGTTCTTTGCCGAGAGAATTCCCGAGAGAACGCGCGTGGCGT
Source organism: uncultured delta proteobacterium (assembly GCA_963811985.1). Classification (GTDB taxonomy): domain Bacteria; phylum Myxococcota_A; class Polyangia; order Polyangiales; family Polyangiaceae; genus FEN-1139. The sequence goes on from CAWEUH010000017.1 coordinate 347,363, forward strand.
TGGATAGCTCGCTTAGGCCCAATTGGTCTCAGGAGTTCGCACTTGAGCGGCCGACCACGGAAGTGAATCTGCAGCACCTCGGCAAGGGTGGTGAGCGCTATCGTATCTTGGATAGCCGGTTTACGCAGGCTTCCACGTTGTCGCAAATCGCTGCGCAGAGCCCCGTCACAGTCGTTGGGCCCTACTGGTTGATCGATGGGCAGAAGGACCCAAGTCCCATCAATGCCTACCGGTTTGTCGATCGGGAGCCAAATTGGTGGGAGCGTCTCTTGAAGCAGGCGCATGACCCGATGCAGACCATCGAATCGGATCCATTTGCGACATGGGAGCTGCGCCTGCATTACGGTCAGACCCCCAACCCGGCGCCAGCCGAGCGCCCGCCGGGCCTCGAGCAAGTTCGAATCTATCACAACCTAGCCGTCGTACTCGGTGATCGGGATGCCGCCAAGAAGTACCGTGAGCAACTCGAACACGGCCTCGACCGCACGTTTGACGAACCGTTTCCTAACGGTTCCCGCTTTGTTGGACAGCGACTGACACAGGGCGTGCTTGACCGTCTAGAACTCTATTTTCTCGCGTCTGGGCCACTCGATGCGAATCTTACGTACTCCATCTGGTCCCGCGTCAAGGCGCGCGCGCGGTTCTCGTTCGTCGTGCCCGACGATACGACCAAGAGTCAGTCGCTGAGGTTCGCAATTGCGCCTTCGTTGTGGAAGGCGGGCTTGATCTACGTCAGCATCAGTGAGATTCGAAAGCGTCCCGGGCTCGAGGAGTTCGAAGGCGCTTGGGCCTTTGAGCAAGGGCCGTACACGCAGCGCGTTGCCACGGAGCCGGTTCGAAAGCTGCTGGAGCTGAACTAGTTAGTGGACCCGCTCAAGGAGCCTGAAGTGGCTTGGCGCGCGTCGTGACCCGCAGGGTCGATACTTCGCATCTCGCGCGCCCCCAACCCGGTCCTGACCTGTTGCTCCTGCCAAAGTCATCAACTCGAATCCCTTACTCGTATGACGCTTGCCCGCTCGAATTGCGTCTGCCAGACTGCGTGGGCCCAGCGCCTTCGGCCCACAGGATGAAATGACAACTTCTGGAGCCAACCTATTGAATTTGCTTGTTCCAACTCCCTCAACCGCGGAAGTTGAGCTTGTTCCAAAGGTCGGCTGCGAAGGCGACGCCCGAGGCGTAGTTGCACCTTTGGAATAAGCCAAGGCGAATCGAAATCTGGGTCAACCCGCGTTACACAGCGTAGTTGACAGTCCAAGCAAGCTTGCGCCGCGTATTTGTACACGTATTGTGCGCGGCAGGCTTGACGCAACTTGGCGTACGGTGGGCAGCTCAGGCTGCCTGAGAGTATGAGTTGGGCAATTGTTGACCGGTAGTTGCACATGCAATGGGGCTCCGCTGAAGTTACCGATGGCGTCAGGGCAGGGGACGTGCTGGCGGGCAAGTACCGAGTGGAGAAGGTGCTCGGTGCGGGGGGAATGGGCATTGTGGTGGCGGCCCACCACATCCAGCTCGATGAGAAGGTAGCCATTAAGTTGCTGTTGCCCGAGGCGCTTGCCAACGAGGAGGCTGTGGCGCGGTTCGCCAGGGAAGCTCGCGCGGCTGTGAAGATAAAGAGTGAACATGTTGCCCGGGTTGCCGACGTCGGCACGCTGGACAACGGGGCCCCCTACATGGTCATGGAGTACCTGGAGGGTGGTGATCTCGAAGCGTGGGTTCAGCAAAGGGGACCGCTGGAGATTGAGCAAGCGGTCGAGTTTATACTGCAAGCCTGCGAGGCTCTTGCTGAGGCGCATGGCCTGGGCATGGTTCACCGGGACCTGAAGCCATCCAACCTGTTCTGCATTCGCGGCACGGATGGGCTACTGTCCATCAAGGTACTTGATTTTGGCATATCCAAGCTGGGAGGGCTGGGCGCTACGGGTTCCGATATGGGAATGACGAGGACCACGTCGGTCATGGGCTCGCCCCTTTACATGTCGCCCGAGCAGATGAAGTCTTCACGCGACGTGGATGCTCGAACCGACATTTGGGCGGTTGGCATCATCCTACATGAGCTTCTCACCGGTAAGGTGCCGTTCGATGGAAAGACCCTGGCTGAGGTCTGCGTGAAGGCTGCTACGCAACCACCGCCGCGTACCCGCGATTACCGACCAGATGTTCCATTGGGTGTCGAGGAAGTCATTCTCAAATGCCTACAGAAGGATCGTGCCAAGCGGTATGCAAACGTGGCAGAGCTGGCAGTGGCTTTGGCACCTTTTGGCCCCAAGAGAGCTAAGGCGTCGGTAGAGCGGATATCGCGCGTGATCCAGGCGGCGGGTTTGTCCGAAAGCGCGCTGGCGCTGCCACCGTCTTCTGAGGCAACCAGTTCCTCTGGTGCCACAGGCACGGTGGGCTCTTGGGGGCACACTACGGCTGGAATGGGCCGCAACCGGGTGCTGCCCACAGTGGCCGTGATTGGCCTCTTGACGATAATCGGAGCGATTTGGCTGTTGTTGCGGTGGCCAGCGGCTCCGGTGGCGAGCCCGGCAACACCGACGCCGTCGGTGGTGGTACAACTGGCAGCACCCTCGGCCACGGTGTCCTCAGCGGTACCGCCAATCACCGTGGCCTCCAGCCAACCGGCGGCAGCAGTCACGTCGGTCCATTCTGCAATTGCGCTGGCACCATCCGCCAAGATCGCGGCGGCGAAGAACGAACTCCACTTGAAAACGGGGGGTAGTCGTACGGCACCTTCGCCAGCGCCAATGCCTTCTCAATCTGCGGCAGCGGCGGCTTCACCCGCGCCTAAGCGTGCCGCCAATCCAATCCCCAGTAGTACCCCAGCCAGACCATGGGGAGGTCGTCTGTGAGAGTCTATTTGCGCTCTATTCTAATGGTGTTCATCGCGTCACTGTTCTCCAAGGTTGCGGATGGCGAGCCCGACGCTCAACAAAAGGCGGTAGCTACGGATTTATTTAACGCGGGGCAGAAGCTGATGGCGGAAGGTCGCGTGCAGGAAGCATGTCCAAAGTACGCGGAAAGTCAGCGACTGGATCCTCAGCTCGGTACATTACTTTACCTTGCTGATTGTTACGACGAGATTGGCAAGACAGCCAGCGCCTGGGCTTCATTCAATGACGCAGTCGAAATCGCGAGCAGGCGGCAAGACCCAAGGGAGGCGCGGGCGCGCGCACGCGTTGCTGATTTGGAGAGCCGGCTCGCCAGGCTAACCATTGAAGTCGCACCTGATGCCCCGCCGTCCATTCAAGTCAAGAAAGACGGCGAGCTACTCGGGCGCGCAGTCTGGAATTCCCCGGAGCCCTCGGATCCCGGCCCGCATGTGATTACCGCCTCGGCAGACGCGCGCAAAGATTGGCAAATGACCATTGACGTCCCCGCAGGCGCAAAGAACGTCCGCGTGCAAATCCCGAATCTGGAGACTGCGCCGGCAACCCCCACCTCACCGGTGTACACGAACAATCCGCAGCTCAACGCGCCCGTGAGTGCGTCTCCGGTCCCGGAGGAGAGGAGCGGAAACGCGGCTGCGACTCAACGTACCATTGGGTACATCGTTGGCGGCGTTGGTGTTGTTGGATTGGCAGTCGGTACCTTGGCTTTTTTGTCGATGAAGTCCAAGGAATCCGACAGAGACGATGCCAACGCCTGCTCGGCGACGCAGAGTTGTACTGACAGTGATGTGGCGCGGATTCAACAACTAGCCAGCAGCACTGACAGCAGGCGAACCATCGCGAATATCGGGTTTGTTGCAGGTGGCGCGGCCGTAGTTGGCGGGGCCATCCTGGTCCTCACGGCGTTGCCAAGGCAATCGAAAAACGCAAGAGCTCTTAACATGCAGCCATGGGTTTGTAACAACACGGCTGGTCTAGCAATAGGAGGCAGGTGGTGAAGCATTCAATTGATACAGGTTTAGCGGCAATGAGTCTGCTGGTTCTTTCCGGTGGTTTGGCGTGCTCAGGTTCAGAGGTAAACGTCCAGACGGCGAAGGCCTCGGGCGGTACTTCGGCAATATCCGGTAGTGGCACCGGTGGCACAACTACCGTGGCTGGCGCAACGAGCACCGGTGGTGTACTTGGTACCAGCAGCACTGCAACGGCCGCGGGTGGCGCACTGGCCACGGGTGGTGCGCTGGCTACGGGTGGCACAACTACCGTGACTGGCGCAACGAGCACCGGTGGTGCACTTGGTACCAGCAGCACTGCAGCGGCCACGGGTGGTGCACTGGCTGCGGGTGGCACAACTACCGTGACTGGCGCAACGAGCACCGGTGGTGCACTTGGTACCAGCAGCACTGCAACGGCCACGGGTGGCGCACGGGCCACGGGTGGCACATCGAGTACGGCGGGCGCAACGAGCACAGGCGGCGCACTGGCCACGGGTGGCGCACGGGCCACGGGTGGCACATCGAGTACGGCGGGCGCAACGAGCACCGGCGGCGCACGGGCCACGGGTGGCACATCGAGTACGGCGGGCACAACGAGCACCGGCGGCGCTGGCACAGGCGGCGCTCCGAATCCATGCGCGGGGACTACCTGCAGTTCCCATGGAACTTGCAGCAGTGGCACCTGCTCCTGTAGTGCCGGCTACGCGGGCACCAACTGTGATCAATGCGCTTCGGGCTACACTGGTTATCCCATTTGTGTGCAATGTTCCTGTGCCAGCGGTCAGCAGCAGTGTGTTGATACGAGTACCATTGAATGGTGCGCTGATGGATGCACCTGGACATCAGCTACGTGCACGTCCGACTGCTCACAAAACGGGTATCCCCATTCCTCTGGATGTGCCTATAACGCCACTCAATCTGAGGATACCTGCCATTGTACAAATTCATCAACTACAGATGACATGATTTGGACACTAAAGGACACCTGTAATGACGGAATTGGTCCTACGGTGGAATTCTACGACATGACATCGGGAAGTGTCTCAGGGTATTGGGGTCCGTATACCCTGCAAACCTACAACGTGAACCTGTCTTCAGAGATTGCGTGTACAACTGGACACAAAATCTGTTATGGCGCTTGGGAGGCAGCGGGCTACTGGGGTTGCGGACAGGGTTGCGCCGATGCTTGCACCGACTGCTGCTACACCTGTGGATCGCAATTGAGCCTGCCGGTCCGCTCACTCAGCTGTGGCTAGTTGCGTATTTCGTCCGGTGCTGGCGGCCAAGCATCCGAAGTCCCTCTTAAAAGGGAACACGGCGGCTCGTGTGGAGGGGGGGCACGTGAGTCGCCGTGTGGAAGAACCCGGCAGTAGACGACAGTGCATCGCAGCTTTCGACTACCGCCGGTCGAATTGCAGGCATAGGTCGTGCCGTAATTGAAACGTCATAAATTCAATGATTTATGATGATAAGCCGGTCACAGACATTTCACGTCTGAAATGACTATGCTTTCCTGTTTGCAATATTAGCCAGCCACTGCAAGCGCATCACAGGGCATTTTGTTACATTACTATCCAAATCTGCCACTGTATGTGGATTAACGGCGACTGAAATGCGGCCACGATGCCCGACGCAAGGGCCCATCCATTGATGCGTGCCACGCATCCACCCAGCAAAGTCTGGTGACCAACTCATGAGGTCAACTAACTCTACTGGTGGAGACTTGCGAAAGCCCGCTCGCAGCGAGGGTTCTTTGAAGCGTTCACATGTGAAATCCCGGGTTGTTGATGGTTCGGTCCCGCACAAGCGCCGCAGCGTGCGAGTTCTTGTCCTAGTTGTGAGCCTTATTGCCCTTGGTGAAGCTGCCAGTCACTTCGTCTTCAGGCAGCGGGCCCCAAGTTTGCGGGACTGGAAGCGGCTCAAGCCGCGCGTAGCCTCACTGTCGCAGCCAGGCGACTTGGTGGTAGTGGCCCCCGAATGGGCAGAACCGCTGGCGCGCCAAGCCTTCGGCGACGCGCTCATGCCCTTGCCGATGGTCGCGCGCGCGGGCGACGACGACTTTGCGCGGGCCATTGAGGTTGGGACCCTCGGGCAATCGCGTTCAGAGCTTTCCGGCTGGACTCGAATTGAGCATGAGTCTTTCGGTAAATTCGAGGTATCAGTGCGCCAAAACCCTGCATACGTGCAGAGCCGCTATCGATTCGTCGATCACGTGGACTCGGCGTCACTGTCGGTCGCGCGCCGGCGCGGCGGCATAGAGGAACCCTGTTCATTCAGCGAATCGGCGCCAATGACCGCCGGCAATTTGGGGGGCGATCCTACATCGCCAAAGGTTCGATTCAATTGCGTCGGTGGCTCTTGGGTGGGCGTTACCATCATCGACGATGAACGGTACCGTCCGCGGCGCTGCATCTGGGCTCCAGCCCGCCCCGGCGTGCCCCTGGTGCTGCGATTTCGCCAAGTACCTATCGGCAGCAAGCTCGTGGGTCACGCCGGCGGGCCCTGGCTCATGGTGCGCGACGGTGTAGGGCCGCCGATTGAGCTTCGGGCGTCAACGGCCCAGGGCGAACTTGGGTCAGTCGCTGCCAAAGACACTGACGGTTGGGTTCGCTTCGAGTGGAGCACGACGCCGCGAGACAAAACCGAGGATGTACAATTGACGGTTGCCGCCACGGGCAGCGTCGAACAACGCTTCTGCTTCACGTTGGAGGTGCGATGACAGCCCAGCGCCGTGGCGTCGCGCGTGATGCGGTTCGCCGTGCTGATGGCGTGACGGCACTGAATCGGCTCGTGACCGCGCTTGGCGGCAGCCGCTTGCTCGTCGCCGTCTTGGTTGCCACCGGCTACGTGACGGCGCTGCTATTGACCGCGCGCAGCATTGGCTACTCGCGCGACGAGAGTTTTTACTTCGACGCCGCCAATCGTTACTATGACTGGTTCAGGCTTCTGTTCAATCAGCGCGAAACGGCGTTGCAGCGCGCCGTGATCGACTCGCATTTTTCATTGAACCACGAGCACCCGCCGCTGATAAAGACGTTATTTGGCCTTTCTCACGCTTGGTTCTTCGAGCAACATCGCTGGTTCTCCGAACCCGGTATCACGTATCGTTTGCCGTCGATGGTCCTGGCCGGGCTCGGCGTTGGTGTGCTGATTCTCTGGGGCAGCCGGGTGCAGTCGCCAAGCGCCGGCATCATCGCCGGGCTTTCGTTTGCGTTACTACCGCGAATCTTCCACCACGCGCACCTGGCTTGCTTCGACGTGCCGGTCGCCTGCATGTGCCTTGGCACGGCGTATTGTTGGTCGCGCGCTCTCAGTACGGGGAAACTGCGCTGGGCGCTTGGGCTGGGGCTCGTCTATGGCCTAACGCTCGCCACTAAACACAATGCGTGGTTGCTTCCACCCGCGTTGTTGTTGCACGGCCTTTGCGTCAAGAGCGCCGTATACCTCAAGGGCAGCTGGGCTACTCGCGCGAGGCTAATGGCGCCGGTGCTCTCACTACTTGTCGTCGGTACGCTCGTGCTTTACGCGCTCTGGCCGTGGCTATGGTTCGACACGTTCGAGCGGCTCAAGTTCTGGTTCGACTTTCACCTCAAGCACGAATACTACAACATGGAGTTTCTCGGCGTTACCTACTGGAAACCGCCGATGCCGAGGGCCTATGCGTGGGTCATGACGCTTGCAACCGTGCCGTTCACGACTCTCGTGTTGGTTTTTGTTGGGGGCTATTACGGCACGCGGGACACGGTTAGCGGCTGCCTTGCGCGCTTCACGGCTCGTAGCCCCGAGCAAACGGACTCGACGCGTGCATCCGACTTTCTGCTTTGGGTGATCTGTCTTGTCACCTTCTATTTCCCGTGGTTATCGACGGATACGCCGATTTTCGGCGGCACCAAGCACTGGTTCTCGGCCTATCCATTTTTGTGCCTGATTGCGGCGCGCGGTTTCGAAGCCCTTCGCTTGGCGTTGCCGCAAGTGTTTGCTCGGCTCGTCGCCGGTTCGCGTCAACTCCAGGCTGCGACGTGGCTAGCCGCAGCGCTCGTCCTGGCCCCGAGTTGGTTCATCGTCCGCGACATGGGCTCCTGGGGGCTTTCGACGTACACTCCCATCGTCGGCGAAGCCTCTGGCGCGGCGACCCTCGGATTGAACCGCACGTTCTGGGGGTACACATCGATTGCTTTGGCGGACGAATTGAACGCCCGCGCGCCGGCACGCGTGTTTCTACACGACATGACGTCTCAAGCCTGGTTCATGCACGTTCGCGACGGTGTCTTGAAGCCATCACTCTACGGTACAAACTCCGTTACTGAATCGGACATGGCCCTCTACCACCACGAACCGCACATGGGTCGCGTTGAATACCAGACTTGGGTTGCCTACGGAACCGCGACGCCCTCGGCGATCGGCGTCTACCAAGGCGTGCCCGTCGTTTGGCTGTACGAGCGGCATCGAGCACGCTAGAGGCCAGACCACTGTGGTTTTACCGATCCCGATTCGGGTTGCCGTTTTTTGGGCCGCTGTGCCAAAAAGGCGAATGGATTACATGGCGTCGGGAAATCTTGACTCAAGATCGACGAGTTGGGTGCCTCGAGGTCGCTGGCACTGGACGGCGCGGCGACCTCGCCGATACAATCCGCGCATGCAACCGTTTCGATACCACGTGCTCGCCTGCGACCAACGCAAACCCGACGGCTTACCGTGCTGCAACGCGGCCAAGTCCGCAGCCGTCATCGAGGCATTGCGCAAGGAATTGGCAAGTCACGGCTTGTTCGACGACGTTCAGGTAACCGTCACCGGCTCGATGGGCCGTTGCGAACGAGGCCCGAATTGGGTCGTGTACCCCGAAGGGATTTGGTATTCTGGCGTTACGCTGGCGGACGTGCCCGAGATCGTAAGCGAGCACTTTCAAAAGGGCCGCCCCGTCGAGCGGCTCGTCAATAAGGACGAGCGAGCGGTGAAGACTGAGATTATCGAGAACCGCAGCCGTATGCTCGCGTCGCTCAAGGCCAAAGACGCGGCGGGTGCCTTGCCCGACGAGTTTGCGGAAACGGTCCGCGGTTACCAAGCCAGTCGCATTCTACTCTCGGCAATTGAGCTCGACGTGTTCACGGCGGTGCAAAAGTGTGGGAAAGTCGCCTCTGCCGCCAACATCGCGAGCGAGATAGGCACGCACCCGCCGTCAACCGAAGTGCTTCTCAATGCGCTGGTGGCGCTTTCGGTGCTGAACAAACAGAATGGAACATACGCCAACGCGCCGCTCGCTAGCCGCTATCTCGTCGAGGGTTCAAAAGACGACGCGCGCTACGCGCTTAGACACAATCTAAGCCTCTGGGCAACCTGGTCCACACTCACGGAACGCGTGAAGACCGGGCAACTCGCGGCGTTTCGCGACATGGGCCACCGCAATCAAGATTGGACCGTCCCGTTCATCTCTGCCATGCACAAGAACGCCGCCATGCGCGCTCCGCTGCTCGTGCGTACCCTTGGTGCCACGGGTGTTTCCAAACTGCTCGATGTGGGTGGCGGTTCGGGCGCCTATTCAATCGCGTTTGCCCAGGCGAACCCAAAGCTATGCGCCGACGTGTTCGATCTAGCTACGGTCGTGCCCATTGCGCAAGCGCACATTGCCGAGGCGGGCCTAGAGGACCGGGTCACCACGCGCGTGGGCGATCTGCGCCGTGACGGCTTTGGCGCCGGCTATGATCTGCTCTTGCTTTCAGCTATTTGCCATATGCTCGGCCCGGACGAAAACCAAGATTTGCTTCGGCGCGCGCATGCCGCGCTGGCGCCGGGCGGGCGCGTTGCCATTCAAGATCACGTCATGAACGATGACGGCACTGCTCCGCGCACGGGAGCGTTATTTGCCATCAATATGCTGGTTGGCACGTTGAATGGCAGTACGTTCAGTGAATCGCAGTATCGCGACTGGCTCGCGGGTGCCGGGTTCAAGGATGTGCGGCATGTTGCGTTGCCGGGGCCGAATGATTTGATGCTCGCGACGAAGTAGCATTGTGATCTCACTGGCCAACGTGCCCAGGCCAATTCCGCTGGCGGGCTCTCATCCTGAACCGCGTCAATTTCTGGCTTTACCACAGGAAGCACATTATTCCCTCCCTGCCGCCGATATCGTCGGTGGAGTGACAAAGGCCGATGGTCAGTACCGCGCCCAAATCTCCATGTCGAATGGACGAGTTGCGCCAGAACAGCCCCCAATATAGAGGCTGTCAGAATCTCTAAGACTTGTGTCATCGGTCTCCAAGACGTAAGTGCCGCCGTTCAGGCCGAGTCCGAGTAGTTGTGGATCCAGGAACAACAGTACGTCTAGGGCAATGGTGCAACCTGAAATGTTCTCTGGCGCGTTGTATTCAAATCTGAGTCGCGCGCCAACAGGAAGTCTGCGAATCGCGAAATTATCGCTGGTGCTAAGCACTCCAAAACGGGACACCATTGCGGTGCCCTCAAGAGACACGCACCACGCGGTGGGCGAACAAGGGGTCGTCCGCGGCCCGGGCGAGAGAGGATGGCTTAGCCGCCGAAGGGTGACATCGCACCACTGCCAGTCAGCAGATCCATTTTTCGACAGACCGTCACACGCACCATCATGGAATTTGGACGCTTGCCTCGATTGGGTTTAGGTTGCTTCGCCGGACATGGACTGAACGACAGCTGCTGGAACATGCCGATACTGGAAACGGTTCTTTAGCTTAAGAAAGTGTATCTCGTACAGATAGTAGCTTGCTGTCGCAAGCGCCATTGTGGTGATCAACAAGACAGCGAAGAAACAGAGATGATTGCCGATATAGTTGGACTGTAGAGCGCGCGGCCACACCTTCCGTATCAGATAGCAGAGTGGTTGGTGAAACACATATGCTCCGTAACTGATGGTGCCCAAGTAGCGCAGCGGCGCCCAACTTAGCACACGCGAGGAAAGACTATGCGCCGGGCGGACTATAGCGCTAAATAGGACCGTCGAGAAAAAGACCGCGAGCAGCGTGAAGCCGTAAGTCTGCGTGGTGAAGTCGAAGTGGTCAAAGCGACGTCTCACTACAAAAATCACTACCAAGAGCCCGCCAGATAGCACAGCTGTGGGTCTCGCTAGCGACGCGAGCATGGGAACAGCGCGCGATGTCCGAATCAGTAGCGCAATGATCGCTCCAATCGCCAGAGCGTCCATTCGAGCGAAGGTGTTAACATATATCGTAACGGGTGGGACGCCGCAGAGTAACGCCGCGTAACGCAGAGCAAACGCACTCACAAGAATGCCAATACAGATTCTTAGCAAGAATCGACGGTTGGAGACGAACACCAGCAACGGCCAGAAGAGGTAGAATTGTTCCTCGACCGACAAAGACCAAAAGTGATCGATGCTTTGCAGATTGGGCCACTTACCGGTCATCGTCACCAACCAGTTGTGGAGATACAACCAAAACCAGATCAACTCGTGCCGAGAATCTCGAAGTACCTTATTACCAGTGAAGACTAGGATCACGGCGGTGGTCAAGACCGCCAACGCTCCATAATACAGGGGGAAAATGCGGAGTGTTCGCCGCAGGTAGAACGTCCTGAAGAAGCCCTGCTGACCTTTGGCATCCAGTAATAATCCAGTGATCAGAAAGCCCGAAAGGACGAAGAACAGGTCGAACTCCGCACCACGCTGCATCCATGATGCGGGAGTAGATCTTCTCTAGCGCCCCGACAGGTTGGCCCCCCGAAAACATTGCCGCATGGAAAAGCAAGACGAGCAGGATTGCGATAGCCCGAATTCCGTCCAATACCGGCATGTGCTTTGACCCGCCAGGGCGAGATATGCTGCTGAGTTCTTGGCTTTGTGCCGGCATTGCGTGTTCCGTTAAGGTTTAGCTCTCGATGCGACCTGAATCACCGGCTGTCAACCAGACATCCAACTAGTTATTCTACAATAACAGAAAGCTTGCGTACTCGCAACGGCTACGACGGCTGTTCACACGATGCAAAAGCTGAGGGAAGCTGGAATTGTGAGCGCCATTGGATTCGCCTCGGCAGGGCGCAGAAGAAAACGCTTCGTGGGCGGTCAGCCTGGACCGCGAGCCACCGAGCCATAGTACTTCTTGGCGACAAGATTGCGATACCAACGCAGCAGCGTGTCCGGTGTTACGCGATTCCGTGCGAGGCTGACCGACCGAGGGCTTGGGCACGGGAGAACAAAGTCCCTGGCAGGACTAGGGCGAACAAAAGCCCCAATCGGGATTCAAGAACATCAAGGCCGCGCGCACATCGACACGCTTCTCGATTGACGTCAAGGGCGCGAGCAATTGCGCTTAGGCAGGGGAGAAACCGCCCTCGTCAAGCCGCCGCGCATGTTCGAGGATCAGGCTCGACGTCGATGACTGAACCTCATCCGGTGCGTCAACCTCGCATTGCACGAACTCGAAGCGCCCTTCGACACTGTCCAAGATGCGGTACACACGGTCGCGGGTCGGTAGAGCTTCGCCGGCCTCCAATTCGGTGCGATACACGCGTCCGTCCTTGAGCATCGACGCCCAGGCGATAGCCGACCAAACGATCTTGTCGCTTGCGTCGCGGACATAAACGACGCAACAGGGGAGCTCCACTTCGTTGCCGCCGTCCGGTAAACGCATGACGAGTGTGATAGTCGTGCCAACCGGCGCGCAGCGGCTCGTTTGAAGAAACAGACCCCCGCGCGACAGATTGGCGCTGTATGCCACGACCAGTTCATCCACCGTCTTGAAGGTGATCTGGAATCTGGCAGTTACTCGGAGATCCCGTGGCTGCATGCTCAGTCCAATAAAAGGCGTTTGCGCGAGCGTCTCTGCTAGCGCCCTACCGCCGCCATCGGAACATCTTAGACCCTCAACGGGCAAAGTTGCACGTTAGTCAACCCGACGTTTCAGGTTGGCGCGGTAAAGTTCGCGTTGCCGGCTAGGAGAGAGTCGCGTCAAAAGTAGTGAACCTCCGATCAGGGGTTGCCTCAGTGGGGAGTTTAAAGCAAAAGAAATAGCCAATTCGCCTTAATTAACTTATTCGCTAATCCGTACGTGCGGCATGCGTGCCGATTTGCGTCAGGTTTGCGCTCTGCTCAAGAGCTTCCGAAAGGAAATCCGTCCAGATTCATCCAGAAGGCAAACACCTTCATGACTGGCCTGAACCATTGTCCGATACAAGTCTGCGGTTTCATCACGTTCTTGACGAGGTTAGCTGAACGGCCTGGACTAATCGCCTGATGGTGAAATACAGCAGCGAGGCGGTCACGAAGACAAAGACAGTCCCCTTGATCGTCTTCACAGACCGGGTGCAGCTTGAGATGCGTTACGACCGCGTCACTGAACGCGATCCATAGAATCGCGATAACAGCGTAGCCCAGTGCAATTCTGCCTGGACTCAAGCTTGAAACTCTAGAAGAGGGCATTATTCGGATTTTCATAGCCACAATCCTTGCCCGGGCCGGTGGCGCCGCATTCATAAGCAACCAGAGAACGTCTCTCCTTTGAACCGAATCGGCGCGATGCGGTATTCGCGGATGCCTTCCCGACGCCACGTCAATCCCGGCAGTGATGCCGGTTGTTTGTCGGCGTGGGTCACCGATTTCGGCTCACGGGTAACCCGGCTTCGCCGATTGGGCCAACGCCCAGCGGCACACGAGAATCGAGATCTTCGAAAGGGCGTTGTCTCTTGCCGGAAGCCGGGATCAATTTCCATCTACCCGCAGCCAAGTGCAGACAGCGGGACTGGTCGGGACATTCGGGGCGACGCGGGCAGGTGGCGCACAGGTCACCCTTTTCAATCAGCCAGACCTCAGCACATATAATGTGGGGCCTTTCCATCAGGCGCTCGACAAGCTTCTGCAAGAGCTTGTCCAGCGACTGTTCGTGCGCAATCCCCAGCAGTATCTGCGCGACGAAATTGGCATCGATGCGGTCTTCGCTGCTCGGTTCCATAACTATCAATAACTTAATTGGGGCGAGTTCTAAAGCAGCGAACAGCTAACGCGGAACAGCACTGGGCTGGGGAGGCGGCGGCTGCGGAATCAAGCTATCAGCCTCCTGCAGCAGGAGGCGGGCGGAGACCCAATCGCGCCAATTCCATGAGTCAGCGCCGCAGTTGAGACCGATTTGGACAAAGTTCATTGCCTTGGCAAGCTCTGAGCGCGCCGTCGAATCGTCTCCAAGCTTATGGAAAGACATGGCTTGGATGGGCTGATCCGTGGCAGCGGGCATTGCCATATACGTGCAGGTAACAAGGCTGCGCTGGCAGTTATCCAGAGCCTTGGCGTAATTGCCGCGCCTGTATTCAAAGAGGCCGAGCAGTGTTAAATCCCATGAGGCAGGCACATACGTTCCTTCCTTGAGCGGCCCGGCGCTGGCCACGGCG
>CAWEUH010000018.1:0-8362 GCA_963811985.1 uncultured delta proteobacterium
GACTCTTAATCACATTTGGGAGGCCCAATTGCAGCTGTGCGATCAAAGTTCGATGTGAGCGGCGACGAATATTTCAAGAAGCAGTTTTGGTGTTGAATCGGTTTGATGCAACGTGATCTGCTTCCGTCATGATCAGCACCTACACCAAGGAAGCTTTCACTGCGGACCCACGTCGCTGGGCTGAGCACCAGTTTGGGCAGTGCGAGCTGGGTGATACGCGTCGCACTCGCCGGCTAGTCGATTACGCAGCAAGGCAGGTGGCTCAGCCAGCAGCTCCCACTAACGCAGTTTGTGGTGGAGACGATATAGTCGCTGAAGGTACGTACCGATGGTTGAGAAATCCAGCTATTGATCCCAAAGCAGTGGCTGAAGGTCCGTTTGGAGTGACCGCGCGACTCTGTGATAGTTGCGCGGTCGTATTGGCAATTCAGGACACGACGACCGTTGCCTATGCGCACGCAGTTTCCGACACGCTAGGCACGGTCACCGAAATTGAGGGCCATCGGGTTGCTGGCATATTGGTCCACTCTACCCTCATGGTCGATGCAGAGAGCCGAGAACCGCTTGGCCTGATCGATCAACAGCGTTGGAGCAGGCCAGTTACGGAAGTAGGGAGCAAAACAAAGCGCCAGAAAGCCACTGGGAAGAACAAGAAGCGCTTGTATGAGGAGAAAGAAAGCGTGAAGTGGGAACAGGCCACCGAACGCATGTGTAGCCGTCTAGAATCCTCAGACAACGTCATTACGGTCTGTGACCGCGAAGCCGACATTTACGAATACCTCGCATATCTCATCGACAAAAAGCACCGCTTCGTCGTTCGTGCTGCCCAAGATCGCTGTCTGGTCACGGGCAAAGGGCACCTGTTCGACATGATAGCGAAGCAGCCGGTGGTCGCTAAGCGAATGGTTCAGATCTCGCAACGAGGGATTCAACGGGGCACGCCGAAACAGAAGAAGCGAGCGAGCCGACCCGCTCGAACTTCTTGCATGCTCGTCCGCACAGCAACGGTAGAGTTAGCACGCCCCGCTCATTGTAACGAAGGTCCCGAATCGATACGCGTTTCTGTTGTCTACCTTCGGGAGCGCCACACCCCAAAGGGTGAAGAGCCAGCCGAGTGGCTCCTTTTGACAACTGAATCGATCGCTGGTCATCGACAAGTAGAAAGAATCGTCGGGTACTACGAATGCCGCTGGCTTATCGAGGAATTTCACAAGGCATGGAAGTCGGGCTGTCGTATTGAGTTCCGACGACTTCAGTCGCTGGGAAATCTCGAGCGAATGATGGCAGTCACAGCCACGATAGCCGTCCGGCTACTACAAATCCAGGCGTTGGCAAAACTGCGCTCGACGGATTCATGCGCTCCAATACTCAGCACATCACAATGGCAGTGCCTTTTTGCAAAGATGAAACCTGATCGTCCCATTCCGAAACGTCCACCGACGATAGCCTGGGCTCTCGAAGCCATTGCTAGACTTGCGGGATGGATGGGGAGCCTCGCATTCGCCAGCTAGTCGTTCCGTGACCGTAAGGTGCTACCTCAATGGTGCGCGCGTGTAACGCAAAGAAATCGCGCCAAGGTACCCCGCCCTTGAGGGCTGACTCTTGATCTTAGATTATGACCGCTGCGTTGCAAGGTTCCAACCCTCGGTGAGCTCCTCCAGCTAAGGGTAACAGTGATGACACAACCAAATCCTCCAACCTCAACTGATATTGCACTGGCTAAGTATCGGCGTTTGCGTGGGCTAGTCTTCAGTGCGTTGTGCTCTTTGCTATCTGGTTGTAGCGGCACGCCTCCCTCCACTTGCAACAGCAACAGCGTCGGCGGCGCAACAGGCTCCTGTGCGAACACAGGCGGGACGAGTGCCACCGGCGGCATGGTAGGCACGGGCGGAAACGCCGCTGCTGGCGGCAGCAGTGCAGCGGGTGGCACAGTTGCAACAGGTGGCGCCACTTCGACCGGCGGTGCAGCAACGGGCGGCGTTGCAGCCACTGGGGGCGCCGCAACCGGCGGCGCCGCAACCGGCGGCACCAACAGTGCGGGCGGCACCAACAATACGGGCGGCATGCAAACTGGAGGCAGCAAAGTCGCCACTGGCGGAGCTAGCTCAGGCGGCAGCCCAACCACCGGCGGAAGCACCGGAAAGACGCAAGGGACGGCCCAACCAGGCGATATCACCGTCGATCCGACGAATCAACATCAGGTTGTGGACGGTTTCGGGTTCGCCGACCTGTGGCAGGGCTCATCCTCGACCGCCACGCAAATGCTCCTGTTCGACCCAGTCAACGGGATCGGGCTGACCCTGCTCCGCATCGGCATCGACGGCACGAGCGGATCGCCCAACATCATGGGCGCCGCGGGGTATGCCGATGGCCAGGCGTGCGTCAACTTTGCCGGCAGTGATTGCAAGGTGTGGGCGGATCCCTGGTCGCCGCCGGCCGCAATGAAAGACAACCGCGACGTCAACAACGGCGGGCATTTGCAGGTAGACGATTACGCGGCCTGGGCCACCCTACTCGCCGCGTTTCCTGCGTTCTACAAGAAGAACGGTGGCGTGGATCTCTACGCGATCTCGGCGCAGAACGAGCCTGACACCACATCTGTAAACCAGTCGTGCGTCTACAACAACACCCAGTTGGTGAGTTTCATCGACGTGCTGGGTCCGAGACTGGCCGCGCTCAACCCGCCCGTCAAAGTGCTCGCGCCCGAGCCCGCCACCTGGGACAACCTCTGGGGCGGCGCCAGCTACGGCACTGCGATCATAGCCGACGCGAACGCCAACAACTACGTCGGACCGCTCGCTACGCACGACTACGGGACCACCAGCGCTGGGACGTATGCACGTCCAACGCCGCCCTCGAACAACACGCACCACATCTGGGAGACAGAGTGCACGCCGGCTGACACGGGGCCAATCACGATCGCGACAATGATCTACGCCGCGTTCACGACCGGTGGAGTGAGCGCATGGCACTATTGGTGGACCGAGGCGCTGGTGCCGAACGCAAGCGCTCCGCCCGCGCAGGTTTACGCGCTCGGGAACTTCAGCAAGTTCGTGCGCCCCGGATACTACCGCGTCGACGTCACGGGCGCGCCAGCCCCGTCTGCATCGGCGCCTCTGGTGGTGGCCTTCACGAACCCGTCAGACGCGACGGTGGCCATCGTCGTGGTGAACGGTGGCGCGGCCCAAAACGTCAACTTCTTCGTTGCGGGTACCGCGTGGCCGGCGTCCGTCACCCCGTACGTCACCACCACTAGTTCCAACCTGGCTGCTGGGATGGCAATCACGGTGACGGCGGCAAGGTTTAGCGCTTCCCTCGCCGCGCAGTCCGTTACAACGTTTGTCGGTCAGCCGTAACTCTATGTCGAGGCTTCGCCTGGCTTGAGTGCGAGACGTGTCACGAGCAACGCCTCGTGCGTTTTCTCATTCTCGGCGCGGCGAGTAAGGCGATAGCGGCCCATTCTCCGACACTACTTGATCCCGAATTCACTGCGCACCCGCGCAAAGGCATCGCCTTCGGCAATGCCGCTCGATTCGCCTTCCGCAAGAGCCGCATGTAGGGTTGCAAGTTTCTGCTCCTCTGTCTCAAGCGGCCGAAGCGCGGCACTCACAACCTCACTGGCTGAGCTATAGCGACCTTCCGTTACCTCGCGGGCAACGAATTCGTTGAGGTGATCGTCGAGTGTAATGCTGGGGCTGTTAGGCATGCGGCAACTTCCGTATTGCAATATAATCATAATACCATTCAATAGAGAGAGCAATCCTGGGGCAATTGGCGCACCTACACTAGGACCTTCAATACGGGCGCGCCACTTCCAACCTCGCAATCAAGACGCTCGAGTCGGTCGCGACGCGCCAAGGAATTCCTCTTTCAAGAGCGCCCAGCGTTCGTGGTCTTGCCATCGGCCCGCGATCTCGAGGTAGCACTTCGACAAGCCTTCCCTGCGGAACCCTGCGCGTTTCACTAATCGGATCGAAGGACGATTCTTCGGAATGATGTTGGCCTCCACCCGGTGCAGCTTGAGCGCCCCGAACGCGTGCCGGAGCATGAGCTTGAGGGCCTCGGTCATATACCCATGTCGCGCATATCGGGCTCCGATCCAGTAGCCGAGAAAGCCGCATTGACAGGCGCCGCGTACGATTTCGTTGATGGCGATATAGCCGACAATTCTCATGTCAAGTTGCGAGCAGATCAGCAGCTTCTCGCATCGGCGGGTCCGGTTCGATGCCAGCATGCACCGAAATGCCGCGTGCTTGTTCGCCCCGCGGGGCGCCTTGGGCTCCCACGGCCGGAGGAACCCAGCACTCGCCCTACGCACGGCAAAATACTCTTGTTCATCGCGTGCGGCGGGTCGGCGCAAGAACACGATTTCACCGCTCTGGATTGCACGTCTGGACCCGGCCGCGTTTGACACGCAGCGAGCCTATCGCGACAAGCCGTCGATCAGCAATGCCTTGAGATCGAATCTCATCGGCTTGCCTTCCATACTCATCGGCTTGCCTTCCATTATCATCGGCTTGCCTTCGACTCTCATCGCCTTGCCTTCGAATCTCAACGCGGTGAGCTTGAATCTCCTCGGTTTGCCATTGAATCGCCGTGCAATCGCTTCGAATTCCAACCCGTTGACTTTGCATGGCAATCCTCTGCCCCGACTTTGAGAAACTGGCCCTTGGGCTAGGCATACATTGCTCAGTAATGCCCTGTGGTTAGCGCGACATTACCCGGTTAGGTCGTGTTACTAGGCATCGTGGGCCGGTTCGGGGTCAACCGCTGCTGGGGGCATTGTTGTGACGCGTCGTGAATCCGAGCGTGACTTCACATCATGAAGCTTGGGCGGTAGCGCGATGTTCAGGCGCGCTAAGAGGTGTTGCATATCGGGGCGCAGCTCGGTTGTTTGATGCACGATAGTGCCATCGCGTTCGTACTCGACAACCTTGATCGTCTGCAGCTTGTCCAACACATTGCGCCAGGTGTCGCCCGTTCGAATCTCCACGATTCGTTCAAGCAGCAGCCCAAGCACAGTGATCGTTACATGCGCGTGAATGCGCCAAGGCCGATAGTGGTACACCGGGCGAAGCCGCAATCCGCTCTTGAGTTGCCTCCAACACTGCTCGACTCGCATCAGTTGCTTGTATCCAAGGGCCAGGTCCGTTGCAGTCAAGGTGTCGTCATTGGAGGTGACGACCCACTTGCCGTCATAGTGTTCGGCATCGCGAATAGCGGCTCGGTCCAGACTCAGTTTACCCGACTCATTTTCGTGCAGATAGCGCCCGAATCGAGCGCTGGCGCGCAATTCACACGTCCGCTTGCTGTGCCGGTTGCCATCGAGCTGCCGCAGACTGGATAACTCCAACTCAAGTTCCGCAAGCAATCGTTGTCGATGCTGGCGTTGTCGTCGTTCTTCCAGGGGATTATGGCAGACCACGTACCGTCGTGCGCGCGCACCGTCACCGACGATGACTTCCTTGACGCGCAAGTTGTCCTTGACCGTTCGATAGCGTCCGGGACGTGTCATGACCTCGTCGGTGACCTCGTCCCCGGCGCGTATCTTGCTGGCCAAGATATACTTGCCGCCTCCGAGGCTTAGCCGCCGTCGGTTCTCTTCCGAGTTCATTCCCGCATCGCCGACAAACACACAGCGCCCCAGTCGCCAACCGCGAAGTTCATTCTTCACACGCTCAACGGTTGTGACATCAGCGGTGTTGCCGGGCAACACCCACGACCGCACTGGAAGCCCATCGCGCGTCACGGCCAATCCGATCACGACCTGCGGCGCATCATCGCGCCCGTTCTTCGAGTGCCCACGCTTGCGTGGGGGCGGGTATCGGTGTTGCCGCTTGCCTAGTTCGACTTCATCCTCCTCATCCACCTCGAAATGCAGCGATGTGGTGTCGTAGAAGATGAGATCGACATCGGCATTCATCAAGTCGGCCATCGCAAAGTACACCGACTTCTCGATGGCTTCCTTGTGATTTTCCAGTAGGTCCATTCCCAGATACAGGTGATGCAACTCAAGCTCGTTGCCGCGTGGCAAGAACACTTCTTCGCGTAGCCACTGCTCCCAGCAGTACAGCTTAGATACCGGCTCCAACGTCCGGTTGGCGACCATCACGAAGATGGCATCGAGCAGTCGCAGCGTCGAGCGTTTCAAGCCCGCCTGTTGCCTCAAGATGGCGTCGATGCCCAGCTCCTTCCACAGCTGCTGCAGAACCCAGACGCCACCGAATGGCCAGGCCCCGAGCAACTGGATTGCCGTACCATCCTCGGAGACCACCTGGCCTTGTTGTTCTTGGACTACGCGCAGGATACTCTTGGCGAGTCGTTGCAGCGTAGCGACGTCAAGCTGGTCGGCTCTGCCGAAGTTGTACACGACTCGCGCTACCGCGCAGCCCTTGGCGGTGTCCCAGGTGTTTTCGGCAAGCTGGTAGTAGCGAACGGTCGAGCCGTCGGCATTGCGGCGCTGGGTGGTGCGCAGGTACATGCCTATCTACTACCAGGCTAGGCACGCAATAAGCAAGCCATCCGTATCAAGTCGTGTGCCTATGCTTTTTGGGCTTTCGACGCCGCTAACTGATCGAAATCATTCAACTCATGTTCCCAAAACAGTGAAATTTCTTCAAAGTCGGGTCTGCCTCTAATGGTCAAATCCGGACAGTAACCGCCGTGACTCTTCTCGCTCGACCTCAAACATGTAACCCGAAGAAATCGCGCCGAGATACCCCGCCCTCGAGGGCGGGGTTGGGGTGGGTGAGCCAGTGAACTATCTCAAACATGTAACGCGAAGAGAACGCGCCGAGATATCCCCCCAAGGATCTCAGCATTGGTCTGATCTTTCCTGGTCTTCTAGGGCCTGGAGCAGCTGGGCAGCAGGTAGCAGCCTGTCTAGCCCCCTGCGGATCGTGATGGAACCCGGTGGTCCGCCGGATGATTTGCCAGTGTAGCCGCCTAGTTCAGCTATCCACAACGTGGCCTGCCCGATTGTGGGCATGGCGTCAGTAATGACTTCAGTTCGTTTTTTCTGCTGACGTTTGAGCACAATGAGTGCTCTGATCTCGTGGCGTGTCAGCTCAATGTCCGCTGGTTGTTGGGGTTCAGTTCGCGCCAGGATCTTTAGACGTTCGATGCGTACGGCCACGGCAGCAAGTAGAGTAGCCCAAATGCGCACTGCCTGCTGACTTCTTAGCTGTGTCTGCTCCACGTTGCAGCTGCCGGTCTTCCAGGTTCTGTGGAATTCTTCGATCCGCCAGCGTTGCGTGTAGCCATGAATGACAGATTGCGCCTGCTGGAAATTCCCCACCGGAGCGTTCGTCAGCAGTAGCCAGTCCACAGGCTTCTCACCCGCTGGACATGTACCCTCTTCGCGTGCCCATACGACAGTAACGTCGAGCCAGCATTCACCATAACGTGGCACATTGCGCAGTCGCAGTGTCACACAGGCCCAACGCACCACGATGCGCGCCAAGCGCGCAGTTCGCTTGGGTGCAGCGCTAATTTCGAGCCGATATTCGCCTCCGGGTGCCTCTCGGTCCAGCCATTGTCGCAAGTACTGCTTATCGTTGCCGGTTGCGGCAATCAATCGGTCCCACGACCCACGGACCGTGAATTGTTGTCCGCAGTTGGCAAGTTCCAGCAGGATATGCTTGTTGTCAGCTTCACGGTCGAGCTGCAACCAGAGCTTCGCACTCGTTGCCTTTGCGCGGGCGCAGCTGTCTTGGATTGCTTGCAACCAGTATCGTGTCTCCTTGTCTTGGACGTCGCGGTTGAGGTTGCGTTTACGCTTCTGCTTTCTACTTTGTCTCCTGGCCTGCGTGCGAGCCCACCACACTTGCGTGAACAGACCCAGCGGCATCCCTTTGGGGCTAATCCCCAGTGCGCTGATTACCTTCAACCCGCGGTTGCCGCCGCTGAGAGTCCCCACAGTACCGAAGTCTTTGCCCGCAGTACGGTCAGCCAGTGTCACACTAGAGCCATCAATCGGCACGAACACGAACGGCTCATTGGCGCACTGTCGAGCCGTTGCCTCTGCTTGCGCCACGACCAACGCCGCGGGATCCACCTGACCGCTTTCGAGCAAGTCGTAGGCACCCTGCCGTTCCTTATCCCGACAAAACACGTCAGAAACCTTGCCTGAAGGCGACTGAGCCGCTCGAGTCGCCATCGCGACGAGCCGGGTCGTCCGCCGACTATCTCCCACACGAACCTGTCCGAACTGATCCTGAGCCCACGCCGCCTGCTCGCCTTTGAATTGCTGCATGCGCAAACCGACGAGTTGTCGGTCCAAAAAATTCACCTACATGGAATCACAAAGTGCGATGGAACCAGTGCTGAGCCCAAGGATGGGGGATTTCGGGGGGTTTGAAGT
>CAWEUH010000019.1:0-14001 GCA_963811985.1 uncultured delta proteobacterium
CTAGAACGCATTCCATAACCCCCTCAAGAGGATAACGATGCAGGCGAGCTTGAGGAAGGCCAAAAACATTGTGGAATGGCATTCCCACCGCGTGACCAGGCGACGAAATCGTTGTAGCCAAGCGAAGAATCGCTCGATCCGCCAGCGATGGCGATAGCGTCGCAATGGGCGACCATCCTGCGTTTTCGTCTTTCGAGTGGGGTTATGTGGCGCGATCATCTCGATGCCCATCAGGGCCAGATCAGCATCGAGCGGATTGCTATCGTAGGCCATGTCGCCAATGAGGCGCTTGGGAAGTGCCCTCAGGAAGCGCTGCTTGAGCGTCCGCCGAACAAGCTTCGTTTCATGGCGCTGACCACTCGCAATCCCGACGGCGATAGGAAGACCATGGCGGTCAACCACTGCCATGATCTTGGTCGCTTTGCCGCGTCGAGTTTTGCCAACATCAAGACCCCCCTTTTTGCGCCGGCGTGAGAGCCGTCGATATATGCTTCGGTCAAGTCCACTTTGCCTTTGGCAAGCAAGTGCAGCGCCAAGGCATGCAAAATCCTATCGAGAACTCCCCCTCGGTTCCATTTGGTAAACCGGCGATGGCAGGTCGAGTACGGGGGATACTTGCGCGGCATCTCCGACCACTGTGCACCAGTACGCAGAATCCACAACACGCCATTGAGCACATCCCGCGGGTCGCGCCACGGTCTGCCGCCCTTCTCGCTGGTCCGAACCTGTTCCGGCTCGGGTATGTAGGGTCTAACGATATCCCATTGCTCGTCGGTGAGGTCCATCGACCAATCTACAAACATATCCTCGCTTGGATGGAAAGACCCTTGCGAAAGATGGAGTAATATCGATCAGTTACGCTCGCCTACCGGTTATGGAATGCGTTCTAATCCCCAGTGCGCTGATTACCTTCAACCCGCGGTTGCCGCCGCTGAGAGTCCCCACAGTACCGAAGTCTTTGCCCGCAGTACGGTCAGCCAGTGTCACACTAGAGCCATCAATCGGCACGAACACGAACGGCTCATTGGCGCACTGTCGAGCCGTTGCCTCTGCTTGCGCCACGACCAACGCCGCGGGATCCACCTGACCGCTTTCGAGCAAGTCGTAGGCACCCTGCCGTTCCTTATCCCGACAAAACACGTCAGAAACCTTGCCTGAAGGCGACTGAGCCGCTCGAGTCGCCATCGCGACGAGCCGGGTCGTCCGCCGACTATCTCCCACACGAACCTGTCCGAACTGATCCTGAGCCCACGCCGCCTGCTCGCCTTTGAATTGCTGCATGCGCAAACCGACGAGTTGTCGGTCCAAAAAATTCACCTACATGGAATCACAAAGTGCGATGGAACCAGTGCTGAGCCCAAGGATGGGGGGATTAGGGGGGTTGAAGTCCCGCCCAGCGGGCGGGATTTAGGGTGGGAGAAAATCAAAACATCGCCATAATGCCGAAGTCCAAGCCGAGCCTATGATAACTGCCGGAATGCGAATAGCTGAGGTTGTTGTTGGGCCCGAAGTTATCCTCGGAATGTCGCCCGATATAGCTAACATCCCCGGTGGGCCCCACAAAGAAACCTACGGCTGGGACCGGCGCATAGACAAACAGAACGTCTAGCCCTACGGTCCAGAATGTCTGTGATATGACGTAGGTCGTTGTTACGGCGGGGTGCGCGCTCGTGTGGACGACTCCGGGGCCTGCGCGAAACCAGAACCCCACTGTATTGGTGAGCGGCAGAAGATAGCCGGCTTTCAGATGCAGCAAGAACCGCGTGTCCGTTTGCTTGTCAAGAGAGACGTTCGCGCCGGTGGCCGGGTCCGGTTGCGACACGCTGCCGCTGAAGGACTCATAGCCCAATGAACCGCCGAGCGAAACCCGGGGAATGATGAAGTAGTGCACCCCAACACGAGCACCGGACTTGAGCAGGAAACTAAACTGAGTCGTGCTGTCCGTGACCTCGACGTTGTTAACGTCGTTGTAGCTGACGGTCGTCGCGTCGTAGCCGGTGATGTTCTCGACACCAACCGCGACCGTGCCCGGCGCGCCGAGAATCTGCGCCTGCGCGGCAGGGGCGAGTGCCACCACCCCCATGGCCGCTGTTGGAGCCAGACCGAACCGTGCCCAGTGCTTGAACGCGCGAGACTTCGACTGAACCATACGAGGTACTCCGACGGTAAATGAATCGCTTGAAGATAACGCTAATTGCAGCGTCTCCCTAGTAATTTCGACTCAACCTGAACACCCGTACCTGAGCCGGGGCCCTGCAACAGCGGCGGGAACTGCGGCAACAGCACCAGCGGCAGCGGCGGTGACTGCATCGACAGCAGCGGCCGCGGCGGCGGCATCTGCGGCGGCCGCAATGGCTGAAGCAGGATCGGCGATGCACACTATGGGAGTTGACTTAAGCTCCGGGGTGACTACAACGCGTCCCGTTCGACGATGGCGGTGGAGTCCGCCGATAACCGCCGCAATCCTGCCGTGGCCGATGACTCCTACGGGGCTGGTCCTCCATAGGAGCCCGCAAGGTCGGCTCACCCCGTCAGCCCCCAGAGCAATGGTGCTCTGTACGCACGTGCGCAAAGGAGACTGACGTATGCATCAGACGTTCGCAATAGCTGCTCTGTGGTTTGGCCTGGCCCTCATTGCCACATTCCTGGGTAGCCGTTTCAAAGTCTCCAATGCCCTGATGGAGATCGTCGTTGGCATCGCGGCAGGGGCCGTGGCAACGCGCTACTTTGGGGCGCAGGCACTGGGCGCGAAGCTTCCCTGGGTGACATTCATCGCTAGCGGCGGCGCGGTACTGCTCACGTTTCTCGCGGGCGCCGAGCTCGACCCCGCCACCATGCGCACCAAGTGGAAGGAGGTGCTGGTCGTCGGCCTGGTGGGTTTTGCCGCACCATTCCTTGGCTGTACAGCCATTGCCCGGTTCGTCCTCGACTGGTCCCCCACGTCGAGCTGGCTTGGGGGCATCGCGCTTTCGACAACGTCGATGGCAGTCGTTTACGCCGTGATGCTGGAGACCGGCTTCAACAAGACTGACTTCGGCAAGGGGATCCTCGGCGCTTGTTTCGTAAACGATCTGGGGACCGTGGTGGCCCTGGGGCTCATGTTCTCGCCGTTCACTTGGAAGACTATCGTGTTCATCGGCGGTTGCGTGCTGGCCTTTGTCCTGCTCCCACTCGTTACGCCGCGCCTCATCAACCACTACGCGAACCGGACGGCGGCCTTCCGTACCAAGTGGGTACTGTTCATCCTCTTCGGTCTCGGGGCGCTGTCTCTTTGGGCTGGAAGCGAAGCCGTGCTTCCCGCGTACATCGCGGGGATGCTCTTGTCCAAGGAGTTCTCCCGCGACCAAGCGTTCATCCGGCGGCTGCGCACACTCACGATTGGCTTTCTGAGCCCGTTCTATTTTCTGCGGGCCGGGTCGCTCGTCTCAATCTCGGCGCTGGTCGCAGCACCGCTCGTCTTTCTGGCGCTATTCAGCGGCAAGATCTTCACGAAGATCTTCGGTCTGCTCCCTGTCATTGGTGCCTTCAGGCCAAACCCCAAGGAGCGATGGTACTACACTCTGATGATGTCCACCGGGCTCACGTTCGGAACCATCTCGGCGCTCTTTGGGCTGACTCATGGCATTGTATCCGAGGAGCAGTACTCGCACCTGGTTGCGGTCGTCATCGCCTCGGCCGTCGTGCCCACGCTGATAGCGGGTGCCTTGTTCCTACCCCGGCACCTGCTCACGCCTCGAGTTGAAGCGGAGCTGGCGGCAGACGCCGAAGCCATCAGCGTGCGAAGGCAAACGGTACCGCCAGCCCCGCGCGAAGAGGGCTGATAATGGTGCTCCAAACGTGAGCGTATGCGTCTCAGCTCGAAATCCTCAAAATGCACCCGCCGCAACTCTTCTCGATTGAGAGCAAGCGGCACCACCCGCCGCCACTCTTCTCGCTCGATCTCAAATATGTAACGCGAAGAAATCGCGCCGAGATATCCCCCCAAAACTGCTCAGCACTGGTTCCATCGCACTTTGTGATTCCATGTAGGTGAATTTTTTGGACCGACAACTCGTCGGTTTGCGCATGCAGCAATTCAAAGGCGAGCAGGCGGCGTGGGCTCAGGATCAGTTCGGACAGGTTCGTGTGGGAGATAGTCGGCGGACGACCCGGCTCGTCGCGATGGCGACTCGAGCGGCTCAGTCGCCTTCAGGCAAGGTTTCTGACGTGTTTTGTCGGGATAAGGAACGGCAGGGTGCCTACGACTTGCTCGAAAGCGGTCAGGTGGATCCCGTGGCGTTGGTCGTGGCGCAGGCAGAGGCAACGGCTCGACAGTGCGCCAATGAACCGTTCGTGTTTGTGCCAATTGATGGCTCTAGTGTGACACTGGCTGACCGTACTGCGGGCAAAGACTTCGGTAGTGTGGGGACTCTGAGCGACGGCAACCGCGGGTTGAAGGTAATCAGCGCACTGGCGATTAGCCCCAAAGGGATGCCGCTGGGTCTGTTCACGCAAGTCTGGTGGGCTCGCACGCAGGCCAGGAGACAAAGTAGAAAGCAGAAGCGTAAACGCAACCTCAACCGCGACGTCCAAGACAAGGAGACACGATACTGGTTGCAAGCAATCCAAGACAGCTGCGCCCGCGCAAAGGCAACGAGTGCGAAGCTCTGGTTGCAGCTCGACCGTGAAGCTGACAACAAGCATATCCTGCTGGAACTTGCCAACTGCGGACAACAATTCACGGTCCGTGGGTCGTGGGACCGATTGATTGCCGCAACCGGCAACGATAAGCAGTACTTGCGACAATGGCTGGACCGAGAGGCACCCGGAGGCGAATATCGGCTCGAAATTAGCGCTGCACCCAAGCGAACTGCGCGCTTGGCGCGCATCGTGGTGCGTTGGGCCTGTGTGACACTGCGACTGCGCAATGTGCCACGTTATGGTGAATGCTGGCTCGACGTTACTGTCGTATGGGCACGCGAAGAGGGTACATGTCCAGCGGGTGAGAAGCCTGTGGACTGGCTACTGCTGACGAACGCTCCGGTGGGGAATTTCCAGCAGGCGCAATCTGTCATTCATGGCTACACGCAACGCTGGCGGATCGAAGAATTCCACAGAACCTGGAAGACCGGCAGCTGCAACGTGGAGCAGACACAGCTAAGAAGTCAGCAGGCAGTGCGCATTTGGGCTACTCTACTTGCTGCCGTGGCCGTACGCATCGAACGTCTAAAGATCCTGGCGCGAACTGAACCCCAACAACCAGCGGACATTGAGCTGACACGCCACGAGATCAGAGCACTCATTGTGCTCAAACGTCAGCAGAAAAAACGAACTGAAGTCATTACTGACGCCATGCCCACAATCGGGCAGGCCACGTTGTGGATAGCTGAACTAGGCGGCTACACTGGCAAATCATCCGGCGGACCACCGGGTTCCATCACGATCCGCAGGGGGCTAGACAGGCTGCTACCTGCTGCCCAGCTGCTCCAGGCCCTAGAAGACCAGGAAAGATCAGACCAATGCTGAGCCAAACCTGGGGGGATTTGGGGGGTTCAAAGTCCTTCCCCAGCGGGGAAGGATTTAGGAAGGGGAAAACAAAGTCCCTGGCAGGGATGTAGGGAGACAGGAGCCGGCCATACAATGGTCAAACAGAAAAGCGCGGGACTTCCTTCCAGCCGGCACGGTGATCCCTTCACGTATTTGCTGGAATCGCCAGACGGCCGTATGTTACTCTAACTCCGTGTTTGGCCCGGAAGACGAAATGCCTTTGTACCAAACGGATCCCGACGCGAGTGGTTCGCACACCGGGTCATGTGCAACTTACGACTGCGGTGGCGTCGATCGATCACTGATTCGCTCGAATTTGAGACGCACGCCGACGGAATGCCTTCAGGCGCTGGAAGAGATGATGCAATTGATCGAAAGCGCCCGCCGTGTTGACGAATCGGTTCGTTAGGCTGATCGAGACGCTGTGTCTTCACGAAGTGCGGTACATCGTGGTGGGTGGTGTAGCTGCCGTCTTGCAGCGCGTACCCATCAACACCATGGACTTCGATATCGTGCACGATCGCGATGCAGAGAACGTGCAGCGCCTTTCGGCGGCGTTGGCGGTACTCGGTGTCACCTATCGCGATAGTCCCCAGAATCTGAGCCCGACGGAAGACGAGCTCGGGAACGTGCCGAGCCTGCGATTGCGGACGGGTCACCTGGACCTAGACCTCATGGGAATTCTGGCGGACGGTCTTACCTACGCGGACCTCTTGCCGGACAGCGAAAAGATTGAAGTGGCCGGCTACATCGTCGATGTGTTGAAACTCGAAAAGTTTAATCGATCTCAAGCGAAAAGCTACGCGACCTAAGGATCATTTCATGTTGATCCATCTAGAAGCTACGCTTGAAGAGCGCGACCGCATGCGCCAATGAGGCAAACTGAGTATCAAAGTCGCGCTAGCGAGTACTCCCGCCGCTGGCGGCCAGGTGTTTGGAACGGCATGGCTGGAACAACAGCCTAGGCATTTCTGCGCCTTTGGGTATTCTCGGCGCGATGCAGGCAATCCTCAACTCATTCAAATTCCGTTGTGCGCTCATGACGGTGGCTGTGATTGTGGCATGGTCGGCGTGCACCAGAGCGGACATTGCAATGCGGGATGTTGAACAACGTGTTGAAACGATTTTATCGAAAATGACGCTACAAGAGAGGATTGACATGCTCGGCGGCGTCAACGGCTTTTACATTCGCGCTAACGACAGGCTCAAGTTGCCCGCACTCAAAATGGCCGACGGCCCGCTGGGCGTGCGCAATTACGGCCCTTCAACTGCCTACGCAGCCGGCATTGCGCTGGCCGCATCATGGGACGTGGATCTGGGCAATCGAATCGGGTCATTGATTGGTCGCGATGCGCGGGCACGCGGGGTGCATTTCTTGCTGGGGCCTGCCGTCAATATCTATCGTGCGCCGCTCTGCGGCCGCAATTTCGAGTACTTTGGGGAAGATCCGTACCTTGCTTCGCGGTTCGCTGTCGCATACATTCGGGGGGTACAATCACAAGGCGTCAGCGCGACGGTCAAGCACATTCTCGGCAACAACTCGGAGTATGATCGCCACGGGACCAGCTCTGACATCGACGAGCGCACGTTGCGTGAGATCTACTTGCCAGCCTTTGAAGCTGCCGTGACTGAAGCGCATGTGGGCGCCATCATGAATGCCTACAATCTTGTCAATGGCGTTCACATGACCCAAAATGCAGCCATCAACGTAGAGATTGCCAAGAAGGAATGGGGGTTCGATGGCATTCTCATGTCCGACTGGGACGCTACCTACGATGGCGTAGCTGCCGCCAATGCAGGCCTGGATCTGGAGATGCCGTCGGGCAAATTCATGAATCAGCCGACGCTGATTCCCGCCATCAAGGACGGTCGTGTGAGCCAGGCCACCTTGGACGATAAAATCCGTCGTATCCTGCGCAAGGCCGTAGAGTTCGGTTGGCTCGATCACAGTCAAACCGACCTGAATTGGCCGCTTTACTCGGAAGAAGGGCGCAGGCTCGCGTTGGAGTCGGCGCAGGCAAGCATGGTCCTGCTCAAGAACGAGCATGGGCTTTTGCCGCTGAACAAGACCAAACTCAAGTCCGTCTTTGTCGTGGGTCCGAATGCGTACCCGGCGGTGCCAGCCGGCGGCGGCAGTGCGCAAGTGCATCCGCACTATGCAGTCAGCTTTCTTCAGGGGTTGGCAGACTACTTGGGGACAGAAACAACCGTGGCGTACCGCGCGGGCATCGTCACGCCTTCCGAGGTCTTCGAGTCTTCGGAGTTCGTGTCGCAGGTCGGCCCCGAAGGCAAGCGGGGCCTCACGGGCGAATACTTCGAAAACCCCGAATGGAGCGGTGCGCCTGCGGAAACCCGCGTTGACCCGCGCATTCAATTCTTGTGGGACCGCGGCAACTCACCTCCGCTCGGCTCCAAGCAATACTCCATAAGGTGGACCGGCTTCTTCGTGCCGCCGAGCGCCGGCGACTACCGGTTTATTGCCGCAACGTATGGCCTGGATCACTATCGACTGTTCGTTCAACGGCAAACTGGTCATGGACCGCGGCCTCGAAAAACAGCCGCTTCTGGCCAAGACCTTGCACCTTGCAGCGAATCATGCCGTATCATTGCGGTTCGAATACGCGCACCACGACCACCATGCGCAGATTGGCTTCGGCGTCAGGCGCGCCGATCAATTCATCGATCCGGACGTCAAAATCATGGCCAAGCGAGCTGACGCGGCCATCGTCTTTGCCGGGTTCGATCCGTCAAACGAGAGCGAGGGCTACGACCGGACATTCCAATTGCCGCCCGATCAGGATGAGCTAATTCGCCTTGTCCATGACGCAAACGACAAGACGATCGTAAGCATCACGTCGGGTGGCGGCGTTGACATGCGCCGCTGGATCGACAAAGTGCCGGCGCTCATCGCAACGTGGTACCCCGGGCAGGAGGGCGGCACTGCGCTTGCGCAGTTAATTTTCGGCGATATCAACCCATCGGGCAAGCTTCCCGTGTCGTTCGAGCGAAGTTGGGAAGATAGCGCCGTAGCCAATAGTTACTTTGCGGACAGTCACAAGCACATCGCGTATCGTGAAGGCGTATTTCTCGGTTACCGTCACTTTGATACGGTGCCCCAAAAGCCGCTATTCCCGTTTGGCTTCGGGCTTTCATACACGCGTTTTCAATACTCAAGACTCACGATGGTTCCCGACAGCGTCGCGGCCAATCAAGACGTGGTGGTCTCATTCGACGTAACCAACGTAGGTGAGCGCGAAGGGGCGGAAGTGGCCCAAGTGTACGTGGGTCAGACGCATGCGCGCGTGCCGCGACCGCGCAAAGAGCTCAAGGGGTTTGCCAAGGTGCATCTAAAGCCCAACGAAACCAAACGCGTTAGCGTCACGCTCAATCAACGTGCGCTGTC
This sequence comes from uncultured delta proteobacterium, assembly GCA_963811985.1. Taxonomy (GTDB): domain Bacteria; phylum Myxococcota_A; class Polyangia; order Polyangiales; family Polyangiaceae; genus FEN-1139. Next base: position 8,930 of record CAWEUH010000019.1, read on the forward strand.
GTACTACGACGTAACGTCGCACAAGTGGCGAGCCGACCCCGATCAGTATCTTGTTTACGTGGGAAGCTCCTCACAGTCGATTGAGCTCCGGGGCCAATTCAACTTACGCTAGGCAAGGAGGCGCAGGTGGACCACGCGCACCTGGCAAATTTGACCGCATTTCGGGCACGCGCACGCGCGACTCTGTCACTGGACGGGAGAGTCCCGGCATAATCTTTTGCTTTTATCGAATGTTGGGACTATGGACTTTCCGTCACAGAAGAGTCTGTACGCCCAGCGGTTCAATCGATTTTATGCGAAAAACTAAGCAAACTGCACTGTGACTTGGGGGCCGATGCCACGCAGGATGAGCCCTCTTGAACACGAATGACACTAACGGAAACGGGATGTTGCATAATCGCGACCCGAAACATGGCTTCAAACCAATGCGTACCAACAATGGCTGATTCGGTGGGTCAACGGCCCATGCCTAGATTTTTGGCATGTTCGTTTGACACGATCGAATAATCCGGAGGAATCATGCGTAATACGACACTCGCAACCCTGACGGCGGTAGGAATCGTTTCAGTTGTTTCAAGCCACGCCAAAGCACAATCAGTGGCCAACGCGTTGCAGATCGGGTTGGGCACCGACTTCGTAAGTTACTCAGACTACACGCAGAGGGTTACGGCGCCGCCCCCGCCCCCGCCGGCCGCGCCCGCCGGTACCATGGACTACAAGAACGACATCCACCAGACGCGCTGGGGCGTTAGCGACCACAGCAATCTCAATTTGGAAATTGGGTACGGCCTCAATGACAACATGGTGCTCGGCGGCATGCTGGTGATGGGAGGCTGGTCCCAGTATCTGCATTCCGAGCAAGCAGGATCTACCAATCACCGCCAGGATTCTTCGTTCAACCTCTTCATAGGCCCGAAATTCGATTTCATGTTCCTGCCTGATTCTCGCGTGCGGCCGTTTGTTGGAGCAGCCATTGGGCTCTCGCGAGTGGCCGCCACAACGACGACGACTAGCAACGCCGCCGTGACCACAACGGGATACGACGTCGGCTACACTGGCATAGGCCTTCTGTTGCGTGGCGGCGTTCGCTGCTTCTTGACACCCGGGTTCAGTCTGGATCCCGCATTCGTTTTCGGTTTTGCGACAATGTCGGGCAGCGCGCTGGGCGCGACGGGTGTCCCCAGTCAGGCAGCCACGAGTTACGACTCCGGCCTCACCGGGTTCTCGGTTGGCCTTGGCGTTACCGCTTCAGGCTGGGTTGGGCTGTAGCCAGTAGCGTTCGCAGATACTCGGCTGCATCAGCAGCATTTTCGGAAGGGGCCCACGGCGCAAATTCCTTGTCCGTCACTGGGTCCCAAGGGCCAGGCTTGACCTCGTAGCAAACGGCCGTTGGCGAAAGCGCCGCAATGCTGTGCCATACGCCAGGCGGCAAATCGACGCCGAGCAATCCGTCGTCGCCGAGGACGTGAGTTTCAATCACCTTTCCCGTGCCGTCAAAAACAAAGACAACAACACGGCCGCGCAGCACCAAGAATGATTCTGACTTCGGCGGTTGGCCGTGCCGGTGCGGTTGGCAATACGTGCCCTCGATTAGCGCGTTGAGGAACCGGTGCGGGTTTTCAGTGTCGCTCGCGTGAAAATTGTGATTGGCGCGGCGTCGCGCCGAAGTCAGGGCACGCTCGGTGACTGCGTCGAGCAATGCCGTGTCAAGGCGCTGGATCGGGGAGAGCATGGCTCGAGTCTAGTGGGAATCTGTCCAGCTGCGATGGCTACTTTGACTTTCGAATCCCTGTCGGGGATTTTTTTCGCCCTAGTCCCTGCCAGGGAGTTTGTTCTCCCCACCCTAAATCCCTCCCCGCTGGGGAGGGACTTCAAACCCCCCAACCCCCCATCCTTGGCTCAGCATTGGTCTGATCTTTCCTGGTCTTCTAGGGCCTGGAGCAGCTGGGCAGCAGGTAGCAGCCTGTCTAGCCCCCTGCGGATCGTGATGGAACCCGGTGGTCCGCCGGATGATTTGCCAGTGTAGCCGCCTAGTTCAGCTATCCACAACGTGGCCTGCCCGATTGTGGGCATGGCGTCAGTAATGACTTCAGTTCGTTTTTTCTGCTGACGTTTGAGCACAATGAGTGCTCTGATCTCGTGGCGTGTCAGCTCAATGTCCGCTGGTTGTTGGGGTTCAGTTCGCGCCAGGATCTTTAGACGTTCGATGCGTACGGCCACGGCAGCAAGTAGAGTAGCCCAAATGCGCACTGCCTGCTGACTTCTTAGCTGTGTCTGCTCCACGTTGCAGCTGCCGGTCTTCCAGGTTCTGTGGAATTCTTCGATCCGCCAGCGTTGCGTGTAGCCATGAATGACAGATTGCGCCTGCTGGAAATTCCCCACCGGAGCGTTCGTCAGCAGTAGCCAGTCCACAGGCTTCTCACCCGCTGGACATGTACCCTCTTCGCGTGCCCATACGACAGTAACGTCGAGCCAGCATTCACCATAACGTGGCACATTGCGCAGTCGCAGTGTCACACAGGCCCAACGCACCACGATGCGCGCCAAGCGCGCAGTTCGCTTGGGTGCAGCGCTAATTTCGAGCCTATATTCGCCTCCTGGAGCCTCTCGGTCCAGCCATTGCCGCAAGTACTGCTTATCGTTGCCGGTTGCGTCAATCAATCGGTCCCACGACCCACGGACCGTGAATTGTTGTCCGCAGTCGGCAAGTTCGAGCAGGATATGCTTGTTGTCAGCTTCGCGGTCGAGTTGCAACCAAAGCTTCGCATTCGTTGCCTTTGCGTGGGCGCAGGCGTCTTGGATCGCTTCCAACCAGTATCGCGTCTCCTTCTCTTGGACGTCACGCTTGAGGTTGCGTTTACGTTTCTGCTTTTTACTTTGTCTCCTGGCCTGCGTGCGAGCCCACCAGACTTGCGTGAACAGACCCAGCGGCATCCCTTTGGGGCTAATCGCCAGTGCGCTGATTACCTTCAACCCGCGGTTGCCGTCGCTCAGAGTCCCCACACTACCGAAGTCTTTGCCCGCAGTACGGTCAGCCAGTGTCACACTAGAGCCATCAATTGGCACAAACACGAACGGTTCATTGGCGCACTGTCGAGCCGTTGCCTCTGCCTGCGCCACGACCAACGCCACGGGATCCACCTGACCGCTTTCGAGCAAGTCGTAGGCACCCTGCCGTTCCTTATCCCGACAAAACACGTCAGAAACCTTGCCTGAAGGCGACTGAGCCGCTCGAGTCGCCATCGCGACGAGCCGGGTCGTCCGCCGACTATCTCCCACACGAACCTGTCCGAACTGATCCTGAGCCCACGCCGCCTGCTCGCCTTTGAATTGCTGCATGCGCAAACCGACGAGTTGTCGGTCCAAAAAATTCACCTACATGGAATCACAAAGTGCGATGGAACCAGTGCTGAGCATCCTTGGGGGGTATCTCGGCGCGATTTCTTCGCATTACATATTTGAGCTCAAGCGAATAGCTTGAACCCCCCAAATCCCCCCAGTTTTGCTCAGCATTGGTCTGATCTTTCCTGGTCTTCTAGGGCCTGGAGCAGCTGGGCAGCGGGTAGCAGCCTGTCTAGCCCCCTGCGGATCGTGATGGAACCCGGTGGTCCGCCGGATGATTTGCCAGTGTAGCCGCCTAGTTCAGCTATCCACAACGTGGCCTGCCCGATTGTGGGCATGGCGTCAGTAATGACTTCAGTTCGTTTTTTCTGCTGACGTTTGAGCACAATGAGTGCTCTGATCTCGTGGCGTGTCAGCTCAATGTCCGCTGGTTGTTGGGGTTCAGTTCGCGCCAGGATCTTTAGACGTTCGATGCGTACGGCCACGGCAGCAAGTAGAGTAGCCCAAATGCGCACTGCCTGCTGACTTCTTAGCTGTGTCTGCTCCACGTTGCAGCTGCCGGTCTTCCAGGTTCTGTGGAATTCTTCGATCCGCCAGCGTTGCGTGTAGCCATGAATGACAGATTGCGCCTGCTGGAAATTCCCCACCGGAGCGTTCGTCAGCAGTAGCCAGTCCACAGGCTTCTCACCCGCTGGACATGTACCCTCTTCGCGTGCCCATACGACAGTAACGTCGAGCCAGCATTCACCATAACGTGGCACATTGCGCAGTCGCAGTGTCACACAGGCCCAACGCACCACGATGCGCGCCAAGCGCGCAGTTCGCTTGGGTGCAGCGCTAATTTCGAGCCGATATTCGCCTCCGGGTGCCTCTCGGTCCAGCCATTGTCGCAAGTACTGCTTATCGTTGCCGGTTGCGGCAATCAATCGGTCCCACGACCCACGGACCGTGAATTGTTGTCCGCAGTTGGCAAGTTCCAGCAGGATATGCTTGTTGTCAGCTTCACGGTCGAGCTGCAACCAGAGCTTCGCACTCGTTGCCTTTGCGCGGGCGCAGCTGTCTTGGATTGCTTGCAACCAGTATCGTGTCTCCTTGTCTTGGACGTCGCGGTTGAGGTTGCGTTTACGCTTCTGCTTTCTACTTTGTCTCCTGGCCTGCGTGCGAGCCCACCACACTTGCGTGAACAGACCCAGCGGCATCCCTTTGGGGCTAATCCCCAGTGCGCTGATTACCTTCAACCCGCGGTTGCCGCCGCTGAGAGTCCCCACAGTACCGAAGTCTTTGCCCGCAGTACGGTCAGCCAGTGTCACACTAGAGCCATCAATCGGCACGAACACGAACGGCTCATTGGCGCACTGTCGAGCCGTTGCCTCTGCTTGCGCCACGACCAACGCCGCGGGATCCACCTGACCGCTTTCGAGCAAGTCGTAGGCACCCTGCCGTTCCTTATCCCGACAAAACACGTCAGAAACCTTGCCTGAAGGCGACTGAGCCGCTCGAGTCGCCATCGCGACGAGCCGGGTCATCCGCCGACTATCTCCCACACGAACCTGTCCGAACTGATCCTGAGCCCACGCCGCCTGCTCGCCTTTGAATTGCTGCATGCGCAAACCGACGAGTTGTCGGTCCAAAAAATTCACCTACATGGAATCACAAAGTGCGATGGAACCAGTGCTGAGCCCCAGCGGGGGGGATTTCGGGGGGAGAAGTCTTCCCCGGCGGGGAAGGAT
>CAWEUH010000020.1:0-551574 GCA_963811985.1 uncultured delta proteobacterium
CCGGCCGCGCGCCGCCGATCCGAACGCGAAACAAGGGGCCGTCGGGCGTAGGCGCCGCCGTGGCATCTGAACGAGGCCCGCTTGCGGATTTCGGCGTCAAAGGGCTATTCCCGTGCACGGTGAAGCAGCCGCTAGCAAGGAACGCGTGTCCATCCAATGACTTCGGCGCGTTGTGCTAGACACACGCAAAACTGCTAGACAGACAGTACTTGTGGAATCAGCCACTTAACCTCCAACACTAGCAACCCTTTTATCTTGCCCTCTTCGTCACTTCGTTCCTCGCCCTCGGTGCCCTTCAATTTCTGGGCTCCGTTCTTCGTTTTTCAGATCGCGCCTCTCGACGCTCTCGCCGAATGCCACGTGCTGCGACGGGTCTTCCGTCGCACCGCCCGCCACGCGTCCGATACGGTCGCGCCGCGCGCGGCTTCGGCACACCGTGGCCTCCCCTTATCGTTCCCGCATCTGCCCTACTCCTTAAGAGGTTTGGCGTGGCTTAAGGACGTTCCGAAAAGGTCACGGGAGCGACCCGTGCGCGCTCCGCGCTCGATCCCTTTCCGGTGCGATGCGGAGCACTATTCGATTGCCCCATCAGCACCCGATTCGCGTACCCCAAACCGCGCCAATCGCTCCCCGAGTTGTACAAACTCAATGCGCGCCAAAGCGCATCGGAAGGAACCTTCGAGGTCTGCAACGCCTGCACGTAATCGGCATTTAAAATGATCGAACCGATGGTGATATTGGTGCAGGCGTCGAAGGCTTTCGCGAGCGGAAAGGCTCCGGGCTTCAGCCACACGTCGTAGTTAATTTGCATCAGTCCGATATCCAATCGGTGCCCCTCCGCGATCAATCTCGAGGACATCGTCACCGCTTCCGGCAATGAATTGGGGATAAAGGTTTGATCGCTCGTGTTGTCGTGAATCGCGTACGTCTGCCCACGGCTCTCCACGTCAATCACGCGCAGCGTCATCGCCGGATCGACGAGATGTCCGCACAGCACGGCGAGGCTTAAAAGGTCCATAGCGGACGCGCCTCACCGGTGATTGCTGACAACGGCTGTGCGCCGATATAGCGACCGTCAAAACTCCGCTCGTGGTACCGGCTCATCGGAAAAAAGTACCCGTCCGCGATCTGAAAGCATCCCCTTAGTCGGGGCAGCGGCGCTCCCGTTCGGTCCACTGTCGAGACCGGCCCGAGGTTCTGCCCGTTCACCTCGAAGTGATCCTCGCGGACGCAGACTTGATCGCCCGCCAGGGCCCCAATGTTCTTCATCAGCGGGACGCCGGCCTTCAGCCAACCGCGTCCGTAAACGAACGATTGAAACGGCGTTGGTACAGGAAACACCACGACCATGCCGCGTCGATATTCGGGCGCCGCATGGTTGACGATTCGGTAGAACCCCATGGGCTCGGAGACCGTCGGATTGATAACGATCGGGACGCCGATCGAGCGCCACGTCAGGGACAGCAACGTGACGCCGGCCGCCGGCCTGCCAGGGTGTAAAACGGGACTCGGGTGTGGAGCTGCAGCGTCACAGAGCACTGCTCAATCGCGACGGTAACGTGCGATCCGCTCGGGATCCCTGTAACCGAAAGTGGGCTGCGAGAAAGAGGTCCGCAGGACAAGCCAGCGGGTCAACGCCTTGCTCCTCAATCTCCGCGAGCCACGCCAGAAACAGCCGCGACTGCGCGGCGCCTTTGGTACTCAAAAGTACGGTGGCCGCCGGCGTGACAAAGGGTACGCGCTCCGCGCTTTCGCCGGGCCGGACGGTCTCGCACACGAAGCACCGCCAGCGCACCGTGCCGTAGTTCATTGCGGGACCAGAGATCCAGGCCGAAGCGGGCACCAGGCGCGAAGAAATTCGTGCGGGCGGTGTACCCATCTTTGGAATTCACGGTGCGACGCCGGGTCGGCTGACCAAACAGCAATCGGTAGTTCTGCCGCGCCTCGGCGAATTCTTCGTGAACCTGCGTGTACACGTCGCGCGACTCTCCCTGTCAGCAGATTATTTTTCGTTGGTCCTATTTACATTTTCCGGTCACGAAGCCGAGTGTGAACGCGCTCGAATAAAAACGCACGACTCATTGAAGTTTGTCGCTCCTCGCAGACAGTGCACGGCGATTGCCGATTTGTTAGCCGCCGGTTGCGGGCGTCAGTGTCGACCGGTAATGACACGCATCAGCGGCGCGTCCCGCGGCCGCCTCAGGATGAGTTGCCCAATATCGTGCGGCGCGCCCATCGATATCCACCGACAGCCCCGATAGAAACTCGTTCCGAGAATCATCGAGAGTCCTTGAATGCCGCGCTCGGCCAGGATTCGAATCCGGCCCCAATGCAGCTCGGCCCACCTCAGCAGGCCTTGCAGCTACTTGATCGACTGAGGTTGATCGGTGGGCATCGTCACAGCCCGTATCACGAAGGGATATGGGGCTTAGTGCATAGTCTCTCGTGCACGCGTCAAACAAAATACCTTGGCTGTTTGTGGTTGAATGAATGCCGGGCGAACATCTGAACATCGAGACGCCAAGGGCAGCGTGCGAATTTGCCACTTATCCGGTGAGGGAGTTCACATGACTAACGGCGTTTTAGTATTTGAAGGAATGACCGTCGGGGTGCTGCCTGGAGATCTTTCAATTTCGGTGGACGAATCTGGGTCCGTCAATTCGAAGCTCATCCTGTCCACGGCCTACAACGTGCTTCCTCTCTGGCTCCGAATCGCCAGCGATCAACTTACGCAAGCCAGGCGGGCATCTGAAGCGATCACGACCACATGGGGGACGAATGACGACATCAATAGAGAACTGCTAGTGGGGGAACTCGAGCCATCGATGCAGGTGTTTGTAGCCTGTGCGATCGCTCTTGATGCTCTATATGATCAACTTCGCCCATTCGCAAAACTAAGCCAAGCGGAGATACAGATATGGAAAGACAACGGAACCCGGCGCGCGAGCCAAATTGCCGAAGTCATAAGACGCGTCTATAGACTCGATGCGAAGGCAACCGCTCAGTTCAAGCTGAATATAGGTGAGATCCTCAAGTATCGAGACATGGCGGTTCACCCATCGCTTGAGCTAAAGCAGACCTGTACTCGACCAGACATTCCGGTTGGCGTCGACTGGAAATTCTCCGCCTACAAACACGCGAATGCCGCAAGCTGCTTTCGAGCCGCTATGGAGATGCTAGTATTTCTCTACGAACGAAAGAGTGGGATCAGTGGCGCCGATGTGCAATTGGAGAACGTCGTACGGGCTTTAGAACAGTTGAAGGTCGTAAAGCGGAAAGCTGTGGTTTAGTCGGGTTCCTTCTAACAAAGCATGTGGTCGGCATCGCACCGAATCACCGCATTGACAAGTTATGCAGCTGGTTGCCCGGCCGTGGGGCCAGTGCGTACGCAGGACGTTGCACTGCGCCATAGAGAAGTCCCGCGCGCCCCGCCTCGCGCACCAGATCGCCGATTACCGAGGGCTGCGGCTCTTCCGGCTGCGAGGACGTAACAGCACACGGCGCTCCTCAACGGCGTCGACGAGGGCGGCGCTGTTGTCCTTCAGCCGTTGCGTCGCCTCGACGAACGCGCGACCGCCGGAGGGCGGCGCGCTACTTCGCCTCTTGCTCAGACTCACGCGCCCACCGCGTTGGGTCGAAACAAGCCCTTGGCGCTCGAACTCCTTCAGCACCGCCATGGGCGGGACGTCGCCACCGTACTCGCGCACGAGGACCACAAAAGACGTGTCTCCCTCACGAAGCGCAAGAGACTCGGATTCCCGCGTTGATCGAGAAACCGGCAATCCGATTTCCAGCCATTCATCACCCGGTCCACTCGCGGAAGTAACGCGCGTGCATGGCCCCGGTACGGACCGGCCGTACCAAGGTGGACCAGCATCCGGACATCCTTGCGGGTCAGTCCGGTCATTGCCGCGATTTGCGAGTGATTGGCCCGCGAGCCCACGCGCGCTGTCAACGAGGCCACCTCAATGCAAGCCAGTTTAAGTGCGACGATCATTTCTCCAACCCCTTTGCCACGGCGCAGGCACAGTTGTGCTATCGGGGTCATGGCAGCGACCAGGGCGGCTATGTCGTGTCCGCGCCGCGCTGGCGCTCGCGGTGGCGAGTTGGACCTTATAGGTGCATCGCGCAGTGAGGGCAATCCATCTCTCGCCGTTAACGGCGGGTGCTCTTTTCGGTACAAGACTTCCGAAAGCGGCCGCCGGCTCATCCTACGCCGCCTCGCTCCGGATGGTATTCATTGTATGCTCCGCGCTGCGGCCACCCTGTCCTGTCATTGACTTTGACTTTGACAGGTGTCGTGTTCAGCCGGCAAGCGCCGCGGGTGCTGGGTAAAGATTGCCCCGCGCCGGCGGTCGGTAGACTCTGGCTCGAATTCTGACCCGGAGGCTCCTGTTCACGCATGATCGTCGTGTTCGTCCCGCACTGGTTTTTGCGACAACCCAGGTGCTGCTCATCGCGCACGCCTTGGATGCCGCCGCGTCGACGCGCACCCTCCCTGCCGCCGGTGATGGGATGAATTTCGACACCGCCTGGCAGGCCAAACTCCGGTCCTCGGCGAAATCCCTCATTCGCCGGCGTGAAGGACCAAAGGACTTTAGTGACCCTGCGGGTCGCCGATAATGCGCTTGAGCCCCGATGAAAGGGCGCTCGGACTTAGGGACGAGTCAGGGGCCGGGGTTCGACGAAGTACCTCGGCTCACTCTGACACCGCGTTGAACGCGCGCCGGATAATGGCGCCGCACGGCCAGGACCGTTCGTCCAACTTCTGCCGGCTGATCACTCTCACGTGGCCCCGGTGATACTCGATAATGCCTGCGGCCTGCAGCTGCGTCGCGGCGCCGGTGATGGACACCCGGCGCACGCCGAGGAACTCGGCGATTCGCTCTTGGGTCATGATGACTTCCTCGCCCGGCAGCCGGTCGAAGAGACGCCCCAGAAATCGGCACAATCGCTGCTCGATAGGATGGTAGTTGGCACACACACCCAGCTGCGAGGCCTGCGTCAGCAACGCGAACACGTACCGAAGCAGCATCTCCTGAAACTCGCCGGCCCGTTTGAATTCAGTGAGCAACGCCGCCGCTGGGAGACGAAAAAGGCGAGCCCGCCCACCTGCACGTCTGCACGGCTTTCTCGCTGCGCGCCACCCAAGAATATCGAAACGCCCACCACCCCTTCGCGACCGACAGGCCAAGCCTTGGCCATAGGGCGATCGCCCTGCACGGCGTAAGACAACGTGACGATGCTACTCGAGGGAAAGTAGGCGAGGGGACCGCCCCGTCGAGCGAGATAGTGTCTCGCCCGCTCGCAGCGTCGTGGCTTCCAGGTCAGGCAGCAGTCGCCGGTAGGCTGCTGCGTGTAAGGCCGCGAGGAGCTGATTGGTCTTTGGCGTAGCCGAAGGATTCACGATGGACTGAGGCCTGCGCGTAGCCGTGGGCGTGCCAGTGTACGCGCGCTAGGGTGGAATCGAGTTCTGTGCGGTAAGGCACACAGTGGCTGTGGAACGGCGCATTGCGATACCAGTAAAACGCCCGGTCCCGGTGTTGCCTAGGTAGTCAGATGGGCGGCCTTCGTGGCGCCGCTCACCCGATGGAATAGGCGCTCCGTCTCCTGCTCGACCACGCCATAGCACTCGCAGACACGCGCTTCGAGCCCGGCGCGATTGACGATCGAAATATGACCGGCACTGTAGTGAAGCAATCCCGCAGCCCGCAGCGTGCCGAGCGCGGTGATGACATCGGCCTGCGGAACACCGACCATCGCGGCGACCGCCGCCTGCGTCATGGTGAGTTCGTCGGTACCCATGCGATCGAGCCGCAATAGCAGCCACCGACACAGTTGCTGGTCGGTTGAATGATGCCGGATTGCACATCGCGGTTTTCGGCGTAATCTCCGCGATCAGCGCCTGGGATGTAATGGAGCAACAACTGCTGCAATCGCCGACGCCGGATGAATTCCTGCTGCAGAAAAGTCCCGGTCAGGCTGTAGGCCCATCCCGCGTGCTGCACGACGGCCCGGCTGGGCGTCGATGCGTCGGCCAGGAAGACGGCCACGCCCACGACACCTTCATTGCCGATGACAGCGATCTCGGCGGGGTTTCCGTCCACCATGACATAGGACAGCGACACGATCGCGGACGTGGGGAAATACACCGGTCGAGCTGCGTACCCGCCTCGTAGAGGATCTCACCGACGGTGAGAAATTCGGGCACGAGGCGCAGGGTTATCCGCGGCGTTCGGCATCGGGAATCGCCGCCAACAATTGATTCTGGACAACGGGGTCCGCCGGCGGGGTACTGGTAGCCATATTCGTATTTTTCTCTGTTGACGAACACAGGCATGGGATATGGTTGTCGACTTAACCGCATTTGACAGCACGTCATCTGTACGTTACCCCACACAGAATGGGGCGGCCTTGTGACGGGAATCTCAGTCCAGCGAGGCCAGCACCCCTGTACCTGAGGGGCGCGAACTGCACCCAATCCCCGCGTGAAAATAGCTGTGCCATAGGCTCTCCAATTGGCGACCATCAGCGTCAGTGGAAACCTAAATGCAAATTGACTGCCCATTGCCGATTCTCCGCACGCGCTGCGTTCTGCGTTAGGTTCACAATCTGCTCGCCTCGGCTTTCCGCTGGAGTAATGGTAGGAGAATGGCGATGATTCGCCAATGTCCGCTTCACAGTAGGCATTTCCGAAACGTCACCGACCGGAATAGCCGGGAAGAGCCGGGCCATGCGCTCTACAGCGGCCGTTCGAATTCCTTACCAACGGCCAACTTCCCTGCCCTTTCAATTTCTCGGTACGGACAGCGGCGCTGTGCGCCGGCGCCATTCATCGCGCTCTCCACGATTCCGCATTGCGCGGCAAACGACCTTCGGGGTCATAGACCGGCGCCCGGAAGCGATCCGCTAGATCCGGAAACAGCACGAGACAGAGGTACGCAGGATTGCGCGCCGACCAATACGAGAATCCCCGGGATACCCCGCCTCGCGCACCAGATCGCCAATCACCCAGGACGGCGGCTCGACGTTCTCCAGGAACGCCATGCCTTTCCAATTGCCGTAGGCCTCGGCCCAGATCGGCGACCAGTGTTCGGCGTTGTACCCGCCCGTGAAATCCACCACGGCCTCGGCGGTCACCTGATAGGTCGCGACAGTCGCCGGCGGCAACAGAGAGGATTCGCCCTGGTACTCGGCGAGCGCCGCTTCCGGCGTCGCCGCGAGGTACCGTGCCTCGACGTTCGGGCGGTTGAAGCGGCCGCCCGCCAGCGCGGCGCCCGCGCCACTCTCCGGCCGATGCGCCCAGCTCGGCGTCAACGCGCGGTAGAACGGCGCGTCGGGACCGAGCGAGCAGACAATCATCCCGTCGAGCCGCCGCCGACGGATTGCAGATACGCGAGCACTGCGTCCGTCTTGTGATCGGCGACGAGCTGCTCGGCGGTGCGATGCTGAAATTCCGGAATCGGCGCATTGCGATACCAATAGAGCGCCCGGTCCCGATCCTGCGCGACCTCGAGCGCCGCGGAGATCACCTGCAGGGACTCACGCATAAAGCCCTGGAGCCGCGCATTGGACGGGGCCTCGGAAACGGTGGTCCGATGCACGTGCGCGAGCTGAGCGAGCTCCTGAAGCTGCAGATTCAGCGCTGCGGCAAAGCGTTCGGGGCGAATCCCGGCCTGGCCGGGTTCCCGAAATTCCTCGGCAAATCCCACAAAGCTCGGCAACGCGGACATAGCTCTCTCCGATCGGAAGTTAGTCGAATAATACGACGCTTCCATGTCGTTTACAAGTCGGTTCGGGGTCGGTCCCTTGCAAGACCTTCCGGGGGATTCGGAGCGGGAGACCGACGGCCCCGAGGGTGCCAGGGCCGCCATCAGCTGCTCTTCGAGCCGGGCGGCGCGCTGTTCGGCCGCGTGGAGTTGATGGCGCAATAGATCGCTCCCCTCCCCGGTCATTTGGCCGTGGCGTGCGAGCGGTTCGAGCGCTTGAACCTTCATGCGCAGCCGATCGACCTCCCCTGCCCAGTGGGTTTGATGCGCCCTCTCGCGATCTTCCGCCCGCTCTGCTCGTTCGCGCATGGCCTGCAATTCACGCTGCAGCGCCTCGACGCTCCCGGGTTCTGGGGGCGGCGTGAGTCGCCGGCGCTCATCGGCCAGGAGCCGATAAATTCGGGCGACGCCGCCGCGGGATCCGAAGCGTGCATCGAGTGTCGCGCGGACGGCCGCACCGGATGGCAGGGTCTTCCCGACCATCAGCTCCCGAATCACGGCCCGGACCTCGGCGTTGCTGACGCGCGGCGGATGCATCGCGGCAGTGTACCGCACAAGCGGAAAGCTTTCCGCTTCAGGCTTGGGATCCGACTGGGAGGGCTTCCGGAAGCCCTCCGTTTGAGCATGATTATCAATGAAATCAATCCTCTATTCGCTTCAATGTTCCACGGGAATGTTCCACGGAGAACCGCTGGATCCGTCGGGCGCCTTCTCGCCGGCCTCCCTCCCCCTCTGGGTCTCGACGGCTTTTCAAAAACCCACCGGCCGGCAGGCCGCTGTGTTCTTTGGTATTTAATACCTCCGACAGAAATCCTTTCTTCGTTATGCACGGCGGCAGGTCTCGAGAGCCGCCGGCGTACTCAACGCTCGCGCCCAGTTGGGCGGCATGCGGTTGGGACGGGTCCAGGCGCCCTCCCGGATCTTCTTGAGCGCGATGTGAATCGCATGAACCGGCGGGAATCGCTTCAAGGAGCCCTCCTCGATCGACCAGACCACCTGGCGCATGATCTCGGGAGCCGAAGCGCTGGTCGTTGCGGCCTGGATATCCCGCTTCAGGCGCGCGAGCTCGAAGACGGAGAGCTTGCGGGGACCGCGTGCTGTGGGCGCTGAGGAGGGCCGCGCGTTCCGGGGCGGCGCTGGTGGGCTCGATCGCGAGCACCGAGAGAAATTGCAGCACCCTGCCCCGGTCCTCGGCGGACAGCTTCGAATCCGCATCGAAGCTCATGTGCGCCGCGTGTGTCCGGAGCGCTTCCCGGTACAGGGTTTGCTCAGCGGCCGACATGGCGTTCGTGAGCTGTCCCAGCGCTTTGAGCCGATCCCGACCGCGCAAACCCGCGAAGGGATCCCGTGGCTTGGGCGCCTCAGTCACAGCGACGGCGGCTACAGGCTCGACGGCTGGGACGGGCGCCAATTCCTCGTGTTTTGCAGCCAATCCGGTGCGACGGTTCGGATGGCGGTCGAGTTCCACCAGGAGCTCGCGCGGCACGCGCACCTCGGTCACCGCGGTGGCCTGGTTGAACGGATTGGCCGGATCCCGACCTGGATCCGTGCGCCGGATACAGCCGATCCGTGCGAGCAGCTGGTAGGCCCGGGTGACCGTGGACAGATCGAGGCAGCACTCGCGCGCCACGCGCTTTAAGGGCACCTCCGAACACCAGTCCCCACGCTGCAATCCCTCCTGCCAGTGCAGCCAGAAGACCCGTTCCGCAGAGGCCGGAACGCCCTGCGCCCAGAGCCAGCGTTCCAGCGGCTTGGGCCGCAGGCTGAAGTACTTCTCGCGCACCAGGCGCGCTCGTGGATCGTGAGCATTTTCTGTAGACATGACTTACCCCTCGCCGACACAGACGATTTCCTAAAAACCGGGGTTTCGAGGGGAGATCCGCTTGACCCGAAGGATTCGGGCAACTAACCTTGATTTACCAGGTCGAGGTCAGTTTTGCGGGTAAACCCTGAAACTCCCTTGAATGACAGAGCCCCACTTGCTGGGGCTTTTTCATTTGGGTGGTGGCATAGGACCTCCGCTAAGATTTTTGCGACCCCTGAAACGGCGAAGGGCCGGTAGAACCGGCCCTTCGAGAATCTGCATCCCTACGGACAGTAGGGGTGGCGGTGGCAAAATACTTCTACGCGTAGAAGTATCGGGATGCGGATCGGCGCGCCCTTGACCCGTCGTCAAAACTTCTACGCGTAGAAGTTCTTCACCGACGACGATGCGGAACGGGCAGGGGAGGAGGGTCACGGGCAACACTGTCATTCCTTCTTCGATCCGTGCGCCTTGAGCCATTTATCGGCAAACGCCTTCAGATCATCGTATAGACGGTGCAGCTGCTCGGCCTCGACCTGGCGAGGGTTGAGGGTGAATCGACCGTCCTTCAGGGAGATCTTAAAGAGCACCTTGTCGTCCACCATGACGGTGTCAGAAACCTTGGTGCCGCGCCGCTTAGCACGCTTCGACGTTCCGGCGGTCGTCAAGGCCTCGTAGATCAGCTGGGCATCCGGACGGGGGCTCTGCTTGGCGATCTTGCGCGCTACGGCCAGAGTCTCAGTCTTGTGGTCCTTATAGGCGCCGGCAAGCGATGTCGCCCAGCGGACGGAGATGACCCGGACGTCACCGAACGCCGTGACGATCTCGGAGGGCAGGGCGGCGATCGTCAGATATTGACTGACGGTGTTTTCCTTCAGGCCCACCAGTCCGGCGAGCTCGCGTTGCGACTTGCAGATCTCGGCCGAAAGCCACTGCGCGAACATCGTGCCGGTCTCAAACGCAGACAGGTCTTCACGTTCCGCGTTCTCGCGATACATCTTGAGAACGAGATCCTTGGCTTCAGCCGCTTTCGCATCCAATCGCGCGAGGATCTGAAAGCCGCCAGGCGTCTCCTTGTTGAGCTCGCGCACGACAGCGTGCCGGCGATGCCCTTCGACCAACTGGTACGCGGTCGACGCCCCGGCCGCTGCCGGGCGGACGCGCACCGGAGTGTCTTGGCCATTGGTCTTGATGCTCGCCTTCAGGCTCTTAAGCTTCTCGTCGGTGGACGCGAGGCTCAATTCGTGACGGTTGGCGAACTCGGTCAATCCGATGGATTCGGGATCCAGGCGCAGTAAAAGGAGACCTTCGTGGCGCTCGCTTTCTCGCTCCGCCTGCTCCCGCTGGAACTTTTCTTGCACTGCAGCAGTTTCCGCGCGAGCTTGCTGCAAACGGGCGACTAGACCTTGCTGATCCTCTGCAGCCAACCGACCGGGAACGGTGATGGGTCCGGACGGGTCCGTCGCTACACCACGCGGTCGAAGGGCAAGCACGCGCAACGCAGGGTCTTCCGGCAACGCCGCTCGATCCCCGAAGCGTGACTTACGCTCTGTCACGCTGCCGCCTGAGCCGCCGCGGTCCGCTGCATTTGCCGGACTTGGAAGACATCGATGATGTCCGCTTCGATCAAACCATTGACCGTGTTCGCAGCCTCCAGCGCGCGCTTCAGCACACTGCGGCCAGGTCCCCGAGGGTCGACTTCGTACAGGGTCTTCCAATCGCTACCAATCTTTTGCACGGATGCGGACTGCACCATCGGCTCCTGAATGCACCAATCTCCGAACACCTCGAGAATCCGGTTGGCGATCTTCAGTTCCGCCGCGCGACCGCCGTAGCGGGTGATGAGGATGCGGAAGATTTCAAGCCGCTTTTCGTGGCCAAAGGACTCCCGAATGACCTTGAGCATTTCTGCCGCAAGCGCCATGAAAGCGCGCGCAGACTCAAAATCCAGGGTTTCCGCAGGTGTCGGGAGGATCAAGCCATCCGCCGCAAAGATCGCTCCAGTTGTCGACAGCGACAGGGCAGGGGGATTGTCGATGATGATGACGTCGTAGTCGCCCCGTATGTCCTCGATGGCGTCGTGCAAGGGTCGGTGAAATTCGAAGGGCTTATCCGAACCCTTGGTGCGCTCCCGCCGCAGACCCAGCACGAATTCGCCGGTATAGAGCGAAAGATTGGCAGCGATGATGTCCAGGCCAGACCAGTATGTGGGCTGGATCGTTGAGCGGAAGGACGCGGGCCATTCCTCGCCCATGCGCTCGACTTCGTCGCGGCCATAAAGGTAGGGCAGGATCGTGTTCCAATCGCTCACGTCCGACGAACTAATCCCGAAGGACGACGTCAAGGACGCCTGTGGATCGGTGTCAATCACCAGGGTGCGATACCCGCGCATGGCCAAGTATTGAGCCAAGGTGACGGCGGTGAAGGTCTTCGCCACGCCGCCTTTGAAGTTGGCGACGGAGATCGTGATCGCCCGCTCAATGCCGTAGCGCTGCCTGGGCAGCTTGTTAAGATGGCCTTGGATCTTGTGCAACTCGGCAAGGGTGAAGAGCCGCTTGCGGTCGACCTTGCTACCCTCAAATTCCGGGTTGGTGCGAATCAGCTCGTAGTAAGCCGTGGGATGCAGGTCTAGAAGCTCACATACCTCGCTCATCGTGAAGGTACGGAGCGTCTTCTTGTTTTCGGGGCGTAGAGATTGCTTGCGGGCCTCTTCGATGACGGCGGTGGCGCGCTGGCCCAATTCCAAGAGGTCGTCGATCGACGCTTCGCGTTTTGGCCGGGGCGCGGTGTCTGTCGGGCTCATTATGGATGGGCATAATATGGCCGTCTGAAGACAAATGCAACGTGGAAGCCCATTTGTCTTCGGAATGCGACATTGATTCCGACACGTCAGTATCTACAATACCAAGGTTGCCTACGCGCTCAGCCGGCGTCAACGGTGGATTCCAGCCAAAACCCAAACGGATTTATCGGACAGCGGACCGGCCGCCAAATATTAGTAAATATTGAGGCGGGTTCACGAGCCTTGAGCACGCCCCAACGGACAGGATGGATGCCGTCTTGCTGTCGGCACAGCCGTGGTACCAGTAGTGCTCTCAAAATCAACGCCCGGCCTGATTGCACACTTTCCGCCATCGTTCGAGCGCCGCCGCCACGAATCGGCGGGCCGCCGCGCGCAATATAGTCTTGTAGCGCAGCCCAAACATCATCAGCGACCGAGGGATCGACGTGAAGTCCGGCGAGATGGGGCCAGGGGTAGTGGCTAAGCCACGCCATCGCGGCGGACCAGTTTGGCAGCCATCCGCTATCCCGCTTTGACGGTGCACCGCCCTCGTCATCGTTTAGAAAGGTAGGAGTCTGATCAACCATCGTCACCCTGAATTCAGCGTGCGGCGGCTCGCCACCCTTGCCGTGGACTTCAATGAAGCCGCCTTCGGCACCGATCGAGATCAGCCGTTTTGCATCAGTCATTCGTCTCCCCTCCGGGCCGCCGGCATCAGCGTTCTGAACGGAAACCATGCTCGCCTTTGTCGTACCACAACTCCGAGCGGCAACTCTGACGTCCATCCGCGACGGACATTAGTAAGTTCGATCAGCCCGCGTTTGGCTTCGCTCTGGGGACCGCTTGCCAAATACAACTCCGGGCGATGAACCAACACTGTCTCCGCCGCCGATGCGCGGACGGCAGAGGACAAATGCATTAGGTCATTGAACGTTGGCCCCGACCATTGCTTGTCATTCTCGGCAGTTCCAATTCCGTAAACTGCAGCGACGCGCGATCTTCCGACATGCCTACCTGCAGCCTTGAAGGTTGCAGCGGACAATCGCAAGCAGGGGCGTTCCCAGGCGGCGATATAGCGCGTACCGGCAAGCTCTACCTCGATGCGAGTGCCACGATCCGGATAGACGCCCCACCCGTCGGCGATCAACAGTCCGCATCCCGCCGGGTGATCGACTTGAAGCTGGTGGGCGAGCACATGAGGCCACGTCGCTCCAACGCCGTGCATGTCCACAAGAAATATTTTCGGTTCACCGTCGGATGGAAAGTGAGTCCGCATGCGCAGAACATCCAAAGCCGGAATCTCCATCAGCGCCGGTCTTGCCGCCAACGGTGCTCGGGCAACAATCTCCGAGGGAAATTCGTGCGCCGTCGCGAAAACCACATTGGTACCGTATCGTCGGTGAATTCGGATGGCTGCATCAAGCAACAGGGCTGTCTTGCCCACGCACGGGCGGCCGGCCATGCAGACCAGCGCCCCGGGAACGAGGTCTCCCAGCACCGCGTCGAGGCCCGCTAAACCGGTAGTCATGTGCGCACCGATCCCGCGCGCGATGGCATAGCGATCCGGCGACGGGTCCGCGCGCTCACTCAACATTGGCTTGCCGTGGTTGGGACTTGGGTCGACGGATTGCCGCAGAGTCGCAATAGGCGTCTACGCATGCGCGCATCGTGTTCAGATGCAGCGCTAAAACGCGTTCGATTGGATCCTGATAGCCGCCGGCAAGATTCCACGCCAGCGGGATCGCCTGTCGACGTGCTGCTTCAAAAACGATCCGGTCCCGTAGAACCATTTGCTCGGTGGTCAACACGCCACCGAGCGGATCATCCACATGCACGTCAGCACCCGCCTGGTAGAGGACCAAGTCGAATTCCGACAGGCGTTCCACGATTTCTCGAAGCCGAGTCAGATACGCGCTGGCGTGAGCCGGCTCATGAAACCATCGCCCGAAACTTGCGTTTTCCAACGAGCGACCCAGCGAGAGCCGTTCAATGATCTGGTCAGTACCGTCGCCAAAATGCTGGTCACAGTCGAGGATCATTACCCGTTGCACAAGCCCGTCGGCGAGGAGTTTCGCGGCAGTGACGGTGAGCCCGTTGAACGTGCAGAATCCGCCACCCGAGTCGTAGTGAGCATGGTGGAACCCGCTGACGGGCGCACACGCCACCCCCGATAGCAGAGCCTCCCTGGCGGCCGCCAACATCGATCCCGTCGTCCAGGGCAGAGATTGGGCGACTTCCGGCAACTCGTTGCCAAATCCATTCGGCAAACGTCAAATCCAATACACCTCGCACGTAGCCGGGATCGTGCGAGAGGCTGAGATCGTCAACCATGACGGGAGAAAAGGGCTAGCAGGGAAATGGGTAACCCCGCAGCCTGCCAGTTCGCTACCACCTGTCGGGGCTTACCGGCGCTTGGGCTGAAGGACTGGGAGTTTGCGAGTAACTGCTCGCAATAGAACACCGGGATTGTTCGATCGATCTCACCCACGCTGTGCCGCCTCCTTTTCTGTTGGCACATCCTACAATGTGAACGCGACAGAATACGTCGCTATCGATATTGGGCGGCGGCCTCCCTTAGCCGCTCGACCAACGCCCGGCGCAAGTCCATCGGCTGCAGTACACAGATGCTTTCAGCATGTCCAAGTATCCAGGTGTGCAGCGCCCAGGTGTCCCGGACGGTCGCGGTCATGGTCAGCGTTCCATCTTTGTCCGCGGCAATGGTCATATCTGTACTCAGAGGAGAGTCGTGCAACGTCTTATGCAATTCCGGACTGATTCGCGCACGCAGTTGAATTTCTCTGCCATCGCCAAACTGATCGACTCCGTCGGCGAGAAACTGATCCAGAGAAAATGCTGTGGCGGGCCAGGCCTCGAGTTCGCGCAGACGCACGGATGTGAAGCGCTGAACTGCGTAATGGTGTGGGGATTCGTCGCGGTTCTTTTGGTGTGCGACCAAGTAAAGCGATGAGCCGCGAAGGATCAGCGCCCGCGGGAAGAGCAAACGGGAATTTGGCCGAGCCTCCTGCAGAGACTGGTATTCGGCTTCGACCGGGATATCGTTGAGGACAGCCCTTTGCAGTGTCTGAACGACGCGGGTCGCGATACGTGGGGGCTTGAGCACCACGTGCGAAGGGACCACGCGCACGCGGTCGGCCCAACGAACGTTGGCGCCCGCCCGGGCGAGCGCCGATAGCGTCTTGTTCGCCTGAGCGAAACGGCCGTGCAGCGCATCGACAAAGCAGGAGGGGAGGTGAGCCCGCATTGCGTCTTGCATCATGAAGAGGGCCATGGCTTCGGCCGACTCCATGCCCGGAATGTCGACACTGCGTGCCTTCTGCCAGCGCCAACGCTGGGGGCGGACGTTGTCATTCAGCTCTAGGGGCATGCACTGCTGCAGCGTGTCCAGATCCCGCTCGACGGTGCGCCGCGTGACCCGATAGCCACGCATTTCGAGCGCCGCGGCGAGGTCTTGGACCGACCGGCCTGGATGGTCGCAGTTGGGAATGAGTCTAAGCATCTCCCACTGGCGCAGGATCACATTGGGTTTGGCGCGGTTGGGCATTTCGAGGTCATCCGGTCATATCTTGTCGCGAGAATCGTATATTCTTATTAGCCGGGAAAGAAAAGGAAATAACAACACCGTGCAGAGGGTACGCTTTGGCTTGGCGCTCGATGGCGAACGTGGTTGGCACGCGCGCGATGCCCTCGGCGAGTCCACCGTCGGTCCTCTGGGCTTTCTCTCGCTCCTGGAGATCCAACTCGGTCTGACGCGCGTAGCGGTTTCACAATCCGAGAGGGTGGTGCAGTGGCGGGCGTGCCTTGCGGCCTGCCGTACGGGCACCCGGTTCTACGAGCGCAGCTTCCAAGCCGATGAGCTGGGCACCGCCGCGACACTGCTTCGTTGGCGCGATACGTGGATTGAACACGGCTGGACGGGCGCTGCGCCGACCGGCGCGACGCGTCTGGCGGACCTCGCCGCAGTCGAGACCGCCGCGCGAGGAACATTGGCCCCGTGTCTGGGCGAGCGGCTTCGGGAAGTGGCGGAGGCGCTTGCGAACCGTCACGTCCAGATCGAAGCGGTCGACCTCATCGACCCGATCGAAGACTTTTCACACGGCTGGCGCGCGGTGCTTTCCCGCTTACCAGGCGTCAAGCCGCCCGCACCAGAGGAAGCGGCCTGTGGCACCGAGGGGTCATTCTTGAGAGCCCTTCAGGAACATCTGCGAGCCCTGAGCGAAGGCGGGGTGCCGGAGAAGCTTCCATGGGGCGAGGACGGCACCGTACGAATCTTCCGCGCGGAAACCGAACTCGCCGCGGCCGAGTGGATGGCCGCCGAAATCCAACGTCGGCCGCAGGACAATCGGCTGATCGTATCCGAGCATGACGGCGCGCTGGTCGATGCCGCGGCGATGGCCTTCGACCAGCCCCTCCAGGGACTCTCAGACCCGTCGGCCTTTCGCCCGTCGCTGCAGGTGTTGCCTCTTGCCTTGCGATTGATCTGGGATCCTCTCGATTTCCGGGCGCTGATGCAGTTCTTGACGCATCCGATCGGGCCGCTGCCCCGATATGCGCGAAACCGCCTCGCCGAAAAGATGGCCTCGACGCCGGGCCTCGGCGGAACGAGTTGGAGTCGCGCGTTATCCGACATCGATACGCACTACGGAAAGCGTGGTGCGCAGGTTGTCCAGGATATTGCCCTCTGGCTCGAACATCCGCGATTCCCAACCGCGCAGCAGGCGCCGTTGAGCGCGGTCGTCGATCGCGCTCGCCGTCTAGCCGAGTTCTTCCAGAAGCGCCTGGTCGATGAGGATGATATCCGGCGTGTGGGCGCCGTGGCCGGCTTTCGCCAGTGCCAGGCTGTACAACATTCATTGGAATCGCTGATCGCCCAGGGCGAAGCACGCATTGGCCCGGAGGCCCTGGACAAACTCGTAAGCCAGGCGACGGCCGCTGGAAGCGAGAACCCGCTGATGCGGGCACAAGCCGGCGCCGGAGGACAAGTGAAGGATCCCGCTGCGGTCATCGAGCCGTTTGATGACGTGCTCTGGTGGTCGATGCGTGCCGTGCCGCTGATTCCCACCTATCCGTGGTCGAGAAGCGAGCGAGAAGGCCTCGCCACCGTGGGTGTCGAATTGCCGGATACCGCACGCCTCCTGGAGCGTCAAGCGCGCGGTTGGTGTTACCCCATATTCCAGGCGCGAAAGCGCCTGACACTGATCCTTCCCGCGGAGGGTGACGAGCTTCACCCGATGTGGCTCACGCTGGCCGCGATCCTGGATCGGCCAGTCATTGAATCGGTCGAGTCGGTGTTGCACTCCGCCGCACCGACCGAGGGCATTACCGAAGTCCCACGACTGCCGCTGCCGGCGCGTCGACGTTGGTGGCAGGTGCCGGTCGGAGCCATCCGGGGCTGGCAGAAATACAAAGCCTCCTATTCCAGTCTCCAGAATTTCATCTACAACCCGTACCAGTGGGCCCTGTCTTACCCCGCACAGCTCAAGGCCTCGGCGCTCCTCACGTTGCCCAGCGATTCGCAGCTGTACGGCAGCCTCGCGCATCGCGCGGTGGAGCGGCTGTACCGGCAACCCGAAGCCTTGGGTTGGTCGGTCGAGCAGGTGCGGGCTTGGTTTGATCGCACTCTGGACGGCATCCTGATCGAAGAGGGGGCCGTGCTGTTCATGCCGGGCCGTTCTGCCGATCGGGAAGCCCTGCGTCAGCGAGTGCGCCGCGCACTTGGGGAACTGCACCGGCAGCTTCAGGCGGCGGGTGCCCAGCGCGTGGAGCCTGAGAAGTCGCTTGAGGCCGATACGCCCTTGGGCACTCTGGCCGGCAACAGTGATCTGTTGGTCAGCCTGGCCGGGAATGCCCAGGTCGTCATCGACATGAAGTGGAGCGGAACGGGTTGGTATCGGGATCACCTCAAGGCCCAATCGCACATTCAGCTTGCGATTTACGCGCGCATGGTCGAGCGGAATACTTCGAACTGGCCGGCGGTGGCGTATTTCATTTTGCGCGATGCGCAGCTTCTGCCGACGGCGGAAGGAATTTTCCCGGGCACGAGTCCTGTGGTGGTGCCGGGTTCCTCCACCGCCCTGGTGTGGGAGAAGCTCGAAACCACCTGGCGCTGGCGGCGCGAGCAGATCGAGGCCGGGCGCCTCGAACTGGTTCTTGAGGACGTCGAGCCCACCCCAGAATCCGCCCCTCCGGCCCAAGCCCTGACGATGGAGCCTCCGAATGAGCGGTTCAATCCGTTCGTCTACCTCGCGGGTTGGGGGGCGGACGCATGAGTGCCTCCATCCGTTTCATCAGTGCCGGCGCCGGGAGCGGCAAGACCTATCGGCTCACCGAGCTCTTGCACGAGATGCTCTCTGCCGGGCAGGTAAACCCTGCCGGCGTGATTGCGACAACCTTTACCAAGAAAGGCGGCGGCGGAGCTTCGCGAACGGGTACGCGGCCACCTATCGAATAAAGGACGCCATGCCTTGGCGACCGCCATCGGGCAGGCGCGGATCGGCACAGTCAACAGTGTTTGCGGCGCGCTGCTCGCGCGATTTGCGTTCGAGGCGGGCTTGCCGCCTGAGCAGCGCGTCCTTGATGAGGAGCGCGCGCAGCAGGTCTTGAAGGAAGCAATCGACCTCGTCACCGAAGGTCGATCACTCGCCGAGTTTCTCGCTGCGGCGCGGCGACTCGGACTCGGTGAGAGCATCCGGCAGCAAGAAATCCCGTGGCAAAAGGCGTTCAGAGAGATCGTGGATTCGGCCCGGGCCAATGGTATTGACCCTGAATTGCTACGCACATTTGGGCCGGAGAACGCCGATCGCCTGCTGGCCTACTTTCCCAAAGTCTCGGCGACGGATTTGGATGCCTCCCTTCGTCAGTCGATTGAAGGCGTGTTGCCGGCGCTCAAGACGAGTCTCTCTGGTCCTAAGCCGAAACAGAACACCGGCAAGTACGCAGAGCTCCTCGAAGGTGTTCTTCGTGACCTAACGTCGGGGGATCTGCTCTGGTCGCAGTGGCCCAAGCTCGCAAAAGAGAGTCCAGAGGCGGCGCTGCGGACTGTCGTTCAACCCGTCGCAGATGCTGCTGCCCTGCACGCTGCGCATCCCCGGCTGCAGGCCGATGTGCAATTTTACCTTCAACAGATCTTCAGCCTCGCCGCCGACTCGCTGGCCGCCTACGCCGAGCGCAAGCGCCAGCTCGGCGCCGTGGACTTTGCCGACCAGGAACGCACGTTGCTCGACATCCTGGATAACCCGCAGGTGGGCGAAACCCTTCGGGATGAACTCGATCTGCTGATGGTCGATGAATTTCAGGATACGAGTCCGATCCAGCTCGCCCTGTTCCTAAAGCTCGCCCGGCTGGCGAAGCACGTCGTGTGGGTGGGCGATATAAAGCAGGCGATTTACGGGTTCCGCGGTGGCGACACCGCGTTGATGCAAGCGGTGGTGAAGTCCTTGCCCGCTCTGGGCGGCGGCAAAGAGACGCTGCCGAACTCCTACCGCTCGCGGCCGGCGCTGGTCCATTGGGTGAATGATCTATTTGGGGCAGTCTTCACTGATCTACTTCCGGAGGAGATTCGGCTCAGCCCGATCCGCAAGGAAGTCACAGCGACACCGGCCGTGGAAGACTGGTTGCTTGACGGGAACGCAGCCGACCAGCACCAGAGCATCGCAAGCGGTATTGCGAGCCTGGTGAATGAGGGCTTCCAGGTCGTGGATCGGAAGACCAACCGGTCTCGTAGCGTTCGGCTCGGCGACATTGCCGTCCTGGCCCGGTCCAATAGCACGGTGAAGGCCATCGCCGCTACGCTGAGCGGCCGGCAGATCCCGTCCTCGACGGCGCAGCCCGGACTCCTGTCGCGACCGGAGATCGTGTTGGCCATGGCGTGCCTGCGGCGTCTGAATGACGAGCACGACACCATTGCCACGGCCGAGATTGTATCTCTCGCCCAGTGTGAGGATCCGGATGTCTGGCTCAGCGATCGACTCGAGTGGATTAACGGCGATGGGGAAGTCTCCGCCTGGCGCGACGCCGGAGGAAGCCTCGCTACACCGATTTTCGCGGCCCTGCAGGCACTTCGTTCCCAACGCCCCATTCTTTCGCCGCGGGAGGCCGTGGAGCTGGTGATCGCACGCTGTAGGCTCGCCCGCCAGGTCCTACAGTGGCAAACGTCTGCAGAACGCGGCCGGATGCGGCTGGCGAACCTTGATCGGCTCCTGGAGTATGCCGGCGAGTACGAAGAAGACTGTCGCACGAGCCGCGAGGCGGCGACGCTGTCCGGATTCCTGCTATGGATGCAGGAGCTCGAGCACGCTGAACTCGACCACTTGCCGCAGGGCGGCGGCGACGCCGTGCAAATCATGACGCACCACGCCGCTAAGGGCCTCGAGTGGCCGGTCGTGGTACTGGTGGACCTTGCAGGCAAGGTGTTGGACTCAATGTGGGACAGCGTTCGCGCCGAGTCGCGAACGGTCTTGAACGCCGAAGATCCGCTCCGGGACCGCTTTCTGCGCTATTGGCCGTGGCCCTATGGCCAACAACAGAAGGTACCGGTAGGCGATGACGTCGAGACCTCGGCCGCCGGCCAGATCATCCGGAAGGCGGCGATCGAGGAACACAAGCGATTGCTGTACGTAAGTTTTACGCGCGCCCGAGACCTCGTTGTTGTCGCCCGTCCGCAAAAAGCGCTGGACGGGGAGTGGATGGGCACCATCGGTCTCGCACAGCGACTGCCGTCCGGTGATGCGCAATCCATAGCGTTGAACGACGGCGCACAGGTGCCATTCCGACGCCGAGCACTCAGTGCTATGACCGCGAACCTGCCAACCATAGAGACGCAAGGCAACGTCCGGTGGTTCGCAGGGGCGACATCAAACAGCCCAAGGCTCCCGCTGGTGGTGAGTCCCTCTGCGGCGGGCGAAACCCGTGCCTCCGTCGCCGAGGTGGTGGACATTGGATCGCGCATCAATACGAGCAAAGTCGAAGATCGTTCAATATTGGGGGACGCTATTCACGCCTGCATTGCGGCGGACATCGTGGCGTCTGCCACAGGGCTCACGGAGCTCGAGGTGCGACGAGTATTGGAGCGGTATGGAGTGGCGGATACGGTCTCGTCGCAACAGGTAGCGAATCAGCTCAAGGCGATCCGCGACTGGTTAAAGGCTCGATGGCCCGGAGCCACGCCCTGGGTGGAGGTGCCGGTATCGCAGTCGCTCGCCAACGGCCAGCGTGTGGCCGGGCGGATGGATCTTCTTTTGCGCACGGCCGACGGATGGATCCTGTTGGATCATAAATCGACCTCGCAAAGTCGCCAGCAGGCCGCCGAGCTGGCGACTCAGCATAGCGGACAACTAGCCGCGTACCGAGAGACTATCGAGGCAGTTACTCGCCTCCCGGTGAAGGAGACCTGGCTGGTCTTACCAGTCGCGGGCGCCGCCATTCGCGTAATCGCCGAGAGTGCGGCATCCGCGCAGAAACCTCCGACTCCTGCATCGACCTCGCAGGGGATCAGCGCATGACGGTTTCTGTCGATGACGCAGTCGCCTGTCTAATGGAGCACCCGGATTATCGAGTCCTCAAACGGCTTGATCCGGAATCGGTCGGGGGTCCTGCGTTGACTCAGGGAACGGTGCGTCGTGCAGCGATCATCGATACCGAGACCACGGGAATGGATTCAAAGGCTGATCGAATCATTGAGATCGGGATAGTCGTATTCGAATACGCCGCCGAGACGGGCGAGGTCGGGCCTGTTGTCGGGCACTTGAGCGCGCTGGAGGACCCAGGACGACCCATCCCGCCCGAGGCGATAGCCATCCACCACATCACTGACGAGATGGTGAGGGGAAAGCGCTTCGACGATGCGGCGGTGGCGCAATTGCTCGAAGGCGTAAGTCTTGTGATCGCGCACAACGCCAAATTTGACCGACCCTTTCTGGAGACGAGGTTCCCACTCTTTATGAAAATGCCCTGGGCATGCTCGATTCGAGATGTAGGGTGGCGAGACTCGGGCTATGCGAGTTCGGCGCTCGAGTTTCTCGCGTATCGGACGGGCTTTTTCTACGATGGCCACCGAGCGGAAATTGACTGTCGCGCATTGCTCGCGGTCTTGGCGCGACCCGTTGACAGCAACAAGAGCGCCGGCGTTCAAAGCGCTCCTTGACCATGCACGGGAAAAGTCATTCAAGCTCTTTGCATTGAATTCGCCGTTTGAGAGCAAGGACTTACTAAAGGGTCGAGGATATCGATGGGACCCGGACGGAAAAGTCTGGGTGCTTGAGTTGGATGCCAAAAATTGTGAAGCTGAGCTGGCATACCTAAAAGAGAAGGTCTACGGCGGGGCTAGTGCCGCAGTCCAGTTGGAGACGCTGGATGCACGGGTGCGCTACTCAGAGCGGAAAGGACACTCCGAAACGAAATCGATGTAGATGCGGCGCATGACTGCCTTGCTCGGGCGACTACTTGCGGAATGGACCGATTCGATGGTCTTCGGTCGACAAGAGAGCAGATTCAACAGGCACAACGCCGACGCCGCGGAGCTATGTATGAACAGACCGAGAGGACGCTGACGTGACGAAGCTCGACCTCGCATCAACAGAAGGCCTTCGCGAAGCTTGCCTTCGCCTTGATCGCGTAAAGCGCACAACAACCGAGGCTGCTCGATGGGCTAAGGAACTCAACGAATTCCTAGCCTGGGTTTCGGCGGCCGATGAGCCGACAAGAGCCACAGTTGCGTTCCAAGAGCGGATATGGGATCGAAACCCAGTGTCGAGTCCGGGGCAAGGCAATATCTCAGTCGCACCTGCACTCTCGGATGAGACATTTCGTGTTTGGTTGGCGCACGAGTCAATGGCGACACTGGCAGCCAACGCTGAGGATCGAACTGCTGCGCTTACGGCTCTGTATGAAGGAATGATCGAACGCCTGAAGCCATTTCCGATCGGCAAGACACCGCGGCTAAAAATATTTCGTGTTCTCGCCTCGTTTTTCCCGGAGAGTTTTACCACGGTTGCCCACCGGCACAAGCTTCACCAGCTTTACGATCGGATGGCCGGGCCTACGACATCAAATGCTGTCGCATGGCACATCTTTGTCAGAGAGCGCATAGCCACAGTTTTGGGGCCAACTAAGCCAGGTCAGGAAGATCTTGCGTGGCGAATGGCGCTCCCTTGGTATCTATACGAGGAAATCGACGCCGAGACTCCCGCGGAGGAGCGTGTTGCGACGCTCGGGCCCGTCGCAGGCGAGGAGACCTTGCTTCCACTGCCTGCTGCGCGCCGTCGGCGCGGCATGACATCGATCAAGGGATATTTCACGACGCTGCTTACCATTCTCGAATTTGTAAAAGAAGGGGTCTCGCGGGACGACCTTTTGGACTATCTGAGATCCACAAATCCCGATCACAAGGAAAATACCCTCCGCACGGTTGTGAACATTCTTCGCGGTGAGCTGGCGGTCATCAAGCAGGTCGGGGATCAGTATCGTCTGTCCGCTCAGGGCGAAGCCGTTTTGGAGTCTGGTGATCCGTCGGAACTCGGCGCCTGGCTCGTGACGAGGATTCTTGGTGTTGATCATGTACTGAAGACCCTGGAGAACGGCCCCGCAACACGAGCGAGTCTCGTAAGTTTGCTGCAGCGAGTTTGCCCGGCATGGACATCGACATTTGTTCCAAACGCGTTGCTGACGTGGCTGCTGAGTTTCAAGGCCATTCAACAGGCGAGCGACGGGAAACTGGAGCTCGCGCCAACGGGTGTCGAGTGGGCAGCCCGCGTTCACTGGCTACCGGAGTTTTTGGTGGAAGACGCCGAGGTGATTACGGCTGCTTCCGACTCGGCATTGCCGGATGACATTCAGGGCCCGAGCCTACCTGCCCTAGGCGCCATCAAGTCTGCTCTAGGTGAGTTCTCCGGCTATCTCGACGGAACTGTTGAGTACTTGCATCTCGGCCTATGGTCACCTGCGATCCGTCATTTTGCGGTGCTCACGGGCATCTCTGGATCTGGCAAGACACGGCTTGCGAAGAAGTACGCCGAGGCCCTGACTGGGACCGGTGCCGACGCGTTGTCGTCGCGAGTTCATGTGGAAGCAGTGCAGCCAGCCTGGTACGACCCGGCTCCGCTGCTCGGATACGTGAGCCCTCTCAAGGACTCCAGCTATACGCGGACGGGATTCCTGAACTTCCTGCTTCAAGCTAGCGCCGATCAGACACGACCGTATGTTGTGATACTCGACGAGATGAATCTCTCCCATCCTGAGCAGTATTTCGCTCCCATTCTGTCAGCCATGGAAACAGGCAGTCGCCTGCGCTTTCACGCCGAGGGCGACAGTTTTGACGGCATTCCTGCTTCGATACCGTATCCCCGAAATCTGGCGATAATTGGGACCATCAACATGGACGAGACGACTCACGGGTTGTCTGACAAGGTGCTGGACCGTGCGTTCACGCTAGAGTTCTCGTCGGTCGATATGGCCGCATATCCAGGCTGGATCACCCGGTCAGTGGCCCCCGTGTCGCGCGAGCGAATCACCCGTGTTCTGACAGACTTGCTTCACGCCCTCAGCCCAGTGCGCATGCATTTCGGTTGGCGCGTTGTCGATGACGTGGTTGACTTCGTCGCCGCGGGGGAACGCGACTCCGCGGCGGGAACGTTGGAATCGCTGCTGGATATGGCCATCTACGCGAAGATAATTCCGAAGCTCCGTGGGGAGGACAACGACGGCTTCCGCAAGGCGCTAGCAAGCGTTCAGGAGGCTCTCGACCGCCACGGTCTCAATAAATCGCGAAGACGCGTCGAGGAGTTGGCGGAGGACCTGCGCCTTTCCGGAAGTGCGAGATTCTGGCGCTAGGCCAAACCCGGACTGCCATGACGGTCAACCTCAGAGTCGTCGACAGTCAATCCGGGATTGGCTTTCGGGAGCTGGTTACTTCCGAGCGTAATGAGATCAACCTTAACGGTGGGTTTTCGGAGCGCCAGGTAGCAACGTTCTTTCTATCAGCCGGCATTGAATATCAATTGTTTGTAGACGATGAACTACTTTCTGGCGCGAACGTTCAAGGTCGCGAGGTATGGGTTTGGACGCCTCGCTTCTACGCTGGCACTGTTCGCGCGGAACTCATCGCTAAGGGCGAGACCACCGGTCAGACGTATCTGCTCGACGTGGCGCCGGATTCCAGGAAGATAGGCCAGACAGAATTCCGCCGACTCATCCAAGATATTCTCGACGTAGACCCTACGCTTATTGTTGGGAATGAGCCTGCAACGCACGGATCCGCCGGATCTGGTCCGACCGACAATGCAGACATGCAGTACGCCTACCTGTACCAGTACGGCGAAGGCTTGCTGACCGCTCTGCGCGCGATAGAGGCACGGCCGCGGCGCTCTCTTCGATCGAGTAGGATTACCGTGCCGCTGAGCAGAGTTCGACGGGTAGACACTCACACGGCTATCTGCATGGCTCGCAACGGATCCCTTGCGGCGTTCCGTGCTGCCGAAGTTGGTCACGGCGCGACGGGCGATTGCCAAGACTCGCGTTTCGACGTGCCGTTCTCGATAGAGTCTTTGGACTCCGCGGCCACGCGTTGTATTGCCGCATTGACGCGCGCCGTTCTCCGACGTGCAGCTCGGGTTTCTCTCGTCCTGGAGCAGCAGGCCGCGGTAGACGCCGATTCGGACACGCGAACCGGCTTTCGGAGTCGTTGGCCTCGGCGTCGGGAGTTTCTTGATTCTCTTTCCGAAAGTCTGCGGGGCGCTCTATCGAGGGACCCACTTCGGTCGGCGCGCCGCGCGGAGATCACAGCCGCGGGGCTTACAGCTGTTGCCTCCGACCCGACATACGCCCGGGCACAACGAATGGCATGGAAGGTTTTCGGCCTGGCGCGCCAGCCTCCGTGGCGGATAGTTGGGCGTGGATGAGTCCAACGTGGAATCTATATGAAACTTGGTGTTTCATTAGGATGGCGCAGGTGCTGCGCGAGCTGCTGCCGCTATTGAATTGGGGCAGCATAGCCGCCGCGGGTAAGGATAACGCGGCCTGCGTGGAGGGAACCGGTCCCGATGTCAGAATTCGGCTTCTGTCGCAACTGACATTCACGCACCCACGAGACGCATCCATGCGCGGTGAGTTCTGGTCAATATCGAAAGAACTAAGACCTGATCTCGTGGTAACTGTTGAACGTCCTGGAATGCGCCGGTGGTTCGTGCTCGATGCCAAATACTCCCAAGCGAGGTCCGCCGTATTGGAGGCGATGCACTCGGCGCACGTTTACCACGATGCGCTTCGCTGGTTTGAGGACCCACCGTATCGCAGCCTCCTGCTGGTTCCGGCGTCCGGAGAGGACATTCAGTGGCTCAATGATCGGAACTTCAAGGTTGATCACGGTGTGGGGGTTGCAACCTGTTCCCCTGCTGAAGAGAACCAAGAGTCCATAGTTACAGAGATCAAAGAGATCGTGGAGCCGTAGACGTCATAATCTCTTCCAGTCAAATGGGGCCTACGCTGCCTGATTGAAGCCGCCGACGTGCGCGTCCGATTCGCGTTGGCATGCAAAAAGTTAACGCGCCGAGAAGACGCGGATCAGCAGGTAGTACGGGATCTGCAGCATGCCGACGCCGACAGAAATCCCGAGCACGATCCAGAACGGAAAGTGCGGAGGCTTTACGACGAACTGCCAAAAGAATGCCGTCAGGACGCCGAAAAGTGCCAGCAGCGAAAGCGTGCGACAAATCAGCGGCTCCATGAGCACCAGCAAGGTGAGGGCAGGGAGGCGAATCGTGTGCCACGTAACACGCAACGCGCCGCGGCCCACGGTGGCGAGCCAGTGCTGCGAGTCAGGAGTGTGGTGACGGTTGTAAGCCGTGTTCATGTTGTGCTCCCGGAAGCAGGGCAACAAAAAAGAAGACTACGCCCGTCCCCGCCGGTTTGCACCTCCCCCCAATTTCTCGCGAATTCGACCTTCTGCCGATACCGGGAGCGACACCCGCCGGGTATTGCCGAGTTTTGCCTAAAAACCCTCCCTCGTGGGACGAAAGCAACTGTGTTGCCATGGACGTGCGCCACTCCGGCGGTGTGTCACGACCGCGTGGCCCGGCCCGGCGGGCATCGCGAACAAGGAATACAGGGGGTCGATCATGCGTGTTACGGACTTGAGCGGGCGTACATCCTTGCTGCACGCTCTGATTATCGTCGCCGCAATGGCGACGCCGGATCTGGCGTTCGCACAGGCGTCGCCGTTTCTGACGGGCGCCAATTCGCTGCAGACGAACATTCTCGCCTGGGCGACACCTATCGCCGTCATTCTGGTCATGGTGCTGGGCATCATGGCAATGGCCAACCGGATTTCCTGGGGTTGGCCGGTCACCGCGATCGTGGGGATCGCCGTCGTGTTCGGGGCGCCACAGATGGTGACCTGGATACGCGGGATGTTTGGCGTCTGAGCCCCGACCATGTCGGCGCAGGGAACAGGGCTGACGGCTGATCCGCTGTTCGTCGCGGTCACTCGCCCGCCGATGCGCTGGGGTGTGACGTTCTCGGCGCTCCTCGTGAACCTCGTGTTCACGATGGAGACATTCCTGCTGACAAAGAACCTGCTGACGTTGCTGATCGCTTTGCCGATCCACGGGGTCTGTGCGCTGCTATGCCTCAGGGACCCACGGTTCTTTGATCTTATGCTGCTTTGGGGTCGCACCCGGTTGCCGGCGTATGCCACGACGCTGCGATTCTGGAAGGCAAGCAGCTGCAGTCCGCTGGCACTCGATCTGCCAGACCGGAATGGCAATCGACGAACTCCAGGCGTTGCCCGCATAGCGCACCGGAACCTGGGAGCCCGGACATGGCCACGATAGCGCGCAGTGCAGAGAGCCGGCGCGAGATGGCGGCCTCCCGCCACATCCCATACACCGCACAGATCAGTAGGCACGTTGTACTGACGGAAGCGGGCGACTACCTGCAAACCATTCGGCTGGGAGGCGCGAGCTTTGAAAGCGCCGATGACGACGAGCTCAACAACTGGCATGAGCGGCTCAATGTCACCTGGAGAAATATCGCGAGCCCCAACGTGGCGCTGTGGGTGCATCTGGTTCGCCGCCGCGAGCCGACGAAGGTGACGGGCGGGGCGGGTGACGGATTCGCGGACGCGCTCGCTCACCGTTACGGCGAGCGACTCGCGAACGAAGTCCTCATGGTCAATGAGATCTACCTTTCGGTGTTGTACCGGCCAGTAGTCGGCGCGGCGCCCAGCGTTCTGGCGCGAATGCTGCGCGTCGCTCGTGCGGCAGGGAACGAGTATGGCCACCACGACGCGCTGGATGGCTGCGAGAAACTCGCCGATGTAATGCTTGCCTCACTTGCCCGGTACGAGCCCGAGCGACTCGGGACGTATCCGGCCCACGGTCGAACCCACTCGCAGTTGCTGGAATTCCTGGCACTGTTGATCAACGGCGAGCAGCAGCCAATCCCGCTGCCTCGGGCGCCGCTGCGAGACGTGCTGGCGACCACCCGTCCGCTCTTCGGGACCGAAGTCCTGGAATGCCGGATGCCGACAGCGACACGCCTTGGCGCCATGCTGGGTATCAAGGAATACCCGACACCTACGACGGTGGGCATGTTCGATGCCCTGCTTTCGGCGCCGTTCCCGTTCGTTCTTACCCAGTCCTTCGCGTTCCTGACCAAGTCGGCCGGGCAGGGGCTGCTGCAGCGGCAGCACGCACGGATGGCGAATGCCGGAGACTTTGCCGTCTCTCAGGCTGAGGAACTTGTTGATGCGCTGGATGCGCTGACCGGCAACGAGTTCGTGATGGGTGACCATCATTTCACGCTGCAGGTGCTGGCGGATGCGCCGTCTACGCGGGCGGCGGACATCGAGACCGGCCTCCGAGCCCTCAACGACAATGTCGCGCAGGCCCGGGCGCTGCTGGCCGATGCGGGGATGACGGTCGCCCGCGAGGACCTTGCGCTGGAGGCGGCCTACTGGGCACAACTGCCCGGCAACTTCGGTTACCGGCCCCGCAAGGCGCCCATCACGTCGCGGAATCTGGCCGCGATGGCGAACTTTCACAACTTCC
Source organism: uncultured delta proteobacterium (assembly GCA_963811985.1). Classification (GTDB taxonomy): domain Bacteria; phylum Myxococcota_A; class Polyangia; order Polyangiales; family Polyangiaceae; genus FEN-1139. Next base: position 29,413 of record CAWEUH010000020.1, read on the forward strand.
CGACGGGCCGCGCCACCGGAAACCACTGGGGCGATGCCCTGGCGATGCTCATTTCGAGCGCGCAGTCGCCGTACTACTTTTCCCTACATGCCAGCGACCCGGCCGATCCCGACGGCGGGACCCGCAAGGACACGGGACATACCCTGATCTGCGGACCGACGGGATCGGGCAAGACCGTATTCATCGGCTTCATGGTGGCGATGCTGGCCCGGCAGGGCGTAACCCAGGTCCTGTTCGACAAGGATCACGGCCTGGAGATCCTGGTCCGGGCGCTGGGTGGAGAGTATCTGCCACTACGGAACGGCCGGCCGACCGGCTTCAACCCGCTGCAATTGCCGGAGAATCCAGAGAATCTGGAGTTCCAGAAGCAGTGGCTGAGATGCCTGGTCCGCGGAGCCGTGCCGTTGACGGTCCGGGAGGAGGCGGATCTGGACCATGCGTTGCGTGGGACGCTGGCACTCGAACCCGAGCGGCGCCGCCTGTCCCGCCTGATCGAGTTCACCGACGTCACCCGTAGCGAGGGCGTACACGCCCGGCTCGCACGGTGGTGCGAAAGCACGGGAGGAGACTACGCCTGGGCCTTCGACAATCCGCAGGATCTTGTCGTGGAACGACTGGGGTCTCGATCGATCATCGGCGTCGACGTCACGGAGTTCCTGAACAACGATCTCGTCCGCACACCGATCAGCCTGTACTTGTTCCACTGCGTTCGTGCGCTGCTCGACGGCCGGCGCTTTGTCTGCTGGGCCGACGAGTTCTCACGCCTCCTCGACGATGCCGCGTTCGAACAGTTCGCTAAGGATGGGCTCAAGGTCTGGCGCAAGTTGAACGGCGTCTTCTGCTGTGCGACTCAAAGTCCGAGCGATGCGCTCCATAGCGGCATTGCCCGCACGATCATCGAGCAGACCGCCACCAAGGTGTTCTTTCCGAATCCGGATGCCGATGCCGACGAGTACCGCAACGGCTTCGGGCTCACGGAGCGCGAGTTCGGACTCATCAAGGAGCGCCTGGAGCCAGGCTCTCGGATGTTCCTCGTCAAACAGGGTCACTGCAGCGTTGTCTGTGGTCTCGATCTGAAGGGATTCGACGCGGAGCTGGCTGTGATCTCTGGGCGCATCGCTGCTGTGGAGCGGATGCAGCGGATCATCGACGAGCACGGGCCGGAGCCGGATCAATGGTTGCCGTCATTTCAGGCAGGAAGTGAACGCTGAAAGCGGGCTTTGTAGTTGTCAACGAAGGGGGAAGCCATGCGCAGGATTGCAGCTCTGTTGATGGTAGTGGGAGGGCTCTGCTTCGGGCCGGCGGCGCACGCACAGTGGGCGGTCGTGGACGTTGGAGCCATCGCACAGCTCGTGCAGCAAGTCAGCACGATGGAGCAACAGCTGACGACTATGCAGAGTCATCTGCAGCAGGCGCAGCAGGAATACCAGTCCATCACCGGGGACCGGGGCATGCAGAATCTGCTCTCCGGGACGCTTCGCAACTACCTCCCTGCGGACTGGCAGTCCTTGCAGGACGCGATATCCCAGACCGGCAGCGCCTATCCGGCGCTGGCGGCGGCGATCCAGGGTTCAATCCGCGCCAATGCGGTACTGACCCCCGAGCAGTTGGCGGCACTGTCGCCTGCGGAACGGGATCGGGTGGTGGGCGCACGCCAGTCGGTGGCAATGCTGCAGGCAACTGCCCAACAGGCGCTCACAACCATCAGTGGTCGGTTCGCGTCCATACAGCAACTGATCGGCGCGATCGGCGGGGCGCGCGACCAGAAGGCCATTCTGGACCTGCAGGCGCGCATCTCCGCCGAGCAGGGAATGCTGGCGAACGACCAGAGCAAGCTGCAGGTGCTCTACCAGGCCGCCCAGGCGCAGCAGTGGGCCCTGCAACAGCGCAACCGTGAACAGGCGATCGCGGACATCGGCTCGCTCCGTCGACTGCCGCCGATGGGGCTGTAGGGCGTCATGGCCCACAGACAACCAAACAACGCGTTTCGGCGCGGCGCGCAGGGTGGCCGGCCCCGTTCAGGGATCGTTGTCACCGATTGTTCCGGCGCCTGCGCGCCGCGGCCGATCTTCCGATCGCTCATCGGGAGAGCTAGCCCATGGGCTTCTTCGCCGAATTCAGCACGTGGCTCAATGGACTCCTGGCCACCTATATCGGGACCAACACGGCCCGGATCGCGGCGACGCTGGAGCCGGCCATTGTCTCGCTCGGCGTGCTCTACCTGATGGTCTGGGGCTATTTGCAGCTTGCCGGCCGGATCGAGGAGCCGTTCGTCCAGGGCCTGAAGCGAATCTTCATGCTCGCGGTCATCTTCGGCGTCGCCTTGCGGCTTTGGCTATACAACGAGCTCATCGTCGACACGTTCTTCTCGGCGCCGGCAGCGCTCGCTGCGAACGTCATTGGTGCCTATGACTCGGTCGGCATCGTCGATCAGATCCTCTTCTCCGGGGACGATGCCGCGTCGCTGCTGATGCAGAAGGGCGGGATCCTGAACGGCGACTTCTCCTACTACATTGCGGGCGTCGCGGTGTACCTGTTGGTCGGACTGACGGCCGTCTACACGATGTTCCTGCTCGCGCTGTCGCGGATTGCGCTGTCGGTGCTCCTCGCACTCGGGCCGCTGTTCATTGCGCTGCTCATGTTTGATACCACGAAGCGCTTCTTCGAGGCGTGGATCGCCCAGCTCGCGAACTATGCGTTTATCACGATCCTCACGGTTCTCGTCGCGGCGCTGATGATGACGCTGCTAACGACGGCCGCGCAGCAGGCCGCGAATGCCGGCGGTGGAATCCAGATCGCACATGCGGTGCGTGTGTGCCTCGCGGCGGGGCTCACGTTTCTCGTGATGCGCCAGGTGATGCCGATGGCGGCGGGTTTGGCGAGCGGCCTGGCCTTGAGTTCCTTCGGCGTTGTCAGCGCGGCCTTGGCGTGGGGACTCGGTGGCGCGACCCGACACTCCGGCCAATTTGCCCGGGGCCTAATCACAGATCGGGAGACGACCCGGTGGGACAGCCTGAGTCGCAAGTCCGGGTATGCGCTGCAGCGGGCGGGGCTGGTTGGCATCCGTCAGATCCGTCGCTTGGGCGGCGAGAACACCATCCGTCGGAGGTGATGCTATGGGATTCGAGACTTCGAGACGCTGGCGAACACTGTTGCCTTTGGCTGGCCGGCCTGCTGGGCGCCTGCGCAACCACGGACACGAAGGTGTCGTGCGAAGGGAAGCTGCAGCCGATTAACCCGTCAACCGCTGCGAAGTCCGCAATGCTTTCGAAGGCTTCCGGCCAGCCGGCGTCGGGAGTCTCGCCATGAAGGCCGACGCTGCCCTGCAGGCGTACTTCTCGGAAGCTGCGGCCTGGGATGCGGACCGTGTGGCGCAGCAGCGGCGTGTGGTGAAACTCTCGTTCTGGGTCGCTGGTGCCGGGTGGCTGTGCGCCATCATCTCTGGCGTGGCGCTGATGTTGCTGATGCCGCTTGAAGCGCGTGGATCCGTTTGTCATCCGCGTGGACAACACCACCGGCGTGGTCGATGTCGTCCCGGTCTATTCCGGCCAGGCGAATCAGGCCGAGGCCGTAACCCGGTATTTCCTGACGCACTACGTGACCGTGTGCGAGCGGTTCGCGTATTGCGACCGCCGAGAGCGACTACGAGGAGTGCGGGTCGTTTCACAACGCAGCGCGCAACCAGCAGTGGTATGCGAAGTGGAACCGCAGCAATCCGGCCTCGCCGTTGAACGTCTACAAGGACGGCACGCTGCTGCGCGCAGAGGTCAGCGCGGTGAGCTTCTTCGAGCGAGCCAACGGCGTATCGGATCTGGCGCAGATCCGCTACGTGAAGGCAACCCGGCCGGCAGGCGGCACCGAGGAACAGATCACTCACTGGATCGCGACGGTGCAGTACGCGTATGGGCAGCCGGCGACGGATCCGAAGGTTCGCCGTTGGAATCCCCTCGGCTTCAAGGTGCTGGAGTTCAGGGCGGAGCCGGAAGTCATTGCGGCACCCGAGACACCGCTCGCGACCAGTGTCGCTGCCACCGGAGCACGGCCATGAACCGGAGGCGTTCTGGAATGGTCATGGCGCTGGTCGTGGCGCTGACGGCGCTCGTGTCCAGCATGGCCGCGCGCGCTGAGACATTGCCGCAGAAGGGCACGGCGGACAGCCGCATCCGCAAGGCGACTTACAATCCGGATGAGATCTACCGGCTGTATGGATTTGTCGGCTACGCCATCGAGCTGACCTTCGAGGAGGGTGAGACCGGGGCGGGCAATGCTGGCGGGGATCTGGAGGCGATCACCTTCGGTTGGCATGACAATCACCTGATACTGAAGCCCAAGGCGCCAAACGTCGGCACCAACCTGGTCATCTACACGAATCGGCGCGCCTATCGGTTCGAGTATTCCGCAACGGCAAGAAAGCCGGATCCGCGCCTAGACCAGGTCATGTACGCCGTGCGCTTCGACTACCCGCCGCAGTACGCGACGCGCGCCGGGCCCAGCGCGGCGGAGCTGGCGGGTCGCGACCTGGACGCGGGCGCAGCCGGTCGCAAGCGCAATCTCGACTACTGGTTCTGCGGATCGCCGGCGATCAAGCCGGTAGCAGCTTCCGACGACGGTGTGCACACGCGGCTGACATTCGGTGCCCGCTCTGAACTGCCGGCGCTGTTCGTGCGCAACGACGATGGCACCGAGTCGCTGCTGAACTTCAGCATGGAGGACGGGGATGTCGTGATCCATCGCGTCGCGGCGCGGTTCATTCTCCGGCGCGGCCAGTTGACGGGCTGTGTGGTGAACAAGGGGTTTTCTGGCAGTGGCGAGCGGCTGCAGTCCGGCACCGTGGCGCCGGAGGTGCAGCGGGAGCGCCGGGAGCCGAATCCATGAACCGCATCAGCGCGCTGTTTCCGAAGCGTTCCGTCAAGGCAGATCCACCGGGCGAGGACGCGGGCCCGGAGGCGCCAGAGCCAGCCAGCGTCCCGGGAGAGAGGGGGATTGCTTCGGTCAATCAGCACCGCTCGCTGCAGTCCCGGATCAGCAACCTCATGGCGATGGGTCTGATGGGAGCAATGGGATTGGGGCTGCTGGGCTGGTACTACAGCCAGACCTACGCCCACCAGCGGGAGGCGAAGGACCAGGCACAGTCCGCCACCCGTACGAAAGCGCAGGGGGACCTGCCGTTGCCTTCCATCGGCCGGGTTGATCCACCCGGCTTCGTCAGGACCGGCAGCGGACCCGCTGATGCCGGGGGAGCCTTTGGAGGACCGCCGCCGATGCCACCCGAGGCCCGGGCCAGGCCGGTGGTCTACGGAACGTCGGAGCCTGCGGCCCTGGCGTCCGGGGGCTACGTACCCGCCGCGCCGACCGTCGACCGGCGCCTGGATGGCCCCGTCTTTTCCGCGCCGGGCGATGCTGAGCGCCGGCTTGTCGCCGCGCCGCCTGCCGCCGGGGCTGGGGACGGCGAGGGGATGGCCAACGGCCCGCCTGAGGCCGGAATGGCTCCTGGGGCCTCTCCCGGGAGCGTGGCGGCGCTCCTCCGACCGACGGTCACGCCGGCCGTCCGCGCCAGGGTGCTGCCGACCCAGCAGATGCTGTTGCCGAAGGGCGCGTTCATCGACTGCACGCTCGAAACCGCCATCGACAGCTCGCTGCCGGGCCTCACGACCTGCGTGACGGCCACCGATACCTTCGGGGCGGACGGCAAGGTGGTGCTCCTGGAGCGCGGGACCAAGCTGGTCGGGGAGACCCGCGGCGAGGTGCGGCAGGGGACCGCACGGGTATTCGTGCTCTGGACCGAGGCCAGGACGCCGACCGGCGTCGTCGTACCGCTTGCCTCACCCGGTACCGATGAACTGGGACGCTCGGGGCTGCCGGGTGTGGTGGACCGGCATTTCCTGGACCGCTTCGGCGCCGCGATCCTGATTTCGATGATCGACGGCGACGATCCAGGCCGCTGCCCAATCCCGCTCCGGGGGCGGCACCGTCATCTACAACCCGAGCAATGCGTCCGACGTCGTGACGGAGGTCCTCAAGAGCACGGTGAACATCCCACCGACGGTTCGCAAGCAGAACGGCGATCGCATCCAGATCCTGGTCGCCCGGGATCTCGACTTCCGCTCTGTGTATGAACTGAGGTCCACGGCCAATGCACGCTGAAGTGTCCAATCGGGTGGGTGCTGTAGCGGCCGGCGAGGTGTCGTCACTTGAACTCTGCTTCGCCCGTTGCGGCCCTTTCTCGTGTCTCCCGATATCACGGAGCTTTGCATCAACCGGCCCGGAGAGCTGTTCATCGAAACGCGGGAAGGCTGGCGATGCGAGCGACTGCCGTTCGCGGACTTCGACTGGTGCCGCCGGCTCGCGAAGCTGATCGCCAATTCGACCCGCCAGCGCATCGATGAGGAGTCACCGATCCTCTCAGCCTCACTGCCGGGTGGCGAGCGCGTGCAGCTGGTGATGCCGCCGGCCACGACTGCGGGATGCGTGGCGATCACGATCCGTCGGCCGTCGGAGTCCGTCTGGTCCCTCAGTGAACTCAGTGCCAGCGGGATCTTCCGCTCGACTCGGCGCGCGAGCGATGCGCTCGATGCGACCGAGACCGAGCTGCTGCGGCTCCTCGAGGTACAGGACTACGAGACGTTCATGCGGCTGGCGGTTAGGAGCCGCAAGAACATCGTGGTGTCCGGGCCAACGGGATCGGGCAAGACCACGTACACGAAAGCACTGATCCGGGAGATTCCGGCAGACGAGCGGCTGATCACCATCGAAGATGCACGCGAACTCGTCCTCGATGATCACCCCAATCACGTCCGGCTCTACTACAGCAAGGACGACCAGGGGCAGGCGAGAACTACGCCGCGGCAGTTGCTCGAAGCCTGCCTGCGCATGAAGCCGGACCGCATCCTCCTGGCCGAGCTGCGCGCCGACGAAGCATTCGACTATCTGCGCAATGTGAACTCCGGCCACCCGGGTTCGATCACGAGCGTGCATGCAGCCAGCGCCGAACTCGCATTTGAGCAGCTGGTTCTGTTGGTCAAGCAGAGCCGCGCGGGTTCGGAACTGGCGCGCGCAGACATCAAGAGTCTGCTGTTTCTGCTCGTCGACATCGTGATCCAGTTTGGTGTGGATCGTCATGAGCGGTTCATCAAAGAGATCTGGTATGACCCCGCACGCAAGCGCAGCGCCCTGGCAGCCGCCCGCTAGTCCAGCGCGGCGCACGCTCGCGCTGAAGATCGTCGCGGGCCTCGCGGCGGCGCTGCTGGTCGCGGCGTACCTGGCCGGCTACGTGTTCCTGTGGTCGCTGCACCTCAACCCGCGCGAGGCTTCGCCGCTGACGGTGGTCCGTTACGGCTACTACTACGGAGATCGGGAGGCGATCCGCAAACGGCTGTTCCTGAGTACGGCGGCCGGCGGCGCGATGGTGCTGGCCAGCGCCCTGGCACTGGTGCTGCCCCGCCGCCGGTCCCTGCATGGTGACGCGCGGTTTGCGACGCGGCGGGAACTGGTCGCCGCCGGCCTGTTTGGAGACCGAGGCATTATCCTGGGCCGCGTGGGGCGCCGCTGCCTGATGCTGGCCGGCCAGCAGGGCGTGGCGCTCGCCGCGCCGCCACGGGCCGGCAAGGGAACGGGCGTCGTGATTCCGAACCTGCTCAACTGGCCCGACTCGGTCATCTGCGTCGATATCAAGCGCGAGAACTGGACGCTGACGGCAGGCTTCCGGGCAGCGAATGGCCAGGAGTGCTTCCTGTTTGATCCGTTCTCCGAGGAAGGGCGGACTGCCCGGTGGAATCCGTTCTTCTACGTGTCCGAAGATCCGGTACGGCGGGTGAACGACCTGCAGCGCATCGCCGAAATGCTCTATCCGGATCCACCGAACGTGGATCCGTTCTGGACCGCGAGTGCGCGCTCGCTCTTCCTCGGCATCGCACTCTATCTGTTCGAGACTCCCTCGCTTCCGAAGACCATTGGTGAGGTCCTTCGCCATGGCATGGCCTCGGACGACGAGGGATTCGGGGAGCATTGGAAGCGGGTCATCGAGGGACGCAAGAGCGGCAAGTTCCCGTTGTCCTCACAGTGCGTGCGCGCGCTATATGACGTGATCGATCTGGCGCCCGTGACGGCATCGAGCATTCGCAAGACGTTCACATCTCGCCTCGACCTTTGGCTGAATCCTATCCTCGATGCCGCCACGTCGGAAAATGACTTCGATCTTCGCGAGCTGCGGCGCAAGCCGCTGTCTATCTACGTCGGCGTGAATCCCGATGACCTGCACCGGCTGCGCCCGGTCCTGGCGCTGTTCTTTCAGCAGGCGATCGGCCTACAGACACGGACGCTGCCCGAGCACGATCCGACGCTGAAGCGTCAGGTGTTGATGCTCCTCGATGAGTTCACGGCACTAGGACGCATACCCATCATTGCCGAATCGGTGTCTTACCTGCCGGGCTACAACGTGCGCGTGCTGTTGGTCATCCAGACTCCTGCGCAGCTGCGGGAGGTATATGGCGCGAACGGCGCGGAGACCATGCTCAAGAGTCTGGCGGCGCGCATCGTGTTCGCGCCCAAGGACATTGGCGATGCGCGGGAAATCTCGGACGAGCTCGGCAATACGACGGTCAAGGTCAAGACGCACTCGCGGCCGCTGATGGACATGTCGGACTCGAAAGGTCGCCGGCAGCGCAGCGTCAGTGTGAGCGAGCAGCGTCGCGCCTTGCTGCTGCCCCAGGAGGTTAAGGCTCTGGGCAGCGAGCAGGCGATCGTCTTCTACGAGGGTCTGCGGCCGATCCGGTGCCGGAAGATCCGCTACTTCGAGGATCCACGGTTCACGAGCCGGTTGTTGCCGGCGCCCGAAGTGCCGCGGCAGAAGCCTGCCGAGGCGCAGCCACCGTCCGGGAATGCGCCTGACGCTGGGGTCGCGCCGGCCGAAGCCCTCCACGGCGCCGAGACTGTCGAACGTGAAGCCACGGCCGAGGACATCGAGCGGATCGAATCGCTGACGTTGGACGATTTCGCGGCCGACTTCAGTGCGGTCGATCTGCCGACGGAGGGCCGGATGTCCGAAGACCAGATGAAGGACGCCGTCGAGAGCTTCTTGGACACGCTCCGCGAGCGGTAGGAGGAAAGTATGGCCACTAACAACAATGGGGATGCCTCGGCGCCCTCTGGTGGCTCGCCGCCAGCCGGCGCGGGCGATGCGGACCGGAACAGCGTGCAGCAGGCGCGTCCCCGGGATCGCAAGGGCGGTCCGAAGCGGGACGCTCAACCCGAGGGCGGAGGGGCGGCTAGGCCAGCGCGGCGGGTCAACTCGATCAGTGCGCCACGCTCGCGCGGCGCAGCGGCGGGAGAACGCTTTGAAGCGGAGGAACAGCGCAAGGGTAAACAGGAGGCGGTTCAGACCGTACGGTCGGAGTCGAAGGAACGCGAGCGCGCAGCGCCCGTATCCGCGGAGGATCACCAGACCGTTCCGGACCACGTCCGGCGGCGATTCGTGCAGGTTGGCCGCAAGTACTACTTCCCGGACGGGGCCAGGGCGTTTACCGATCGCGGCCGCAGGCTGACGACACCGAGCGAGAACACGGAGGTGATCCGTAGTCTCGTCACCATCGCGCAAGCGCGTGGTTGGAATGAGATCGTCGTGCGTGGCACTGATTCATTCCGGCGCGAGGCGTGGTTTGCTGCGCGCCTGATGGGCTTGGAGGTGCGTGGATACCGTCCAACGGACATTGAGCAGGCGCGGCTCGTACGTACTCTCGCAAGTCGTCAGCCCGGCGCAGAGGAACGTGTCCGCCGAGGCGCAGCCTCCCCGCGGTCCGGCCCAGGGCAGTCGGGGTGAACGGGCGTCGCCTCGATCCGCAGGCCAGGAACTGGTCACTGGGCGGCTCATCGAGCACGGGCGTGCTCCTTTCCAGCACGACCGCCATCAGCCGATGTCCTACTTCGTCAAGATCGAGACGGCGAAAGGGGAACGGGTGATCTGGGGCGTTGATCTGGAGCGCGCCTTCGGGGAATCGATTACGAAGCCTAAGGCCGGCGACGAGATCGGCTTGCGCGCCGTGCGCAAAGACAGCGTGACGGTCAAGGCTACGAAGCGCGATAAGGCAGGCAAGGTCATCGGAGAGCAGGATCTCGATGCGCTTCGCAATCGCTGGATCGTCGAGAAGCGCGCGTTCTTCGATGCGCGCACGGCGGCGGCCGAGGCAGTGCGGGACGATCGTGTCCCGGCCAGGGACGCCGTCAAGGCTCATCCCGAACTCGTTGGAACCTATCTGCAGATCCGGGCTGCGGAGCTAGCCGCGAAGAAACTGAAGGATCCGCAGGACCGAGCGCGTTTCGTCTCCAACGTTCGCACGGCGCTCGCCGACTCGGTCGCCCGGGGAGAGCCGGCGCCGCGCGTGAGAATGCGCGAGCGGACGCCCAAGCGTCCGCCCACCAAGGCTCGCGGCGCGCGCAGCGCGGAGCAGGCCCCGGCGCGAGGCTGATGCCGAATGCCGCCGAGTCCCCCCAATGGATCAGGCGCCGGGCGAGCCGACGGCGAGCGCCGGCCTGATCTCGCGCGCCGCCGCGGCGAGGAACTGCTGATTGGCCGGCTCATCGGTCACGGCCAGGCGAACTACCAGTTCCGGCTGGACGAGGATCAGTCCTACTACGTCAAGCTGCTGACGAGCCGCGGACCCCGTACGATCTGGGGCAAGGACCTCGAGCGCGCGCTCTTGGAATCGGAAACGAAGCCAATGACGGGCGATCTCGTCGGCGCCCGGCGCGCCGCCCGCGAAGCCGTCACAGTGACCGTCAAGGAGCGCGACGCCGAGGGACGGGTCGTGAGCCAGCGCGAGCGGCACGCCCACCGTTCACTCTGGGTGGTCGAGAAGGTGGGATTCTTTGCCGAGCGGGCGCGCATGGCGCGTCGTGTCCGTGATGAGCAGGCCGACGTCCGAGAAGCCGTCCGGGCGCATCCCGAGCTGCGCTCCGCCTTTCTCAGCGTCAGGGCGGCGGAGGAGTTTGCGACCCGAAAGATCAGAGATCCGGCTGATCGGGGTCGGTTCATGGAACTGATCCGCGGTGCCATGGCCGGATCGATTCAGAACGGTCAACCGCTTCCGGCGGTGAAGCTCAGGACACCGTCCAGATCGACTACGCCGGCCACAACGCCGCCGAAGAAGCAGCGCGATGAACCCACCCGCTGAACCGACTGACGAAGTGCTGGAAGCGCAGGCCGTCCTGGCAGACCCCGCGACGTCTTACTGGCTGAAGTCGGCGATCGAAGCGGCGCTGGCACGGGATCCAGTGGATGCCCTGAACGATGCGCTGGTGCTCGCCGCCGTTCTGGATGGCCGTCTGCGCGAGGCTTTGCAGTTGGACGACTCACTGCTAGGCGCAGCATCCTCGCTGAATAACCAGTCTGTGGTCGGAGCGGTACGGGTTACGCGCTGGGAGTGGGCAGGTCGTATACCAGGGACGTTCCAGACTCCCTGACAAGGGATTCGTCAAACAAGCGTTTCACCAGGGCCTGCCGCTCTTCGTCCGAGAGCTTTGGAAACCAAGACTTCGCTTTTCCCGTCAGCCCCTTCAATTTCGCGGGCCGTGACTTCTCCTTGCCGAGAAGCGCCACCAGGCGTGCGAATGGATCGCCGGCCGCCTCTTCCTCAATAGGGAAGGCGTCCTTCAGGTGGTCACCCGCCGGCATGTGTACCCAAGCGTGATTAGATGGCGCACCAGCGGATCAAAGCCAGTGTCCTTGGAGAGAATCAAGCAGGCGGACTTCGGGCTGCTGGTGAGTTCCTTGCCGAGATAAAACGCTATATGAAAATCGAGGGCATTTGGCCCCTGTCCTGAGATCTTGAGCCACGTCAGACGCGCCCCCAGTGGTTGCGCCTGAACGACCAGTTCCTCCGGCAGCTTCTTCTGAGTGATGCCGTAGAAAACCACCACGCGCGCATTCATGGGCACGCGCGAGAGGTCGACCTTCTGCACGTTCTCAAGGTCCACGAATAGCACTTGCTCGGTCATCAAGTTGGCTCTCCGATGCCATCGTTCCGATGCGGATCATCGACGAACAGGCGCACTCTGGAAAGTACCCTTCCAAGGCCATATTCAGCTTTCGCGATTCAATACCGTGATCGGCTATCAAGTCCGCGTCGTCGATCACGGTCCGCCCCATTAACCCACGATCTGGATTCAAGAATCGGAGAGGGCGGGATGGCCTGTGTATGGTCAGGCTATCACGCCGTGCTCGCCGTCAAGGACGAGTGCGGGGACGCACTCGCCGCCTGCGGCGGTCTTCGATCCTTGACCGCTGCGCGCGCCGTGATCCCGGGGCCTCGGGCCATCCCGCCCGAAATCCGGAGACCGATCATGACCAAGCATTCCCTGTGGGTTCGCGATGCGGAGACTGACGCGCTGCGTGAAGCGACCCACGAAGAAATCATTCGTGCTGCGCGCAGCTGCCTGGCACGGCGTGTCGTCAAAGGCGCGGTGCTGCAATCCCCCGGCGCGACGCGTGACTTCATCCTGGTCGAACTCAGCGAGCGCTCGCATGAGTCATTCTGCGTCTTGTATCTGGACAATCGCCACCGCGTGATCTCGTGGCAGGAGATATTCCGCGGAACCATCGACGGTGCGAGTGTTCATCCGCGCGAGGTGGTCAAGGAAGCGATCAGCCGTTGCGCGGCGGCATGCATCCTGGTGCACAACCATCCGTCGGGCGTCGCAGAACCGAGCCAGGCGGATGAACTCATCACCCATCGGCTGCGCGACGCGATGGCGCTGGTGGATATCCGGATCCTCGATCATCTGATCGTCGCCGGGACCACCGTGCTCTCGTTTGCGGAGCGCGGCCTGCTCTGATGTGCATTGGCGGCGCCAGCCGTGTGTGACGGTTGGCGCCGACTTTCTTTTGGTCTGCCACCCGCAGCCTAGCGGCGGACCTCCTGGTCGAAATCCCAATCGAAGACAAAGAGGAAGAGGGCGGGATGACCTGAGTGCTTCAGCGTATCACGCCGTGCTCGCAGTCAAGGACGAACGCGGGACGCATTCGCCGCCTGCGGCGGTCTTCGATCCTTGACTGCTGCGCGCGCCGTGATGCGCAAGGCGCGGGCAATCCCGCCCAGATCCATCAAGGACCAAGACCATGAATGCCATTTCAACGCTTTCGTTCTCTCGCTACGCCAACGTGTTCACCGACGGCCTGTCGATCGACAACCTTCGGCAGAACGTCCCGGCGGTGTTCGCGGACTCCGCGCACGAGAGCCTGAGTCAGAAGTACACGTTCATTCCCACGGAGCGCGTGTTGACGGGATTGATGTCGGCCGGGTTCGTGCCCGTCGAAGCGCGTCAGGCTCACAGCCGGAAAGGAAGTCCGGCGCATGCACGGCACGTCGTTCGTCTGCGCCGGCGGTTCGAGACGGTGGCGCTTCGGGACTCGGTGCCGGAGGTGGTGTTTCTGAACAGTCACGACGGCACGAGTGCCTACCAGCTGCGGTTGGGATTGTTCCGTGCTGTCTGCACTAATGGGCTGATTGTCTCCGTCGGGGCGTTTCCGGCGTATTGCGTCGCGCACCGGGGCAACGTTGTCGATCAGGTCGTGACGGCAGCCTTGGAGGCGTCAGAGCGGTTTGAAGCCCTGGCGAGTCGTGTCGAGCGCATGGAGCTGCGCCGGCTGGATCGGGGCGAACAGATCGGGTTCGCAGGCAAGGCGCTGGCGCTGCGGTTCCCTGAGCTGGACAAGGCGGGCATTCAGCCGTCCCGGCTTCTTGAGTGCCGCCGGGCGGACGACACCAGCGACAACCTCTGGACGGTGTTCAACCGCGTTCAGGAGAACCTGCTGGGCGGTGGCCTCGTCAGGCGGACGGAGACCGGGAGGCTGTCTCGGACCCGGCGGATCACCTCGATCCGTGAGGACGTGCGGCTGAACAGTCGGCTGTGGGATCTGGCCGAGGAGGTTCTGGCCGCCTGAGCGCAACTGGCGGGAGGGGGCGTCTTCGGGCGCTCCCTCCCAGCCAGGATGACCGTCGGCGAGAATTCACCGGCTGCGGGTATCGGCGCAGCGTCACTGGACCGAGGAGGAGCGGAACATGGCTGACCTGAGAATTGACGAAGCATCCGAGGCGGCGCTGAAAGCGCGGCTGGCGAGTCCGGAGGGCAAGGCCGCCGTAGATGAATTGGCTCGGATCATCGCGGAGGCCTTCGCGCGGAGCGTGCCTGAAGGCACAGATCTTGGCCTGGATACGCCGGAGGGGAAGGAAGCGTTTCGTGCCGCCTGGCCGGATATCGTGGATGCCTTCCTGCATCGCCGGGGGCCTCAGCCAGCCAAGAAGAAGGGCGTCCGGAAGGCGAAGCCGACGGCCGAGATCGAACCCAAGAAGCTGAAGCGCTGACGCCGGCGGAACGACGTAGTGGGGAGTTTTGGCGTGTTTTGGGGGTAGATGCAGGATAGCCTGCGGCTTAGCGTTGGGACACATTGTGACCCATGAGTTGCTACGGAAGTCGTCAAGGCGCGCGTGACTGCGGAGACAAAGCGAGAGATCGCGGAGGCGGCTGCGCGTGAGATGTCTGACCGAGTCGGCCTGGCTGAAGCGCCTGCTTCTCCGGGAGATGCGAGCGGCTCGTGATCCGGCCAGGACTCAGTCTGTGCCGCGTCGCGGCGATGGCGTGCGGCGTCACGGTGGACGCCGTGGCGGACCCTGTGAGCGCCCGAATCCTGATCCGGCTGCGGACCGAGGATCGCCTGCTGCTGGACGCGCGCTCAGAGGCTCGTGGGATGCGCCCGGCGACCTACGTCGCGGTCCTGACCCGAAGCCACCTGCGCCGGCTGGCACCGCTGCCCAAGGACGAATTGCTGGCGCTCCGGCGCAGCATCGGCGAGCTGGCGGCGATCGGCCGGAACATCAACCAGATCGCCAAGGCCGCGAATGACGGAGGCCGACTTCCGGGATCGGCACGCGAGGAGTTCCGGGCGATGCTCAAGGTCTGTGAGGCGCTGCGGGACAACACCAAGGCGCTGCTGAAGGCGAATCTCACCAGCTGGGAGAGCGGGCTATGGCGAAGACGTTTAGGCTCCCCAAGGAGGAGCCGCTGCTGAATATCGCGAGCTACGCGCGGGGCGGGCCGCGCGCGGCAGACCGGCTGACGCCGTCGCAGATCGAGCAGATTCGCCTGACCGTCAATCGCGCGCCCGAGGCAGTCGTGAAGGTGCTGCCCCGGAGCAGCAACGACCTGAAGGCCGTCGGCAAGCACATCGACTACATCGGCCGGCGGGGGAATCTGGCGCTGGAGGGCGACGACGGGGAGCGGCTGCAGGGGCGGGTCGGGAGAGGCGTTGCTGGAGGACTGGGATCTCGACATTGATGACGTGCGGCGGCAAGGGAGTCTCGCCGCTGCGAGCAAACGGAAACCCCCGAAGCTGGTCCACAAACTGATGTTCTCGATGCCGCCGGGCACGCCGCCGCAGAAGGTCCTCTCGGCAGTGCGCAACCTCGCGCGCGAGGAGTTCTATGGGCAGCATCGGTACGCGATGGTGCTGCACACCGACGAGCCGCACCCGCATGTGCATCTGGTCCTCAAGGCCGTGAGCGAGCAGGGCGTGCGGCTCAACATCAGGAAGGCGACCTTGCGTCACTGGCGGTCGCAGTTCGCGAGTCACCTGCGCGGGCTGGGCGTGGCGGCCAATGCAACCGAGCGCGCGGTTCGAGGCGAAAGTCGAAGTGCCAGGAAGGATGGGATCTATCGGGCGAGCTTGCGGGGCGAGTCGACGTATATGCGCTCGCACGCTGAGGCGGCTGCAAGAGATCTTGAAAGCGTCAGGAACGAGTCGAGAGAAGCCAAGGCGCAGATTGAGACCACCCGTACCAGCGTGGTGCGTGGCTGGGGCGCTGTAGAAAAACAGATTCTCGATCAAGGTGATCGGATGCTCGCTGCGCAGGTCGTGGACTTCGTCAGAGGGATGGCTCCGCCTACAACCGACATAGAGTTCACCGCACGCGCGATGCTCGACAACGCCAAAGTGCGGTCGCGAGTTGCGCAGAGCCCTTCAAGATGAGGACACACCTTCCCGGACCGCCGAGCGATGCATGCGCCTCTTCAGAGGCCATGCACGCACCGTCGACAAAATTCTCCGGGCGACCGCCGGTGGCAGGGCGGGGGTGCTAGCGAGGAGCAATCCTCCACGATCCACACCGCGTCGCTTTTCAAGGTATCGAGCGATCCAGGTGAGCGCGTACCTGATCCCTGTGGATAGACGCCCTTAGCCCGCCGTTGAAGGCGAGGTATCGCTCTACCGGCAGAACCGGTCGCCCGCTCGCGCAAGCGGCATCGTCGATTCGTCGAGCATGAGATGCTCGTCTCAGAAAGCCCAGCAAAATCAACAGCCTTCCGCTGTGGATATGAAAATTCTGTACTATCCTGTCGTCGTTTGCTCACGATTGGCCAGAAAGATGCCCACGAACAGTAGAGAAGGCGAGATTCTCACCATCCGGGAAGTCGCTGGTTTCCTCAAGGTTACGGAGCGGACGATCTATCGGCTCGCTGCAGCCAAAAAGATTCCCGCGTTCAAGGTTGGAGGGACGTGGCGGTTCTCGCGTGTCGACATTGACAGCTGGATCAATCAGCAATCGACCGGCAAGGCAAAGCGCGTCACGCGAGCGGCGTCGAATACGAGGGAGCGGAAGTAATGCTTGGGCTGACTCTACGAGAAGAATTCCGGGGTAAGCGACTCAAGGGAACAGCCATTGAGTTGTCCAATGATCAGAACACGGGCGCGACTCAGATCGCAGCCAAGCAGTTCTTGGAAATCACCTATCCCACGCACGATCTGCTGAAGGGCATCGAGGCCGTCGGCCCCAATCAGGGCCGCCCCGTTGTCGTGATCGGAGAGCGCGGCCTAGGTAAATCGCACTTGATGGCTGCGCTCTACCACGCGGTCACAGATCCTGCTTCGACTGCGACGTGGCTCGATGCGTGGGCGACCACGCTGGCCGAACCCGGCATTGGCAAGATTGCCTTACGCGACGGGATGCATGTCATCGGCGAAAGCCTACATCGCCATCGCTACAAGTTCCTGTGGGACGTGCTGTTCGAGAACCACCCGCACGGCGCCTTCATTAAGGGCAAGTGGGAAGGCCAAGGTGCATCCAAGACAGAACATCCATCCGACACACTGATCCTCGAGCTCCTGGAGAAAAAGCCGACAATGCTGCTGCTGGACGAGTTCCAGACGTGGTACGACAGCCTCACAAACACCAAGCAGTACCCCTCGAAGAACTTGGCGTTCAACTTCATCCAGATCCTGTCGGAGATCGCCAAGGAGCGGCCCGACCTGCTGGTGCTGGTAATTTCTGTGCGCAACGGCGGCAGCGATGCCTACCAGCAGGTGCATCGCGTCAACCCGGTCTCTATCGACTTCAAGGCAGGTGGCAGCGCCGAGCGAATCCAGCAGGATCGCCGCCGGATGCTGCTGCATCGCCTGTTCAACAACCGGTTGCAGATCGCAAGTGGCACCATCGAATCCCTGGTCGCGCAGCACGTCGCCGAGTCTTTCCGTCTGCTCGACGTGCCGCCTGCGGAACAGGATCGCAAGCGCCGCGATTTCACTGAATCCTGGCCTTTCGCGCCGCACCTTCTGCGACTGCTTGAAGAGCAAGTGCTGATCGCTACCGACGCACAGGAAACGCGCGACCTGATTAAGATCCTCGCCAATCTCTACAAGAGCCGTGGCGAGATTGTGCCGGTGCTCACTGCCGCGGACTTTCGACTGGACGACAATACCTCTGGCATCGGTGCATTGCTGGAAGCTGTCGCCAACCAGCACCATCGCACGCTGCGCGAGAAGGCACAGCAGAACATCATCTCGGTGCAAGAAGCGAGGCACGACCACGCCAGCGTTGTGCCTCACCTCCAAGAGATTGTCGGTGCGTTGTGGCTCCGCTCGATCGCGGTTGGCAACCTAGCCGGAGCCGATCCCGCCGCGCTGCAACTAGACATTACCCGCGACAAGCCAGTGGACGACAACGCCTTTCAGGTCGAGCTGGCGACTATCGTCGAGAACAGCTTTAACATTCATCAGGAAGGCACGAAGCTGCTGTTTCGAGAGGAAGAGAATCCGCGCGCAAAACTAATGGCCTATGCGCGCAATGACAAGTTGTTTGCCGATGGGGCCGATCAAGCGCAGCTTGCCAAGCAGGTGCGCTACGTCATCGGCGGCAGCGATGAGGTTGCCAAGACCTTCCGAGCGATCGCATTGCCAAAGTCTTGGGTCAATGACCCTTGGTCATCGCTGGAAGACGCTGAGCAGCCTCACAATTGGGACGATCGGCTTCCCATTCTCGTATTGCCGGAAGAGCCAGAGAAGCTCGAAGCCACGCTGGGCCGCTGGCTTAAGGACCAGTTGCAGAAGCGCCGGAACACCGTGCGTTTCCTCTTGCCACGGGCGGGTAGCGCCAGTGCATTTCTGGATCGTGACCTGCTCATCCTCGCTCGCGCTGAAATGAAGGCGCAGGAGTGGAGCGCGAAAATCCGGAATACCGAAAGCTGCACAAGGAGTTCGAGACCACCCTGCGGGACAACCTCAAGAAACGGTTTGACCGTTTCGCCATATTGAACCGCTGGAATTTCGCCGATCCTTCGCAGTGCAAGTTCAGCGTTGAGCGCTTGGAAAAGCAGGGATCGCAGATTCCCGAAGCCATTGAGGAAGCGCTGACCAACGATCTATTCGTGCCGGAAGACTTCGAGGAGCTGGCACTTGAGATCGCAGCCAACAACGAGTCCGTGGGCAAGCTGCTTCGCGAACTCCAGGAGCCACGCCCGGCCGGGCAGGACTGCATTCCTTGGCTTGGCGAAACGGCAATCAAGGAACGCCTTCTGCGCCTGTGTGCAAACGGCAAGATCGCCTTGAACCTGCGTGGCATGGAGTACCTACAGACGCATCCCGGCGAGGACGTTGAAACATCGTGGCGGCGGTTGCGGCCTAAGCTCTCGATTACTGGCCGGCACCTCGACGATGTGTTCGTGATGCTGCCATCGGCAGTGCCCGCCACAGGCGGGATAGTGGCCCCTGCACCCCTGCCAACGGGCGGTGGGATATTTAGCGGCGACGGCGCGACGCCAGTGGCAGGTGTGACCGTCCCTCCGGCTACGGGCTATTCCGAACCGACGCCGGTACCCGGCGGAATCTTCGGCGCCGGTAGTGCACCGTCCCGGCCGCGTATTCCGCTCTCCAATCCGGCTACGTCGCCCCTCAATCTCATCGGCAAGATCGAAGGCTGGGGCATCGGACCGGCCACGCGCGTGGCGGAGGTCTCTATTAAGGTTTCCGCAGCTACTGGCGCGCAGCTGAAGGAGTTGCTCAAGAAGCTGCCCGAGGGCATGACCTTCGAGCTTAACCTTGAAAAGGAGGAGCGACTGATGGCCTTGAACGCCATTTCCCTGCACACGCTGACGCAAGGCACGGACGCCGATGCGTGGGGCGTCATCATCAAACAAGCGATCGAGATCTGCCTCAAGCCCTTGGCCGCCGGAAACGCTCCCGGCGAAGTCGTCAAGCGGGACCGGGAGATTGGCGAACTCGACCTATTTCTCTCCTCCAGCGGCTGGGATTTGTGGCAGGGCTTCGGCGACAGTGTCGAGCGAACTTCTGATCGGCTGATCCGCTGGTGGGCCGAGCCCTTTAGCGCGAAAGCGGTGCTGATCCTCGATGGTCTATCGCTGCGCGAGCTGCCGTGGCTGTTGCAGGGTGCGAAGGAGCGCGGCTTCACCTTGCACGAGGTCAGTGCTAACGCCTCTGAGCTTCCGGGCGAAACTGACGAATTCGCACGTGCGCTCGGTTTCGCTAGCCGCAGCAAGCTCCAGAACAACGGCGGCGGTCTTGCACACAAACTGCAATCGGCCAGCACGGAATCGGTGGATCTCCCATGGAAGGACTGTGAAGGCCTGGTCGACAGCTCGCCGAACTAGGTTTTCTGGCACCACTGGCCGGACGCCAAGCTGCACGACGGCTCTGGCGCTGGACAAGGACTGGAGCCGCTGACGAGGGACGTGGCCGAGCAACTGTCCAGCGAGGACTTCTGGGCCTTCGTCGAGCGTCTGTGCCACCGGACGCCGGCTGGTCATCACCTCCGATCACGGTTATGCGGCCACCGGCTATTTTCCCGATGCAGATGGCGAAGTTGGCGCAGTTCTTGAAGCAGACGTTTTCAAGCGGGCGCAGTCAAGGCTGGCGCGAGTGACGCCGGCCCCTTCGTTCCGCCCGTCGCCTTGCAGATCAACAGCCCGCACGGCGCGCACCTACTTGCCTTGGGCCGCCGGAAATGGCGGAGCCAGGGCGGATACCCGACGCTGACGCATGGCGGCCTGTCGCTCCTGGAAGTGCTGTCGCCCTTTGTCGAGTTACCAAATAAGGATCGCGGCTGATGGCCACCAAAGAAAGAATATTCGCGCAGGAAGTCGCTAAAGCCGTCGGCGCCGGCAAGGCCGTCGCGCTGGAAACGGTCGATTTCAGCGATCCGAACCGTCCAAAGACCTGCCTTGGAGGTGGATTTCCCGATCCTGCCCGTCAACCAGATCGCCGCCATCGAGGGCAACGCCGGCAAGCCGATCTACCAGATGTCGAAGTGGTGGGCGCGGCGGCGGTCGAGCGTATTCCGCTCGATGCTGATCGCGGCCGCCACCAAGGCCCCGGACGATCCGCGCAGGCGGCAAAGCTCGTGTGGGACAACTACTACGCCAACCACCAGAAGAAGGGCGCCTTCAAGCACCTGAAGGTCGCCGACATCTTCATGGGCGGCGGCACGACGCTGGTCGAAGGCTCGCGCCTCGGGATGCAGATGTCCGGCAACGACCTGAACCCGGTCGCTTGGTT
The DNA here is from genome assembly GCA_963811985.1 of uncultured delta proteobacterium. Lineage (GTDB taxonomy): Bacteria > Myxococcota_A > Polyangia > Polyangiales > Polyangiaceae > FEN-1139. Next base: position 50,240 of record CAWEUH010000020.1, read on the forward strand.
CGTCGTCAAGCAGGAGCTGGCCAACGTTGATCTCGAGGAGGTGAAGAGGCTGCTCGCCGACATCGAGGCCGAGGTCAAGCCGCAGATCATGCCGTATCTACTACTGCGATGGCCCGCACGGCGAAAAGGGACAATGGACGCATCTGCCAACGGGCGAGGTGATGGCGGCCGACTTCGATCCGCTCGCGCTGATCCCGGCGGCAGAGCGCAAGGACTACCGCTACGAAGGCCCGGAGATCATCTACACCTTCTGGGCCAAGCACGGCCCGTGCCAGGTACGGGCTGCGGCCATCGAACGCCGATCATGACCAGCCCCGTCATGGCGGTGAAGACGCTCACCGTAAAACATTGGGAGCACACATGCGCCAAATGTGGCGCCGAATTCCACGTCGAGGAAGACGCCGCGCGCATGGCCCCGGACGCGCCGCTTTACGTTGCGCCCGACGAACATCCGTTTTCCGTGCTCGATCGCAAGGGGGCGTGGTCTGCCCGCATTGCGGACTGCGACACCGCGTTGATAAAGCTGGAAAGGGCAAGAACAAGAAGGTCGAACTGACCCTGCTGGTTCATCCGCAATGGTTGGCTGGAGCCCCAAAGCAGGATGCGACCGGTCAGCCCTACGGTGGCTCGGCGCAAGACGATGCGGACGACGACTACGCTGGGATCAGGCGAGCGAGCTGCGAAGATTCGCTTGCTGGAGGTGCGCGGCCGCTCTGCCCGACGAGGTCGCTGCCCGGAAACGAAGTCTTCATCTGACTCGCGCCTGAAAGGGCACTGGTGCCGAAGAAATCGCACTTTCGCCTGTGCGCTCGTGCGGCACGGTGCAAGACATGTCTCGACCATAAAAGGCACTGGCTGAAAAGCGGGCCGATGGCCGTTACGCAGTGCAAGGCTACTCGCCCAAGCGCGATACGGGCAACCCTTACAGCGGTCGTTTTTTCGCTGCTTCGACATGCGACGCACGCTATGACGATGCCGCGCCGCTGAATGGGAGGCGCGAAAGGAGACTGATTAGCGGCTACTGGCCGCGAACTGAGCTGCCGTACGGCTTCATGACCCACCATAATCAAGGCGGGGTTCCGAACCATGGCTTCAACCCACTGGTGGACGATGTTTAATCCGCGTCAGCTGCTCGTTCATAGCTCAACTATTCAAGGCAATCGTACAACTGGGGAATTATCGATTGGAAGGTGCGCGAATATGTCTTGGTGCTTTTCAGCAATATTTCCGAAATCAATAGCTTATTCTGCATTCTGGCACACGAAAAACGACCAGTTTGCGCCTGCCTTGTCAACAACAATTTTCATCCAAAATCAACGTTGATCGAATAAGTGTGTCTTCCATCCCTTCGGTATGGGAACTGGACTCTGCGATTGCAGGCTCTATTAGAGCACGGCGAATGGGCTAGCAACCCTGGGAAACCGTGAGCGCTGAAAGGCTAAGAGAAGCGATCCAGAGCTTGCAGGGCAGATAGTCCGGAAAAGAGCAAAGGTCTATCCAGGCGATCCGTTCGATGCTCGACGCTATTCTGTGCGTACCTCCACCGATCTGTCGCAGCTACTAGACGCAAGCTTCGATCTGGTCATCACCGATCCGCCATTCGGAGGCCTGCTGCACTACTCGGAGCTTGCTGATTTCTTCTATGTCTGGCTGCGCCTCGCTCTGAAGGACAAATATCCGGACTATCTTCAGCGCGAGTACACGCCGAAGGCGCTGGAGGCGGTCGCCAACCGCGCGCGCGAGCCGGAGGACCCTGATGGCTTCTACCAGCGACTGCTCACGCAGTGCTGGCGCGAGGCGCATCGCATGCTGAAGCCAGGCGGCATCCTCGCTTTCACTTTCCACCACAGCGAGGACGAGCCATGGGTGGCTGTGCTGGAAAGTCTGTTCGACGCGGGATTCTATCTCGAAGCGACCTATCCGATCCGCTCCGATGAAACCAAGGAAGGGCGAAGGCAGAGTTCGGCTCGCAAGACAATCGAGTACGACATCATCCACGTCTGCCGAAAGCGCACCGAGGAACCGAAGCCGGTCAGCTGGGGCCGGATGCGCCGCGAGGTGATGGCCGACGTGCGCCAATTGCAGGCCATGTTGGAAAACCACGCCAAGGAAGGTCTGCCCGCGGCCGACATTCAGGTGATCCGGCGCGGCAAGGCGCTGGAGTATTTCTCGCGCCACTACGGCAAGGTCTATGTCGACGAAGGGCGCGCCATCTCCGTTAAGGATGCGCTGGTTGGCATCAACCAGCTGATCGACGAGGACGCCGACAAAGGCAAGGAGCCGCCGCCGGTCAACGCCGAGCCGATGACGCGCCAGTTCCTGCGCATCTTCGACGGCAAGACCGAGCTGCAGCGCGACCAAATGCAGAAGTTTCTCAGGGCTCAGGCATCGCGCCGGACGAGTTCGTGCAGCGCGGTTGGTGCGCGGAGAAGAACAAGGTCTTCATCTCGCATCGATCCGCTCGAATTCGCGCGCGAATGGCAGGGCAAGCACAAGCCGCCGGCTGACTTCCGATCTTGATCAGGCGCTGGTGCTGATCGGCGCCTGCTTCGACGGCAGCGGCATCAACGCCTCGGACACACTGAAGAACGAAAACTTCAAGCCGCATCCGGCGCTGAAGGCGCTGCTGGAATGGCTTGCGCAAGCGCGGCGCAGATCAGCAGCCACGCGCAACGCGGCCTCGCGCGCGCTGTCGATCTACAACGCTGGGCACGCGAGCAATCAGGCGCAAGTCGCGCAAGCTCTCCTGTTCCTGAACGAGGAGATGAGCATGAGGCAACTGCTGGACACGGTCTGGCAGCGGCGCGGCGTCAGTTGGGTTTGGGATGACGAGGCCCTGCAACTAGTCTGCGCAGCCTAGCGAGGTCTGGAGCCTGCGCCAGTTCCTCGCGCCGTCGGGCATGGCCGGACGATCTGCCGAGCAATAGCGGGCAGACGCTGGTGGTCGCCGGGCTGGATGGCTGCCTCGACCTGCTGCCGCCAACTGATGCCGAGATCTGGCTGGGCGATGAGCTCAAGACCGCCATTCTGTCGTTTCAGGATGCATACGCTGGCGATGCCGCGTTGGTGTTCTGGCTCCCAGCCGGTCAACGCCGCATCACGGTCACAGGCGCGACCGATGCCGTGCGTGGCTGTGCGCCGCGCCCCACGGCGAGCCACACTCGACTTCGGCCGCCTTCTGTGGGGCGAGGCCGACGAATACCCGCAGGAGATTCTGTCTGCGCGACGGCGGCAGGCCCGCCGGCCTGTTCCATCTGCGGATCACTTGAGGGCAGCGCATGGCGGCTGAGATTCAGTTCCAGCCAGGCGAGCGCATCACCCACCACGAATTCGGCCAGGGCGTCGTTCTCGACGCACCGCGCGATGGCTACCTGCGCGCCTTCTTCGGCGTCGGCGAACGCCGCGTGCCAGCTTGCCATCGCTTCCGCCGTGAGCTTCGCGCACCGAACGCATCCTGCGCTCGGTGAAGGCGGCGCGGAACGCGGGCGCACAGGCGTGGCTTGTCCTACGAGGCCCACGCGCTGCCGGTGATGGAGAGCGCGTCCGCGCTGACTTCGGCGCAAGATCGATCTTCTGCCGCACCAGGTGGTGCTGACGCATCGAATCGCTACAGCGTCGCCGCGGCGCTACTCTGATCGCGGACGAGGTGGGCTTGGGCAAGACAATCGAAACTGCGCTGATCCTTCGCGAGCTGGCCAGCCGTGGCGAACTGAAGCGCGCGCTGATGGTCGTGCCCGCGGGCCTCGTGAACAACTGGCACCGCGAGCTGAACGAGGTGTTCAATCTCGATTTCGAGGTCTTCGGTCGCGAGGGCGACATCACCGACCGCAAGACCAACGCCTTCGCCAAGCACGACCGGCTGATCGCCAGCATCGACACACTAAAGCGCCCGGCGCGGATCAAGCGGCTGCTGGACGCCCCGCGGTGGGATCTGGTGGTGTTCGACGAAGCCCATCACCTGACCGCCTACCGCACCGGCGGCAAGGTCAGAAAGACCGAGAACTACAAGCTGGCCGAGGCGCTGAAGGATCACACGCGCGACCTGCTGCTGCTGTCGGCCACGCCGCACCAGGGCAATCATTTCCAGTTCTGGATGCTGGTGCAGCTGCTGAATCCGACGCTGTTCGGTAGCCCAGAGGAGATGGTGGAGAACCGGCATCGGCTGAACACGGTGATGTTCCGCCGGACCAAGGCTGACGCCTGCCAGCCGGACGGCTCACCGCTTTTCGCGCGCCGTTGGGTGCACACCGAATCCTTCCTTATGTGCGACGAGGAGCGGCGTTTCTACGAGAAGCTGCGTGAGTATCTTGAGGACGGCTTCGACCTGGCGCGCCGCAAGGGAAACCAGGGGCGGGCGCTCGGGTTTCCTGATGGCGATCTTCCAGAAGATCGCGGCATCGAGTTTTGCCGCCGTCCGGCGGACGCTCAAACGCCGGCTATTGATGCTGACGCTGCACGAGGCGTTGCTGCGCGATCGAGGAACTGGACATCGAGGGCCGCGAGCGCTCTACGACGAGGCGCGCGAGCTGATCCATGAGGAATTTGAGTCTGCAGCGCGACAGCGTTGGGCGCAGCGAGGTGGATCGTGTCCTGGCCGACCTGAAATACCGGCTGGTCAAGAAGCTGGACGAAGAAGCGCTTGAGATGGCGTCCGACCCCTACGGCAGCGAGTATTGCGGCTGTCGCACGCGGAGGAAGCGGCATCGGCCGCGGTCGAATCTGCATCTGCCGGAGGAGCGCCTGCGGATTGGCGATCTGCTGCGCGTGTTCCCCGCAGCAGCGCGAAACCAAGGTGCAGAAGCTGCTCGACGGCTTGGGCACGCTTTGGCGGCAGAACCCGAACGAGAAGATCGTCATCTTCGCCACCTACCTCGGCACGGTGGATATGATCGCCCGCGAGATTGAGCAGGCCTATCCCGGTCAGGGCGTGGTGGTGCTGCGCGGCGGCGACCACGGCGCCAAGGTGGCGGCGGAGCGGCGATTCCGCCAGAAGGATGGTCCGCGCGTGCTGGTCTGCACCGCGGCAGGCCGCGAAGGCATCAACCTCCAGTTCGCGCGCATCCTGTTCAATTTCGACCTGCCGTGGAATCCGATGGACATGGAGCAGCGCATCGGGCGCATCCACCGATACGGCCAGAACCATACCGCGCAGGTCTACAATCTGGTGCTCTCGGACACGATCGAGGGCCGCATCTTCCTGCTGCTGGATGAGAAGCTGACCGAGATCGCGAGGACGCTCGGCAAGGTCGACGAGCAAGGCAATGTCGCGGAAGACCTGCGCGCCCAGATCCTCGGGCAGCTGTCCGAGCGACTGAACTATGACCGCCTGTATCAGGAGGCGCTGTCCGATCCGGAGCTAAAGCGCACGCAAGTGGAGCTGGAGGCGGCGCTGTCGAACTCGCGAGAAGCGCGAGAGGTGGTGTTCGACCTGTTCCAGGACCTCGACGGTTTCAGCCTGGACGACTACAAGCCGTTCTCGGACGTGTCGTCGAGTATGGATCGGCTGGTGCGCTTCCTGTCGGCGGCTATTGCGGATCGCCGACAGAAGCTCGTGAAAGTGGACGACGCCACCTACGACCTTTTATCAGCCGAGGGTACGCGCCGCGCTCGCTTTACCTTGAATCGGGAGGCTGCGACGAGCCACGACGAGTTGCAACTGTTGGGTTTGGATCACCCAATAGTGCAGGAGGAGTTCGGGCGCTGGCGCAGTGTGCCGCCAGAGGACATTGGCATCGCCGTGTCGGGCGATGTGGATGAGCCAGTGTTGCTTTCGATGTGGATGGTCGAGGCGTCCGTCGGCAACGGGGAGCGTCGCGTAGTGGTTCAGCCCATCGCGGTTAAGCGGGATGGCACTCGAATCCCGGCTGTCGAGCGCCTGTGCGAGCAGTTTCTGCAGGCACCAGCAGCTCCGCCGACCATGAAGCCCGAGCAGCGTATGGATCTATTCGCCCGATTCGTAGAGCCAACCCTGCAGCGGGAACTTAAGCACAAGGGTGCTGCGAACGGTGATGGCAGTTACTCGGCAGAGCTGATTGGATACGTTGAGATCGCCGGGCAGGGAGCGTGAGGATGCCAGTTCGTCGACCGTTCTCGACGTGGCCGAATAGTCTTTCGCCATCAATCGCCGGCCGCCTTTTGTAAGCGAGTTTTTTTGACGGGCATTCTGGCGGTAAGGCAGCACAATGTCCTGCAAGAAACTAAGTCGCTCTAGCCACTTTGTCGGCTCGGCAACAATTGTTCAGGCATCGGCAGTCGCGGCGATTAGCCAGTAAGTAGCCCGGTCAATTTGTGTTTGCGCAACTGGGGTGAGATAGACCCTACGGATCGGTCCTTGCTGGATCAGGCCCTACGGGTCGACCATGGTGGTGCCAGCCAGGGTGAGAACACGTCGAGCCTTGCTTGGCTGGTCGTGGCAAGTGCGCACCACTTGCTGCGCTCTGACTGCGTGGGTGCCTGGGTTTTGGCACGGCTCAATGGCAGTCCGACCTCCTTACAAGACCCGGTCCGGGGCACCTACCCGCACTCACTCTGGCGCTTAGTGGGTCTAGGTTGACGAAAGAGAAAAATTGCACCAAACTCAGGTTGACGAACTTGGAGAAGTGCACAAATGACCTTGCCACCGCCTGCAAATTTCAATGCGGAATTGACCTCTGATCGCCTACAGGCGATTTCGTCTTGGTTGTTGGAGGAGTTGTACGCAACCGAAGACGACCTGTCGCGTCCTACCGATAGTGGATACACGCGTGGGTGTACGACCTTTGGGCGGCAAAGAAGCCGCATTCTGGCCGAGGCAACGTCCGGAAAACATACTTGGATTGGCCTTGCTAACAGCAATAACGACATCGTGTTCACAATCGGCGGCGTGCCTTGCCGGTTTAGCAACGACGATCCAGCTAACCCTTCCAAGGACGCCGTGCTTACCACCAATCGCTACCAAATGGACTTCTTGGAGTTTGCCAGCAAGGGGGAACCTGGAAGATTCTGCTTCGTCATCGACCGCGGAAATGATGGGGCTGCTGAACCACGTGTGGAATTTCTAGGGTTCACGCCTAACGGTGAGGTCGCATGCCGTTGGGTCTCTGATACGGTCCGGGTCCTACGTCTCGAAGGCGAGCAGCCCTTGGCACCATCCATACATGTCAACAAGCCACAGGTTGTTCCAAAGCGGCGCGACGAGGACGACGCTGTTGCAGAAGTCGCGCGATGACAGGAGCGTTTATTGGAAGCAACCTTCGACTGGCCCGTCTATTCCATAATCTCTCACTCGCGGACCTGGGAGAGACGGTTGGTGTTTCGAAGCAGTTCCTTAGTCGCATCGAGACAGGAGCTGAAGTAGCTTCAGCGCAATTGGAAGCCATGATGGCGGAAGAGCTGGATGTACTGCCGGAGTTCTTTCGCCAGGTTGACCCCAATCCGATCGCAGACGAGCAGTGCCACTTTCGTCGCCAGTTGACGACGAAAGTGGCACTGCGCCAAGTAGCTCGTGCGCGCGGCGAGATGCTCAAGCGGTTGGTTGGTGTGCTCGACGAACATGTTGATCTCCCGGGATACCGGGTCCGTGAAGCCGACGCAGAATCCTCCGAGGCGATCGAGCGCGCCACCGAGGTCTTTCGGTCATTGTTCGCCCTCGGCTTGGGACCACTGAGCAATGTGACTCGCATCGCTGAGAACGCAGGTGCCGTCGTGATGCGAGTACGTGGCCTGGCACCAGAAATAGACGCGGTCTCGTTTGCTACAAAACGTCCCCTTATTGCTCTAAACAGCGATGGCCGTTCGGCTTGCCGCGACCGCTTTGGCATAGCACATGAACTCGGCCACTTTTCGCTTCACATTGGAGTTCTAACTGGCGACAGGCTCACGGAAACGCAAGCCAATCGATTTGCGAGCGCACTGCTGATGCCAAGAAGCACGTTTTCGACTGAATGCCGACTGGCCTTGCGGGGGACGCGCCTCAATTGGGCAGGATTGTCTGAACTCAAGCTGCGATGGGGTGTTTCTAAGGCGGCAATCATCTTCCGTGCCCGACAGCTTGGGCTATTTAACGATGACCAAGCGAGAGCGGGTTATGTGGGCCTGAAGCGCCACGGCGAAGCGCTCGGAGAATCTGAAGATCACCTGATTGCTAGAGAAGAGCCAGAAGTAATCATCGAGAGTCTAAAAGTAATGCGGGAGCATTTCGGCGTGCCGCAAGCCGCAGTCGCCCGTGAAATGCGAGTGCAACCGAGGCTTCTTCAGAATCTAATGGAGTCGTCAAACATAGAGCGCTCAAGCAATGTCGTGAGCTTTGTCCCTATTGCCAAGCGGCCTCATTGAGAAGTCGTCGGTGAACCAAACTACAGTGAGACCAGGCCCATGCATCCATAGGCATACCATTAGGGCACCCAGGTCATATCGTGGCGATAGTATCCACGTTGCCCATCCGGGCCTTTCGCGGTGGGATTAATGTCGATCTACGGGAAGGAAAGCGATATCGCGATCACGGTCGCGCGCGTAAAGAACTTCCGCTCGTTGGCCGATATCGAAGTGAGCCTGAATGACCTTACGGTGCTGATCGGGGCAAACAATGCTGGCAAGACAAGTTTTCTAGACGCCCTGTTCGCCGCCATCGGCGCAGGGCGGAAGGCCGTCGGCCCAGACGATGTGAGGCTCGCTTCTGGTGAACTGACGGCGCCGAAAACTCGTGAGGTCCTCATCGACCTGATGATTCGCCCCATTGGTGATAACGGCAGGGTGGCAGATTCTTATCCAGAGGGCAGCTTCTGGGTGAGTCTTTGGGGCGGCCCTGGCGTAGCCACTGATGATGATCAGAATGAATTCACCGGCGTCAGGACATCCTTGCGATGGAGCGAGGCACGCGGAGAGTACGTTCTTGATCGGCGTTTTCTGAAGGAATGGAAACCCTTCGCAGAATGGAGTACCGCCACGGTGAGCGATCGCGCAGTGACTGCTGCGCATATGGAGCCGCTGGCGCTGCATTACGTTGATGCCAAGCGAGATTTGGAGGAGGACCTTCGCAAGCCGGGGTCTTTTTGGCGCCGGTTAACGGAGGACCTCGGTCTTAGCGACGCTGAAATTGCGGAGATGGAAGCTACGCTGTCCGGCATCAATCAGCAGATCGTCGAGAAGAGCGCTGTCCTAAAACACCTGAAGGATAATCTGGGTGGTTTGCAGGATGTCGTAGCGGCGGACAGCGGCGGCGTGGAAATTAGCCCCGTGGCGAGGAAGTTACGCGACCTTTCCAAGGGCGTCGACGTTTCCTTCAGCACCGCTGGGGCGCAGTCCTTCCCTCTCGCGCGCCACGGCATGGGGACGCGAAGCTTGGCTTCGCTGCTCGTCTTTCGAGCATATGCTGCGTGGCGAAGCAAACAAGCGAAGGAAGGCGGCGATAAAATCCACTCGATGCTCGCGCTTGAAGAGCCCGAATCGCATCTACATCCCCAGGCGCAGCGCTCCTTGTTCGCCCACATCAAGGCGATCACTGGCCAGCGGGTTGTGAGCACCCATTCCCCATATTTTGCTGGGCAGGCCCAGATCGAGGATTTGCGGCTGTTTCTAAAGACGCATGGAGACACGAAAGTCACCAGCCTGGACCTCAGTGGGCTGCACCAAGACGACGTCCGAAAGCTTCAAGAGACCGTAATCGATACTCGTGGTGACATACTTTTTTCGCGAGCGGTCGTGCTCTTTGAAGGGCAGACTGAGGAGCAGGCTCTGCCTGTCTGGGCTAACAAATACTGGGACTCCACTGTTCACGAACTGGGGTTTTGCTTCGTTCGTGCCAATGGCACGGACTATTTTCCATTCATTTGGCTGGCCAAGGCGTTAAGCATCCCCTGGTATGTGTTCGCTGATGGCGAATCAGATCCCGTGTCCAAGCTGGAGGCAGCACTGAAGAAAGCCAGCGAAAAGAAAGCGGCCGAGTGCTCGAACGTGGTGGTTCACCCTGCGGGCAAGAACTTCGAGTCCCAGCTCGTGGCTGAGAACTACCTTCCAGAGATCGAGGCGGCGCTCGATGCCATGGACGGGAGGGCGGGCTACCTAGATCGGTACATCGATGAACTTCACGGCCAAAACAAGAAAAAGAACGTCGTGCGCGACTACAAGTCGGCCGGGGGCCGTGAGCGCGCTGCGCTCGATGCCCTTTATGGCAATAAGACCAGTGCCGCCAAGTACGTTGCAACTGCGATTTGTGGCCAAAGCGAATCGGCACGTAGATACCCGACTCAGATAAGAGCGTTGTTCGAGATCATCGGGAAGGCACATGGTCTGACGGCGGCCAAGGATGGAGCATGACAGACGCATTTAAGGCCAGGCTCTCGTCGCAGCAACTCGAAGTCGCAAACCATGTCGACGGCCCATTGCTCGTTGTCGCCGGTCCTGGCTCGGGCAAGACGCGCGTCCTCACCGAGCGCATCCGTCACCTGCTGACGAACGTGCCTGGACACTTTCGAGTCCTTGCGCTGACTTTTACCAACAAAGCTGCTGATGAGATGAAGGAGAGGCTAGAGGACCTGGGTGAAGAGCGCGACCGTGCGTTTATTGGGACTATGCACAGCTTTTGCCTCGAATTGCTCTCTGAGCGCGGAAAGATGGTCGGCGTGGAAGGAACGCCGAACATCTTCGAGCAGTTCAAAGATCGCAAGGAAGTGCTGGAAAGGGCAATTAGTGAGGATCCCTATTTGTCCGATAGGCTCGGACAAATTGAGGATTCAAAAGATCGCCGTAAGCAGATTGATCGTTGGCTTGCGGCGATTGCACACGTCAAGGCGCATCCCATCACGTGCGCAGTAGTCGAGGACGAGGAAGCTGCTAGGGTGCTTGACGCCTACGAGGCGGGTATGCGCGCTTGCGACGCGTATGACTTCGACGACCTATTGCTTCTCTCCTATAAGCTTCTTGTCGACAATCCAAAAGTCGGCGAAATCTACCGGCGCCTGTACAAATTCGTTTGCATCGATGAAGCGCAGGATATGAACGAGGCGCAGTACGCTCTCATCACAGCGCTTTGTGGCGACACGCGCGGGAACCTAATGATGGTTGGCGACCCCCGGCAATCTATCTACGGGTTTAACACATCAAGTCCTGAGTTCATGGAGCGCTTCGGTTCCGAGTATTCCGCCAAGCGTATTCAGCTGACTGCAAACTATCGGTCATCGCGGGCCGTAGTTGACTACGCTCAGACGCTGGACAACAACTACATGGTTGCCATGCAATTGCCAATTGCCGGGTCGGTAAGGGTCCTAGTTGGAGACGATGAAAAAGACGAAGCGAGCAAGATTGCCGATGAAATTGAGCGTCTTGTTGCCGAAGGCCATCCCGATGTGGAGGGTGGTGTGCAGTTAGAGAAATCGCGATCCTTGGCCGCACCCGGTTCGCACTGCTGTCCGTAGAGGCCGAGCTTAAGGAGCGTGGAATCTGTTTTACAAAAGGCTCACGGCTAGCCATGAAACACGAGTCCGATGCCGTGGATGCGTTCCAACTGGCGTTGCGAGTTCTTGCGAACCCAAAGGACCGTCTGCACTTGGCAGCGCTCGCGAAGAAGTGGAAGGTGGGAGACCCCGCGTTGTCGGATTTCCACGGGGGGCTCGCGGCGATGGCAGGCGCGTCGCCCGACCCGCATGCTCGCGCCGTTCAAGCAGCCATTGACGTTATCGCGAAGAACCCAGCGCGTCTCGATCTGATGCCCGCCTTTAACGCTCTTCAGAAGCACGCGGATGCACTCGACGAGGCGCAGCGACTGGCGATTTACGAGGATATTGCCGTGTTCCGCAAGGATTGGGACCAGTTCCTGCGCTCGACGGTAGGCGCAAAGACTCTGGGTGCTTTCATCAGCAGCAAGGCGCTAGGCAGTACGCAGAAGTCCTCCCGCGGGGGCGTTGCGCTATTGACGGTGCACTCGTCAAAGGGTCTGGAGTTTGATGTGGTCTTCATTGCGGGGATGGCCGAAGGGACGTTTCCCGACTATCGAGCCGCGGGCGCAAAAGGAACGAGCAGAAGAGTCCCGCAATGCGTTTGTGGCAGCAACACGCTCCAAGCGGCTACTCTATCTCAGCTATCCGAGGACTCGCGTCATGCCTTGGGGTGGCACTCGACGACAAGACCGTTCCCGATTTCTGGCCGGGGCACCAAACTAGCTCGTAACACCGGCGGTCGTGCCTCGCACTTCATCACCCTCCTGTTCGCGCAGCCAAAGGGGTCGTTCGACCGGGACGCGAAGCACCGCTGCGTGGCGCGCGATTGCTACTGCCAAATCTACTGCCAAATCCGGGGGTTCGAGGGGATCGCAGGGACAAAAGTTGCTGAGAAATCAGTAATTTATTGATTTCGTGAATGCCTCCGCCAAGTTCGAATCCCTCTCTCTCCGCCAAGTTTTTCCTTTGATTTCAAAGAGTTAGTAGTCGGTATGCCGCGCTCAGTGGCATATCCACTGGCAAATCCTCTTGTTGCCGAAATCGGTGCCGGCCGCAATTCCATTTCAAACGGACGCGCGATGGGGCGGGTAGGTATTGGCCGAGCGCCGAGCGTCGCCCGGCGACTCAGCGAGCGCACCGAATTGAGAGTGGCCCGGATCGTCGCAACATCAGATTCGAGCGAGCCGTCTGCCCACGCGGCATAGAAGCGCAGCATCGTCGCAATGCTGTGCCCGTGTTGCCGCACGACCCACAGAGCGCTGCGGCCGATCATGAGATCCCAGCTTACAGAGGTATGCCGCGCGGTGTAGGGCCGGCGGTACCGGATGTTTTTGAGGCGGCTGAGCGTTCGCCGCCAGCGGATGCCCGGATGCAGTAGATTGCGCAGCGGCTGCCCGTTTGCCTTGAAGAACAGTAAGTCGTTATCAATCTTGCCGGCGCGCACGAGTTCCTCGCGCTGAGCCAGCTGGCGCTTCAGCACGCCGACTGCGCGCGGACTCAGAACTATTCGCCGGTCGTCGGCCGTGTTGGTCGAGTCCTTGTCGACGCCATCGACGCGCGCCTTGGTGACGGCGAGCGTGCCGCGCGCAGCATCGTAATCGCTGACGAGTAACGCAATTTCCTCCGAGGGACGCAGCCCGGTGAAGAACCGGAATTGGTCGTAGTTCGCCTGCGCGTCGCCCCAGTCGCGGCGAAGCGCGGCAATCAATGCTTCCGCGTCCTGAAGGCTGAATGGATTGATGAGAGCTCGATCCTTGCCCTGAATGCGCGCTCCCTTGAGCTCGCGCGTCGGATTATGTCGGTCGGGATGATCAAGGTAGCCGAACTTGAACGCGCGTCGCACGACACTGATGGCGTTGTTGTAGGTCTTCTTGCCCCATTCGGTGCGGTCGGCGATCCGCACGAGAGTCGAGTAACGTACGTCCAGAAATCGGAGGGCGCCAAGTTCCGGACGCCAGATGGCATCAAGGATTTTACGGTACGAGGTCAGCGTCACAAGCGCCATATCGTGGCGCGCAACGCGCGCCGAGCAGTGCGCCAGGTATTCATCGAACACCTGCTTGCAGGTTCGCGGTGATCCGGCCCGCATCGTCTCTTTGCGCATTCGGACCCAATACGAAAACGGCACTAGAGACGTGGCCCGACATGTCGATGTTCAAATTGTATTGCCAAGGTGGCAACCAATGTTCGAATGTAATGTCTGCCCACGCGGTACAGACGGCCGGAATCGTGCCAATCAGATGTTCGTATTCTTCCCCAGGACTCGGAGAAATGGCGTTGGATACGCTGTTACCGGCTGACGAAGTCGCGGAGAAGGGGGTTGCGCAGCCGAAGACAATCGCGGCGATCGAGAGGCGCCGGGCATTCATTCTCAACGGTCTCCAAAGGTAACTGAAGGGTCGCTGAGGCTGGAACTGATAAGGTCTTGGGGTGACGAAGGGTTTGAGCACGACGGGCTGAGGACGCGTGCGAAATGAGACAAATGTCGATTATCGCAGGGCATCAAAACTCGCGCGTAGACTGTCGAGGATCGGCGCCAAAGCCGGTACCGTCAGTTTGTTTCTTGCCGCGAAGCCGCTCCACTGGGATTGTTTAAGGGCATCGGCCGCGAATTCTTTGGATAGCCCGATGGGCGTTTCGATCGGTAGCGCCGTGAGTCGTCGTGCAAAAGTCGCTCTGATCGCTTCCTGCAATATTCGTGTATCAAGGCTGGTGTCCCGGGTCAGTACCCAGAGGTCGAAATAGTCCTTCATGCGGCTGTTCTCCATGCCATGTTGCACGATGGCATGGAACTTCTCGGCGATCACCGTGTACTTGGGGTACACGCGTATTTGCGGCGCCGGTAGATCCGCAAGCAGGGTTGGATAACTGGTATCTATGGGTGCCGGCGTGACGGCATCGCCAAAGCCAATATCGGCCTGCACGGGGCAGCGCGCTCCGGCGAGTGCACCCACGAGGTTGACGCGGACGCCGCCATAGTTCGCATGGAGGCGAATCTCGGCGGCCTTGACAGTGCCGGCATCGAAGGTAATGCCATCATTAACGGCGATTCCGCAAAGATTGCGGAACACGGATTCGATTCTCGGAATGTCGTCCGATCCAAATCCGAGAAAGTCGACGTCGCGGGTGGCGCGGTGGGGTTGCTGATACCACAGGTTGAAGAGCAGGGCGCCTTTGAGCAGGAAGTGGTCACGGTGCTCGGAAATGCTCAACCGGTAGAGGAGCCGCTCAAGGGTGAATCGCGTGAGTAGCTGTTGGAATTCGACGTTGTCGGCCCGAGCGCGGTTCAGCAGGCGCGCGCGGATGGACTCTGCGCTTCGACCCTTGTCGCGGGTCACGTTATGCTCTCAAGATAAGGCCGCATGATGTTTGCGACGCGGCAGATCTTGGCGTAGCGCCATAGCTCGTCGCTGGTAGCGCGCTTGCCGCGACGACATTCGCGCAGCGCCTCCAAGGCGACATCCAGTCCGATCTTGTGTCGATACTTAAAACAGTCGGCCACGGTCTTGGCAACCGAATACACGCGCACAGAGACCCCGTCGATGGAATGGGCTTCGACGCCCTTCGTGAGCGCCGACCCGGAATAGCGGACGACTCGCAGCGGCGGATAGTCGATGCGCGGCGCCCGTGCCTTATTCGGCAGGGCCACCCACAGTTCGTGGGGATTCTGGGTCGTGAGATCATGGAAGCGCAGCGCCGTCATCAGGCAAAACACGGCTTGAGGACTGCGTGTGGTGATCTCTGCAAGCTGGTGGCGCTCGGACAGGGGGCGGTTTGGCAGGGCGTATAGTCCGCGCGAAAGCCTTTCGAGTTGGCCGTTCGCAACCAGGCGAGACAGCACGATGGGCGGGATTGCCAGCTCCGAGAGATCGCGTGCGCGAATCATCCCGCGCTCGGCAATGAGCTTAAGAGTCCGGGCCGCAAGGGTGGGTTCAGTCACTTCGTAATGATGTTATGAAACGTAGGTAGAACGCAAGAAGTACCGACATAAAATAACAAATGTGAGGTGCTCAATGCGGGTGACTGGGATGCATTCTGCTCAGCGAGCTACTGCCAAATCCGGGGGTTTGAGGGGATTGCAGGGGACAAAATGTCTTTTGAATTCCGTAAGTTATTTACGCGCACATGCCTCCGCCAAGTTCGAATCCCTCTCTCTCCGCCAATTTGCTGTTTCAGGCCGTCTCAGAATGTTTCGAACAGCAGAAATTGCCCCATAAGAGTCTGTATTTGCAGGCTTTTTAATTCTCAGGGTGTCTCACCCGACTTCTTGGTGGCTCGGCGGCTTGTTGGTATATTCGGGCTCTGGTGCATTGAGAGCCGCACCCTAGAATCCAGCCCTCCTTCCCAGGAGGTGCCCAATGGCCCGAGCCGTGGCTCGCAACCCGATTTACCGCCGGCGTCGCTTTTCCGCCGAAACCATTGAACTGTGCGTCCGCTGGTACATCACGTACCGGCTGAGCTACCGCGACCTGGTTGCCATGATGGCGGAGCGGGGCGTAGTCGTGTCGCACACAACCATCATGCGGTGGGTGCTTCGGTGGCACATGCTTCGGTACGTCCCTGAATACGAGCGGCGGTGGGCCCGGTATTCGCGGCCGGTGGATCCGTCGTGGCGAATGGATGAGACGGCTGTGTCCGTGCGGGGTGGAAAGCACTACCTGTACCGGGCAGTTGATCGCCATGGCCAGTCCGTGGACTCAGTCCTTCGTGGGGATCGCAGCATGGATGCCGCGCAGGCCTTTTTCCGCAATGCCGTGGTGTCGCAGTGGTCACCCGGATGGCCGAGCAAGGTCAACCTGCACGGCAATTCTGCCAGCCACCGCGCGTTGCGGCTGCTGAGCCAGGAAGATCCAAGGTGGAGAGCTGTCGTCGTCCGAGATCGCCGCTACCTCAACAACATTGTTGAGCAGGACCATCGAGCCATCAAGCGCCGGTGCGCATCAATGCTGGGCTTCAAGTCGTTCCTGACCGCGACGGTCCCGCTCGCCGGCGTGGAACTCGCGCATCGCATTCACAAACGCCAGTTCTCCGTCGGACGCGCCCGCCGGCGCCGAACGTTTTCCCTGAGGCGCTTGTGGGACCAGGCGCTCGCATGACTCCGAATCTCTTGCTCGCAGACGCCTGCGAACCGTCAATGCACCAGATCTCACGGGTGCCCCAATTGACGCAGGCGTCGATTGGTCTGATCAAGCCGCTACGCCGAACCCGGAAGGTCACCGACGGCGATGGCCTGTACCTGATGGTGGTACCGACGGGCGGCCGATACTGGCGTTACAACTACCGCTTCGAGGGCAAGTAGAGGACGCCCGCCCTCGGGATCTATCCCGACGTGCCGCTTGAGTGGGCGAGGGCGCGGCACCAGACGGCAAGGCGCCTGCTCGCCGCCGTCATCGATCCGTCGTCGCAGAGGAAGGAATTGCGCCGACGCCCGGGCGGCTGACGGTGCCTTCCCCGCCCCGTGGGAGGCACAGCCCATGGGGTCGTGGCCGCCGGTCCAATAATCACGATGCGCTCTGGTGGCCTGACTTGAGATAGGACCGATAAAGGACTATATTCAGTTCTCTCAAGGATCAGGAGGCGCCATGCGGTATTCGACGCAAATCAGGCCGATCAGCTACCTGAAGGCCAATGCCGCCGAGGTTCTGCAGGAACTGACGGACCAGCGGCAGCCCATGGTCATTACGCAAAATGGCGAGGCCAAGGCGGTCATCCAGGACGTGGCCACCTACGAGCAAACCCAGGAGACGCTGGCGTTGCTGAAGATACTGGCGCTGGGCAACCAGCAGGTCGCGGAGGGCAGGGTGAAGCCGCTGGCCGATGTCGCCAAGCGACTGCGCGCCAAAGCGGTGACGGAGGACTGATGAGCTTTCAAGTCGTCCTCACCGAAGACGCTGAGCGCGACCTGGAAGACCTTGTCACCCATATCGCGAAGCACGACTCGCGCCAAAACGCCGAGCATGTTCTGAGCCGGATTCTTGAAATCGCGGAGAGCCTCGCGAAAGCGCCGACTCGCGGAACATGCCCAAAGGAACTGCGCGGTCTGGGCGATCAGGAGTACCGGCAGGTGTTCTTCAAGCCCTACCGGCTCATCTACCGCGTCGTGGGGGAGCAGGTCGCCATCTACCTGATTGCCGACGGGCGACGGGACATGCAGTCTCTCCTGGCTCGACGGCTGCTGGGCGGCGGTTAGCCCGCAGCGTCCCTCCTCGTCGATTGCTCTCCTGCGACGCAATTCGTGATTACGCTATGTTGCTCTGGAATAGTCCGCCAGCGGCTCGGCCTCGCGCAGAGGCTTCCCGACGCGATGGAGCCAACGACGCGCCTTGGCAACTGGTCAGTGCATCTGGTGCGCTATGGGACTCAACAAGTGGTCCTTGCCACAAGCGAGCGGTCATTGCTGACTGTCATACTCCCGGCGCGCGATCTTCGCGCATCGCTCGAAGGGAATCTGAGGTTTGCCGTGGGCCAATTGCTGGCGGCTCTGGGGATACCCCCGGAGCTGGTTCGCCGCGAACTGACGCAGATGCAGCCCGTGGCCTTCGCCTCTGCTACCAATCGCCGAGTCATAGGGTCGATGAATGAACTTGCGTTCCACCTCGGGGTACGGCGCGACCCCGGTCGCGAACCGCTGGAACTTGCGTTGAGTTTGAGCGACATACCGATGTCGGCGGTGGGCTCCAAGAGCCGCTACGGAATTCCCCGTGAAGTAGCGCACGAACTGCTGACGAAATGTGGCGACTGACGTGCCGATCCTGCTCGAGATTGATTGGCGCTCCCCGGCTTTTTGACTATGATGATCGAGTCTTAGGGAAGCTCTGCACAGGCCCTCGCCTGGACAGGATTTAGCGATTGAACGGCGATGTTCGTCGCCCAGTGCGGGCTGGATCCGCTGGGATCGGCCGCTTTAGCGGCCGATCCGGGTGGTTGGGTGGCTCGGTGGGCGTCTCGCACCGACACGTCCCCAACGTTGCTATCAACTGGCGCGTGACCATGTACGGGTTGGCTAGCGCGAACGCCGTGAACAGCCGTGCCGTGTTCTTGGCCAGTCGCCGATAGCGCACCTTGGTGAAACCCCATAGGCACTTCACGACCCTATAGGCATGCTCGCCGCGGGAACGCGTTGCTGAGCGCACGCGATTGATGTGGCGCTGTTGAGGGTTCAACGGCTTGCCCGGGTTGGGTCGGCGGTTCACCCGGTAGGCGACGCCAGCCTCCTGGGCGCACTAGCGGTGCCGATGCGGTCCAGTTTCCAAATTCCGTTGGTACTTCTGATGGTGCTTTAATTCAATGGCAAGAAATAGCCATTGCAAATCAGGTGCTTGGTGGCAGATGTGGATCTCTCTCTCCCGCCAAGATTTTCCTTTGATTTCAGAGTCTTGGTAGACTATATGCCGCGCTTAGTGGCAGATCCACTGGCAAATCGATTCGCGGCCGTGGTCGGCGCCGGGGGCAATTCCAATTCGAACGGACGCGCGATGGGGCGTGCAACTTTCCGCTGGCCTGCGACCGTTGGCCGGCGACGCAGGGGCCGCTCGGAATTTTGTGTGGCCCGGATCGCATCGATGTCGGCTTCGAGCGCGCCGTCAGCCCAAGCCGCATAGAAGCGCAGCATCGTCGCGATGCTGTGCCCGTGCTGCCGCGCAACCCACAGGGCGCTGCGGCCGATCATGAGATTCCAGCTCACCGACGTATGTCGTGCGGTGTAGGGCCGGCGGTACCGGATCTGTTTCAGTCGGCTCAGCGTTCGCCGCCAGCGAATCCCGGGATACAGGAGATTGCGCAGCGGCTGCCCGTTGGCCTTGAAGAACAGGAAGTCGTGATCGATCTTGCCGGCGCGCGCGAGTTCTTCGCGCAATTCCAAATGTCGTTTCAGAACGCCGATCGCGCGCGGACCCAGGGCGATCCGCCGGTCGTCGCCCGTCTTGGTCGAAGTTTTGTCGACGCCGTCGACGCGCGCCTTGGTGACGTCGAGCGTGCCGCGCGATGCATCGTAGTCGTTGACAAGTAGTGCGATTTCCTCCGACGGCCGTAGCCCCGTGAAGAACCGGAACTCATCGTAGTTGGCCTGCGCGTTGCCCCAGTCGCGGCGAAGCGCTGCTATCAATGTTTCCGCCTCCTCAAGGCTGAACGGATCAATGAGGGATCGATCCTTGTGCTGAATGCGCGCTCCCTTGAGTTCGCGCGACGGATCGTGTCGGTCGGGATGGTCGCGGTAGCCGAACTTGAAGGCACGTCGCAGGACACTGATTGCATTGTTGTGGGTCTTCTTGCCCCACCCGGTGCGGTCCGCGATCCGCACGAGTGTGGTGTAACGCACGTCGAGAAACCGGAGCGAGCCAAGTTCCAGCCGCCAGATGCCATCCAGGATCTTCCGGTACGAGCTCAGCGTTACCGCTGCCATGTCGAGGCGGCCGACGCGAGCCGAGCAGTGCGCCAGATACTCGTCGAACACTTGGCCGCAGGTCCGTGCGGATCCGGCGCGCGGAACCTCCCGCAAGTGACGGTAATCCGGGAACTCCTCAGCGAAGGAGAAGGTTCCTGCCGCGATGCGCGTGTTGATGCCAATCAGATGTTGCCGGGCGCGGCGCAGGGTGGTCTCAGTAGGAGTCCATGGCAGTGTTGGCCTATACCGAACACCGGCGAACATAAAGGTGAATTGGATGCGATCCGGTCCCGCTGGCCGTACGCCGCCCGACAACGATCTTCTACGCATGATGGACTCCTTGCCGATGCGCAAAGCGTCAGTAGCCTAGCGAAATTGCCGCCCGGCGACTCAGGCGGCGCGTCTCGGAATCAGGCACCAGGCGCTCGATGGCCGACCCCATCTTTCGGGCCACGGCCGAAGGCGGACCACTCAGTACGCGGGCGGCAGTATCGGGCGGGTGTCCGCTGGCCGCAGGTTCATTGCCGACGACGGGAGGTTGATGATCGCATCATAGTTCTATAATATTGGAACTATGAAAGCACAGACCGCCGTCGTTGCGCTGGCAGCACTGGCCCAGGAGTCCCGCCTTGCCCTGTTTCGCCTTCTCGTTAAACGCGGGCCGGAGGGCTATGCAGCCGGCGAGATCAGCGAGCAACTCCGGATTCCCGCGCCGACGCTGTCCTTCCACCTCAAGACGCTGTCCCACGCGGGGCTGGTGAGCTCCCGCAAAGAAAGCCGATTTGTTTACTACAGCGCGAACTTCGAGCGTATGTCAGATCTCGTGACATTCCTGACAGAGAACTGTTGCAGCCTCGCGACCGACTGTTCGACGGGTACTTGCGCGCCATCGACAGCTGACTTGCGCAGAAAATCCGCGTGACCGGAGCCGCCAATATTGCTGTGGAGCCTGCTGCTGTGGTCGACCGAGATGCAATCCGGGCGCTATTGGCGGCGTCCTCGCTGCCGATAGCGGATCTCGCGGCAACGCCCATCCGATTCTGGGTGGCGCGACACGGGGAGCGCGTGATCGGCACCGTGGGTCTGGAAAGATACGGTGCGGCAGGGCTGCTCACGCTGGCGGCTGGCGTCAAATTGCTGGTGGTTCTCACGCAAACGGCGCAGCCGATATTCGCGCGTTGGGGCTACGCGGCGGTGGACCGAGCCTATGTGCCGGAGGACGTGAAGCAGAGTGCCGAGTTCACCGCGTTGTGTCCTGCCTCCGCGGTCTGCCTCACCAAGTTGCTTCTCGGCGCGGGTCGCTCGTCGCGTAGCGTTTGGGCAAGCAGATTCTGCGAAATACGACGCCAATTGACATGAAGTTCCTTGAAGACACGCCGCGCTTCCTCTTCTTCACGGGCAAGGGGGGCGTAGGCAAGACCTCCATCGCCTGCGGTACCGCACTGCATCTGGTTGCCATCGGCCGACGCGTGCTGCTCGTCAGCACCGATCCGGCCTCAAACGTGGGCCAGGTATTTGGTATCCGCATCGGGAACACGATCACGGCAGTTCCGGGCGTGCCGGGACTGTCCGCGCTGGAGATCGATCCGCAGGCAGCCGCTCAAGGCTATCGGGACCGAATCGTAGGCCCGATACGCGGCGTGCTGCCGGATGCCGACGTGAAGGGTATCGAAGAGCAGCTGTCGGGTGCCTGCACGACGGAAATCGCGACTTTCGATGAGTTCACGGCGCTGTTGACCGATCCGGCCCTGATCACGACCTACGATCACGTGATCTTCGACACTGCACCGACCGGCCACACCATCCGGCTGCTCCAGTTGCCCGGTGCATGGAGCGGGTTCCTGGCGGCAGGGAAGGGAGACGCCTCCTGCCTCGGCCCGCTGTCGGGTCTGGAGAAGCACCGGCTGCAGTACAAGGCCGCTGTAGACGCCCTGGCGGATCCGAAGCGAACGCGGCTGATTCTGGTGGCCCGCGCGCAACCGGCCGCACTGCGCGAGGCTGCCCGGACCCACGAGGAACTCGCGGTCGTCGGCCTCTCCCGCCAGTTTCTGGTGATCAACGGAATCCTGCCGCGCAGTGAAGCTGCTGCGGATCCTCTGGCGGCCGCGATATGCAATCGGGAGCAGGCGGCGCTGGCGGGCATGCCCGACGTCCTGAAGGCGCTGCCGCTGGACCTCCTATCCCTCAAGTCATTCGACCTGGTAGGACTGAGTGCCCTGCGGCAACTGTTCGTCGAATCTGACGCAGAGGTCCGAGGGATTGACTCCCCTCAGGCGGTCCTGCAGGCGCCCGCCCTCTCAGGTCTGGTCGACGAGATTGCCAAAGAGGGGCACGGGCTCATCATGCTCATGGGGAAGGGAGGCGTCGGCAAGACGACGCTCGCCGCCGCCGTCGCTGTGGGGCTCGCGACGCGCGGCCATGTAGTGCACCTGACGACCTCGGATCCCGCTGCACACCTGCTCGAGACCCTGCATGGCTCGCTGGAAAACCTCACCGTCAGCCGGATCGATCCGCTCGCCGAGACCGAGCGGTACCGCAAGCACGTGATGGGCACCAAGGGCGCGAAGCTCGACGAGCAAGGCAGAGCGCTGCTGGCTGAAGACCTGCGTTCTCCCTGCACGGAAGAAGTGGCCGTCTTTCAGGCCTTCTCACGCGTCATCCGGGAGGCCGGACGGGTCTTCGTCGTGATGGATACGGCACCCACAGGCCACACGCTGCTGCTGCTCGACACGACGGGCGCCTATCACCGGGAGTCGGCGAGGCAGTTGGGCGGCAGCGGGGTGCGATTCAGGACACCGATGATGCAGCTTCAGGATCCGGTGCAGACCAAAGTGCTGCTGGTGACACTCGCGGAAACCACGCCTGTACTTGAGGCGGCGAACCTGCAGGCGGACCTGCTGCGCGCCGGAATTCATCCGTGGGCCTGGATCATCAACAACAGCATCGCTGCGGCCAACCCGCATTCAGTCCTGCTGCAAATGCGGGCGAACAATGAGCGACGCGAAATCGAAGCGGTAGTTACGCGCCACGCCCAGCGCTATGCCGTCGTGCCGCTACAACCCGAGGAGCCGGTAGGGGTAGATCGCCTGCTGGCTCTGACCAACAACACCGACATAGGAAGCTGAAATGAGCGATCGAGTCTACAACGTGCTTATCCTTTGTACGGGCAACTCCGCCCGCAGCATTTTGGGCGAAGCCCTATTCAACAAGATGGGAAAAGGGCGTTTCCGCGCTTACAGCGCCGGGAGTCACCCCAACGGGCGGGTAAATCCCTACGCATTCGACCTACTGCTGAGGCTTGATTTCGACACCGCAGGGCTGCGAAGCAAGGCCTGGGACGAGTTCGCGGCGCCGGGCGCACCGGACCTTGACTTCGTCTTTACCGTCTGTGACAACGCGGCCGGCGAGGTCTGCCCGGTCTGGCCCGGCCAGCCGATGACCGCGCATTGGGGTCTGCCGGATCCGGCCGCGGTGGAGGGCACGGAGCTGGAAAAGGCCAACGCGTTTCGCGAGGCCTTCCGGGCGCTGGAGCGGCGCATCAGCCTCTTCATGAGCACTGCCGATCGGGTCGCTGGACCGGCTGTCCCTCTCAAGCAAGGTCCGCGAAATCGGGAAGAGCTGAGCTATGTCCACCTTCGAACGCTACCTGACCCTGTGGGTCGCCGCCTGCATCGTCGTTGGCATTGCGCTGGGGCACCTGTTCCCGAGCGTCGTTCCAGGCGATCGGCGCTGCCGAAGTCGCGAAGGTCAACCTGCCGGTCGCGGTGCTGATCTGGCTGATGATCATCCCGATGCTGATGAAGATCGACTTCGCCGCGCTTGGGCGAGGTCCGCCGGCACTGGCGCGGCATCGGCGTCACGCTGTTCGTGAACTGGGCGGTGAAGCCGTTCTCGATGGCGCTGCTCGGCTGGCTCTTCATCGGCGGGATGTTCCGGCCGTACCTGCCTGCCGGACCAGATCAACTCCTACATCGCGGGACTCATCCTGCTGGCCGCTGCGCCCTGTACGGCGATGGTCTTCGTGTGGAGCAACCTGTCGGACGGCGAGCCGCATTTCACCCTGTCGCAGGTAGCGCTCAATGACCTGATCATGGTCGTGGCCTTCGCACCGATCGTCGGCGCTGCTGCTGGGCCTCTCGGCGATCACGGTGCCCTGGGACACGCTGCTGCTGTCGGTCGGTGCTCTACATCGTTGTGCCGGTAGTCATTGCACAGGTGCTGCGCAAAGTGCTGCTCGCGCGCGGTCGGACCCGCGCGCTTCGCGGCGTCCTGGCACGCCTCGGGCCCTTGAGCCTGGTGGCGCTGCTGGCGACGCTGGTGCTGCTGTTCGGGTTCCAGGGTGAGCAGATTCTGCGCGCAGCCGCTCGTGATCGCGCTGCTGGCCGTACCGATCCTGATTCAGGTCTATTTCAACTCCGGGCTCGCGTACCTTCTGAACCGCGCCGAGTGGTGAGGCGCATTGCGTGGCTGGGCCCTCCGCGCTGATCGGTGCGAGCAACTTCTTCGAGCTCGCGGTGGCCGCGGCCATCAGCCTGTTCGGGTTCGAGTCGGGTGCGGCGCTCGCGACCGTCGTGGGTGTGCTGATCGAAGTGCCGGTGATGCTATCGGTCGTGTCGATCGTTCGGCGAAGCAAGGACTGGTACGAACGCGGCCCCAGAGTTCATCCGACGTTGGCGAAGCGCCCATGAATGAGCCGGCTGTCACGATCTATCACAACCCGGACTGCGGCACGTCGCGCAATACCCTGGCGCTGATCCGCAATGCCGGCGTCGAGCCTACTGTCATCGAGTACCTGAAGACGCCGCCGGACCGGGCGACGCTCGAAGACCTGATCCGCCGAATGGGCATGACGCCCCGGCAGCTGCTGCGCGAGAAGGGCACTCCCTACGCGGAGCTGGGTCTCGACGCACCGCACTGGACGGACGCACAGCTGATTGACCAGATGCTCGCGCATCCGATCCTCATCAACCGACCCATTTTTGTGACCCCATGGGGAGTCAAGCTCTGCCGCCCCTCGGAGGTTGTGCTGGAAATCCTTCCGCTGCCGCAGAGGGGCCCGTTCGCGAAAGAGGATGGCGAGCTGATCATCGACAAGGAGGGCCGGCGTGTCGACGGACCTATCTGACCTGCCAAACATTGATCCCGTGCAGTTCCACCGCCCTTTGGTCGATGACTTCGGGGGTGAGGCCCGCGCGACGCATTCGCCGCGGATCCTGCTGCTCTACGGCTCCCTGCGCAAACGTTCGTATAGCAAGCTGCTGAGCCTGGAGGCCGAGCGCTTGCTCGCTGCGATGGGGGCGGAGACCAGGATCTTCGATCCGGCGGGTCTTCCCTTGCCCGACAGCGAGCCCGAGACCCACCCGAAGGTGCTGGAGTTGCGCGAACTGGCCATGTGGTCTGAAGGCATGGTGTGGTGCTCGCCGGAGCGCCACGGTGCGATGACCGGCATCATGAAGGCCCAGATCGACTGGATTCCACTGAGCGCTGGTGCGATACGGCCGACTCAAGGCAAGGCACTGGCGGTTCTTGAGGTCTCAGGGGGTTCGCAGTCGTTCAATGCGGTCAACCAGCTTCGCGTGCTGGGACGCTGGATGCGAATGTTGACGATTCCGAACCAGTCGTCTGTCGCGAAGGCCTTCATGGAGTTCGACGATGCCGGTCGAATGAAGCCGTCGGCCTACTATGAGCGCCTCGTCGATGTCATGGAGGAGCTCGTAAAGTTTACGCTGCTGACTCGCGATGTGGTGCCCTACCTCGTGGACCGCTACAGCGAAAGGCGAGAGAGTGCGGAGCAGCTGTCCAAGCGCGTTAACCAGCGTAGTCTCTAGATAACAGCGAAAAACACCATGTCCATGTCGTGGGTGAGAAGTCGAAAGAAAGGTATGTGTTGCCGTGCTCTTTTGGCAACTCTGCCGGCGCTTGTTCTGGGGTGCGCTCAGGAGTCAGTCCGAACATCCTTAGCGACTCCTGAAGTGATGACGCTGGGCGCGAACGCGAATTTTGGCAAGGGTGACTACGGTAGCTACGCGGGCCTTGCGGCCTTCAAGGGCCAGCGGCGCCTCTATGCGGTCGGCCCGGTACAGCATCTGGGTGGCGAGGTTTTGGTCATTGATTCCGTCCCGTACGCTGCGGAGGTTCGAATCGACAAGCTGACGGTGGGGTCGTCCTAGGACCACCAGCCACCGTTTCTCGTCTACAGTCAGGTGTCGCGTTGGCGAACAATCGCGATCCCGGGTGGGGTTAGGAGCTACGCCGAACTGGAATCATGGATCGGAGAGGCGGCTACGCTCAACGGCATCGCAGCGGGCCGAGCGTTCGCCTTCCGGATTCGTGCGCGGCCCGTGTCTCTGACAGTCACTGTCATGAACCGTCCTGCATCGGCAGTTCCTGGTGACCGGCCGACCAAGTCCTACCAGACCACGTGGGAGATTGGAGGGCAGGATACGGATTTCGTCGGCTTCTACTCCACACGACATACGGGAGTTTTTCTTGGGAGCGGCGAGATAGTGCACATCCATGCACTGACACACGACCGCACTAAAGCTGGACATGTTCAGGACTTCTCGCTTTCCCCAGGCGCTGTGCTTTACCTGCCGCGGTGAGATTCGAATAGTGGCGCCGAGTCTGCCAGGTGCGCCGATGTAGGTTCCGGGGATTGCGTGTGGTGATCCCCACTGCGCGCGCGGAAACGCGGATTTGTCTCAGTGGGGCAGTTGCGCTGGTCGGCACCTTTGAAACGTGTTCGCACATCTAGTGCCTTTTGTAGATTGGCCCGGGCAAAGGCCTGTCCGGCAGAACTAAGGGCACGACCCGGAATCACACGTCTGGCATGCATTGCAAGAGGGATAGCCCTAGAATCCCGCCAGAATGTTCCGACGCCCCTTCTCCGTACATGTATTCCTCTATCGGCGCACGGCGGCCGGGGCGCTCGAATTCATGCTTTTTCTGAGGAAGCCGCGCGAGTCCTTCGGGCTGCAGACGTTCTGGCAGGGGATTACGGGTGCTCTGGAAGAGGGCGAGTCATTCTCTGACGGCGCCAAGCGTGAGGTTAGGGAAGAGTCAGGTATGGAAGGCATCGACTTTCATTTCACGGGCTTCGTGGCCAGCTATCCAATTCGACCGGCGTGGCGCGTCCATTTTGGGGACGGGCCGGATCATGTCGAGGAGCGCGCGGCTTATGGAGAGGTCGCTGTGGATGCCCAGCCCAAGCTCTCGGATGAACATTCGAGTTGGGGCTGGTTTGCAGCCGACCGAGCGTTGGAACTGCTTGTTACGGGCCACAACCGTCAGTCATTCGAGTCCGTGCTCGGGAAGCTGATGGCATAGAGGCCGAGGCATCTGGCGACGGGGACGCCCCATGGGGGATCGCCCACTCGTGCAACAAGTCGGACAGGGTGAGCGGTTTGGGAAGTCCGCCGGTCGTTCGTTTACCGTGCGGTCCCGATCAGAGGAACTCTGCAGGAGGGACCGTCAACGGCTCGCCCTCCCGATCCACCGATTGACCTGCCGAGTGTAGCGAACGTAGTCATCGCCGAGACGAGAGGAGAGTGCGGCTTCCTCGGCCCGAATCTGCACGGTCACTATGAGTCGCTCGAATGCCATGACCATCAGCCAGGGACTTAGACTGCCGAGAAGCAGTGCCCAACCGACGAGCACAGTAATTAAGCCGAGATACATCGGATTGCGCGTAACCCGATACAGTCCGCTGACTAACAAGTGCGACGTTTGATCAACTCTGAGGGGATTCACGGTCGTCTTGACCCGTATGAAGGCGACGACCGACGCGGCGTCTACCAAAACGCCTGTTGCGATGAATACCCACCCGATCCCATTCCACGGCGGTCCGAGGAACCGCAGCAGCGGGACATGCCTGTCAAGCCACCACATCAACGCTCCGCCGCCCAGGGCCAGGACCGGCGGTGGTATTCGCGGATTCGCTCTCGGCACGGGATACCCGACAGCGCGGTTTCGCAGGCTATGCCGATCAGGCGCCAGGACGCTTAGAGGATGCGACGGGGCACGTTCGAAGCCCCAACAGTGTGTAAGCGGGGCAAAAGCGAAACAGTCCTGTGGCGAGCGGCACGACACCGACGTAGCCCCACCAGCCGACTACGCCGAGGGCCGCGAGCGCAATCAGGGCAAGTCCGCCAAGAATTCGAAGGGAGCGATCAATCGTGCCGACGTTGGGTTTCATAGGTCGTTCTCCAGTTACTAGGTTCTTAAGTCTGCACCGCGTCGGTGGGAGGCAAGCGCGTCGACCGGTGAATCCGGGCACAAGCCGATATACGAAACACACACTGGCGTCAGCGCCTCGCGCGGGCCGCGGGAGCAGGTGCTCCGAGCATCTGCGCCTGGTTGGCAAAGTGCTGTGCCATCTGGCCGCAGACCAGGTCACAGAGCTGGTATACGCGAGGATCCGCGATCTTGTAGAACGCATTGGTGCCTTGAGCCGTGCGTTCTACAAAACCGTAACGCGTCAAGGTCGCCAGATGTTTGGACACATTGGCCTGGCTGCAATCCAGCAGCTCGGTGAGTTCGCCGACGTTGCGCGCTTTATCACGCAGCGCGTTCAAGATCTTGAGGCGCAAGGGCTCGGAGAGCGCCCGGAAATACTCGGCGACATGGCCCAAAGCTCGATCGTCCAGCGCTTTCAATGGAATGCATCCCCGGTTACGTCTGTCAATCACAGTTTACCTTCTATTGCCAATTGCAACCATCGCCATATAGCGATATAGTAAATATGGTCAGGAGGAAATGCAATGAAACGCCCCGTGCTGACCGGATTGATTGCCGTGTTGTTTGCCCTGCCGGCTCTGGCGGCGGCGCCTGTGACCTATACCGTCGGTGCCAGCACACAGGACGGCAGTTACGCGGCAACCGGTACTGTCGAGGCGGTGCGGCAGGGCACGCTTGGCGCGCAGGTCTCGGGTCGGGTGCTCGAAGTGCTGGTGCGAAGCGGGGATGCGGTCAAAGCGGGGCAGCCGCTTATTCGCATTGAGGCCGACGACGCGGCGGATGCCGCGACGGCCGGCGCGGCGACGGCCAGTGGTGCGGTGGCACGGCTTGCCTCGGCGCGCGCCGATTTTGAGCGCGCGCAGCGATTGCGATCCCAGGATTACATCAGTATTGCTGCGCTGCAACGAAGCGAGGCGGCGCTGCATTCGGCCGAGGCCGACGCACAGGCGACGGGCGCGGCGGCCAACGCGGCCCGTACGCGCGCGGGCTGGCGCACCGTCACGGCGCCCTATGCCGGCTACGTGACGGACGTACTGGTCGCGGCCGGCGATCTGGCCACTCCTGGCAGGCCTCTGGTCGCGCTTTATGCGCCCGGTGTCCTGCGGGTCATCGCGCAGGTGCCGGAGGCGCTTGCCGGCAAGCTGCAGAGCACGAAGCCGGCCTTCCTGGGCGGCACCGATCCGGGCAAGCCGCCACTGCAGGTCAGTAGTTGGTCTGTGGTGAGTGCTGTGGACCCCGCCACGCACAGCGTCGAAGTGAGGGCAGAGCTGCCCGCCGGGGCTCAGGTTCAGCCTGGGCAGTTCGCCCGTCTGCTGCTGCCGCTCAAGGTTGCCGCGGCAGCGCTGCGCATTCCGACCCGAGCGGTACTGACGCGCAGTGAGGTCACAGCCGTCTATGTCGTCGATGCCAACGGGGCGGCGCACCTGCGACAGGTGCGGCTCGGACCCATCGAGGGTGCGGAGGTCACGGTGCTATCTGGATTGCAGGGTGGCGAGAAGATCGCCCTGGACCCCGTAGCGGCCGGCAGGAACTAAAGGCGCGCCATGGGCATCGCAGGTCGAATCGCCAGACACTTCCTCACGGCGCGCATCACGCCTCTATTGGCGCTGGTAGCGCTGCTCGTGGGCATCTTCGCCGCGATGGTTACGCCGCGCGAGGAGGAGCCCCAGATCAATGTGACGATGGCGAACGTACTCATTCCCTTCCCGGGTGCTTCTGCCCATCAAGTGGAGCAGACGGTCGCGGGTCCCGCCGAGCAGGTGCTCGGGCAGATGGCCGGCCTCGACCATGTGATGTCGGTCTCCCGTCCGGGGCTTGCCGTGATCACTGTTCAGTTCAAGGTGGGCGTACCGCGCACCGAGGCCTTGGTCCGGCTCTACGATACGCTGCACTCAAACCGGGACTGGCTGCCGGCAGGCCTCGGCGTAGGGGAGCCACTCGTCAAACCCAAGGGGATTGACGATGTTCCGATCCTCACGGCAACGCTTTACGACAAGCGCGCCGGGAGCGGTGCGTTCGAGTTGGAGCGCGTCGCGCACGCGATGGAGTCGGAGCTCAAGCGCGTCCCCGGCACGCGCGAAGTCACGACGGTTGGCGGCCCGCACCGCGTCATCAACATCGTACTGAATCCGCAGGCGCTGCGCGCCGTTGGGCTCACGGTGGGGGATCTCTCGCGGGCGCTGCAGTCGGCCAATAGTGGACTCCCGGCTGGCAGCCTACTGAGCGGCGGCGAATCCGTCGCGATCGACGGCGGCGTCCATGCTGACGGGCGTCGACGAAGTGGCCGACCTCGTCGTCGGTGTGCACGCCGGACGTCCGGTATTCCTGCGCAACGTCGCTACCGTCACCGATGGCGCGCCGTCGCCCGAACGCTACGTGTGGTACGGCACGTCGGGCAAGCAGGCCGCGGAATTCCCGGCGGTCACGTTAAGCGTTACCAAGAAGCCGGGCGAGAATGCGGTCGATGTCACCACGCATCTGCGCGCGCGCATCGGTGAACTTCAGAACAGCCTGATTCCGGAGGGTGTGGGCGTCGAGATCAGCCGGGACTACGGATCGACCGCCAACGACAAGGCGCTCAAGCTCATCGAGAAGCTGATTTTCGCCACGGCCTCGGTCGTGGCTCTCGTGTTCTTTGCGATGGGTCGCCGCGAAGCTGCGATCGTCGGCATTGCGGTCGCGCTCACGCTCACCGCCACGCTGTTTGCATCCTGGGCCTGGGGCTTCACGCTCAACCGCGTGAGCCTTTTCGCGCTCATCTTCTCCATTGGCATTCTGGTAGACGACGCCATCGTGGTCGTGGAGAACATCCACCGACACCTGCAACTGACGCCGGATCGGCCGCTCGATGAGCTCATCCCGGCCGCCGTCGACGAGGTCGGTGGACCCACGATCCTGGCGACGCTGACGGTGATTGCCGCGCTCCTGCCGATGGCATTCGTTGGCGGTCTGATGGGCCCCTACATGGCCCCGATACCGATCAATGCGTCCATGGGCATGGTGATCTCCCTCGCCATTGCCTTCGTGCTGACACCGTGGCTGGCGCGCCTGTGGCTGCGCCCGGCAGCGCCTGGCAAGCACGGCGGCATGGCTTCACGCATCGATCCGCTCGTTCGACGCACCTTCCGACCGTTTCTCGATCTGGCACACGGTCAGCGGAATCGGCGCAGGCTGTGGGCTGGCGTTGGCGGGCTGATTCTGCTGTCCGTCGCTTTGCCGGCCCTGCAGTGGGTCGTTCTGAAAATGCTGCCCTTCGACAACAAGTCCGAGTTCCAGGTGGTCGTCGACATGCCGGCGGGCACACCGCTGGAGCGGACCGCCGCGACGCTCGCGGACTTGAGCCGCTATCTCGCGACCGTTCCGGAGGTCAGCAACTACCAGGTCTACGCAGGGCTCGCCGCGCCCATCAACTTCAATGGGCTGGTGCGCCAGTACTACCTGCGCTCCGGGGCGGAGCTCGGCGACATCCAGGTAAACCTCGTGGGCAAGAATGACCGCAGCGACAAGAGCCACGCCATTGCGGCGCGGCTGCGGCCGCAGCTTGCGGCCATTGCCGCTCGCAGTGGTGCGGTGGTGAAGGTGGTGGAAGTGCCCCCGGGCCGCCGGTGCTTGCGCCCATCGTCGCTGAAATCTACGGTCCGGACGACGCAGGTCGTCTCAAAGTAGCTGAAGCCGTGCGTACGGCGTTCCTGCGCGCGCCGGGGCTTGTCGATGTGGATGCCTCCTACATCAGCGCCGCGCCGCGCCAGGTGGTTGCCGTAGATCGCGAGAAGGCCGCGCTGCTGGGCGTGGCCGACGCCGAGGTTGTCTCGACGCTGCGGGCCGGCATCGCGGGGCAGGACGCCACGTACCTTCAGGATGCAACCAAGTATCCGGCACCGCTCCACCTGCAACTGGCGGATAGCACTCGCGGAAGCCTTGATGCGGCCTTGAGCCTCGGCGTGCGCGCCAGCAGCGGCGCCATCGTCCCGCTGGGATCGCTGGTCAACGTGCGCACTACCACGGTCGAGCAGCCGCGATATCACAAGGACCTGCTGCCGGTGGTCTACGTCACGGGGGATGAATCGGGTCGCGTCGACAGTCCGCTCTACGGCATGTTCGGCCTGCGGGGCGCCATTGGCCGGATCGTCGCCCCGGACGGCGGGCACATCACGGAATACTTCATTCACCAGCCCAGCGACCCCTATCGCGGCTACGCGCTCAAGTGGGATGGCGAGTGGCAGATCACCTTCGAGACCTTCCGCGACATGGGCGCGGCCTATGCCGTGGGCCTGGTCCTGATTTACCTGCTGGTGGTGATGCAGTTCGGCTCCTACCTCACGCCACTCATCATCATGGCGCCCATCCCGCTCACGATCATTGGCGTGATGCCGGGCCACGCGCTGCTGCACTCGCAGTTCACGGCCACCTCGATGATCGGCATGATCGCGCTCGCCGGCATCATCGTCCGCAACTCCATCCTGCTGGTCGACTTCATCAACCTGCAGGTCGCCGCAGGGATCGAATTCCGGGAGGCGGTGATCCGCTCGGCGATCACCCGCGCGCAGCCGATCATCCTCACGGCCCTGGCCGCGATGCTGGGCGCGTTCTTCATCCTCGACGACCCCATCTTCAACGGGCTCGCGATCTCGCTGATCTTCGGCATCCTGGTCTCCACCGTCCTGACGCTGGTGGTGATTCCGCTGCTGTATTTCGCCGTGTACCGCAAGACACATCCGGTACCGGTCGTTCAAGCCGCCACCACTCAACGGAGCAGACACCATGACCTCCTGGCAACTCACTCGCGTCATCGCGGGCACCTTCATTCTGCTGTCGCTCGCCCTGGGTGTGCCCGGCAGCCCGATCTTCCAGAGCAGCTACTGGCTGTGGTTCACCGCCTTCGTCGGCATCAACCTGCTGCAGAGCGGGCTGACGCGGTGGTGCCTGATGGAGCGCATCCTGCGCGGCCTCGGCCTCAGGGCCAGCACGGACTGAAACTGCCCGGAGCAGATCCTCATGCAACTCGTCTGTCCCAGTTGTCTGTCGGTGAACCGCGTGGCGCGCGAGCGGCTCGCTGAGGCGCCCGTTTGCGGCAAGTGCCGAGCTCGGCTTCTGCCCTCCAAGCCCATTGCCTTGGACGATGGGACCTTTGATCGCTACGTGGACAAAGGCGATCTGCCGGTGCTCGTGGACTTCTGGGCCGAGTGGTGCCCACCGTGCCGCCTGATGGCCCCGATACTGGATGAGGTTGCGCGTCAGCGGGCCGACGTTCGCGTAGCCAAGGTTGATACGGCAGTCGGGGAATCCATCGCCGCCCGATTCGGCATTCGCAGCATTCCGACGCTGGTGCTGCTGCTTCGGGGAAGGAGCTCGCGCGCCTGCGGGCGCCGTTCCGGCCCCCCGATTGCTGGCGTGGCTCGACCAGTCCCTGGCGGCGCAGCCAAAGCGGGAGGCGTCATGAAGCGGGCAGCCCTGATCGGCCTATTTCTCATGTCCGGGAGCGCCGGCGCCGCAGGCCTCGGCGTCGCGGACGCCTGGCAGGCCGCCATGCAGCACGACCCGCAGTTCGAGGCCGCGCGCGCCCAGTGGGAGGCCGGGAAGACTCACGCCGCCCAGGGGCGTGCACTGTGGTTGCCGACGCTCGCGGTTCAGGGGAGCGCGGGCCGTGCAGATCAGCAGAACCAGACCTCCGGCGCCGCATTCTCGGCGCCAGGCTTCGGCAGCACGAATGGCGTGGACTTTCAGACGAGCGTCAACAACGGAACGTCCCGGCAGTGGGCCTTCGTGGCGGAGCAGCCGCTGTACGACCCCGGCCGGATGGCGGATTTCACGTCGCAAAAGAATACGGCGGCCATTGCCGAGGCCCAGTTCCAGCAGGCCAAGCAGGACCTGCTGCTGCGGACCGCACGGGTCTATTTCGCCGTGCTCAATGCTCGCGCCCAGCTCGTTGCGCTGCACCGACTGCACGCGGCGGCCGAGCGCGCGCGCGCGACAGCGCAGGGACGCTACGAGAGCGGCGACATTCCGGCCACGGACATGCGCGAGGCGCAGGCGAGTGCCGACGCGATCGGCGTACAGGAGCTCGATGCCCAGACGGCGGTGACCCTGAGCGAGGCGGCATTCACGGATCTGACGGGTCTGGAGCCGGTGGCGCTAAAGGACCTACCCGAGAGCGAACCGGCGGAGCTGCCCGCACCCGAATCGCTGGATGTCTGGACGCAGCGCGCCCTCGCGAGCAGTCCTCAACTGGCCATGCAGCGCCTGGTAGTGGCGACGGCTTCGGCACAGGTGGAGCAGTACGGAATGCTTGCCTCACCGAAAGTCAGCGTTGTGGCACGGGTCGGGCGTGATTCTCTCCAGGGCAATGGCGACTTTGGCGCTGCGGACATCACCGGTCGGCAGGCCAGCATCGCCCTTCAGGCGTCCATGCCGCTCTTCACCGGCGGGATGCGCAGTGCACAACGCCACGAGGCGAAGGCGCTGGAGCACAAGGCGGGAGCCGACCTCGATGCGATCGATCAGCAGGTGCGTCAGCAAGCCCGGGCCGCCTGGCTGGGTCTGACCACCGCGGCCGCTCGCGTCCATGCGCTGCAGCGCCTTCACGGTTCCACACAGGATCGGCTGGGTGCCACGCGGCTAGGCGTAGAGATCGGCGATCGCACCGCGCTCGAACTGCTCAACGCGGAGGCGGATTTCCTCGCGTTCCGGCACCGATTTCCAGAAGGCGCAGTCGGAGTGGCTGCTAGCGGATCTCCAGCTTGAGGCCGTGGCCGGCGCGCTCTCGGAGGCCGATCTTGAGCGGGTCGACCGCCATCTCGTCGAGCACATGGCTGATTCCAAGTGAACTACCAAAGCACTAACAAAATGCGGGGCGCGATATGGCACACATCGTAATCATCGGAGCGGGTGTCGGCGGAATGCCGGCCGCCTACGAGCTGCGCGCAAAGCTCGATGCCCAGCATCGAATCACGGTGATCAATGCCGTGGACTACTTTCAGTTTATCCCTCCAACCCCTGGCTTGCGGTGGGCTGGCGCGATCGTGCTGGCATCTCCTTTCCGGTCGCCCGCTACCTGAAGCGGCGCAACATCGACTTCATCGCGCAGCGAGTCGACAAGATCGACGCGTCGGGAAACAGCCTGACGCTCGCGGACGGTACCAGCGTGCCCTACGATTACCTGCTCATCACCACGGGGCCGAAGCTGGCCTTCGATGAAGTGCCGGGTGCAGGCCCCGCAGGCGGCTGCTCGCATTCGATTTGCACCGTGGATCACGCCGAGAAGACCTGGGTGGCGTACCAGGAATTCCTCAAGAACCCAGGGCCGGTTGTCGTCGGCGCCATGCCCATGGCGAGTTGCTTCGGGCCGGCCTACGAGTTTGCGTTCATCCTCAGTACCGACCTCAAGCGCCGCAAGATTCGCAACAAGGTACCCATCACGTTCGTCACGAGCGAACCCTACATCGGGCATCTGGGTCTCGGTGGCGTCGGCGACTCCAAGAGCATGCTCGAATCGGAGTTCCGCAATAACGACATCAAGTGGATCACCAACGCCAAGACCACGAAGCTTGAGCCGGGCAAGATGTTCGTCACCGAGCTTGATCGAAATGGCCAGACTGCGAAGGAGCACGAACTGCCCTTCACGTTCTCGATGATGCTGCCAGCCTTCAAGGGCGTGGACGCGGTGGCCGCGGTCGAGGGACTGTGCAACCCGCGCGGGTTTGTGATCGTGGACGAGAACCAGCGCAGCAAGAAGTACCGGAATATCTACTCGGCGGGCGTCTGCATCGCGATCCCGCCGGTCG
The DNA here is from genome assembly GCA_963811985.1 of uncultured delta proteobacterium. Taxonomy (GTDB): domain Bacteria; phylum Myxococcota_A; class Polyangia; order Polyangiales; family Polyangiaceae; genus FEN-1139. The sequence continues at coordinate 86,050 of CAWEUH010000020.1, forward strand.
AGGTGACGCCGGTTCCCACTGGGGCGCCCAAGACCGGCTACATGATCGAGACCATGGTCACCGCGATCGTGCACAACATCGCGTCCGACATTGCCGGCCAGCCCGCCACGGCCAAGGGAACCTGGAACGCGATCTGCCTCGCCGATATGGGCAATACTGGTGCCGCCTTCGTAGCCCTACCACAGATCCCGCCGCGCAACGTCAACTGGTTTCGCAAGAGCCGGTGGGTGCATTGGGTCAAGATCGGCTTCGAGAAGTACTTCATCTACAAGATGAAGCGCGGCAACTCGGAGCCCGTGTACGAGAAATTCATGTTGCGTGCCCTGGGCATCAAGCGCCTGGACAGCTGATGGAGTCGCCGATGTCCGAGTGTCCCCAGGAAGCTGAGGCGGTGCGCGGCCTGATGACTGCCGCGCGTACGCGCTGGCGACGTCTGACGGACTCGGTGTTTGGCCGCGACATCGCGCTGGTGCTAGCCCTGAAGGTGGCATTGATCGTTGCGCTTTATCTGTTCCTTTTCCGGCCCGCGCTGCATCCAGCACAGGATCCAGCGGCAACGGCCGCCGCGGTCGCTGGAGCGGCGGCTGCCACAGTCCATGAGGTGCAATGATGGGCGATTCGAGTCTGCTGGAACTCTCGCGCTGGCAATTTGCCATCACGGCCCTATACCACTTCCTGTTTGTGCCGCTCACCCTCGGCCTCTCGGTTCTGGTCGCTATCATGGAGAGCGTGTTCGTCATGACGGGCCGCACCGTCTGGCGCGACATGACCCGATTCTGGGGAACACTCTTCGGCATTAACTTCGCGATGGGCGTGGCTACGGGCATCACGATGGAGTTTCAGTTCGGGACCAACTGGGCCTACTACTCCCATTACGTCGGCGACATCTTCGGCGTGCCGCTCGCGATCGAGGGCCTGATGGCCTTCTTCCTGGAGGCCACGTTCATTGGCCTGTTCTTTTTTGGCTGGGACCGGCTCTCCCGCGTGCAGCACCTGGCAGTGGCTTGGCTCGTGGCCATCGGCAGCAACCTGTCGGCACTCTGGATCCTGATCGCCAACGGCTGGATGCAAAATCCAGTCGGCGCGCACTTCAATCCCGACACCATGCGGATGGAACTCACTTCCATTGGCGAGGTGATCTTCAATCCGGTCGCGCAGTCCAAGTTCGTGCACACCGTCAGCGCCGGCTACGTGACCGGCGCCATGTTCGTGCTTTCGATCAGCGCCTGGTTCCTTTTGAAGGGGCGCCATCTGGAATTCGCGCGTCGCTCCGCCACGGTTGCGGTGAGCTTTGGGCTTGCCGCTGCGCTGTCCGTGGTGGTTCTGGGCGATGAGAGCGGTTACACGGCCAACCAGCACCAGAAGATGAAGATCGCCGCCATGGAGAGTATGTGGCACACGGAACCCGCGCCGGCGCCGTTCGTCGTGTTTGGTGTTCCGGACGTGAAGAATCGCACGACACATGCGGAAGTGAAGGTGCCGTGGATGCTGGGCCTGATCGCCACGCGCTCCACCGACCAGGAGGTCCAGGGTATCTACGAGCTGGTCGCGATTGCCCGCGGGCGGATTGTCGCGGGGATTCCGGCCTACACCGCACTACGGGCGCTTCGGGCAGATCCGCACAACACGGCCGCCCGGGCGACGCTTGAGGCCCATGCGGGCGACCTTGGCTACGCGCTGCTGCTGCGTCGATACGTAGCGGACCCGGCGACGGCCACGCCGGCGCAGATCGACCAGGCCGCCTGGGACACGGTGCCTTCTGTGGGGTGGCTCTTCTGGTCGTTCCGGTTGATGGTCGCAATGGGCTTCTTCTTCATCCTCCTGTTCGGCTGGGGATTTTGGCTGGCGGCCAGGCGAAGCTGTGACAGCCACCCCCGGTTCCTGCGCATTGCTCTCTGGAGTCTGCCGCTGCCTTGGCTTGCGGCGGAGCTGGGCTGGGTGGTGGCCGAACATGGGCGCCAGCCGTGGGCAATAGAAGGTGTGTTGCCGACGTTCCTCGCGGTGTCGCCGATTCCGGCATCGAGCGTGGCCACGAGCCTTGCGGGGTTCGTGCTCTTCTACACGACGCTTGCTGTCGTGGACGTCATGTTGCTGCGCAAGTACATCCGCTTAGGTCCCAACCCCTCTGCCGCCGTGGGGCAGCACTGATGGAGCACGCGATGCCTATCGATTTTGCAACCCTCAAGGTGATCTGGTGGCTGCTGCTGGGCGTGCTGCTGGCGGGCTTTGCGATCATGGATGGCTTTGATCTTGGTGCCGCTATCATGCTGCCCTTCGTGGGTCGCACCGATGCCGAGCGGCGCGTGGCCATCAACACGGTGGGTCCCGTCTGGGAAGGCAACCAGGTCTGGTTGATCCTGGGCGGTGGCGCGATCTTTGCGGCCTGGCCGGCGCTCTATGCAGCGAGCTTCTCGGGCTTCTACCTGGCGATGCTGCTCGTGCTGGCGGCGTTGATCCTGCGGCCCGTGGGATTCAAGTTCCGCAGCAAGATGCCAGGTGCCACGTGGCGAAGCACCTGGGACTGGCTGCTGTTTGCCGGGGGTCTTGTGCCGTCCCTAGTGTTCGGCGTTGCGATGGGCAACCTGCTCGAAGGGGTACCCTTCGGTTTCGACAGTGAGCTGCGCGCTCACTACGAGTTCGGGCTCTTTGACCTGCTCAATCCATTCGCACTGCTGTGTGGGTTGGTGTCCGTGGCGATGCTCGCCACCCATGGCTCCCGGTACCTTGCGCTCAAGGCCGACGGCCTCGTAGCGGCGCGGGCCGCGAGCTTGAGTCGCTGGACTGCGCTGGCCTGGCTCGTGCTGTTCGCGGCGGCCGGGGTTTGGCTCGCCCGCAGTGGTTTCGGGTTCCGCATCACGTCCGGTGCGATCGCAGGCGCAGCGCCGGATCCGCTTGCCAAGACGGTGCTGGCCGTTCCTGGTGCCTGGTTTGGCAACTACCAACGCTGGCCGCTCGCTCGGCTGCTTCCGGCCGCAGGACTTATCGCGCCGCTGGTGCTGGCCTTGGCGCCGCGTGCCCGTGCCCAAGTGGCGCTGTTCCTGTGCAGCGCCGTGGGCGTGGCGGGCGTGATCGGGACGATGGGCGTGAGCCTGTTTCCGTTCCTGATGCCTTCGTCCTCAGAGCCCTCCAGCAGCCTCACCGTGTGGGACGCCTCCAGCAGCCCGCGCACGCTGTGGATCATGCTGCTGGCCACCGGGCTGTTTCTGCCGATCGTGCTCGCCTACACGACCTGGGTCTATCGTGTGCTGCGCGGTCGCGTGACGGTGGCACATGTTGAGGCCAACCCCGACTCCACCTACTGACGAGAGGAACGCACGATGTGGTACTTCAGCTGGATATTGGGACTGGGTCTGGCCAGTGCCTTTGCGATCCTGAACGCGATGTGGTTCGAACTGGATGCCGACCGGCAGGCGCGTGATCAACCGGCCGACACCCGCAATATTTCCTGATTTGACGCCGCAATTTTCACGAGAGGAATTCGAAAATGTCACACCACGCCCCGAAGGTGGAAACGCTCGACCCCACGGAAGTGTCGCGGTTGCTAGAAGCGGGCAAGGTGCTCTTGATCGATGTGCGGGAACCTGCGGAGTACGCAGCCGAGCGCATCCAGGGCGCGTTGCTCTATCCGCTCTCCACATTTGATGCCACGGCGCTGCCGGCGGACGGCACAAGGCGGGTGGTGTTTCACTGTGCGGGAGGCAAGCGATCGCTGGACGCGGCAGAGAAGCGGCTGGCGGCGGCCAGCGCGCATGCCGCCCACATGGGCGGCGGCATTGCCGCCTGGAAGACCGCGGGCCTGCCAGTCATCGCCCCGGGAAGTTAAGGGAGCGGCAAAGCTATGCAGCCTTATCCACATACCTACAGCGTCACGTCCCAGGGATCGGCTACCGGGCTGGTGCCAGTTGAATCCCCGGGATTGCCGCCTCTGAGTACTGCGCCGCCCAAAGAGTTCGACGGGCCCGGCGACGTGTGGTCACCCGAAACCCTGCTGGTGGCCGCTATCGCCGATTGCTACATCCTGACGTTTCGGGGAGTCGCGCGAGCCGCGAAGTTTGAGTGGGACGATCTCAAGTGCGAAGTCGAGGGGGTCCTGGAACGGGTAGAAGGTGTGACTCGCTTCACCGGGTATACCAACCGCGCCACGCTCACCGTGAAGCCGGGTGCCGATCACGGTAAGGCTAAAGAACTCCTGGAGCGCGCGGAGCGCGTGTGCCTCGTGAACAATTCCTTGCTGGGCGATCGACGACTCGTGCCCACTGTGGTGGAGCTGCAGGATGTGGGATGAACGCTACGCCGGCGAGAGCTTCTTATACGGCACGGAGCCCAATGATTTCCTGCGTGAACACGCAGCGGAAATTCGGGCGGGTGGGCGAGTGCTTTGCCTTGCAGAAGGCGAGGGACGCAATGCGGTATTTCTTGCGGGGCTGGGCTTTTCGGTAGTCGCCCTTGACCAGTCCGCAGTGGGTCTTCGCAAGGCACTGCAGTTGGCCGAGGCAGCGTGGGGTTTCAATCACCACGCTGCAGGCAAATCTTGACAGCTACCGGATCGAACCCGGCAGCTGGGATGCGATCGTCTCGATCTGGTGTCACTTGCCGACTTCGCTGCGGGCCAAGGTGCACGCCCAGGTCGTGGATGGCCTGAAGCTCGGCGGCATGTTCCTGCTTGAGGCCTATCGACCGGAACAGCTGCAATTTGGCACTGGCGGCCCCAAGACTGTGGACATGCTGCCGACGCTGGCCCAGTTGCGAGAGGAGCTCGCCGGGTTGGAGTTCGAGCATGCAGCCGAGCTGGAGCGTGAAGTGGAGGAAGGGCAGGGGCATGCCGGTCACAGCGCGGTCGTGCAGGTGCTCGCGCGCAAAGTTCGTTGACCTGGTACGTCCGTGACCCACTGGATCATCACCCTGATCTGTGGCTCCCTGGTAGGCTGCACGCTGGGCTTGATCGGCGGCGGGGGCTCCGTCCTTGCCGTTCCGCTGCTGCTCTATGTGGTTGGCATCCGGGATCCGCACATGGCCATCGGCACCAGCGCGCTGGCGGTGGGTACCAATGCCGCGGTCAATCTGGTGGGCCATTGGCGATTGGGCAACGTGAAGCTGCCGTGTGCTTTCGCGTTTGCAATATCCGGCGTATTCGGTGCCCTCGTGGGCTCCACGCTGGGCAAGGCGGTCGACGGGCAGAAACTCCTGCTCCTGTTTGCCCTCGCGATGCTGGCCGTGGGAATCGCCATGCTGAGGCGGCGCGAGGAGGCCGGCGACCCCGGCGTGCACATCAACCCGGCGATCGCCCTTCGCCTGATCGGGGTCGGGTTTCTGACCGGCGTACTGTCAGGCTTCTTTGGCATTGGCGGCGGATTCCTGATCGTTCCTGGGCTGATGCTCGCAAGCGGGATGCCGATGCTATATGCCGTTGGCTCGTCACTCTTCTCCGTGGCCGCATTCGGATTCACGACGGCGGCCACCTACGCCTGGTCAGGCCTTATCGACTGGCCTGTTGCCCTCGTATTCATTGCCGGCGGGGCGGCCGGCGGACTGCTCGGCATTCGCTTTGCGACCAGACTCTCGGCGCGACGAGGGGTGCTTACCCGGATCTTTGCGGCGCTAGTGATCCTGGTGGCTGTCTATATGGCCGTACGTACTTTGGCTCATAGGTAATTTTCGTGGCGATCACGGTGCAGTGGGCAGTGCCGCGACGGCTGTCGGAATTCGCCATTTGATCATGGCTACCTTGATCGCGTCGTTCACCACGAGACATGAAATCATCGCGTAAGCGAAGATCGCCAGCGCCTGCCACCCTGGCAAGGACTTCAGGCCAGGCAGACCAACGTACGTCAGGGTAGTCCCCACCATCGCGTCCGCCACCAGCGCCGCCATCAGCGTTTTGCTGGGAACGGTCGCCCAGAACCAGCGACGCTCCCGCGCCGAGACAATCGAGAACACCGCGAAATAGAGCAGCGTCAGGAAGCTGAACGTGTAGAGCGCGTCATTGTCGGTCGCCAATCCCAAGCGCGACCACCCGATCCAGAGCAGAAGCAATGCTTCAACGACCATTGCGATGCCGAGTACGACGGCAAGCACCACGAATCCGCCGATATTCCAGGTCTCAGGTTTCATCGAGGGCCGTACCCGATCGGTGGCAAGGGCGACTTTGGCGAAGTCCGTCATGAACACGAGCAGCAGCATTGCGAAGGCGGAGACGACAAACTTGCCTGTCAACAGGAAGGCGACGGCCACGAATGCCGACTTCAGGATGGTCCGGCTGATCTTGTTGACGATCCAAGTCAGAATCCGCTGGTAGATCGTCCGGCCCTGTTCGACCAAGGCCACGATGTTCGTCAATCCGGCGTCGGTCAGGACGACGCTGGCAGCGCCCTTGGCAACGTCAGTCGCGGTACTGACGGCGATACCCACCTCGGCCTGGCGCAGCGCCGGTGCGTCGTTGACGCCATCGCCCGTCATGCCCGTCACATGCCCGGCCGCCTGCAGGTGTTTCACGACGAGGAACTTGTCCTCCGGGTACACCTCCGCGAAGCCATCAGCGTCCGCCAGCAGATCAACTGATTCGTTGCCGGCTCGGGCGCCGGCCGCCTTGAGGTCCGCCGCCCGCCGGATGTTGGGTAAGCCGACTCCGCGGGCGATCTCGCTGGCGACCGCGAGTGCGTCGCCAGTGAGCATCTTTACGGAGACGCCTAGGCCGCGTAGGGCGGCGATGAGTTCTTTGGCATCGGGTCTGGGTGGATCAACAAGATTCACCAGTCCGATCAAGGCAGGAGTGCCCGTTTCGGCGCCGCGCGCCACAGCCAGTGTGCGATTGCCTTTCAAGGCCGATTCGCGAACCTGCGCCTCCAGAGCCTCGATGGCCGCTGGCTGCAGCCCGCAGGCCTCGGCGACAGTTCGTACGGCGCCTTTCATCATTCGAAGCCGCTGCCCGTTCACTTCGACCACGGCCTCCGTTCGGCGATTCTTGGCGTCAAACGGCGCGAAGGAAATCGGAGTGGTTTTGGGTAGGCCTTCGAAAATGTGCCGATCCCTGGCCGCGGCCAGGAAGGCGAGATCAATGGGATCCTGGTTGGCTTCCTCCGACGCGAGTGCACCAGCGGAAAGTACGTCGACTTCCGAGGAATCTTCCATCGGAATAACGCTAGCAACGGCCAGCTGGTTCATCGTAATGGTGCCGGTCTTGTCGACACAGAGTACGTCCATCGTCGCCGCATCCTCCGCGGCGCTAAGGCGCGTCACCAGCACGCCACGCTTTGCCAACTCTCGTGATCCCACCGCCATGCTGACCGTGAACATGACCGGAAGCGCCACCGGTATGGCACTCATCAGCAGGACGAGCAAGAGTGGGACCATCTCCAGGAGCGGTGCTCCACGGATCAGGGAGACAGCAATCACGATGGCGAGGAGTGCGCCAACGATGACAAACAACCAGCGCACTACACCGGCTACCACCGCTTCGATATGGAGCGTCGGGCGTGCGCTCTGTACCAGCTCCGTGGTTCGGCCATAGTAGGTGTGCGCGCCAGTCAACATGACGACGGCGTTGCCTTCGCCCCGGCGAACGATGGACCCTGACGACAGGACTTCGCCCGGCGCTTTGTCTGCATCCTTGGATTCGCCGGTAAGGGCCGATTGGTCCACGGTCAGCGTTCCGGTCAGGAGCTTCAGGTCCGCAGGGATAATGTCCCCGGTTCGTGCGCGGACGATGTCACCAGGGACCAGTTCGCGCGCCGGAACGAGCTTCCAGATCGACTCGCGCCGGACGCGTGCGCTGACCTGCAGGCGTCGCTGCAAGGCTTCAACGACTCCGGCGGCGCGATGCTCCTGTGAAAAACTCAATATGGCGTTGATGACGAGCAGTGCGCCCACCACGGCCAGATCCGAGTATTTACCGAGCACGGCGGAAAGGATCATGATCAGTTCGAGCATCCAGGCCGAGATGCCCCAGAATTTCCCGAGGAACTTGCGGATTGGGTGCTGCTTGCGGTCAGCCACTTCGTTGTAGCCGAACGACTTTCGCCGGGCGTCTACCTCCGCGGGCGCCAGGCCGATTTCGGGGTTTACGTTGAGCGACTTGAGCGCATCGGGAATCGATGCCACGCCGAGATCTGGAGGGGCGGCCGCACCGGGCACTAAGGGCGGCGCGCCGGCTTTAGGTTTGCCTTGAGGTTCCTGCATGGCAAAACGGCGCCTCCGATTGGTATCCCGCGAACGCTTGTTCGACGGTGTCTAGTGGGTTGCCGGCCTCCGGTCTTCGGGTAAGTGGATGATGGACCCAATGTCCCCTAACATCATGAATGTTAGCGTGCGAAATAGTGTTATTTGTTCCGACCCGCATCGCAAAAGAGGGACAGGCCAGCGAGAAATGGTGGAGGCCGCGGAAACGTCTACCGAAACGCGATCCCGGTTCTGGTGCATCTGCGGATGCCGGACCAAGTCATTCCGGCTCACGTCTCTTGGGTCTTTACGCGATGGCCCGGTCTCACAGCTGTTTGAGCGACCAGTCTCGCCTTTGACGGCCCGGTCCGAATGAGAACCGGCGTTTGTGAATGCGGTGGGCAAGCTCAATCCCGGAAATCGTGATGGAAGCGTTGCCGAACGACTTAAAGCCCTTCATCGATGCGCAGCGCCGCTTGATGGCCCGATGGTCCTGCTCCACGATGTTGTTAAGGTACTCGCAGCTGCGTACCTTCACATATTTCCACATCGGGTTCTCCCATCGCAGCAGGCGCAGAGCCAGGTGACTCGGCACGTTACCGTCCAAGGTCACCTTCCGGGGCAAGCGATTCTGGTTCGTCGCCACCGTTTTTCTGAAGAATGCCTGTGCAGCCGCTATGCCGCGATCCGGTCTCAACAGAAAGTCGACGGTTCGGCGCTTGTCCGCGGCACGGTAGAGGTAGTGCCATTTAACCCGAAAGGCGATGTAGGTCTCGTCGACCCGCCAGGACGAGCCAACCCGGCGCGAGTAGCGATTCCAGCGCTTCTCGAACTCCGGCACGTAGCGGACCAACCAGCACAGAATCGTGGTGTGCGGACCGTGACCCCTCGTTCGGCCATCATGGCTACGAGATCCCCGTAGCTCAACCGGTAGGTGGTATACCACCGGACGCAGAGCTCAATAATGCCGGCGTCGAAGCCACGTCTACGGTAGAGGGGATCTCGGGCAATCGGCTGGGTCATTCTGGGCTCCCGGGAGGCCCCGGAATTATAGGCGGGCATTCCCAGATGCACCGGAACCCACGCGAGCTTCCAGTGCGCTAAGGCGTTGCTGAAGCAGCTCGACTTGGTCTGGACCCAGACGTTCGGCGCACCCGCCTAAGATCCTTTGGCCGCGCACAACGAGCGACCGGATGATGAGTGGGTCGCCACACGTCGAGGCGATGTCGTCGAGGGCCCGCAATAGCCGCAGGCTGACCGCTATATCCGACATCGCGTAATGGCGGATTTGCTCAAATGCAGTATCTAGGAGGTGTTCCACGGTGATCCAAGGAACGATCACACGGACGACGTGCGGTGGATTGCAAAGCAGCGAAACCGGTGCGCTGCGGCTCACGAATCGGATCAGGATTCGCCCGAGCTGGTCGATGCAGGTGATGGCGGTGCTCGGGTCGTTGACCGCGGAGGATATCGCCTTGAGCGCTATATCGACGATCTGGATGACCCCGAATTCGACGTCCTGCTGCATCGTCCGCGTCGGTCCGATATCGAATGCCGAGCGCAATTCGTGGACGCGCGTGGCGTCGAGGCGTTCCGCGGGCGTCGCGCGGAACAGAGCGACGCCCGCGGGCACGAAATGCCCGACCCGGCGGAGGATTCGCACCCTCACCTTGAATCTCTTCGCTAGGTTGAGCAACCGTCCCGTGTCGACATAGCGGATGTAGCCGGAGACCACGCTGTTAACCGGAACCTCAGGCTTGTCACCGTCGAACGGCACGCCTTGCGATTCGTAGGCGCGTTGTTGTGGGCCAGGCATGATGTTGTCGATCACGTCCTCAGTTTCTCGTGCGATCCGATCGACAATGTGATTGACGCTAATCGCCTGTGAGATGTGATGAATGAAGAAGATCAACCACACGACGCAGGTAACCGCGAGCAACATGGCGCACGTGACCGTGGCTACTGGCGCAAAGGGGTGGGGGAGGGAGCGTGCTGCGGGCAACGCAGCCATGCAATAGGCGAAGGTTCCGAGGAAGATGCCCAGTGTCCACTGGGTCACGCGATCCTTCACAAAGCTCAGGAGGATCCGGGGGGAGAACTGCATGGACGCAAGCGTCAGCGTCATCAGAAGTATGGCGAATACGATCGACACCACCGTCATGATCGACGCGGCGATCGTGGCAAGGAGGACCTGAGCGACCTGGGGATCGGCATGGGAGGGGAACAGGAGGGTCGGAACCCAAGCGCTCAGTGCCGGCACGTTCTCTTCGACAGACGAAAGTACGGCACCTAGAAGGCCGAGCGCGATGGAGATCAGGAGCGGTCGCACCAGAAATCCACCGCGTAGCGCATACATCGCGGTGCGGAGTTTGGGAAACAGCGGGTTTAGCACGACGTGGTCTCTTTAGGTCCGAATTTCAGAGTGCAGGCATATCGCATCGGTGTTCAGAAGGAGGTTGCGGGCTAAGTCGAGTCCCGGTGCGCACACTGCGGCTTTCGACACCGGAATCAATTGCCGTCGAGCGCCAGATTGACCGCAAGAACATTTACGTGGCGCTGCCCGAGAAAGCCCAAGAGCGGTGGCTCGGCGTGCCGTTCGACGAGGGCGCGCACGACGGAGGGATCGACTCCGCGAGCGGCGGCAACACGGTCGATTTGATAATACATTGCGGCGACAGTGAGATCTGGATCGAGTCCACTTCCCGATGCCGTCACGAGATCCAGCGGAATCGGGGTATCCGGCTTCCCGTATGCAGCCGCAAGTCTCTCGCTGCGTGACGCGACGGCCTGGGAGAGCGCGGCGTTCGAGGGGGCGAGGTTCGATCCAGAGGAGCTGGCTGCATCGTAGGGGACAGGAGTCGTGGCCGACGGCCGTCCCGAGAAGTAGCGGGCTTCGTCGAAGGTCTGTCCGATCAAGTGTGAACCGATGACTCGTCCGTCGCGCCTCAAGAGGCTCCCATTCGCCTGGTTGGGAAATAGAGACTGAGCGAGGCCGAGAGTGAGCAGTGGATACCCGATACCGGTCAAGGCGGTGAGGAGCACCAGCGAGACGATCAAGGCGCGGATCGAGGCAAGCATCGCGGTCCTCCGTTAGCGCCAGAGCATCAGGTGCTCGACGATCGGTCCCAGGCAAAGCAGTGGTAGAAAACTGAGCCCGGCCATGATCAGTATCATGGCCACGAGAAGCACGGCGAACGTCAAGGATTCCGTGGGAAGCGAACCCTCGGTGGTGGCGCGGCGTCGCTGCTCGGCGAAGGCGCCGGCCAGTGCGAGCGTCGGCCACATCAGGATAAACCGTCCCGCCAGCATCGCGAATGCGGTCGTGTAATTGTAGAAAGGCAAGTTGGCGTTCAAGCCGGCGAAATTCTGGCCATTATTCGCAAAGCTCGACGCGTAGGCAAATGCGACCGAGGTCAATCCGTGAGGGCCGGTGTTCGTAGTGAGGCCGGCGCGGCCCGCGTCCGTCATGAGCGCCGCGGCAGTCAACGGCAGGATGAATACAGGTGCGATCAGCACGTATATCGCAATGAGTTTCATCTCCGAGATGCCGATGGAATTCCCGAGATAGGCTGGCCCACGGCCGGTCATGAGTCCTGCGATGAAGGCAGTGAGGAGGGTCGCAAGGATCATGCTGATCAGACCCGTGCCGAGACCGCCGTAGATGAGTTCTCCGAGAAGCATGTTGAAGAGGGCGATACCCCCGCCAAGCGGCGAAAGACTGTCGTCCATAGCTGCATACGATCCGGTGGCGCCGTTCGATGTGACGACGACGGCAAGCGTCGTACCCGCCGTCCCGAACCGCACTTCCTTGCCCTCCGTATTGCCCGTCCAGGCGCCGTCGCCTGCGGCAAAGCCGTGAGGGGCCGCGACGCGCTCGAGAGCGGGGTTCCCGGCACTCTCCGCGTGGTGCACCCCAGCGAGAGCAAGCGAAAAGAGCAGGGTCATTACGCCATAGAGGAACCAGCCATGACGGCGACGGCCCGTCATCGAACCAAAGGTATGGCAGAGGGCAGCCGGAAGCAGCACGATCACGAGCATTTCGAGGAAGTTGCTGAGGGCCGTCGGGTTCTCGTAGGGATGCGCGCCATTCACGTTGAAAAAGCCGCCCCCGTTCGTGCCGAGATTCTTGATGATCTCGAAGGCGGCTACCGGCCCCTGCGCGATGACCTGCGACGCGCCTTGTAGGGTCGTGACCGTGGTGTAGGGGTTGAAGTTCATCGGCACGCCCTGCCAGACGAGGAGTAGCGCCCCGGGGATGCTCAGCGGCAGTAGCACCCAGAGGACGGCACGTACGACGTCCCGCCAGAAATTTCCCAGTACACCACCACCATCGGTAGCGATGCCGCGGATGAAGGCGATGCCGACGGCAAGACCCGCGGCTCCCGCAAGAAAGTTCTGTGCCCCGAGGGCGACGATCTGGCTGAAGTAGCTCATGGTCGTTTCGCCGCCGTAGGCCTGCCAGGTTGTCGTCGTCGCGAAACTGACGGCCGTATTGATTGCGAGGTCAGCTGTCATCGGAGTTGACAGGAATTGCTCCCCGACGAGTCGATAGAAAGGCAGGAGATGCTGCAGTGTGAGGAGGGCGAAGACCATCGCCGCTCCGGCGAGCCCAAAGACGACAAACGCGAGAAAGTACCCCTTCCACTTCATTGACCGCTCGGCTGCCGAACCCAGGAGCCGAACGATCAGGCGCTCGATCGGAACTAACAGAGGATCGAGAAAGGTCCTCTCATAGGTGAAGACCCGGGCGAGATAGACTCCGGTCGGCCAAACGACGGCCGTCAGCACCGCGACGAATGCGAAATACTGCAAGTAGTCGATCCGCCCCATAAGACCTCATCGCCGATTCGCTACCAAGCGCCCCATTCTGCGCTTTACCTCGCCAAACTCAAATATAGTACGCCGCGATATTTTGGCAACACCGCGGCATTGAGTTTCACTTGGTAATGAAGATTGCGGCCGACACGGATGCTGCCGTGGGGGGGGATTGATACAACCCAAAATCGTACGAAGCAGAGTACGGTGATCTCTCCCACTAGCCTGCCGTCGTCGCCGTCCCAGAACGGCGAGAGGGCGTTCCGCCTGTCGATACGGCTCCATATCGTTCACGCGAGGCGCGCGAGCATGAGGTCCGTATCAATGGTCTTTATGGGCGCGAAAGGGATCGGAGTGCTGTCTAGACAACATGGCCTGACGATTACCCGCGGTCAGGCGGAGGTAAAGGGAGGCGGTCTGCCTTCGTTATCGTGTGTTGCACTCCTTGCGGAGTGCCGAGCCACATGCAGAAGGCACCGCAAGGGCGTCATTGCTGCAACAAAGTACGAGGACGCAGAACGTGAATGAGGACATCAAGCTTGTTCCGCCAGCGTGGCTTTGAGTACTTCGCCGCCTTGGCCAGGACACCGCCAGCACATGCGTGAGGCGAACACTTGGATTCACTCGCAAGATGAAGCCTGAGCCTAGTGGTCGATCGCCATCGAAGGACGCGGCGCTGAAGCGCGTCGCCCGGGTCGAGAAGCGATGGGCGGCGATACTCAGCTAATACGAGAGGTCGTTAGGATAGCGCGTGATGGATAGGGTACTGGCCCAGTGGGGCTGTGCCTCGCGTCCGCCATCGGTACGGTACTCATTCAAACGAGGTGCGCGTTCACGAGGCCTGTGTCGATGGCTTTGATGCACACTAAAGCAAGCAGAGCGACTCCTGATCCGTAGAGGAGAAGGTTACGAAACCGGGGAACGTCCGTTCTGGGTGGAAGGCGCCTTAGGCCTGCATAAGCGAGTTGGACCTGAATCACGACGAGGAGCGCGCCAACGATAACGGCCGACATCATGGCCGAGTACGGGCTCGTAAGGCGCATCACGTTGAGAGCCTGCAATTGCGGGAAGCCTGCGGCAAGGCAAGCCCCAGCGATGGCGAAGTATTTCGCCAGGTCAGTGGCGATGCTGAAGGCCGTGAGCAGCCGGCGTTTCCTTATCATCAGTCGGCCAGTCTTGATAATGTCAATGAATTTAGTCGGGTTCGAGTCGAGGTCGACCATATCACCGACGTCCTTAGCCATCGTTGTCCCGGCATTCATCACTATGGCCAAATCGGCTTGTGAGAGCGCTGGTGCATCGTTGGCTCCGTCGCCGCACATGGCAACGAGGTTCCCGTCTTTCTGTGCACTTCGAACGAGTTCGAGCTTCTTATCCGGTGTTGCCTCGCCTAGAAAATCGTCCACTCCAAGGTCGGCAGCCATAGCCATTGCGGTTAGGTGATTGTCGCCCGTTACCAGTACGGTCCGAACTGCCATGTGACGCAGCGCTACACAGGCCTCTCGGACTCCACTCTTGACGACATCGCGCAGCTCTACCACGCCTAAGACCCGGGCGCCGTCGGCGACGACAATCGGGGTCGCACCGGAACGGGCCACCTTGTCAACCATCTCGCTCACCGCGTCGGGCCAGCTGCCACCTAGATCCTCGATGAAATCGCGCACCGCGAATGCGGCGCCCTTGCGCAGGCTGCGACCTTCTCGATCGACGCCACTGATGCACGTCTGCGCGGAGAACTTGTGAATTGAATCCGCGGAGGAAAAGAGTGCAGCACGGCACGATGGGAGGAGCTGCCTCGCGAGCACAACAATAGACCGACCCTCGGGCGTAGCGTCGGCGAGCGATGCGATCTGCGCTACCTCCAATAGGTTGCGGTCGGTTATTCCAGGTGCCGCATGAAACGCGACGGCCCGGCGATCGCCAAGGGTAATTGTGCCCGTCTTGTCGATCACCATGATGTCAACGATGCCCGCAGTTTCTACCGCAGCGCCGGAGGTCACAATGACGTTCGCCCTCATCAAGTTGTGAACACCTACCCTGCGGAGCACGGAAAGCAGCGAGCGGGTAAGAGTTGAGGTGGCGCAAACCACAAGCATTACGAGCAGGGAGAATTCAAGTACTCCACCCCGGTTCGCACTCGCCGAACGTGAAAGTGGCGCTAGCGTCGCTATACTGAGCAGAAACAGGATGGTTGCGGCGGCGAGAAGCAGGCACAGGAGGGTCTCGCGTCCCGTTCGCAAGCGCCACGTACTGTCTGGGAGCGGGACCATAGGATCGAAGAAGCCTTCACGGCTTCTTACGCGTACGACGAGCCAGTCGGAGAGTACGCGGGTGCCGGATCGCACGGATGAGCAATCTCGGAGTGCAGCGCGCAGAACGGGCGCCGATTCACCGGTTACTGCACCCTCGCTCACTGAGGCTGCCCCCTCGATCACCGTGCCGTCGGCGGGGATCACCTCGTTGGCCTCTACGAGCACGAGATCGCCACGGCGCAAGGCACCCGCCTCGACGAGGTGATAGTCGTGGCGATTGCGGCCGAGCAGCCGCTTTGCGTGAACATGTCGGTGCGTCGAACGCAGCGTCGCCGATCTAGCCAGCCGAAGGCGTCCGTCTAAGGCCTCCGCGAAGCCGGACAATAAGAGGGTTGTCCAAAGACCAGCGGCGATCGCCAGGAGCAACGTTGAGCGCCCAGCGCTGTCAACTACGCTGATGGCCGTGGCGAACCAGAGCGAAGTCATGAAGACGGCCCCGACGAATGCACCAAGCGTCAAGGGTTCACGCATCTGCGAACGCGGGTTGAGGTTTGCGAATGCATCGCGGACTGCCGCAGATAAAATGGCGCTGGTTAGAAGACCCGCCGCTCTGCCAGGGAGTGTCTCTGCTGAATTCATGAGTGGCTCCTTGGGGTCAGCTCACCTTGTGCGGCGTGACCTGCGTCGATCACTTCGTGCGATTGCTCACGCGAGTCTGTGGCAGTCCCTTGCGGCCCTTCTGGAAGTAGCAGATCTCGACCAGCGTCGGCCACAATTCGAGCGAGCCTTTGACGACGCTCACGACTTCGTCAACGATTCTCAGCAGGTTGTGCTGGAAGAAGTCCGGCTCGAAGGCATAGAACGTCTTGTGCAAGTTTGCCGCGAATAGCTGTAGCGCCTCGGCGCGTTGCGGATTCTCTGCCGTTTCCGCCGCAGCGAGCGCGCGTATGTGAAGGCCGCGGATTTTCTCGAGGATTTCCTCCGCGTCCTGGCCGGTCACCTCGCCCTCGTAATCGAACGCGATGCTCAGGTCATCGAGTCGCGAGAGGGACGCCTTGATCCTGCGCTTGAGAAGATTGGACACTTCCTCATTCAATATCTCCGCGGCTGGCGGATTGCGCATGTAGTTGCTCTTGCTATGATTCTGCGCTGCATCCACGTGCGCCGAGCAGATGCCCTCCTGCTGCACCCACAGCCGGTAGATGTAGTCCTCGCAACGCAGCCGAGTCGGAAAGAACGGGGGCAACCCAAAGGTGTTGTCGTAGCCGGCAACCCCGCAGTCCATGCGCCAGTTCTTCTTGGTGACGGCCGGACGGAAGTTCTCCAGTACATAGATGTCGTTGAGATCGGCCGGATCGGCCTGCTGATCGTTCTCGAGGAACATTTCGATATAGTCGATAGCATCGATGTCACTCGTTCCTGAACGGAAGGTTTGGGCCATCTTTATCACGGCGTCATCGGGCAAATGGCCCCGCTGCACGAGCAAGGAGTTCTCACGACTGAGCCCCATTGTGGCGTTCGTCTCGAGATCCATGGCCGTGTCGATGACGAGTTCGCCACGTTCATAGTTGTCGGGTGCCTGCCCGGCGGGCTTTCCGAGGACGTCACGGAAAGACGTCAGGATGTCGAATGACTTTCGGCCATAACCGTTCTCCCCTGCTCTGTGCAGCCGGCCGCGACTGATCTCGTCGGCCTCGAGCGATTCGGGACTGTGCTCCATTAGGGCGTACGGCCGCATGTCGTCGTCGGCACTGACCATGAGGCCGCCGAGGGTGTACATGAGCGTGTAGTTGCGGTTTCCGCCGTAGCTCGGGCGGAACAGGCTCTTGACCAGCCCCTGCAAGCGCTTGTCGGGTAAGCGCTCGTTGAGGTAGGCGATGAATTTCTCTTTCTCGCGCGGACCTACGTAGTAGAGGTTGTTGTGCGTTGCAGTAGTCTCGAGGAGTGGGTAGTACTTGTCTTGATTCGCGGGGCTCGAGTCGTCGAAGACGACGATGGGAACAGAATGGCCGTTGCGCCAGAAGTGGTCGTCATACTGTTCGACGGTTTCGCCGACCTCGCGCAATCGATACGTGGGTATGACGAAGGACAAGTCTTTCTCTTTCATAGGTATTGCCGATTCAGGACCGGGGTCTGCGGAAGGTCGGCGGAATAGGGCATGAATTGCGTTCGCCGGTAGTCCGGACCTTCGTCCATTGGCGACGTAGGTGGAGCTGCGAGGCTATGGCACTTATCATGCGGGCGTGCCTTTCGTCGGCATGGATCGACGACAGAAGGTCTGCCTCGCCCGGTAAAGTCGTCGCACACACCGCGTATGGACGTTCAAGGCAGCGGAAGAGCCTGGAAGCGTTGAGCGATTTCGTGATACTGCGGAGCTCGACCGGAAATGGGCGCCGAAAGCGCTTCAGCAGTCGCAAGGGTTCTGACAGCCGTGGAAATTTCGGTCCCTCTTGAGATTGGTCTTCCGCGGATGCCAAAGCAGCTGTGCGGCGCTGAAACCTCGACGCAAGGTCGGGGTCGGCAGCAGCCGGGGGAGTATGAATGGTGTTGAGTAACATGTCCGGTCCGTGCCAAATCTTGTTGGACCGAATGTACGACCGCGAGCCGTGATGACGGTGTGAAAATTTCTGCGGAGGGGCAATGGCCCGATCCGGTTTTGGCGGGTTGATCGGCGCCGGTCGGGCGTAGGTGAAATCAAAATCCGTGCACGAACTGCCACCTCCTTGTGAGAGTTGGAGCGCGCCGATCTACCTGTGCGGTTTCGTTATCGGCCAATCGACTCCCGGCAACGTCGAGGCATATGCCGCTGCCTATGCCACCTCGGCCGACCTGGATGCTTTGAAGGGGCCGGTCGAGCCCTGAAGCGAATGGCTCATACGGCGAGCATTCGTGCGCCCTCAGACAGTACCGAGCCGGGCAGGGCGCAAAGCGCGTGGCCGCTCACGATACCGGCACTCGCTGTCCGCGGCAGCGGGACCGCCAGGCGCTAGTCTGTTGGGCGATGGCTCCCGGCGTCGCCGTGGCCATTGCATAGGCAGCTGTCCGGATAACGCGGGTGCCTTTTATGTTGGCGGCGCTTCTGGCCGGGGCGTAGGATCGACCAAAAACCGTCACCTCACACGACATCCTTAATTTTGCACAGGATTTTCACACGCGCGGGGCTAGCATGGCCGCGCATATCATCTGGAGGTCCGGCCGTGGACATTGTCTATCTGCTGATGCTCGCTGCCCTATATCTGGTGACCCACGGCCTCGTGTGGGCGCTCGGCCGCCTCGGTGAACCGTCATGAGCGGCATGTACTGGCTCTCGGGCCTGCTCGCGCTGTTCCTGTTCGGTTACCTGGTTTATGCGCTGCTGCGGGCGGAGAAGTTCTGATGAACACCGACGTACTCTTCTATCTATTGCTCGCAGCGCTGCTCGGTATCGCGCTACTGTGCGTCAAGCCGCTCGGCAGTTACATCGCCGACGTCATGGAAGGCCGGCCGAATTTCGCCCTGCGCGCCGGGGGCTGGTTTGAGCGCTTCCTGTATCGCCTGAGTGGGGTCGACTCGCGCAAGGAGATGTCCTGGAAGCAGTACGCGATTGCGCTGCTGCTCTTCAACGTGCTGGGCGCCCTGATTATCTACGGCTTGCAGCGCCTGCAGCTCTTCTTGCCGCTGAATCCGCAGAAGCTCGCGGCAGTCAGCCCCGACTCGTCGTTCAACACGGCCGTCAGTTTCGTTACCAATACGAACTGGCAGGGGTATTCCGGCGAATCGACGATGGGCTATCTGGTGCAGATGGCGGGCCTGGCGGTGCAGAACTTCCTGTCCGCGGCTACCGGCATTGCGGTCGCGATCGCGATGATCCGCGGCTTCGCACGTCACACTGTGCAGATGATCGGTAATTTTTGGGTGGACGTCACGCGCGCGACGCTCTATGTCCTGTTGCCGCTCTCTGTAGTGCTGGCGCTCGTCCTTGTCAGTCAGGGCGTGATTCAGAATTTCGACGGCTACAAGGACGCCACGACCGTCGAGATGCTCACCTACCAGAATCCGAAGCTGGACGCCGAAGGCAATCCGCTCAAGGATGCTGCCGGCAATGCCGTGACCGAGACCGCAACGACCCAGACGCAGACACTGCCGATGGGCCCCGTCGCCTCGCAGGAGTCGATCAAGGAACTCGGCACGAACGGGGGCGGCTTCTACAACGCCAATTCGGCCCATCCGTACGAGAACCCGACGCCGCTGACGAATCTGCTCGAGATGCTGGCAATCATCCTCATTCCATTCGCCCTAACCTATACATTCGGCAAGATGGTCGGCGATAGGCGGCAGGGCTGGGCCATCCTTAGCGCCATGCTTATACTGCTGGTTAGTCTGATTCTGGTGGCCTACTACAGCGAGCAGCACGGCAACCCGCTCATTGCGAAGCAGGGGATCGACCAGGTCGCAAGCACCCTGCAGCCCGGCGGCAACATGGAGGGCAAGGAAACCCGCTTCGGCATCGCGGCGTCAAGCCTGTTCGCAGCCGTCACGACTGCGACCTCCTGCGGCGCCGTCAACACGATGCACGACTCCATGACGCCGCTCGGCGGCTTCGTGCCGCTGTTCCTTATGCAGCTTGGCGAACTCGCGCCGGGCGGTGTCGGGACCGGCCTATATACGATCCTGATCTTTGCCATCCTCGGCGTCTTTATCGCAGGACTGATGATCGGCCGGACGCCGGAGTATTTGGGCAAGAAGATTGAAGCGACGGAGATGAAACTCGCTTCGATCTTCATCCTCACGACGCCGTTTATCGTCCTTATCGGGACTGCGGTGGCGGTGGCCGTCGCAGCAGGCAAGGCGGGTGTCGCCAATCCGGGTGCTCACGGGTTCAGTGAGATTCTCTACGCCTTCTCCTCGGCCGCGAACAACAATGGTAGTGCCTTTGCCGGCCTGTCGGCGAACACACCCTTCTACAACGTCGCCCTCGGCCTTGCGATGTGGTTCGGTCGCTTCTGGCCAATCGTCGCGGCGCTGGCGATTGCGGGTTCTCTGGCGTCCAAGAAGCGGATTCCGGTGGGCGAGGGGACCATGCCCACGCACGGAGGCCTGTTCATCGCACTGCTGATCGGTTCGATTCTGCTGATCGGCGTGCTCACCTATGTTCCGGCGCTCGCGCTGGGGCCCGTCGTCGAGCACTTCATGCTCGCCGCAGCCAAGTAAGAGAGAGACACATGTCACGGGAACAACTGTCGCTGTTCGATCGCAAGCTGCTAGGCCCCGCACTCGTGCAGGCTCTCAGTAAACTTGATCCCCGGGTGCAATGGCGCAACCCGGTCATGTTCGTCGTCTATATCGGCACGATCGTTACCGCGGCGCTGTTCGTGCAAGCGCTCGGCGGACACGGTGAGGCATCCGCGGCTTTCATCGGCGCGATAGCAGTCTGGCTTGCCTTCACTGTCCTGTTCGCCAACTTTGCCGAGGCGTTGGCCGAAGGGCGCAGCCGCGCCCAGGCGGCAGCGCTGCGGGGCATGCGCCAGACGGTGCTTGCCAAGAAGTTCATCGATCCGCGTCTTGCACGGCGCGAGACGATCACAGCCAAGGCGGAGGATCTGCGCAAGGGCGATGTGGTGCTGGTTGAAACCGGCGACGTCATCCCGGTGGATGGTGAGGTCATAGAAGGCGCTGCCTCGGTAGACGAGAGCGCCATTACCGGTGAGTCGGCGCCGGTCATCCGCGAATCCGGCGGTGACTTTGCGTCCGTGACGGGTGGCACCCGGGTGCTGTCGGACTGGATCGTCGTGCGCGTCAGCGTCAATCCAGGCGAGACTTTTCTCGATCGCATGATCTCGATGGTAGAAGGCGCCAAGCGACAGAAAACACCGAACGAGATCGCGCTGACCATCCTGCTGGTAGCTCTTACCCTCGTGTTCCTGGTCGTTATCGTCACGCTGCTGCCGTTCTCGCTGTTCAGCGTCGAGGTCAGCAAGATCGGCAGCCCGGTCACGATAACCGCGCTGATTGCCCTGCTGGTCTGCCTGATCCCGACGACCATCGGCGGTCTTCTCTCGGCCATCGGCGTCGCCGGCATGAGCCGCATGATGCAGGCGAATGTCATTGCAACCTCCGGTCGGGCCGTAGAGGCGGCCGGTGACGTGGACGTGCTACTGCTGGACAAGACGGGCACGATCACCTTGGGAAACAGGCAGGCCGCAGCCTTCTTGCCCGCGCCCGGCGTGACCGAGCTTGAATTGGCCGACGCGGCACAGATCGCGTCCCTTGCGGATGAGACGCCGGAGGGCCGCAGCATCGTCGTGTTGGCCAAGCAGAAGTTCAATCTGCGCGAACGGGACCTCAAGGCGCTGGATGCCACCTTCGTGCCGTTCTCGGCGCACACGCGAATGAGTGGCGTGAACCTGGGCGAGCGCCAGGTGCGCAAGGGCGCACCCGATGCGATCAAAAAGCATGTAGAGGCACTGGGCCAGCCCTTTCCGCATGCCGTCACTGAAGCTGTCGAGCGCGTCGCGCGTCAGGGCAGTACGCCTCTGGTCGTGTCGGACGGATCACGCGTGCTCGGCGTCATCGCACTCAAGGACATCGTCAAGGGTGGCATTAAGGAGCGCTTTGCCGACCTGCGCCACATGGGCATCAAAACGATCATGATCACCGGCGATAACCGCCTGACGGCTGCGGCAATTGCGGCCGAGGCGGGTGTCGATGACTTCCTGGCTGAGGCGACGCCGGAGGCTAAGCTCAGGCTGATACGCGAACACCAGGCGCAGGGCCGGCTGGTCGCGATGACCGGGGACGGCACGAACGATGCGCCGGCCCTTGCGCAGGCGGACGTCGCGGTCGCCATGAACACCGGCACCCAGGCCGCCAAGGAAGCCGGCAACATGGTGGATCTGGACTCCAACCCGACCAAACTCATCGAGATCGTTGAGACGGGCAAGCAGATGCTGATGACGCGAGGAGCGTTGACGACGTTCAGTATCGCCAACGACGTGGCGAAGTACTTCGCCATCATTCCGGCTGCCTTCGCGGTGACTTATCCGCAACTCGGGGCGCTGAACATCATGCACCTCACGACGCCCAATTCGGCCATCCTGTCGGCGGTGATCTTCAACGCCCTGATCATCGTCGTCTTGATCCCGCTTGCCATCAAAGGCGTCAAGTACCGGCCGTTGGGTGCGGGACCGCTGCTGCGGCGAAATCTCTTGATCTACGGGGTGGGCGGCGTTCTCGTGCCGTTCCCCGGCATCAAGCTCATCGACATGCTGTTGTCGGCCGCTGGCTGGGCCTGAAGGAGAGAGTCTAATCATGTTCACACAGCAAGTTCGTCCGGCCGTGAGCCTCCTGATCGCACTGACCCTGGTGCTCGGGATTGCTTACCCTCTGGCCATCACGGGTGTCTCCCGCCTCGCGTTCCCGTCGCAGGCCGAAGGCAGCCTGATCAGCAAGGACGGCAAGCTGATCGGCTCGACACTGATCGGCCAGGCCTTCTCCGATCCGAAATACTTCTGGGGCAGGCCTTCCGCGACCACGCCGCAGCCGTACAACGGCATTGGGTCCAGTGGATCCAATCTAGGGCCCTTGAATCCGGCGTTGCTCGACCAGGTCAACGCAAACGCCAAAGCCTTGCGTGACGCTGATGCCGGCAACACACAAGCGGTGCCCGTCGAACTCGTAACGGCCTCGGCGAGCGGTCTCGATCCGGAGATCAGCCCGGCAGGCGCGCGCTACCAGGCTGGTCGGGTTGCCCGCGCCCGCGGCATTCCTGTGGCGCAAGTGGAGGCGCTTATCTCGGCTCACGAGCAGGGTCGCCTGCTTGGGTTCATTGGTGAGCCCCGGATCAACGTCCTAGGCTCAATCTCGCACTTGACGCGCAGCACTGAGCGGCGAGGAGGGATGAACGACGTCAGGCGAACCAGTTATATGCCAGCGTTGATGCTGCGCCACGCGGCAGGATGGTCGCGGTGATTCTGACCAAAGACGCGCTCATCGGGGTTCGAGAGCCAACGCTGATCCAACTATGATCGAGTAAACGATGGTCGAAGGTGACCGCCGCAATCCGGACGAGCTGCTGGCTGACGTTCAGCGCGAGGAAGCGCAAGCGCGGCGAGGCCGGCTGCGGATCTTTTTCGGAGCGTCCGCCGGGGTCGGTAAGACCTACACCATGCTCGAGGCCGCCCGGGGAGCCCGGTCCGCCGGCGCCGACATCATTGTCGGCTACGTCGAACCTCACGGGCGCGTCGAGACCGAGCGCCTGCTCGAGGGCCTGGAACAGCTGCCGTTCCTGGAAGTCCGCTATCGCGGCATCACGCGGCGCGAGTTTGATCTTGATGCTGCGCTGCGACGCGCAGCCTGCAACAGTGCTCGTCGATGAGCTTGCACATTCCAATATCGCCGAGGGAGACCCCGCTCCGCGCCATGCCAAGCGATGGCAGGACATCGAGGAGCTGCTCGATGCCGGGATCAGTGTCTGGACGACGCTTAACGTTCAGCACCTAGAGAGCCTGAACGACGTCGTAGCCGGCATCACCGGCATCCGCCAGCAGGAGACCATCCCGGACCGGATCTTCGACGAGGCCGACGAGGTCGAGCTGATCGACCTGCCGCCGGAGGATCTGCTCGCCCGCCTGAAGGCGGGCAAGGTGTACGTTTCCGGCCAGGTAGGAACGGCGACCGAGCGGTTCTTTCGCAAACCCAACCTCCTGGCATTGCGGGAGCTTGCTCTCCGGCGCACCGCCGACCGGGTTGACGCCGCGGCGCAGGAGTATGCGGGCCGGGAACGTGCCTCACGGCCGTGGCTCGCACGGGATCGGTTCCTGATTGCCGTCGCACCCGATGACCAGGCCGAACAGCTGGTGCGTGTCGGCAAGCGCTTTGCGGATGCGCTGGATGCGGAGTGGCTCGTGGTGACAGTGGAAACCCCCGAGCTTCTGAAGCTCGGGGAGCGGGCGCGCAACCGCCGCATCAAGGTGCTGCGGCTGGCGGAGTCGCTCGGTGCGCAAACGGTTACGCTGGACGGGTCCTCCGCTGCGGCTACGTTGGCCGAGTACGCAAGACTTCGCACAGTCACGCGGATCGTAGTTGGAGAGCCGCGGCGTCGTGGCTGGCGTTCGCTGCTAAGGCGTCGACGGCAACCGAACTGGTCCGCCGCGGGCAAGGACTTGACGTGTCAGTGATCGCGCGCCGTGAAACTGCCACGTCGCCGGAACGCCCGGACCGCGCGGCGCCGCGTGCCGATCAATGGGGACGGTACGGGGCGGCGGCGCTGATCTCGCTGCTCTGCCACGGGCGTCGCGGCCCTGATGTTCCCCTACTTCGAGCTGACCAACCTCGTCATGGTGTATCTGCTCGGCGCCACAATCGCGGCGCTGCGACTTGGGCGCGGCCCGGCAAGCCTGACGGCGATCGTGAACGTCGTGGCGTTCGACTTCTTCTTCGTGCCGCCGCGCTTCACGTTTGCGGTGGCCGACTTTCAGTACGTCGTGACCTTCGCCGTCATGCTGATCGTCGCCCTCATTATCGCGAATCTGGTCGCCAGTGTGCGGGCCCAGACGCGCGTCGCCGGCGCACGTGAACGCCGCACGGCGCTGCTCTATGAGATGAGTCGTGAACTCGCCGCAACCCGGCAGCTCGACAATATCGCGCGCGTCGCCGTCAAGCATGTCGCGGAGACGTTCGCGGGCACGCCGTCGTGCTGATTCCCGACGCCGCAGGCCGCCTGCACCATCCGCGGGGAGCGCCGACTCCAGCGGCCTTGCGCGGCGCCGATCTGTCGGTGGCGCAGTGGGTCTTGGATCACGGCCGTCCGGCGGGCCTCGGTACCGACACCCTGCCGGCCGCGGTGGCGCAGTACCAGCCTCTGCGGGGCAGCAACCGCACGCTGGGCGTCCTGGCCGTAAAGCCCACGCAGCGACGCCGGCTGCTGCTGCCAGAACAGCAACACCTGCTGGAGACCTTTGCCGGACAGATCGGCCTTGCGATTGAACGGGCCAGTCTTGCCGAGGAGGCCGAGGCTGCACGCGTCGCCGCGGAATCGGAGAGTCTGCGCAACACGCTGCTCGCCTCGATATCACATGACCTGCGGACGCCACTAGCCGTGATCGCCGGGGCGAGCAGCGCGCTGGACGATCCCGAGCTCAGAGCTGGACACCGCAGCGCGGGCGCGACTGGCCGCGTCGATTGAGCCAAAGCGCAGGAGATGTCCGAGCTCATCTCCAACGTGCTTGACCTGATGCGTTTTGAGGCCGGTGAGGTGCAGGCTGCGACGTGACTGGCAGACGATTGATGATCTGCTTGGCGCTTGGCGCTCGGGCAGCTGCACGACGGGCTGGCGCAGCACGTTGTCCGGATCGATCTGCCCGGTGACCTGCCGGCGGTCCACGTCGATGCGCTGCTCGTCACGCAGGTCTTCGCCAATCTGCTCGAGAACTGCGTCAAACACACGCCGCCGGGGACGCAAATCAGCATCTCGGCCGGCCTTGAGGGACACGCGGTACGCGTTGTTGTCGATGACAACGGGCCCGGCCTGCCGCCGGGTGATCCGGAGCGGCTGTTCGAGAAATTCCAGCGCGGCCGTGACGAGAGCAACACCGGCGGCGCGGGACTGGGCCTTGCGATCTGCCGTGCCATTGTAAATGCCCACGGCGGCACGATTATGGCGCTCGCAGCGACCAGGCGGCGGCGCACGCTTCGCTGTTCACGCTGCCGATCGCGGAGCCCGCTCCGTGACCCAGGCCATGTTCCTCGTACTGATTGTCGAGGACGAGAGCCGCATACGCGGTTTAGTGAGGATGCTTCTTGAGTCGCAGCACTACCGGGTGGTCGAGGCGGAATCCGGCACACGCGGTGCCATCGAGGCGCGCAACTACCGGCCGGATCTCGTCATCGTTGACCTAGGGCTTCCGGATCGTGACGGACTGTCCTTGATCCGAGAAATCCGCGGTTTTTCGCCCACGCCTATTCTCGTATTGTCGGCGCGCACGATGGAGACGGACAAGATTGCGGCCCTCGATGCCGGTGCCGACGATTATGTCACTAAGCCGTTCAGCGCCCCGGAATTGCTGGCGCGGGTGCGTGCTGCGCTCCGCCGGAACGCACGCGGGCAGCGACAAATTGCCGCTGCTTCGGCTAGGACAGGTAACAGTCGACCTGAGTACGCGCGCCGTTCAGGGTACCGAGGGGGCCCTGCATCTCACGCCGCTCGAATTTCGCGTTGATGGACTGCCTCGCGCGAAACGCCGGAATGATCGTGACCCAGGAACAGTTGATTCGCGAAACCTGGGGGCCCGACCGACTTGGCGACAGCCGCGGCCTGCGCTCCTATATCAAGATGTTGCGGCAGAAGCTCGAGCCCGATCCGCGGCAACCCCGATACTTGATCACCGAGGCAGGTGTTGGTTACCGGCTCCAAGTCGACGACGATAGGGCCACTTAGTATTCAATCCATCCGACTAGCCGCGCGTGAGTGCCGTCGCCAGATCAGGTCCTCCTGGCCGGCGCGGCTTCGCGTTTACGGCTGGTAACGCCGGCGAGCGTGAATGACCTATGGGCTGAGCGGCGAAGGCTGTTCCTCAGGCCGTTCGCAGGCTACGGCGCCCGGGCCGCCCATCGCGGCGACAAACTGACGCGACGTGTCTGCGAGGAGATTCGCGCTGGGGGATTTATCGCACTGGAGCTCGTTACGCCGACTGAGAGACTGGTTGTTATCGACGATGCGACTGCGCACCTTGAGTTTGATCTCCACGCCTATCCCTCTGATGGGCGTGTTCAGTTGCTGGCGGCCGCCTTATGCCTAGAGCAGACCACCAATATGCGAGCCCCCGGCGGAGGTTTCCCACCCGTATGTGAACAAGCGTCGACAATTGAACAGGCATTCGCGCAAAACGGCGTCGAACCTTGTCCAGTCATTGATCACGATATTTCAGGAATATCGGCGCGTTGGGGTTCGCTGAGTGGTTAAGCTTGCACGCGGGTCGATGGCCAAAGTCGGACGCCGGTCTAAAGTCATGATGCAGACGTCCTGATGCACGCGATCGTTTCGCCAGTAAGCGGCTGCTAAGCGAGGCTACTGCTACTGCCAAATCTATTGCCAAATTTGGGGTTTTGGGGAATCAGCGGGGATTGGAATTCGGGAATTGTCAGTAAGCTGTTGATTCGTCACACTACTCGTCCGAGTCCGAATCTCTCTCTCTCCTCCATTTTCTGCCGTAACCAATTGTATCTAAAGGCGAATACTAATCGGCTTGCTGCCTACCCATCAGGCTATCCATGCCTCGAGCCGCGCTCGCCATGCTGCGAGATCTCTGTATTTAGCTCGCCGCAACAATGCTGGCACTGGCTGCTGCTCGGCTTGCTGCAACACCCACTAGACGGCGATCAGCGTAGGTTTCGGCGCAGATCGCGCGTGTACGGAAACGCACGGACCCCGTTTGCTCCCGGAAGGCTCAATCGGGCTGTTTCCACCCAGGGTATCGTCGTCCTGGTGTTACCCGGCACGGTCAGGGCCCATTCGGGTCAAGGGAGCATCAGGTGGGCGTAGCGCGACCGGGCGCGCTTGCATTCCTGCAGCGCCGCCGCCGCGGGCAGCGGTGGCGCCACGCAGTGGCGGTTGGGCTGCTCCTATGGACCGCCGCGCCAGCATTCGGCGACCCTTTGACCGGCCTCGCTGACGGGGCAGCCCTGCGCGCGACCATATTCGGACCACCACCAAGCGACCGAGCGGCACTGCCAGACAGCGTGCCGCTCGTGGAGCTGGACATTGCGATGCCATGGGCGCGCCCCGTCCCCAAGCTGCTGTGGTTCGATCGGCGACTGCGTGTCTGGTTCTCCGCCCAGCCGCGGCCTGCGCCGCTGGTGATCGTCATTGCCGGCACCGGCGCCGGCGGGAATGCGGCGTCGATGTCGCTGCTTCGTGGCGCGCTGTATGGCGCCGGCTACCACGTGCTGACCATGCCCTCGCCCACCGCGCCGGGCTTCATCGTATCCGCGTCTTCTACGGGAATCGCCGGCGACCTGCGACAGGACGGCGAGGACCTCTACGCCGCCATGCAGCAGGTCATCGCGCGCCTGCCCCGCCACGCAGCGATCACGGACATCGACGTGCTGGGGTACAGCCTCGGCGGCGCCAACGCCGCCGTCGTCAAGTCCATCGACACCTCGGCCGGCCGGCTGCACATCCATCGGGCGGTAATGATCAATCCGCCGGTGAGCCTGTACGCGTCGATGACCCGTCTCGATCGCCTGTTTGCCGTCAGCATCGGACCTGGCGATGCGGGCATAGAGCGACTGTATCGCAAGCTCTACGCGAAGCTTGCAAACCTGTACCGCGCGTCGAAGGGGCTGCCTCTGGACGAAAGCTACATGCGGGGCGCTGCGGCTCTGGGACTGAGGTCGGACGCCGACATGGCAGCAGTCGTTGCCCTGAGCCTGCGCCTGACGCTGATCAATATGTTCTACCTTGGCGACTTGTACGCAGGCACAGGCGTCCTAGTGGACCCGGCGCATCCTCCGCAGCCTGGCGATTCGCAAGCGGCCACCTTGGAGCGCCTGCGCGCCATGACCTTTTCGGACTACTTCTCCGGGGTATTCACCCCCTATTACCTCGCAAGACAGCGCGATTCAGTCGCGGACTCGCTTATCACGGGAAACAATCTCGAGATCATCGGCACGCAGCTGCGCGAGAATAGCGACTACTACGCGCAGACCAACAGCGATGATCTGATCCTTGACGAGGCCGAGCTGCAGTGGCTCAAGGATGCGCTTGGACAGCGACTCGCTGTCTACGACCACGGCGGCCACCTGGGGAACCTTGGCGAGCGCGCGCAGATTGCCGACATGCTCGACATGCTGGCCGGACGCTGGGGCAGCAGCAAGTGATCATCCGCACGATCCACATCTGCCTGCTGGTAGCGCTCCTCGGTGGCTGCGCGGCAGGTCAACTCGAGGTTCGAAGCCTCCCGCCGGACAGGCCTGCCGCCCAGGCCATCGAGGCGCAGCGGCAGTCCGAATCGCTGGCCGCACTCGAGGCCTCGCGGACAGCGAATCCCGCAGACGTGGAGAGCGGGCCGGCTCTCGTGCCAGTAGTGCCTGCAGACGCGCCGTCGATGCGGACCTACGATCCCTGGGAGCGTGCCAACCGCCTGACATATCGCTTCAATGCGCATCTAGACGAGGCGGTGGTCTTGCCCGTCGCCGACCGCTACCGTCGTCTGCCGTCGGCCCTGCGGGGCGGAGTGCACAATTTCTTCGGCAATCTTGCCGGGCTCGGGAGGGTCGTCAACTACGCCCTGCAGTGGCGACCACGCTCCGCGCTACGCAGCCTCGCGAGGCTGGCGGTCAACAGCACGCTGGGACTGGTGGGAATGTTCGATGTGGCCTCGAAGCTGGGGCTCGCAGACCAGCCCACCGGCTTCAGCAATACGCTGTCCCGGTGGGGCATGCATCCCGGGCCCTATGTGGTCATTCCGCTGCTGGGCCCAGCCACCCTGCGGGATGGCATCGGGATGCTGGCCGACTACGCGGTGCTGTACGTCGCCAATCCACTGGGTTTCTACCAAGGGAGCGGCTCCTGGTACGTCGATGGCGTGGATCTCGTCGATCGGCGCGCCAACACAGACTTTCGCTACTATTCATCCGGATCGCCGTTCGAGTACGACGCCGTTCGCTTCCTCTACGTGCGCGCACGACTGATCGAGGACTCCGAGCAGGCATCGCCGCATCCACGCAGGCAAGGCGACGGCCAGCTTCCGGCGGGGAAGTGACGGGCCGCACATGACCCTGCGTCACGCGCGTGCGCGGGGGCTTGGGCCGCGTGTACTGGCGACACTAGTGGTCGTGCTGCCCTCGGCCTGGGGTGCGCTTGCGCTCTGGTATCAACTGCCGGGTGGCCGCCTGGTCAGGACGCTGGTTCTCGTCCTGTGGTCTCTGGCCTTTGCCGCAGCTATGGTCAGCGTGTGGCGGGGGCGCAGTGCGCTGCCCGTGCTGGCGTCTGCCGTGGCCACAGTCGCGGTGCTGCTATGGTGGCAGCAGCTCCGGCCCACGAACCTTGGCGACTGGTCGGACGATGTTGCCCGGATGACGACCGGCAGCGTCGCAGGTGATCGTCTCACGGTGCGCAACGTGCGCAACTTTAATTGGCGCAGCGACAGTGACTATACGCAATTATGGGAGACGCGCGACTACGACCTCGAGCAGGTTCGCACCGCGGACATGATCCTGTCGTACTGGTCTGGTCCGGCCATCGCACACATGATCTTGTCATTCGGTTTCGCCGATGGCAGGCAACTCGCCTTCTCGGTGGAAGTTCGCAACCGGAGGGGCGAGACCTTCTCGGAACTGGGCGGTCTCTTCCGGGAGTTCAACCTCAGCGTGATCGCTGCCGACGAACGCGACGTGATCCGGGTGCGGACCAATGTGCGCGGCGAAGACGACTACCTGTACCGAATCAACATGCCACAGTCGGACATACGCGCCCTGTTGCTCGCCTATGTGCAACAGGCGAACGATCTGGCGATGCAGGCGCGTTTCTACAACACGCTCACCAGCAACTGCACTTCGGTCGTATATCACATGACGTCTCGAATCGTCGGCCATCTGCCCCTGGACTACCGGCTACTGCTGACAGGCTACCTGCCAGAGTACGTCCAGAGCGTCGGAGGACTGGCCCCAGGCCGGTCGCTCGGCGAATTGCGCGCACTCGGGCGCATCACGGCTCGCGCCCAGGCAGCTGACCGGAGCACGACCTTTTCGGCGGATATCCGGCGAGGCGTGCCCGGCAGCGTGATGCCGCAATAACGCCGAAGGAACAGTCATGAGCGAAGACGCGCACCAGGCTGACGACACACCCTCCCGGTGGCTTGACCTCGTATTCCGCGGCCAGATCCACGACGGCCTCCACGCGCTGCGCGGCGGGCTCGGCCTGGCACTTCTCCGTGTAGCGGTCGACGTGACCCGCGAGTGTTGCGCCCACTCTTAAGACTTCGAAGCCGTTCCGCAAGTCCCTCATGGCGGGCTCCCGCGCGAATTCCGCGATCATGTCCTGCTTCAGCTATGCATCCGTCTTCATAGTCGTCCTCTCCGCCAGCAGTAGAACGGAGCCGATTGCGGGGGGGGCATATGCACTTAAGTCTGTTCGCCGGCGAACCAGGCAATGAGCTTTCGACGCCGGCGCATGCCGTGCCCCGTGCGCGCAGCCGCAGCCGCCGCCACCGCCCCAGATGTCACTTCCCCGTACTCCAACGCACAGACCCATGTGGGCATAGCGGTCAGTTTCGCTAATGAAGCGCTGGTGCAAGTTTGCCACGTTGGCGCTCACCATCCACTTTGGGAGTCACGGTATGCAGGCATTGGTCTACTTGGGTCCGGGAAAGAAGGCGCTCCAGGAGCACGCAAAGCCTGAAATCGCGGCACCCACTGACGCCATCGTCAAAATCAGCAAGACGACCATCTGCGGCACCGATTTGCACATCCTCAAGGGCGATGTGCCGAGCTGTCAGCCGGGACGCGTCCTGGGCCACGAGGGCGTGGGCGTGATCGACGCGGTCGGGTCAGCTGTCACTGCCTTTAAGGCTGGCGACCGCGTCCTCATCTCATGTATCAGCGCCTGCGGCAAGTGTGTCTATTGCCGCAAGCTCATGTACTCACACTGTACGACCGGCGGCTGGATCCTTGGCAATACGATCGACGGTACACAAGCCGACTATGTGCGCATCCCGCATGCCGACAACAGCCTGTATCCGATTCCGGTTGGTGCCGACGAAGAAGCGCTGGTCATGCTCAGCGACATTCTGCCCACGGGCTTTGAGTGCGGCGTACTCAACGGCAAGGTGCAGCCCGGTGGCACGGTTGCGATCGTGGGCTCTGGTCCGATCGGGCTGGCTGCGCTGCTAACGGCGCAGTTCTACTCACCGGCCGAGATCATCATGATCGATCTCGACGATAATCGCCTCGAGGTGGCCAAGCGCTTCGGTGCCACGTCAACCGTCAACAGTGGTGACGGTAAGGCCGTCTCCGCCGTCATGAAATTGACGGACGGTCGCGGCGTCGATACCGCCATCGAGGCGGTAGGTATCCCGGCGACTTTTGAACTATGCTACGCAGCTTGTGGCTCCCGGCGGGACCGTAGCCAATATTGGCGTTCACGGCACCAAGGTGGACCTGCACCTGGAGAAACTCTGGGACCGCAACATCTCCATTACCACTCGGTTGGTCGACACGGTCAGCACGCCGATGCTGCTGAATACGCTCCGCTCCCACAAGATCGACCCGAAGCTGCTTATCACCCACCGCTTCAAGCTGGGCCAGATCCTCGAGGCCTACGAGACCTTCGCGACGGCGGCAAAGACCCGTGCGCTCAAGGTGATTATCGAAGCCTAGCAGGCGGCGCAGACACTCGCCGCAGCGGCTGCCCGCAAGTTAAGGATTATTGCAGTTGACATGCCCGGCGGCCTAATGGGCAATACGGGCGAAGATTCAGGCGCCGCACGTGCGGCGCTTACGGTCACCTGTTTTCGCAAGAAGCCGGGCCACCGGCTGCTTCCGGGGCGAGCGCTCTGCGGCGAATTCGTCGTTGCGGATATCGGTACACCGGAAGCTGTGTTCGTGTCCATAACGCCAGACACCTTCGAGAATGATCCGGTGGCCTGGGTCGGCAGCTTGCCGGCTTTGCGCGCCGACGGGAACAAATATACCCGCGACCACGCCCTCTTCTCGGTGGGTTATCCGACCACCGGAGCAGCGCGCATGTCTGCCCGGGCTGCGGCTCGGGTCGGCGCGGGACTGACGACCATTGCGGTCCCGGAAATCGCGTGGTCGGTGTGCGCAGCCATCTTAACCAGCGTCATGGTCGAGGCGGTGTCGGTACCGGAAGAGTTCGACCGCCTGCTGGGCGATCGGCGCTATTCGGCAATGTTGATCGGGTCAGGCGCGGGGCTTGTTGCGGCGAGCCGCGCTGGAGTGCTGGCGATGCTGGCAACGGGTAGACCAGCCGTACTCGACGCCGATGCTCTCGACGAGCTTTCAGGGCGATCCTGACGCGGTGGATCGGGCGATCCGGGGTCCTTGTGCGCTGACGCCGCACGAAGGCGAGTTCAAGCGCCTGTTCGACTCAGGCGGCGACAAGCTCACGCGAGCGCGTACAGCCGCGCGGCGCAGTGGCGTGATCGTTGTGCTCAAGGGCAGTGATACCGTCATCGTGGCCCCGGGTGGGGCGGCGATCATCAACTCCAATGCGTCACCCACCCTCGCCACCGCCGGGTCTGGCGATATGTTGAGCGGCATGATCCTGGGGCTGCCGGCGCAGGGCATGGAGGCGTTGTCTGCTGCAGCGGCGGCAGTGTGGCTGCATGGCGCCGCGGCCCAGGCTATTGGCCCGCGACTCCTGGCGGAGGATCTGCCGGATTTGCTGCCTGGGGTCCTCCATGGCCTGCTGCGGTAGCCCTCGAGGTCTCCCACCGTACAGACCGACGCGGTTGCCGTTCTTATGCTTCCAGCAGTCGGATACTCGGTTTCCGTTGGTCGGGCACGCACTGCGCCGATCGTGAGAGGTCAAGATGACTGATGTAAAAATTGCCGTCGTTGTGGGCAGTCTCCGCAGGGACTCCATGAACAGAACACTTGCGCTCGCCATCGAGAAGCTAGCGCCGCCGCGATTCTCGTTTGCTCACCTCAGCCTCGGCGATCTGCCGCTTTACAATCAGGACGATGACGCCAATCCGGCTGACTCCGTCAAACGCTTGAAGGCGGCCATCAGCGCATCGCAGGGACTCCTGTTCGTCACGGCCGAATACAACCGCTCGATGCCTGGGGTGCTGAAGAACGCCATCGATCACGCTTCACGCCCCTATGGGCAAAGTGCGTGGGCCGGAAAGCCCGCTGGCATATTGGGCGCGTCCGTTGGCGCTGGCGGCACTTGTATGGCCCAACAGCATTTGCGCAATACGCTCGCTTACCTCGATGTGCCGACGCTTGGCCAACCCGAAGCATTCATCCAGTTCAAGGATGGACTGTTCGATAAGTCCGGCGAAATTTCCGGCGACAGCAGGAAATTCTTTCAAACGTGGATGGATCGATACGTGGCCTGGATAGAAAAGCACGCAGGCTAGCCAATCATGGCCTACGGAACATTGATGGTGTATGTGGAATTCGGTCGCTCCAATGATGAACTGCAGCAAGTCGCATGAGATCTTGCGGTCCGGTTTCCGGCTGGCGTCATTGGAACTGCTGCCCGGAAACCTGCCAGGGTTGGTGCTGGCGAAGGATTCGTGTTCTGGGATGTTTCCAATATTTATCCCGAAATAGTCTGCAGCGACTTTGAAAATGCTCCAGCGGAATTGCGCAAGGCCCTCCAGTGCAGTGTGGTGTCGCGGGTCTGGAATGGCGTTTGACGGAAAAGCGTGCGGCAGTCGCTGACTACTCGCGCAAGAGGGGCGCAGCGCCGACGTATTGATCATTGACATCGACGCCGACGTGTTCAACTCCAGCCGGCGGGTGAATGCTTGCGATAGGGGCCATGCAGTTGGGGAGGCCGTGATCATCGTGCCGACCGCCGTTGACAGGGTCGACGTCGACAGGGGAGGGAGCAGCGTCAGAGGTGCCGCAGTGGAAGGGCAGCTGGAAAATGAGGCAGTGACGACATTTGACTGTGGTCCCCGGATGACCATCGGTCAGTGGGTCGCCTGGGTCGGGTGACGGTGGTCTGTCCGCTCGGAGGGGGGGTGTCGTGCAGGCAATGGTTTTGAATGGGTTGAGAAATCCCTTGGAATGGACCGAGCTTCCGGACCGGCGACCTGGAATGGACCAGATTCGCGTCAAGGTAGCGGCGTGTGGAGTTTGCCGCACGGACCTGCATGTGGTGGATGGCGAACTGGCCCACCCGCAGGTGCCCATCATCCCCGGCCACGAGATCGTCGGACGCATCGATGCGATCGGCGCTAACGTCAAGGGTCTGCAGATCGGCGAACGGGTGGGCATTCCATGGCTCGGTCACACCTGCGGTAGCTGTCCGTATTGCGCAGGGCTGCGCGAGAACCTGTGCGATCATCCGCTGTTCACGGGATACACAATCGACGGCGGATTCGCGACGGCCGTCGTGGCCGATGCTCGCTTCGCCTTCCCGCTCGGAGAGGCCGGCGCTGACGAGTCGCTCGCTCCCTTGCTGTGTGCCGGACTGATCGGCTGGCGCTCCCTGACCATTGCCGGCAGCGGCAAGCATCTTGGGCTCTACGGGTTCGGCGCAGCAGCGCACATCACTCGCCCAAGTGGCGAAATGGCAGGGGCGCTCGGTATATGCGTTTACGCGGCCTGGAGACCTGTCGAGCCAGGCCTTTGCGCGCAGCCTGGGGGCGGTGTGGGCTGGCGGGTCCGATGAGGCACCGCCGGAGCCGCTCGATGCGGCGATCATCTTCGCGCCGGTGGGAGCCCTCGTGCCCGCGGCGCTCAGGGCCGTGCGCAAGGGCGGCAGCGTCGTCTGCGCCGGCATTCATATGAGCGATATCCCAGGCTTTCCCTACCGCATTTTGTGGGAAGAGCGCCAGTTACTATCGGTCGCCAATCTCACCCGCCAAGACGGACTCGATTTCCTGCGCCTAGCACCGACCCTGAACATCCAGATCAAGACCACCCCGTACCCACTGTGCGAGGCCAACCAAGCGCTGGCGGACCTGCGAGCCGGACGATTCGAAGGGGCCGCGGTACTGCTGCCCTGAGGCGTGGCTATACAGGGTCCTCGTCGTCACGCTGAAACTCCTCTGGAGCCTCGGTCTCATCGCTGGTCTCTCGCTCGCTGGCCTCGTTTTCTTCGTCGTGCTCATCTTCAGGCTCATCATCATCGTCCACCGTGCCCGTCGATGGCTTGGGAACCGCGAACTGCTCTGGGACATTGACTGTCAGCTCGTGGGCGTCCGTATCAGGGTGCATGGCGGATCCGGATGTCATAATTTGATTCCTCAATTAGCAGCTATCCGTGCCTGTTAGACGTATGTGGCTCTGGTCGTCAATACTATAGGCTAGGCGCGCGCAGTTCCGCCCTCGGTGCGTCCTCGTACAGACTGATGCAACGGCACCGCGACTGGCCCGTTCGATAGCGAACAGACGCTGTCGCTTGCGGATAGCTAATATCGCACTTTTACGCCTATATTGGAGCAGTCAGATGTTGCATCGGGCCCAAGAACTTGTTGGCTACACAATAGCAGCCACGGATGGCGAGCTTGGTCACGTCCGGGATCTGTATTTCGACGACGACGCCTGGGTCGTGCGCTATTTGGTCGTCGACACTGGAAGCTGGCTGCCGGGGCGTAAGGTACTGGTATCGCCAATGGTGCTTGGCGTACCCAACGGGGATTTGCATTCAGTTCCCGCGCAACTGACTCGTGAGCAGGTACGCAACAGCCCTAGCATCGATACCGACCGACCCGTGTCGCGGCAACATGAACTGGAATTCTCCGGCTACTACGGGTATCCATACTACTGGGGCGGTAGTGGACTTTGGGGAGCAGGGTACTATCCTGGAGCCATGCTGACGGGCGTGGGCTACGGTGGGTCCGGTTCAGAATATCTTGCGCGGCAAGTCGAGGGTGAACGACTGGTGCGTGAAGCTGATCAGCAAAAGTTTGGCGATCAGAACTTGCGCAGTTGCAAGGCCGTCATTGACTATCACATCGAAGCTGCGGACGGCGACATTGGCCATGTCCAGGACATGCTTGTTGACGAAGAATCCTGGGCCATCCGCTACCTGATCGTGAACACAAGCAATTGGTGGCTGGGCCACCAGGTGCTAGTGGCTCCCGAATGGATTGCCGACATAAGCTGGTTGGATCGCAGGGTCACAATTGACCTGACGCGCCAGGCCATCCGCGACTGCCCGCCGTATGATCCGTCACTGGTTCTGGATCGATCGCAGGAGGCCAGCATCTATCGCCATTATGGGCGCGACGGCTATTGGCAGCACGAAGCACCGTCGTCTAGGGTAACCCACAGGAGCTCGGCGGACGCGCCGGTGACGCGTTGAACCCAGATGGCCGGGTCATAAACAGCAGCACACGCCAGGTCGCCGCCATACACGTCGCGATGTGGCCGAATTCCATCGGCCGCGATTTTCTTCAGAGCGGCACCTTGGTGCGATATATCGCAGTCAGCTGACGTTCGACACCCTGTAGGTGCGCCAACGGGCGACGAGGGAAGGCCGGGGATTGCGTTTGTGCCAGAAGCCATCATCCGGTCTGACGTCGACGCTGGTCGATTCGTCCGCGTCTTCACAGACTGGCGCACGCCGTATCCCGGCTATCATCACTACTACCCGAGTCGTTGCAAGATGGGGACCGCCTGCTTCGTCGGCAAACCGCTCACGCAGTCGATAATCTCGGAAATGCGATTCGCCAAATCCAATTTCGCCAAGCCGGCAACGCCGGCAGGCACGGTCCGGTTGCAATCAGCGGCCGGTGCCAGTGTAACTCGTCCGCCTAAAGCGTGGCTTGAGGTCAGCAAGGCCGGCGAGGCGCGACGGCTCGCCATCGCGTTCGCCGAGCAGCACGGGTGGCGCCAAGCCTTCCTAAGCCGGAACATCGCGAATTCCGCAGCGATCAAACACCCAGGCCGACCGATGATCCAGCTACGCAACCTTGCGCGCTCCATCTCAACCCTCCAGAACACCCAAGTCTCGAGTCGCAGGCTGACCTTCCAGGACACATCACCTGCCGCAGGCGGTGGCTGAAGGCCTCATTCGGCGTTCAGGAAATTTCGATGCCCGATCGGTCGTAGGCAATGGCACTCTAGTCAGGCCGATGCAGGTTGCCCAAGGCGTCAGCAACCTGCGCGACCCATGCAAGCGGCGGCTAAGGCAGAGCCCACACCGCAACAGTGGATCGGGAATTGCCGGGACCCGGGACTAGCGCGATTTCGCTCTCGCTGTGTCCACCACAAGCACGGTCTTGCCGATGGTCTGTCCCGCGCGCCCGAGTTCCAGCGCCTTGGCAGCCTCAGCAAGAGGCAAGGCATTCGTCACGGTGACCGTGTACTGGCCCTTGTCTGCCAGCCGGGCCAGCCCGCGCAGCGCGTCGCCACTACTAATGCCGTGATACGTGCCCCCGGCAATCACGACGGTGCGTGGGTCAACTTTACGGCACAGTATCTTATCGATGAGTTGCCAATACCCATCGGTCCGAAGAACCTCGTGCTCGAACTGTTGGAAGACGCGGTCCCCAGCGATGAGCTTATGCAACGGCTGCGCGCACTCGCGAAACAGGGCTACCGCCTTGCTCTCGACGATTTCATCTTTAGCCCTAGTCTAAAGCCGCTGCTCGACGTGGCCCAGGTTGTCAAAGTAGACATCCGTGGGCGACCGATCGATGAAGTGGCGCGCGAGGCAGCATCGTTCAAGCAATTCAATGTCCAGTTGCTGGCCGAGAAAGTCGAACGTGTCAGCGAATACGAGGCATGCCTCAAGATGGGATTCTCGCTGTTCCAAGGCTACTTCGTGTGCCGGCCGGAGCTGATGAGGCAGAAACGACCTCCAGCAAATCGGGTGGCGCTGATGCGCCTGATGAGTGAATTGTACGCGGCTGAGCCCAACATCAACCAGATTCGACAATTGGTCCAGCTAGACGTGACGCTTAGCTACCGATTGCTGAAATGGCTCAATTCGTCGTTGTTTGCTTTGCCTCATCCTGTTGAGTCCATTCAGCATGCTCTCATCATGCTGGGTATCAATCGGCTACGCAACCTAGTCAGTCTCATCGTGCTTGCCAGAATCGACGATCGCCCGAGCATCTTGTTCGAAACGGCACTGATGCGGGCACGTATTGGCGAAAGAGTAGCGCCCCATTTCGGGGTTGCGCCTGAGATGATGTTTACGGTAGGGCTTTTTTCCGTACTCGACGCCCTGATCGGCGTGCCGATGGATCAGGTACTGGAGAATATGCCGCTCGCGCCGGAGGTCGCTCTGGCTATCACTCAGCGCGAGGGTCCATGCGGGCGCTTGCTCGCAGGCATTGAGGCGCACGAGAACGGCGACTGGCCGGGGGTGCAAAGAACCGGTCTCGACCTTGCCATCTTAACTCCGGCGTGGGTTGATGCATTGGTTTGGGTTCGTGGAGTGCGAAGTATGATGACCTCCGCAGCCGCTGGTGGGCAACCATGGCGCAAGACGTCACCTTCGGGCTAGCGACTGCCAATTGAGGAGAGGTTCGACAATGACGATGAACAGCAGCAACAAGTCCCCGCGAAGCCGATCGTCGCGTCCCGAACGTCCCAGCTTGCGTTCAGGCAAGTACGCCCCATTTGGTTCAATGTCCACCCGCCCGCCGACGAGCCCGGCTCCGGCGAGCCTAGCAGCAAGAAACTCCAGCGTGCACAAACCGTCATCGGCTTCGGTGGCAATTGACGAAGAACTCTGGTTCGGAGCGCACGACCATGCCGTTGCCGAAGACGCGGCGGCAAGAAGCATGGCCGCGTTGGTGGGGCGTATCATTGGTGCCAAGCCATTCCCCGTGACCGCGCGTCGCTTGGCGGACCTGACGCGGCAGGACGTTGTTCGCATTGAGCCTGTCATACAAGTGCTCGAAAGCGATCCGGGATTGTCTGCTCGCCTCTTGCGCCTCGTCAATTCCGCCGGCTACGCGCTTCGTCAGCGTTGCACCTCTGTGCGTCACGCCGCAACTCTCGTCGGAACGGATCGGCTGCATCAGATTGCCACAACCGCGGCCGTACTGGACTTGTTCGACAGCAAGGGGCCCGTGGCCGCACAAATTATCGAGCACTCCACTGTGGTCGGTGCATTCTGCCGCTACCTCGGGGCGCACTTGGCGCTTCCCGTGGACGACTTGTTCACGGCCGGCTTCCTGCATGACATCGGCAAGCTCATGCTGATGGAGACCGAAAACGAACAATACGTGGAGCTGTTATCCAAATGTGGTTCAAGTTCCGATACGATCCATCACTTGGAACGCTCGTTATACGGCTTTGACCACGCTGTTTTGGCTGCACACGTCTTGAGCGCGTGGAACATACCCGATCCGGTGCCAAAGATCGTGGCTTGGCACCATGAGCCGACGCATGCCTACAAGGTGTCGAGCATGATGGCGGCGCTTGTGCAAACCGTGCGGCTGGCAGATGCTCTTGTGTACGTCATGCAATCGGCCCCTGAGCAGCCCAACATCAAGGAAATGGCGCAACATGAGGCGGCATCGTATCTCGACATTTCGGAACCACAGCTCGCGGCCATGTGGGACGAACTGCACGTGCTCTTCAATGAAAGTCGAGAACAGTGTCTTGGGGAGAACGCGCCGGCACTGGATCCGCGGTCGTTGCGGCCAAGACGACCCCTCAACTTGAGCGTCGAGCCAACACCGAGCGAGCGAGCGCACGAACTACCGAAGCAATTCCCTTGTGTCGAATGTGGCCGCCCGACATTCGGCAATACCTGCCCCGCCTGCGGCGGCTATGTATGTCCAGACCACCAGGTAGGGCGCGACGCATGGTGCGCCGTATGCGCAAGAGACTACCGTGTCGAAAAGAGTTCTCTGCCGGTCCCGATGCCTGCCAAATGGGCCTTCGGTATCGTGTCATCGGCGGTGGTCATCAGCGGAGTGGCAGGAATGATCTCAGCGGGCAGCACGGGCGCGCTACGCTCTGGATTCGGAACGTTGCTACTCGGCACTCTGGTGACGCTGCTGTACGTGGTGGGCAAGCATTGGTTCATCCGTGCTCGCTTCGTCCAAACTCGACCGAATAGATTCATAGCCGAACCGTTGCTCAATGATGGAGGCACCCAATCTCTGGTGCCGCCCGACTTCCCAGAGTCAAGTCAACCCGAAGCCCAGGTGCGCGCCGTCGCGGGGGTTACTGCGCGACTCGTTGAACCGTTGAAGGAGATTGCTATTCGAGAGATCAGTGAGCAAGACTACGACTCGGCGCAGACATCCCCTATCGCGGGCCGTGCCAGAGCGTCTGGTGGCAGGCCTTCATCCAACAGCGAGAAGGTCTGGGAGAGACCGGCGGTTGATTCGAATCGAGTTCGTCTACAAAGCCACAGTCTTGTTACCCTTCCGGTTCCTCCGATGCACTCACCACTTCAAGAGGCTGTCGTGGCAGGGTCCTCTCCCACGTCAGCTGACAATCCCAAAAGAGTCCCCCGAGACACGCTACTTGAACGAGGGGGCACGTCTCAGCCCGAATTCGATTATGGCGGCGACCACGCTGTCAACAGCGCGCAACCCGAAACTGAATCGTCCCGCGACGTTCCAGTGCAAACGTCAGGTGCTTCGGCACCTTTGGCTGATAAGTACGCCGAGGCGCAACGAGACACCCTCTACGGACCCGAATTCGAACGGCCGTCGCAGACGGATGCAACTTTGGTTTCTGAGGCCGCGCCCTCGAACATCGCAGCAAGCAGGGATTGCGGGGAGGCCGTTCGTCCCATGCCGACGATCGAGATCGTTGCGGATCCCTTGCGCGACTTGAATGCATCGAGTTCAGTCACACAGGATAACCCGCGTCCGAAAGATCCAAGCGAGCGGCCGTCGGCGAGTGAACTTGGTAATCGTGGAAGCAAAGTGGTCAGTGTGCATCCTCTAGCGGCACTGGGGCTGCGGAGCGAAGCCCCGCCGCACACGACATTACCTTCCGCTTCGAACGATGACGATGCGATAAATCACAGCGCGTCTGGTTCGGGTGACATTAACGAATTGGCGGATGCCCAACCCACGCAGGTATTGCAGCCTACGCCGGAGCCGCAAGCGCCCCCAAGCGCAGTCGCTGCATCGACAGAGCGCAACGAGAATATCGCAATGGATTCAACGGCAGCTAGCCCACAAGCGCTGCCAGAGGTCCAGCAAGGAGAATCGAATGACAGCGGCCTGGTCGAATCGCTCGTCGAAAGGTCAGGCTCGCGCTTCGGTGAAGAATTCGACGCCCGCGTGCGCGAGTTGGTAGCGCAGCGAGTCGCTGAGATCGTTGCCGAACGAATGCTGCAAACTTTTCTTGGGAAAGCGGCTAACCCCAAGGTCAAGGCCAGACGTCGGACCAAACAGCGGCAGTCCCGCTAGTTCGCCCATGCGCTCGACGTGCGATACGAGCGTCGCTGGCGAATCTGCGCTTCACGGATCACTTCGCGCCAGCGTTCTAAGAACGTTGCGAAAGGGAAGCGCTGCAGAGTCGCCGGTGACGTGTATCCGCCGCAATCGTCGCTGTCCACGGGAGGCTCAATGACAATGCCTTCCACGCCCCAACTCAAGAGCTTTGGTTGACTCGCAGCGACGGCAACCCCTCCGACCATGCGCAAGTAGTTGCGCAGCGTGCATTGCATGTCTTTCAAGCTTAGTGAACAGCCCTCTTCAACTGCGCGGCTGAGCAGACTCCGATGCAGGATGAGCACACGCGGCACTTCAAGGTGCTTGATCGCAACTAGATCCGACAGGCTGTGACACAAAGCGACCCTGTACGGCGCGCGCTGTTCAATCTCGTTGGCGCGAATCACAGTTGCATTTTCGGGTACCGGTCGGACGCTTGTATCCCAGCCCGGCACATGCCTGCCGGGCAGCCCGACTACAACATCCAACGGATAACCGAGCTTTGCCAATGGACGGACACAAGACTCTTGGCAGTTGAAGGTTAGAATTCGCCAGGCCAACGTGGTTCTTGGGAACGGTTGCTACGCGTAAAGCGGTAGTTTAACCTTCACTTGCGCGCGACTTCCTGAGCGACCCGTTGTTCCACTTGGCTGAACGCTTCAATTACCTTCGTGAGCATCTCGAACTCACGGCTGGCCTGGACCAAGGAAGTCATGCCGCCAAGCGCCGACGAATTGGACGATTCCAACGTTGCCATTTCGAGGTCTGGCTCTGCGAGACGTGCCTGTCCAGCTGTGGGTGTTGCACGCACGAGGACCGAACCCTCTTTGACCAACCCGTCCGGATTAGTGAATTTTACGACGGCAAGCTGTTGGTTCGTCTCGGTGTCATCCGCGACTATGTTGCCGTTGGACGAGATCGCGACACGGCGGACATCCGAGCTCGCGCGTAAGACAGTGCGTTTGGTTCCAAGGTACGGGTAACCATCGGGGGTTCGCAGTGTCCCGTCTACCGATACCTGGATCGATCCAGCTCGGGTGTAGCGCTCACCTTGTGGCGTCTTGACGACAAACCACGTATCCGGCTGTCGTAACGCAACGTCTAGCCCACGTCCTGTGAACACGAGCTGCCCCTGCTTGCGGTCCGGCTCCACTGTTCGAGTCAGGGCGTACTTCATGGATCGCGTGCCTGCCGCCGCGTTGTTCACACGATTGAGTTCTTGCCGAAACAGCGCACGGTCCGCGCGATAGCCGGGCGTGCTGGCATTGGCAACGTTGTTTGCAGCCACGTCCAGCGCAGCCATTTGCGAAACGGCTCCCGAAGCGGCAGACCAGATTCCGGTACTCATGGTGGGCTAAGCGGCGCTGCGCACCATGAAGTGAGCAGCGCCACGGAAGAACAAGCAATTGTCACGCCAGCTGGCGATTCCGCAACCGTCCGAAGTCAGGTTGGCGGACAGGGCAATTCCGTTCCCGCTGGCGGAGCCATGACGCGTCAATCGTCAACGGAATGGCGATGGCGACGAAATCGCAAGCAGACATGTTTCGGATTAACCCACTGGCACGACTTTCGCGAATTGGGCATGCTAATAACCGTGGTTTCACGTAAGCCCGCCATGCATGTTAAGTCCAAGACATTCCAGGCACGCGCGGACGATTGCAGGATTGGGCCCGCAGATCTCAAGCGTCTTGACTTGGTGAAGGAGCTACTGGGGCTGCTCAACGATCCCTATGTCGGACCCTACAAGTTGTCCGAGACGATAGGCCACATTCCAGTGTTTGCCGCTCGTTGCCGCCGTGAAGCCGCATTGTACAGGCCGCGCAGCGAAGTGGAAGATATCGAACGGGCGTTGAATGTCATTGGAAACAGGGGCATCGAGAAAGTGCTTCTTGAACTGTTGGAAGACATGACGATTCTCAAAGCCGACTTGGAAGCCCTCAAGGTCAAGTAGTCGTGCGAGTGCGGCGCAAGTCGTGCACACTACGTCGTGTGACTTGGGAGTGCCGGAAAAGCCAAAGAATCTGCGATGTTGACGGAAATCGATCAGCACGAATGCCGCCGGTTCGGTTCTTGCACCGTCGATTGTACCGATGCCTTTGTCTGTTAACAGCATCCTTTCCGACCACTCACTCGAGCCTCGGGTGGCGTCGAGCTCCGCTTCAGACAGGCAGTTTGAGCAGGCTCTGACCCAGACAGCTGCGCAGCGCACCCAGGTGAAACGAACGCAATTGACGGCCGGTGCAGCCTCAGCCGAATTGCGCAGTGCCTGGACCCGCGTAACCGGCGAAATTCCGGACGACACTACGGTGGCAGTGCTCACCGCGCAATGGGCGCACGAAACAGCCCATGGCGCCTCCATGTACAACTACAATTTTGGCGGCATCAAGGGTGTTGGACCC
Organism: uncultured delta proteobacterium; assembly: GCA_963811985.1. Taxonomy (GTDB): domain Bacteria; phylum Myxococcota_A; class Polyangia; order Polyangiales; family Polyangiaceae; genus FEN-1139. The sequence goes on from CAWEUH010000020.1 coordinate 130,708, forward strand.
ACGGGGCTCAGCGTAGAGCAGCGTACCAAGGAGGGATGGGGCCGAAACGAGCGGCAGATCACGGATCGCTTTCGCGCCTACGAGAGCCCCCAGGCGGGTGCCGAAGACTACGTCAAACTGCTGACGCGCCACTACCCGGAAGCGGTGAATGCAGCGCGTAAGGGTGACTCGGAAGGATTCGTACAAGGTCTCAAGCAGCGCGGATATTTCACAGGCGACGTGCGGGCATACCAGCGCTCGGTGTCGAGCTTATCCAAGGAACTTCTTGCCAACGAATTCCACGACGTTCGGAGCCAAGCGGGGCAATCAATCGCCGCCCCCACTTCGAATGCGGGCACAGCCACTGGGTCAAAGGGAACCTTGGCGTCACTGCAGGCAGTGCGCAATGGCGCAAATGGCAGCCACCTGTCGTTGATACAACCGTTGACGCCCTCGATTCTGCTGAATGCTCTATCGAGCAATTCGCCCACAGCCAGCGAGCTAGGTGTGTTGGGCGATAAGGCTTCTATCGCAGACGTGTCGGCGCAGTCCATGGTCGATGAAGTCCTGCGCGCGACGCTGCAGCTTGCAACCACTGACCGTGACGCGAACGGCCGCTTCGGCAACGTCGGATGACGGGCCCGATCCCGATTGGTACGCGAATATCGTCGAATTTCACCGTGCTTTCAAGTACTTCAGTTTCCCATGATTTGTCCGTAACCAGATGTGAATCGTGTCGACGATCGTTGGTCTCCTCGTAGTTTTCGGTGCCATCATTGGCGGCTTCGTCATGGGGGGTGGCCCGCTGCCTGTTCTCATTCAGCCCAACGAGCTAGTGGTGATTGGCGGTGCGGCTGCAGGAACACTGATCATCTCCGCTCCGGGCAAGGTTGGGCGACGCGTCCTCAACGCGCTGTCGAAGGGCTTCAAAGTTGACGCCCCCACCATGGCAGACTACATTGATCTACTAAAGCTCCTCTACCAGTTGTTTCAGATTGTGCGACGCGAAGGGCTATTGGCCCTCGAAACGCACGTCACTGATATTCCGAATAGTCCGCTATTTGCCAAGTACCCCTCCGTCATGAAACGTCACCATGCTTTGTCGTTCTTGGGGGAAGGGCTAAAGCAGATGGTCGATGGGTGCACAGTCGAAGAGCTGACGCAGATGTTCGACGCGGAACTCGAGACGCACCACGAAGAAGAACATCAACCCGTAGGTCTGATTCGGACGACGAGTGATTCACTGCCAGGCCTCGGCATTGTCGCTGCAGTGCTTGGCATAATTATCACGATGGCGCACCTCAACGGGGGTCCGGAGGAAATCGGGCACCACGTTGCGGCCGCGCTCGTGGGGACTTTTCTTGGCATCCTGCTCTGCTATGGCGTTCTGTCGCCTATTGCGTCCAGCATCGAACTGCAGTCGTTAGCAAACGGTCGGTACCTCAATGTGATCAAGAATGGGCTATTGGCGGCGGCGCGTGGGGCGAACCCCGCCGTGGCTATTGAACTGGCGCGCCGCGCGATCTTCCTCGACGAGCGGCCATCTGCGGAGGAGCTGGAGAAAGAATTCCAGTCGTTGAGAAATGGTTGACAAGGGCGCACGAGTCATCGTCATTACCAAGAAGGCCAAGGGTGAGGCTTCTCACGGGGGCGCTTGGAAGGTGGCCTATGCGGACTTCGTGACCGCAATGATGGCGCTCTTCATTGTATTGTGGTTGCTTGCGCAGACGGATCAACAGACCCGACAGAAACTGTCCGAGTACTTTCGAACGGGTATGTTCTCCGGCGCCCCGGCACTTGTGATGGGCGGCTCGGGGGTGGCGGACGGCGCGTTCCTAGACGCCAAAGGTGGCGTTCTTCAATTCGAGCAACAATCGCTGCTCAGCGGCGCCGAGGCCGTGCGCGAAGCGCTCATGCAAGCTGTCAAGAAGAACTCGGAGCTTGCGGGTCTGATGAAGGATGTCGATATCAAAGTCACCGAGGACGGCTTGTTGATACAGATACTTGATGGAAGTCAGGACCTACTTTTCAATCTTTCGTCGGCTGAACTCAAACCTAGGCTCAAGAGCCTTCTTGAAGCGATTGCTCCCGTGCTTGGCAAGCTGAAGAACCAGATTCAAGTTCACGGTCACACGGATGCTAGGCCGTTTCCGGCCGCCGCGGGCCGGACCAATTGGGAGCTCAGCTTTGACCGTGCCAACAACGCCCGTCGCGTTCTGGAGTCCCATGGATTGAGGCAGGGTCAGCTGTCGGGCGTTTTCGCGCATGGATCCGCATCACCCTATATCAAGGATAACCCACTGGATTCGCGCAATCGCCGGCTTGCCATTCTGGCGGTGCGACGCGGCGCAGAAGACTTTGCTGCCAAGGGCATTGCGCCCAAGACGCTGCAGAGGACGGCCACCGTGACCGCGAATCCGCCGCACAACGCTCCATTGCCTCTCTGACCGTCCGCGCTTGCGTAGTACGGCGTCACCGCTAGTCTGCGCTGCGCGCGCAACGAAATCCCAGCGTGCCCGCGTTGGCCGGCATTGAGCTGCGACGAAGGTAAGCGAAGGTTTGATTTACTGGTGTCACCCAGTCACCACCCCGCACAACACGCTGCGTCCCCACGGCGGGCCCGCTCGGATCCGTCACACTCGAGTTTGGATATGAGCCGGCCCAATCGGATACCCATTCAGCGACGTTGCCCACAAGATCGTATGCACCTTCAGCTGACTTGCCAGCAGGCATTGAGCCAACGGTTGCTGGTTGTTGGGGACTGAAATTCAAGCAGCTGGTCGTGGCGGCTGTCACCGCTTGACTGCAGCTGAAACTGTCGCCCCAAGGGTAGTTGTTGCTCAACGAACCACGCGCAGATCGTTCCCACTCAGCCTCTGTCGGAAGGCGGCGGTTACCGTCCCACGCGCAAAATGACGCTGCACCTGAGTACGTCACGCAATTCACGGGAAGCGCACCGGAAGGCGAGGATTGCAGCTCGTAGGTGCAACCGGCGGCCGTACTAGCGGGAGCTTCGCAGGTACCCGCGGCGACGCAGGCATTGTATCGTCCGACGGTAACTTCATAAGCATCAATGAAATAGGCGGACAGAGTGACCGCATGCGGCGGCGTGTGGTCGGCAAAAGTGCCGCCCAAGTTGGCAGCCGATGTTCCCATTTCGAACTGCCCGCCGGTGATGCAGACGTCTACCGCCCTGGAGGTCTCGTCGAAACGTGCCGTGCCGCATGCCGTGTTCACCGTTGGAGCGGTTTGGCTGCTTCCATCTATGGGACCCGACCCAATGCCGCCGTCCTGCCCATCCATGAAAGGCGCAACCGTACACGCAACAGTCGTCAGAGTAGCTAATGGACCTAAAGCGAATAGCAGCCTTCGACCCTCCTGACGGAGTTGATGCGTATTCATTACTACTCAGCAATGGACGGCACGGGGATGCTGAGCCGTAAGCGTCTTGAAGGCACTTGGACCGACTGCTGACTCGGCGGGCCGCCGTTTACAGCCAGGCTTCAGCTCGCGTCATGACCTTGGTAGCTCCATTGTGGCCTTCACGTCATGAACGGTGACCGCATTTGCTGGCTGCCGCAGCAGTTAGGGCGCGAAGTCCAACGTGTTCGTCCAGCTCGGTGAAATTCTGCTGGTACTGACCGAGACGCTCAAGGATAGCCAGTCCGTCTTCGTGTTGACCCTCAGACAGCGCTGTCGCACACAGCAGTCGAGCGATGGATGCTTCGAAAGGCGCCAGCGCATTGGCGACTCTCCAAGCCTCCAACGAGCTTTTGTCCTCGACCCCCGCGTACGCCAAAGCCGCCGAACAGGCGGCGGAGAAGTCCGTGTCGTCGATCAGTAGTGCGGCCTTAGCCAGATGAATGGCCTGCTCCTGATTTTCCGCCGCCAGCGCGAGGCGTGATAGTCCAGCGACGGGTCGCGGGTCGCGTGGAGCCAGGGCACTGGCGCCTGTTAGAATCGCGATGGCCCGATCGAGTTGATTCAGATCGAACCAAAGGCGCGCCTCGAGCAGGGCTGCTTCCACGCGCAAGTCAACACACCCTGACGCGTTGATCAGCCGACAGGTTTCAAGAAACGGCTGTGTGCGATGTGACAGATAGGCGCGCTCGGCCTCGATCAGACGCGCCACGGCCGGTTCACGTGTCGGGTGTCCGATTGCGCACAGCATGCCATTGTCCACTGTTGCGCATTCATCAAGACTGAATCCGCAACGACTGAATAGAGACCGCATGGAAGCGAACCCGAAAGCGCGCCGAGCAGGTGGTACCAACGCTTGATCGCGACTTGCGAGAGGCTCTGCCACAAACACTGTTTCAAGTTTTGGCGCGTGAAACGCCACACTTCTCAACACCTGAACCGGATCCGGTACTAGCCCCAACACATCCACAATGAGTGCCGCGTCGCCTGAAAACATGACGCGCCGCGATTGCACATCTGCATGGATTAGCTCAATTTCTGGGACGTACTCGTGGGCGAACGCAACCGCCGTTCCATCGATATCGAGCCCCGTCAGTCTCGAATGAGTCTGCAGCAACCAGCGAATTCCCGTCCCGGTACCGCACCCGACATCCAACACATGATGCGCGTTGAGGCCGAACTCGACGAATTTTCGGTAACATGCGTGAGTCAGCGGTGCCGGCCCTGCTAAACCTGGGTAGCGACGCCGCCTGCCCAGTTCCACTTGGACAGTCGTTCCCGATCGAAAATGGGCGACCCACTCGCTGCGATTTCGTCCCCGAACGTAGGTGGGATCGCACGTCGCTGGCAGTTTCTGTTCCCCGCTGTTGCCAACGGGAGCACTTCTAGCCGGCATTTTTCATCGTGCCCGACTGCCGGAGGGCCTCCGGCACGGCAACGACCCATGCTTCGCGCAGAGGAGTCAGCACGCGTATGACGTCATTGATGATTTGCGCGTCGGATTTCAAGTTCGCTTGAACGATTTGCCCCATGCAATAGTCGTAGACGGCTTCCAGCCTCATGCAAAGCTCGGGCGACTTGCTGTGGTCGAGCGCCAATAGCAACTCACTGACTATTGCATGGCTTTTTGATAGCAACTCACGACCCTTGACGTGCTGCTTGTTGTCAAAACAGAGCTTGGCGCCTCTCAGAAAGCGAAACAGCCCGTCGTACAGCGCAAGCAGAATCTCACCGGGAGACGAGGTCGCCGCTTGAACCTGTTCGTATCTCAACGCTGCTTGCTGATACATATTCAAACGCCCTTCCCGATTGAAACGCTAGGTGCTTGTCTTGTTGGAGTTGGAGTTGCTAGAAGTGCTGGTTGTGCTTCCGTAGAGTTGAGTAAGGTAATTCCCGATTGCGTTTGAGCTCGCAATGGAGGTGTTCATTGCCGTGAACTGGGCCTGCAGCATCGCCGTGTAGTTATCCAACCTGACCTGTTCTTGCTGGATTTGATTGTTCCAGTCGTTGACTTGGTCATTCAACTCGGACTGCTGGTTTGCGAGAACGCCATCACCTGACTCGTCGTATGAATTCGTGAGATCGGACAGTATGTCCATGACGCCCTTGCCGCCGCTCGGCCCTGCCAGCACGTTCATCACAGCGGTAGGATTGCTGGTAAGTGCCTGAGATAACTTGGTCTGATCGAGTTTGAGCGTGCCATCTTCCTGCAAACTTATGCCGATCGACCCGAGTGTTGTGTAGTTTGCGTCGTTGCCGACAGGTGTCAAAATCGCGTCTGATAATGCGTCAGTTAGGCCGCGTAGCGTTGAATCGCCGGCAAGACCGGGCACCGATGCGGCGGTTGTCCCATAGCCAGCCGTGGTGTGAACCTTCGATACTACGGCGTTGTAGGCCGTTATCATGCTCTGAATGTTGTTGCTGAGCCCCTGCGGATCACTGGCAACAGTGACCGTGATGGGTGAAGTCGTATTGGCCGTGGCGGCGAGCGTGACCCCAGGGATTGCTCCCGTTATCTGGTTCGTTGGCGAATAGACGTCGAGATTATCGACCTTCAAGTGGGCGTTCGACGCTTGCTGGAGCATGTTGCCAGTATCCGAGAAGCCCAAATCGAGCCCGCTCAATGTCACTTGATTGGCGTCCCCTGTATCCAACCCCGCGAGCTGAATTCGATACTCGCTACCATCATAAAACGTTGACGCCGAAACTCGCAGTCCCGAACTGTTGATCTTGCTAACAATGTCATTGAGGCTATCCGTCGCAGCGATACTGACGTCTGCCGAGCTATTCGTGCCGACCGCTATGTGCAACACGCCGGTGAGGTTGAGAGCGCTTGTCTGTGACGTGCTGAGCGCATTCGAATAGGCGCGGTACGCTTTCGCCGTACTTAGTACGTCAACCGAGTATGAACCTGGCTGTGGTGTACCGACGACACTCGTGGCAATTTCAGAGCCGCTCGAAGTTGCCATGTAACCCTGAACCGTGTTGCGATCAGTAAGGCTTGAGAGTGTACTTGAAAGGGTGGACAAGGCCGAGCTTATGCTGCTAATGCTTGTAGACTCGGTTTGCAAATCCTGAACATGCTGCTGCATCTGGCTTTGCGTTGTGCTCTCAGCACTCACATAGGCATTGATGATGCTCTGAACATCGATGTTTGAGCCAATGTTCGGAAAGGATACGGTACCCGACATAGCTGCACTTTCAGTGGGAAACAGTCATCATGCTGGAAAAGAGGCGAGCCGGGTTGCCCCGGCTCGCCGTCACGATACTCACTTGCCAATCAAGCCAAAGGCCAATTGCGGCAGTTGGTTGGCCTGCGCCAACACCGAGATGCCGGCTTGCGCCAGTACTTGGTTCTTCGACATGGTTGCTGTCTCAGAAGCAACGTCCACGTCAACAATACGGCCATTCGCGGCCGACAGGTTTGTGCTCATCGACTGAATGTTGTTTGAAGCAAACGTCAGTCGATTTTGCGCGGCACCGAATGCGGCGCGCATGCTCGAAACGGCAGCGATGTCCGTGTCTATCGAAGTCAGAGCAGCGCTCGCGCCAGCGGCCGTGCCCACATCCGCTCCACCCGAGACGCTGGCGGGCGTGCCGCCCGACGCGGCGGTATACGCGCCAACGGTGCCGAGAACGAGATTGTTGAATCCGACGCTGACCGTGTCACTGCCGGCCGTGCCGTAAACGCCACCTAGACCAACTTGGAAGTCCACGCTTGTTGCCGTGCCCGTGGATATCAACGAAACACCATTGAACTTGGTCGAATCTTGAATTCGGCCAATTTCAGTCTGTAGCTGTTGAAATTCTGGGGTGATGTCGTTGGCGCGATCGGTGTCGGTCAGGGTCCCGTTCGTTGACTGCATCGCAAGTTCGCGCATGCGGCCCAAGATGTCGTGAATTTGGCCCAGGGCGCCTTCAGCCGTCTGCGCCATGCTGGTGCCATCCGCAGCGTTGCGTTGGGCTACAGTGTAGGAGCGTATCTGAGCCTTCATGCTTTCGCTGATTGCCAGGCCTGCCGCGTCGTCGGCAGCAGAATTGACCCGGTAACCGCTTGACAGCTTCTGGAAGCTTGCCTGTAGCGCCGATGTATTCTTTGCGATGTTAATCTGTGCTTGAAGTGAGGATAAATTCGTTTGAATGTCGAGTGCCATGGTGGTGCTCCTTCCTGGAGAAAATGGAGCCCATCATCTGGACTCCCATCGGGCGTCATGCCCTTCGGGATTCCTGAACGGAGCGTCACCCAGGACCTTGAATGAAAAGTGACGCTGTCAAAGCGGACGGTTGACGCCTGGCATCTGACGTCAACCCAATGGTCGATCATTTCAGAAGATTGAGTGCGAGTTGGGGCAGCTGGTTGGCCTGAGCCAATACGCTCACTCCCGCCTGACTCAGGATCTGGTTCTTGCTCAGATTGGCCATTTCAGCGGCAACATCAGTATCGCGGACGCGCGAATTCGCGGCGGTCAGGTTCAGCCGCATGGTCTGAATATTCTGCGTAACCACGTTGAGTCGATTCATGGCCGCCCCCAACGATGCGCGTTGCGACGAGACCGTCTGAATCGCGTCATCGATCACCTGGAGAGAAGCCTGTGCGTTGGTTGGGTCGGCACCGCTCACGCTGGAAGCCAACAAATCCGTCAGATCCAATTCGCCAAAATCGACCTGCAATTGATCATTGGCGTCTGCTGTTAAGCCCACCTGAAACGTGACGGGTGCGGCATTTGCGCTCAACAGGTTGACCCCGTTGAACTTCGTCGATTGCTTGATGCGGTCCAACTCAGCCTGCAGCGCGGAGTATTCCTGCTGAATATTGTCGCGGTCCACGCTCGAATAGGTCCCGTTGGAGCTCTGCATGGCAAGCTCACGCATCCGACCAAGTACGTCATGCATCTCGCCCAACGCGCCTTCCGCGGTCTGCGACATCGAAACGGCGTCATTGGCGTTCCTTTCTGCGATGACATAGGAACGTATCTGCGCTTTCATGCTTTCGCTGATGGCGAGACCTGCTGCGTCATCGGCAGCCGTGTTGATGCGATCGCCACTCGATATCTTATTGAAGCTTGCCGTTAGCGCTGCTTGCGTGCGAGACAGATTGTTCTGTACGTCGAGAGACGCAACATTGGTTAGGAGACCGAGTGCCATTTGATTGTCCTTTCCTTGAATTCAGTGAGTCGACCGGTCATCGCGCCGCCATCAAGCCCTGACCGAGAAGTCATTTGAATGCACACAGGTGATTGTTTGGTAGATTCAAAATACGTACCAGCCGAAACGCAAGCGCTATTGTCAGGAATCTGCGGCTTCATTGTCGCTTGTTGACCGATTGACATCCGCGGATGTCAATGTCTTGACGTGCGGTTGAAGGAAGTCATCGGCGCCTACGAGCTTTGTTTCCATGGCCACTCTAGGAATATCCGCCGACTCGATATCGCCGTCGGCCGTAGACAAGTGCGTCCGCAACGCCTCGCGATTAGCCAGCGCGACGCTGTCTTTGAGTTCGCTGCGTATGATGGGGCATGTTTGGGGTGCTAGGATCCCAAGCTTGACTGTGTTTCGGGAGATCTCGGTGACAGTGACCTCAATATCATCACCAATTGCGATGCGCTGGCCTCGACGGCGTGCGATAATGAACATCCCGCTGGGCATCTGCACTTCGTGTGCCCAAGGATAGCGCGAGACGCCGTGCGCATGGGTTCCCGCCTGGTCCCTGCCGGAGCGCTCACAGCGTCGAGTCGACTGTCCAGTGAGGGCAAAACATCAAACCATCCTGACCAGGACCTGGTCTAGCGACCGATCAACGACTACTTCTCGGCACTCAGGTGGTGGTAGTCAGTGAAGTAGTCTGCAACAGCTTTTGGCCCACAGCGACACTTTGCTGAAGGGTCGTCTCCAGTTGTGTCAACTTCGAGAAGACCGCGTTCGGATCAATTTCGGTCAACGCGCTTGCGGTTAACTGCATGTCAGTATTCTGCTGTGATAGAAATGAGTCTGTCATTGTCAGGCGATCTACAATGAGCCCGGCGCGGCCTCGTTCTTGAACGATCTGACTATGGGCACCTTGAAGGTCGTTCAACGTCGCCTGAATTGCGCTTGTATCCCCGTTGGCTAGTGCATCGGCAAGACCTTTGAGATTTTGAATGACGTCTTGACCGCCCAACGCCGTAAAGGCTTTTGCACCGCTTGCATTGACAGCGACAGCCTGTCCCCCGTCAACCTGAACCGTATGGTCTTCGTCGTTTCCCACAAATGTGCCGTCGGGCTCGAAAGGCGCCGTGTCGAGGCTGGTCCCGCCGAAGATGTACCCTTGCGAACCTTTAGTGTTACCGATGGCTGTCATTTGGGTCACCAACTGCTGGGCCTCCGTGGCCAAGGCCTGCATTTGATCGGCGCTGGTTGCGCCATTCGACCCTGACATCGCCAGCTCCAGCGCTCTCTGGATAATCTGACCAGCGGAGTCTAATGATGATTCGGCCAACTGAGCATCACTTTGCACCGCCGAAATCGTCTTTCGATAGGCCTCTGTTTGACTAATTGAGGCTTGAACTCTGGCGTTCGCGGCGGCCGCAATGGGATCGTCAGAAGGGGCGTTGACGCGTTGTCCGCTGGAGGACTGTTGAGCCGTTTGTAAATATTGCTCGCGAAGATTGGCCAACTGATCAGTGACCGTCGAGAACTTCAGAGACTCAGTGACTCGCATTTGTAGCCCATGCTTTTGGGGTTATGCAACTGACGTGCAAGCTACCTGCCAATCCCTCAGACGGCGTTTAGGAGATCCTGAAGCAGCCCATTAACCGTCGCTAGGATCTTCGAGTTACCCTGATACGCTTCTTGGTACTTCTGAAGATTGACCATTTCCTCATCCATCGAAACACCGCTGACCGACTCGCGCGCCGTTGTCGCCTGCTCCAACATACTTTGCCGCAGACTGGCGTCGGACTTTGAAGCCGCCCGTCGAGATCCGACGTCACCGACGATGTCGCTGTACGCCTGAGCCGGTGTGCTATTGCCGGATATGACGGATTGTGAACCGATGTTGCTGAGAAGTACGGCATTGGCGGAATCCCCGGAACCCGTGGAATTGCTGCCCGCAGCGGCAATGGCGTCTGGATTGCCGGCTACGTCTGCGCTGACTCGAATGAGCTGCCCCGCCCCGGTGCTCGTGGCGGGAATATCGAACAGGTTGCGACCCGATTGGCCATCCAAGCCGAAACCAGCCGAGTGTTGCTGGTTTATTGCGGTCGCCAAATCAAATACGAAGCTGTCAAAACGAGCTGAGACGTCCTTGAGATCCGTATCACGCGCCTGCTTCACGGCGGCTAGCTGACCCCCAGTGACAGTGGAGGTCACATCGATTGGAATGTCCGAGCTGCCCGTGCGTTGCGCCAAAATCTCAATGTTGCCCGAGCTGTCCAAGTCAACGCTCAAGCTGCGCGTCATTGAGCCATCAATGAGCGTTGTGCCGCCCGCCTGAACGGTCAAGGAGCCATTGGCTTCGGGAATTGTGCGAACGTCGATTACTTGTGCTAGGCCGAGCAGTTTCTGGTTTCTTTCGTCAATCAACCCGGAAGCGTCACGACCGGCCATTTGAGCTTCGACGATTTGTTGGTTCAGTTTTGCGATCTCCTGCGACTGCTGATTCGCCTGTTGGACCAACTGCCCAGCCGTCGTGAAGAGGTCGGTACTCTGCGAAGCAATGCTACCCGCAATGTCATTGGCCCGAGACGCCAAGGCATCAGCCGACGATAGCACTGTCTGGCGAACGGTAGTGTCCGAGGGTTGCGTTGCAAGCTGTTGAAATGACGTGAAAAGCTTGTTAAGATTAGTGCTGAGGCCGGTTCCCGCAGAATCGTTGAAGACATTTTCCAGCGCAGCAAGCTGGCTGTCGTATTCGGACGCTGATGACTGCGAACCGGTCGCAGAAAAAAAGCTCCGGTCTGCGTAGGTATCGGATACTTGTTGCTGGCCCTGGATCTGGACACCAAGCCCGGCCTGCGTCTCCAATATGGCACGCCTTCGCATGAACAACGGGGTGCTGGCGTTGGCGATGTTTTGGCCGGTAACATTGAGCCCGAAGGATTGGGCTGCCAGCCCGTCACTTGCAACATTCAACAACCCCAGGAGTCCCGCCATGATTACCCTCGCAAGTTCAGCCTATTGCCTGAGGCTGCTGGCGCTGAAGCGCGGTGCAACAAGGTGGGCGGCGACTCGATACCGAGTCGATGCTGGATTAGATCTCTGGCCTGAACCAACAGCACCAGGTTTTCTTGCAGTTGCTGCTTGATGCTGACTAGACCCTTGCTCTTCGCGACAAAATGGCCCTGCGCGAAGGTCGCGAGCTCAGATTCAAGCGCGGCCTTCCGTTTGTTAGTTGCATCAATTGATGCGGCGTCCAGAGCCACGAGGGCGGTGTGTTCCTCACACAAGACTTGTCTTAGCTCTAGCAGCACATCATCAATGCATCGATTACGTCTGACCTCCTGCATAGTGTGCCCCGTCGTCGCCGACGGTGGCTCGCGTCATCCAAGTGCCGCGAGCATGCGTGCGGCGATTTGTTTCGAGTCAAATACAAGGGTGCCTGACGACGCCTGTTCGCGAAGCCGTGCGACCTTTTCGGGATCGAGCGGCCCCTCGGCAGCGCCCGCAGCAAGCTGACGAGCTTGATCAGATATGGAGACCTTTGCGACCTGGGGAGCGGCGCTCTTTGCCTCGGCAACAGGCGCTGCCGGCTGAGCGGGACTTGCCGCGCCAACCGGGGAGATTGCCATTCTTTGGTAGGCATCGAGAGCTGGGTTGGAAGTGATACCTTTCATTCGGTCCTCCCATCGACAGGCTGCCCGTCACGGGAGCCGCAAGTCGCTGGATTCTCAATTCTCCGAACGGCAGTGGAATCAAACCCTTGAGCGATATTTCGCCAGCAAAGAAATCTATCGCCATTACAGCCAGTTAGATTCATGGGTGACCTGCCTCGGCGACCTGTTTTCCGTCAGACTGAGCGACCGTTTTGGGCGGGTCGATGTTGGCACCCTCGGCCCTCCCGCTGCCGCTGACCGCGACCCATTGGGCTCGCGGCGTGCTTGTGGTCGAGCCAGCGACCTGCTTGAGCTGCGGTTCTAGGGAATTCTTCAGCATTGGCGCGATACCGATGCCGCCCGCGCGCGAAATGGCGTCGGCGACTGCGTCCACCAACATTGAGCCGTACAAATTAGTACCCGCTCCTTTATTGCCCTCGATACTTACAGTTTTTTCCAAACTTGAGAGCATCTGTCTTAGAAAGACCGCCTCAAACTGGCTAGCCGCGTCATCGAGCTTCTTGGATGTTGCCTTGTCAGTCGTTGGCGTCGCGCTCGGTACGCCCACCTGTGCTTGCAACGGGTTACTATTAGCAGGCGTGTGACTGATCGCTGTCATTGAACGATTATCTCGGCACGCAGGGCACCGGTTCCACGCAAGGCCTGCAAAATGCTGGCCAACTCTCGTGGTGAGACGCCAAATGTTGACAGCGACTGCGCCAACTCGGCCAATGTGGCAGCCCCCGCAACATAAGTCATCGAAGGTGGCGCCTTCTCGGTTGTCTCGACGGTAGATTGCTCGATTCTAGCCGTTTGTCCGCCGGCCAGCGAATTCGGTTGCACGACATCTTGCTGCTCTTTGACAGCGATCGTCAGACCGCCTTGGGCAATTGCAACTGGGGACAGCTTAACATCGCCACCCGCTACGATGGTGCCCGTACGCTCATTGATGACAACCCTCGCAGCAACCACTGGATCCACCTCGAGATCGCTGAGCTCCGCTATTAGTTGGACCGGATTGTCCTTGAGTTTGCGCGGAACCTTGACGACTATCGAGCCCCCATCAATGGCGCGTGCGGCACCGTTGCCGAGTGACTTGTTGACGGCCTGCGCAATTCGATTCGCGGTCGAAAAGTCCGGCTGGCGCAATGACAACATCACTTCACCCTTCGTAACGAACTCAGTCGAAATCTCGCGTTCGATCAATGCGCCGTTCGGTATGCGAGCTGTGTTAGTGGTGTTTTGGGTAATCGAACTCCCATTGATACCGCTCGCGGTATAACCACCGACTACCAGCGGCCCTTGCGCTACAGCATAGGTCCTTCTATCCGCTCCGCGCAAAGGCGTCTGGATCAAAACTCCGCCCCGGAGCGACGCCGCATTGCCAATCGCGGATACTGTTACGTCCAGGCGAGAACCATTTTTTGCAAACGGCGCGATGTTGGCCGTAACGACGACTGCTGCCACGTTTCTGAGCATCATTTGGCTGTTGTCGATTTGCACACCCAACCGTCGCAATAGCGCGCGCAGAGACTGAGCCGCAAATGGCACCATAATGTCATCACCAGTTCGATTCAGACCTGTAACCACACCGTAGCCGATGAGCTGATTCTCGCGCGCCCCAACGATGTCACACAAATCCCGCAAGTGATCAGCTCCCGCGCTGAGACTGAAAGTCAGGGCGGTAGCGCATAGGAGCGCGGACAAGGAAATCAATCTGAAGTTTCTTGACATCTTAGAACGGGTTGATGAAATCCAAAATTTTGGTGAGCCAGCCACGATCCACCTGATCCGCCACATCTCCGCGGCCCGTGAACTCAACTCGTGCATCGGCCACCAATTTTGAGGAGACTGAGTTATCATTCTCGATGTCGGCCGTGCGAATCACGCCGGAGATGTACAGGTGATACTCTTCATTGTTGATCATCACGACTTTAGTCCCCTCCACGTACAGGTCACCATTGGGGAGCTCCTGCTTAACACGTACTGCAATGCTGCCCGTTAGCTTGCCTTGGCGTTGAGTTTGCCCTTCACCGCTGAAATCTGTTTGGCTTGCGAGTTGCACCAAGGTGTGTGGGTCAATGTTGGGGTATGCCTTTTGTATCGCCGGTATTAGACCGAGCAATGAATCGACCTGATCCTGACGCTTGGCGCTCTTGGTGAGGTCAGTTTTAGCGCCGCCCTGTGCGTCCGCTTCCTCAGCGATCGTTATTTGCACGACATCGCCGATGCGTAACGCACGGGTGTCTTCCAGATAACCGGCCTGCGCCTCGGTATAGATTGAACCCTTGGCTGGCTTTGAGTCCTTCTGAGTTGCCGCATACTCGCCGGCTTCATACTTGCGATTTCTTGGCGTGAACGGGCGAATGTGAGTGGGTCCGCACGCCTGCAACGCGACGCTCAAAACCAAGAATGAAACCATCGAGTCATGCCGTGTCACTGCAGTACCACCGACGCCTCTGCACGCGAAAGAATTCTAGCGCGCAATACTTTCTTAGTTCTCGTCACTTGACACGAAACAACGTCGCCGACATCGGCGGGTGCCATCAATGCGGCTGAGGCAGAAACTCGGGTTAACCCTGTGTCAATCACGAGGGTCATTGGCGCGCCACGCTCCAACAGGTACCTCGATGCCCGTTCATCTAGTTGCAAATCCATCGAAACGGGTAAGCGTGTCACCAAGTTCCCATTGGCGACCAACTCGACGACGGCCGCGGCGTAGGCCATCCCAGCACGTTTCGGCAGGCGCGGCATTTGGACATTTCCAGCCGTGATGTTCGGCACCCCTAGCAACGCTTTGGGCAGGTGAAGTGCTTTCAGAGACGCGCCCTCGGGCAACGCGGCTGTGAGCGCTGGCCGGATAAGGTCGTCAAGCTCTTGCGTCGATAACTTCCTCGTCGAACGAACGACTCTGATTTGGTCAGGTATCTCTAGGTTCCCAAGGCTTTCGCGTGCAACGAACGCTGCCGTTCGCAGATCATCGTGTGTGTACAATCGTGAACTTCCAGGCGGCGGCGCTGCTCCCAGATCGATAGCAGCGAGCTGGCCGGCGGCTTTGGGCACAAGATCGCCAAAGTGAATCCTCTGTCCATCGAACACTCGAACGGTTTCTGCGCTTGCCGTCAAAGGCAAAAACAGCGCCAAGCACACGAGAAACCTGATAAAGCTGCGCATCACTTACCTCATTTGATTCGCCGCCTGAAGCATTTGATCCGCCGTCGTTACCACCTTGGAATTGAGCTCGTACGCCCTTTGCGCAGATATCAAGCCGATCATTTCGTCCACGATGTTGACGTTCGACTGCTCCGTCGAGCCCTGCAAAAGCGTCCCACGTCCGTCCTCGCCCGGGAGTCCCACTTGCGCCTCGCCGCTCGCGACGGTGGGAGCGAAGAGATTGTGTCCGATCGCACGTAACCCTGCCGGATTGACGAAGTTTGCCAGGGTGATTTGCCCAACCTGGACGGGGGTTTGTTGGCTGCTTATTTGGGCGGTAACCGCGCCGGTCGCGCTGATCGACACGGAAGTCGAGTTTTGTGGAATCGTCATGGTTGGTTCGATCGGCATTCCCTCGGGCGTCACCAAACGGCCCTGCCCATCAGTCTGAAGCGCACCGGCCCGGGTATAAACAAGCGTCCCGTCGGGCTGTTGCACCGTAAAAAAACCGTTGCCTTCGATTGCGATGTCCAATTGGTTGTTCGTCGTTGTTAAATCGCCCTGAATGAATATCCGCGATGTTCCCACAACGCGAACGCCGCTGCCCAGCTGCAACCCCGTGGGATCAACCGTTGTAGCACTCGTCGGAGCCCCCGGAGCGCGAACCTGTTGGTACAAAAGATCCTGGAAATCGACGCGTTGTTTCTTGTACCCTATGGTGTTGGCATTCGCGATATTGTTGGAGACGCCCTCCAGGCTTGTCTCCTGAGCGGCCATACCAGTTGCAGCAATGTTCAAAGAGCGAAACATGATGTCATTTCAATAAAGCAACGACAGTGCCATTGGGTCACCCTGCCTATCGCAACGGCCATGCTCTTCGATAAGACCGCAATGACGGCCATTCTCGCGTCGTGTCCCGCTGAAACCTACATGACCCACACTCGTCAACTTCCTGTCAGGTGCGGCGTCGAGAGCGTGACGCCAATGCGCACTCGACTATCGCACGACACGGAAGCAAGACGGCTCCTCATGACCACCTCCCCATTGGCGGATTGATTGACCAAGCCCGCTACGGTTCATCAAAACGTCTTGTAGCAGTCGCGCGAGTCGCAGCTACCTCAGTCTGCATCGCTAGTCTCGACTGCGGCATCGTGAACGTCTGGAGACACGCTAGGCGGGATAACGACGCATTCGCCCGCGACGCACGAAGCTCCTTTGAGACAGTCCGTATTTCGCATACAACTGTTGGAATTGGCGCAGCTTGACGACATTGCGGTCGCTATCACCGCGAGAATTCGGGCCCAATGGTTTCTACAGCGCGACACCGATGCCTCCCGTCAGAGTGCCCCACAGAATCACGTTTCCGTGTGGTAGATCACTGCCCAATGGAAATACGGCAAACCCCGGTTCCAAGAACAGCGTCAGTTTCTTACCAATTGGAAAACCCAGCCGCGCTCCCACTCCAGGGCCAACCATGGTCTCGGGCGTTATGATGCCAATCACACTTGCGTGAAACCCAATGGTGGGAGTCCACCAGCGCTCATAACGAGCTTCGGCGCCAAAAGTTGCTCTGCGTTCTATCTCCGCAAAGCCATAGAACCCGAATCCATCAGTCAAGAACTCGTCATTTCGCAGATCAACTCCAGCGATGACGCGCGTGCGCGCTCGCATCCATGCAACCGATCCGGTGCCTGGATCGCCACCCTGAAGCCCAGTGCCGAGCGCGAACACCCCATTCGTTAGCCATCCCTCTGCCTTGGCCTCGACTGGCAAGGCAACGACCGTACAAAGGGCTGCAAGCGATACACAACGGCGCAGCGGTCGATTGATCAGACGGGGGAGCATCGCTAGAAGTACTCGCCTCTGGCTATCCAATAGCGTGCCGAAATCAATGCGCACATCGTGCCAGTCCAAACATGCACGTCGTGCTCGTTGGTTGCCCATCAGCAATCCCCAACTGTCTGGCCAATTGAATGGGCTATCATCGCGGTGCCCCGACGGCAGAACACAGACGCTCCATAGGACACAACTAACATCAGACTACCGTCCGGCTAGGCTGCTTCAATCCGCTTGCGCTTGAGCATTTCGACGAGCGTTGTGCGATTCAAACCCAACAACCTTGCGGCTTGATTCTTGTTCCACTTCGTTCGCTCCAGCGCCTGACGAATGAGATTGTTTTCGAACGACTCGACCGCCGTTCGCAAGTCAATGCCCGAATCGGGCAGCTTGGACGAACCAGACCTACGTTCAGTGGGCAATCCGCATACTCTTGCAGGCAGGTCTCTGGGCTGGATCTCTTCGCCGCGCGCAAGTAGCACTGCGCGTTCGATGGTGTTCTCCAGTTCGCGAACGTTCCCAGGCCAAGCGTATTGCTCGAGCAACTGCATCGTCGAAGCAGCAAAACCGCGAACGCTAAGCCTAGCGGTACGTTGTAGCGCCAACTTGAAGAAATACTCCGCCAGAATTGGGACATCACCCGCGCGATCGCGTAAGGGTGGAACGCTCACGTGGATGACATTGAGGCGATAGTACAAGTCTTCTCGAAAAGTTCCGGCGCACGCGGCCTGTTCTAGGTCAATATTCGTCGCGGCGACGATTCGCACTTCCGCCCTAAGCACACGGTTGTCGCCGACCGGGGAGTACTCGCGAGATTGCAGAACTCGCAACAATTTTACTTGGAGCGCGAGCGGCAGTTCGCCAATTTCGTCCAGAAATAGCGTTCCGCCTTGCGCCTGGGCAATTCGACCCGACTTGGGCGCGTGAGCGCCTGTGAACGCGCCTTTTGCGTGACCAAAGAGCTCGCTCTCGAGCAGTGATTCAGGAATGGCCCCGCAGTTTACGGCCACAAAAGGGGCGTGGGCGCGCTGGCTCGATTCGTGGACGGCACGTGCGACAAGCTCCTTGCCCGTGCCACTCTCACCCGTTATGAGTACTGTGCAGTTGGTGTCGGCAACTCGATCGATCACGCGGTACACATCCGTGAGACCTTCCGAGCGACCCACAACCCCTTTCATGCACCGCGGGGGCGCTAGTGAAGGATACTGACTGCGGCGCTCAATCACCTGAGTCGTCGGTTCATCGATCTCACCGATCGCGAACGCGTCGCTGATGCACATGCCGTCGATGGCATCCAAGGTTGTCGTTCCGTCATGAATTGGTTGTGCAAGTCCTACGGACATAAATCACTCCGCTCCTCCACAACGATCGTAGCGTTCAACACGTCCTGTTGTTCGCGACTGCGTCAAGAGGTTGTGCAGCCCAGCGTTGAGCAATTGACGTGCCAGCTACGCCGTTTGAGCAATTCCCCGGCAATTATGAGGAATCCGTTCAGGTGTCCCACGGGATCGATCCTCGCGTGGGTTTGCGCAAACCCAGCCCCAAGCGCACTCTCAATGAACGTTTCCTCAAGATCCGCAAGGAATTGTCGAGTCGCCGCATACCCACCTACCGACGGAATTGCGTGGGTCGTGTTTGACCCCATTGGGTTCCACCATACCCACCACCCGACGAGCGTCGGTACGCGAGCGTCGAACACTAGAATGATTGGAGTCGTGCGTTGAACGGTGCCCCAAAGAAAACCTAAAACATAAATGTGATTTTTTCTATCTCCCAATTGTACACCGTCGCCGGCAACGTCGCGAAGTCAACTACTCAGGCACACCCGACCGTCATACGGTCGCAACGGACACCAGTCGCCGCCCAGCGGGTCCAATCACCGTGGCATACGACATGCTTCGGTCCTCCACGTGATTGACCTGTTTGGTAATTTGCAGACGCTCCATCAAGCGCTCGACTACCACTTGGAGCGTCACAACATTCTGGCGTCCAATGTTGCCCATGTCGACACGCCAGGATATCGGCCTCACGACTTGGCGCGCGTGGACCCAACGCAATTCTCTGCAGTGTTCAACGTCGCGTTGCAGCGAACTGCCGAAGGTCACCTCCCAGGCGCCACAGACAGCTCACAATCGCAGGTCGGTAGGATTTTCGAGGATTCGGCTGCTGGGTTTGGCAACGACGGCAATGCGGTTTCACTTGACCGGGAAGCCACCAAACTGGCGGCGAATCACTTAAGGTACGACGTTGTCTCGACGATCGTCGCATCTCAAATCAAAGGACTAATGTATGCCGCTAACGATGGGCGCGGCTGAAAAGGGTCATTATGCTCGGTGTCTTTAGCGCGCTAGAAGTTTCCGCATCCGGATTGTCCGCGGAACGGATCCGAATGAACACGACGGCGTCCAATTTGGCGAATTCGCGAACGACCCGTACGGCTCAAGGCGGACCGTTCCGCCGGATGGATCCAGTGTTCGAGGCAGTCGGGCTCGATCGACTTCGCGGCCTTCCGTCCATGCAACGAGCCGTCTCACTGGTTCGGGTATCGCGAATTCAGGAAGACCAGCGCCCCGGTATGATGGTCTACGACCCGTCGCATCCCGACGCGAATGCGCAAGGCTACGTCACTTACCCCAACGTCAACGCCGTCGAAGAAATGGTCAACATGATCACGGCTACCCGAGCCTATGAAGCGGGCGTGACGTCCATCAATAGCATCAAACAAATGGCGCGATCGGCACTGGAAATTGGTCACTGAGGTGGTTGATGAGCTCCACGATTGCAGCTGGCCTACCCCCAATACAGAGTGAGGCATTTCGAGAGGGCGGCATACCCACTTCGGGAACGCCCGCCCCCGACGGCAATTTCTCAAATGTATTCGATGGGTTAGTCGCCAGCGCCAACGAAAGTGCGCAGTTTGCCAACGGGGTGTCGCAGGCATTCGCTGCCGGCGCCCGTGACGATATCCACGGCACCATGATTGCCATCAGTAAGGCGGACATCGAATTGCATCTGGTTGGCACGGTGCGAAACAAAGTCATTGACGCATTCTACGAACTCTGGCGCATGCAGATCTAACGCGTAGCGAGTGATGGACAAGTTCAAGGCCTTATTCAACCAAGTAGCAGCATTTTGGGCGGGCCTGCCCACGGCCAAGCGCATCGCTCTGGTGGGCGTCTCGACACTTGTATTGGTAATAACGCTGCTAGTTGGTTACGTGAACTCACAGATCAGCTATGGCTATTTGTACACCGGCCTCGAGAGTCAAGACGCTGCCGGCATCGTCGAAAAACTCAAGTCGCTCCAAGTGCCTTACCAGCTTTCGGCCAACGGTACCGCAATCCAAGTCCCTGAAGATCGCGTCGCGTCGCTGCGACTGGAACTGGCGGCAGCCGGCTTGCCGCACGGGGGAGGCGTCGGCTTCGAACTATTTGATAAGACGCAGATTGGCGCGACGGAATTCGAGCAGCAGGTTAACCTGCGACGGGCGCTGGAAGGTGAACTCGTTCGATCAATTCTGACGATCGAAGGCGTTCAGGCGGCACGCGTGCATTTGGTGATGCCTGAACGCCGTCTATTCGTGGCCAGAGAACAGCAGGCATCCGCGTCCGTTGTGTTGAAATTGCGCAGTCCCGCGGCATTCAGCCAGCGCGAAGTGGCAGGGATTGTTCACCTCGTAGCGGCTGCCGTGCCCAACCTTCGTAGAGATCGTGTCTCAGTCGTCAGCACGGACGGAATCACGTTGCACCGGCCGAACACGGGCGATTCCGGCAGCGCGGGCGACGAGACAGACAACGAGTCGGAGCGAGGCCGTGCCCTCGCGTCTCAGATGGAAGGTGACGTTCGAGCCCAAATCGAACGAATTGTCGGTCCGGGCAATGCTGATGTAAGAGTCAATCTCAAACTCGACACTTCCGCAAAGGAAAAGGTGGAGGAGCACTATGAACCGAGCAAGACGGCGCTGCGAAGCGAGCAGAAGGTCCAGGAGCTCTCGGGCGCTGGACAAGCGGGAGTGGCGGGAGTTCCAGGCGCGTTGACAAACTTACCGGATGCGCATCAGGCCGGATCCGAAGTGACCGAGGCACCCGGTGGCGGCGATGGTGCCGTATCGCGACTGTCCCAAACCAGGAATTGGGAGGTTGACAAGGTAAGCCAGAAAACCACAACCCCTCCCGGAACGATTGAACGGCTGAGCGTAGCGGTCCTTGTGAACGACCACGGCGAGCTTCGTGGAAAACAATGGGTCACGACGCCTCGCACGCCCCAGGAGCTCGCACTGATTGAAGAGCTAGTGAAACGGGCTGTTGGATTCAGTGTGGAGCGCGGCGACAGTGTTCATGTTGCAGCCGCGTCGTTTGCTCGATCGGATTCCGATGTCGATGGAGTTGCGGTGGATGTTCGCGGCTGGAAACGGATGCTTCCCTACGTCATCGCAGGGCTTGGTTGTCTAACCGCCCTTGCGTTGATGGTTCTTGTATGGCGCCGTCGCCCACAGAATCGGAGAGCAGTTCCCATGGCTCTGGCGGGCCAAACCTTCGATGCCAAACCGGAGCTCATCGAACACGCAACTGCGATGCATGACGGGAATGGACTGACGGGCGCGAACTTTGCGTCAATCGAAGGTCTGTCAGGTAGTCATAAACTCGACGGTCCGGTTCTTCGATCCAAGGCATTGCAGTTTGCATCCGACGATCCAGCGACGGCCGCCATCATCATTCGTAAGTGGCTCAATGCCGGTGTGACCAGCCCGAATACGGCACGATAATCGCATGGGGGTCAGCGTGGCGCTAACTGGCCCCGAAAAGGCCGTGCTCATGCTGCTGTCGCTTGATGAGACCACGGCTGCCCCTGTGATTGCTGAAATGGACACCGACGACTTGCGCAAGTTGCGCGAAGTCGCCTCCATGATGCGAGCCGTGCCTGCGACTTCGCTTGATGCCGTGTACCGCGAATTTCTGGACCAGTCACGCGAAGCCATCGCGGTTCCGAAGGGCGGAGTGCGCTACTTGAGGCGAGTTGCGACCAAAGCGCTCGGGGAAGCGAAGACCCAAGAGATCTTCGTGGATGCGCCACAAACAGCCCTTGAGAAACTCGGCAATGCCGAAGTCAGTGCACTAGGTTCGGTGTTGGAACGGGAGCACCCCCAGCTGGTCGCAGCCATCGTCTCACAACTGCCCACAGACAAAGCCGTCCAAGTCCTGCAACACTTGCCCGAGGAAATACGGCCGAATGTTGTCGAACGACTGGGCAAAATGACCGAGATTCCAGCTGGCCTACTCGAAGAAGTCGCCGCCACGCTGAGTGCCGAATTGCCGGCCTCGGGCGCCGAGGCATTCATTTCCGTTGACGGTGTCGCGAAATCGGCCGCGCTGGTCCGGCGAATGGATCGCGACGTTGGAGAGTCGCTCCTGGGGACGTTGGCCGACGAAGATGCTGATCTGGCTACGTCAATTCGTCGCGCAATGTACAGCTTTGAGGACCTCACACTGCTCGATGCAAAATCATTGCGCGTGCTGTTGGAATCAGTGCCTTCCGACAAGCTGGTGTTGGCATTGAAGACTGCCAGCGAAAAACTCAGGGACCACATATTCTCAAGCATGTCCAAGCGTGCAGCCGAACGACTCAAGGAAGATCTGGAGATCCTGGGCGGGGTGAGATTGGCAGATGTCGAAGCGGCCCAACGCGAAATCGTGGAACAGGCGCTCATGCTAGCCGCCGAAGGCGTAATCTCGCTCGAGGACAACAGTGGCATGGTTTGATCAGAGGAGACAAAAGCAGCTATTTTCAGCTAGATTCGATGACGTCACGCCTCGTCAGCGACGCCAACCCTCGTGGCTGGCCAAGGCGAAAGGAACGTCGAATCCAGCGGGTCGTGTTACATTGCCTCCACCGCCCGCGATTCCGAATGAGCTTGCCGTTGGCAACCCTCGCATAGAGCAAATGGAGGTGCACAACGATCCGTCCAGCTCAGAATCAGGTCGAGAAGGAGCGCCGCGACCGTCCAACGAACCCTCCAGGCCCAGCATGACGCCGGCGGAACTGGAGGGGCTGGTAGCCGAACGAGCAGCCAAGCAAGCCGCTGAAAAAGCACTTCGGGACAGTCAGTCCGCGATTCTAAAAGCGGTGCAGACCTTGGTCTCGGCGCATCAGCAATTATCCGAGAAGCTCAGCGCTCGAACCGTCGAACTAGCCGTACTGGTGGCTCGGCGCGTCGTCGCCAGAGAGTTGCTGACACAACCCGACATTGTGACCGACCTCGTGCGCGAAGGATTGGACGTTCTGAACGCCCGCGACCGAGTAAGGGTTCATTTGGGTCCGCAGTTTGCCGTATTGAAGGACGAACTTGTCGCGTACTTCGCTGCGATGGGCACCATGCTCGACATAACCCTCGACTCGACATTGCCACCCTACGGATGCGTTGTAGAGACCGAACTAGGCAGCGTCGATGAATCCATCGAAAGCAGGCTGTCCACGTTGCTCGACGCCCTAACTGCTGATGGAGACACGTAGTTGAACCCGGACGACGCCCTTGCGCGTTGCATTGATGCACCCCTGCATCGTCCTCGGGGCATTGTTCAAGAAGTAGTGGGTCTCATCGTGGAGGTGGGCGGGCTGCGCGCCGCGGTCGGCGATACGCTCATCATCGAAACTGCACGTTGCGACCCGGTAGAGATCGAAGTAATCGGATTTCGTTCCGGACGACTCGTCACTACCCCACTGGGTTCCATGTCGGGCGTTGGACAAGGCGCCCCCGTACGACACACGCACCGAGGGGCCACAGTGTCTGTTTGCCCCGAGTTGTTGGGTCGAGTGGTTGACGCGTTTGGGCGTCCCATGGACGGTGGGCCGCCGCTGGCAAGATCGGGAGTGTACCCAGTGCACAATCCGCCGCCTCCCGCATTCGAGCGAAGACCCATTGATCGACCATTCTCCACCGGGATTAGAGCCATCGATGCACTAACGCCCCTTGGCGTTGGACAGCGAATCGGCATTTTTTCTGGCGCTGGCGTCGGAAAGAGCACGCTACTTGGCATGATTTGCCGCTCGTCTCAAGCGGACATTAACGTTGTGGGCCTTATTGGCGAGCGAGGGCGGGAACTGAATGACTTTATCCGCAATTCCCTAGGCCCCGAGGGATTGGCGCGTTCAGTTATTGTTACGGCTACCAGCGATCAACCGCCGCTGCTGCGTGCACGCGGAGCCGAATCGGCGACCGCAATTGCCGAGTATTTCAGGGACCAAGGCAAGAACGTCCTGCTGGTCATGGATTCGATAACTCGATTTGCCATGGCGACGCGCGAGGCTGCATTGGCTGCGGGCGAACCGCCCGCCACAAAAGGCTATCCGCCTAGTGTGTTTGCGGCTCTCCCTAGGCTCCTCGAACGTGCCGGTACGACCGGTGCCAATGGCACGATTACCGCTCTGTATACAGTGCTGGTCGAGGGCGACGACATGGCAGACCCGATCGCCGACGCTGTACGTAGCATTCTCGACGGCCACATTGTCATGTCCCGGGAATTAGCTGAAAAGAGCCACTACCCAGCGATCGACGTGCTTCAGAGCCTGTCCCGTTTGGCAGTCGAGGTTGCCCCTTCACCCGTCTTGCGAGCCGCCAGCGTCCTTCGCGAGCTACTCGCCGTGTATCGCGAAGCGACGGACCTGATTCAAGTAGGTGCGTACAAGCAGGGTAGTGACCCGCGCGTCGAGTTGGCAATCAAATTGCTGCCACAGATCAATGCGTTTCTCAGGCAGCGTACCGACGAACGGATGCCCCTGTCCGAAGCGCACGACCGACTGCAGGAACTGGCTCGGATCGCAGAAACTGGAGTGAATCGATGACCCCAAGGCGCAAGAAGGTCCAGAAGGTACTTGAAATTCGCGAGCAGACTCTGCATGAGAGAGCAGGTGTTCTAGTGCAGGCGCATGAAGGCCGTAACCTGGCCGAAAGCCATGCGTTGGACGCAGAGACGCACTTGGTCGCGGCCACGGAATACAGAAGAAGTCTGACTGCGCACTCGGTCAATGTTGCGTCATGGATTGATGCAGAACAATGGTTGGCGCACAAAACAGACCGGAGCTTGCAGGCCCAACTGGACCTCGACAATGCAGAGATATTCGTGTTGCACTGCGCACAACAATGTCATCGAGGCCCGACACGATGTCAAGCGGATGGAGTTGCTGGACAAGCGGCTCGCGCACGGCGAGGCAAGGAAACAGTTGCAGCTTGAGCAGACCAGCAATGACGACCACGCTCGTCGACCCTACGTCAACGCCCGCCGTGGAGATGTAGGCTGAGGTCGGCGGTAGCCGCAGTCGAATTTCATTCTGGAAATTAGCGCCTCGATGGTTTGGAGTTCTCAATGCCTTGCGAAAGTACCGGATTGCCAAACGCCAGCCTCGCGGTGCCCTTTCACGACAGCGAATGCAACAAGACCACAACTAGCAGGTTGGAACTTGAGAAATGGGCTGAATTGATTGCCGCGGCGGCGATGCAATCCGCCAATCCGCCCCCCGCTTTGCCCGCAGCCGTTGACATGCCAGAAGCTTGGCGGACCGATGTCGAAGCGCTGACGCCCGAGGCCAGCAGTTCGCAAAGCACTCTGTTGGCACGGGAATCAATCACTCTGTTGACGGACAGCTATTCGGCTGCCGGCGACGACGCTGAGTTGAATCGCATACAACTGCGCCTGAATGCGGGCGAATTGGGCGAACTCTCACTGGTTGTTGAGCGATCCGTATCGGGTCTCCATGTTCAGATTGGTGCCGAGAACAGCAGCGTCTTGGCGGCGATCGCCAGAAACAGTTCGTCAATGACCCACGCGCTAAGCAGTATCGGTCAGCCGGTGACTACATTGGCCTTCGTCGCCCTGGATGGACTCGGCACCGTTCTTGCTCCGTCCAAGGGTGCGCCTAACAACCAGCCAAAGTCGAGCAAGAGCGATGGAAATCTCACAGAAGACAAAACTCAAGCTCGGCGCAGAGGCCGTCGAATTGACGTACTTGGATGAATCGACATGGTTGACACCGTAAGTTCCTTGACCAGTGCAGCTTCGACACAGAGCTCAAGCAACAGTCTAGTGTCGAACGCTGACGATACTCTCGACAAATCGGCATTTCTGAAACTCCTGGTCGAACAATTGAAAAACCAGGATCCCCTCCAGCCGCAAGACGACTCGACCTTCGTGGCACAGCTCGCTCAATTTTCGGGTTTGGAGCAACAGATGCAAACCAATACGACCTTGAGTCAAATCGTGACTCAGCTGCAAGGCCAAAACAACGCACAATTGACGTCATTGGTTGGAGCTAATGCGACGATCCAGGGCCGCATCGCAACATTAGATGCAAATGGGGATGCAGTGCCGATCACGTTCATGTTGAATTCGGCAAGTGTCGCAACCAAAGCCAGCGATTCAAGATTCAAACGGAAACGACATACGTGACATTGATTTGGGGGCGCAGAAAGCCGGTCTCGTGCAATTCAATTGGGACGGGCGAAATTCGTCCGGAAACATACAACCTGCAGGCAACTACACGATTACGATTGCCGCAACAGGAAGCAATGGCGCGCCTGTATCAGTATCGCAGGACATCAGCGGGACCGTCAGTAGCGTATCCTTCGATCAAGGCTATCCAGTGCTCAACCTTCAAAACGGTGTCTCAGCACCGGTCTCAGAACTCCTACGGGTTCAATCTCCACCCTCGAGCCCGTAACAAACAGAACACACACAAGCAGCATCAGGACAAACTAGGAGGAACACATGGATCTCAGAGCGATGAACTCAGGCGTTTCCGGCCTGCTTGCAGAGCAACAAGCTCTCGGAGTTGTCGGCGACAACATTGCCAACGAAAACACAGTAGGCTTCAAAGCGCAGCGCGCGATCTTTGAAGACGTGCTTGGCCACTCTATCTTGGCTGGAACCTCATCGGCGCTGCCCGGTTCGGGCGTCGCGATTGGCCAAATCCAACAAGAGTTTACGCAGGGCGATCTCGACACCACAGGAATTTCAACTGATGTTGCACTTTCCGGCGATGGATTCTTTGTCGTAAATGGTTCGGTCGACGGGGTTACTGGTAACTTCTATACTCGCGCCGGCCAATTCAACCTGGACAAGAATGGCTATTTAGTTAACCCGAACGGTCTTCAGGTCCAGGGGTACGCGGCAAATGCCGATGGGACGTTCTCTGCGACAACGTCATCCATTCAAGCGCCGACTTCATCCATTCAGCCGCATGCGACAACCAACGCTACGATTACAGCCAATCTAGACGCAACCGCAACGGTCCCGACCAACGCTTGGGGGGATGCCAATTCGACTTTTGCAAGTCAGTCGAACTTCTCATCCACACAGACGGTGTATGACTCACTTGGCAATGCGCACACGATGGACCTGTATTTCCGCAATACGGCTGCTGGAGCGTGGGAGTGGCACGCGGTCATGGACGGTGCCGATACAGGTTCCACGGGTACGTTGACTTTTGGAACCAATGGCGCGTTGACTGCCATCGGCGGTAATTCAGTCACGTTCAACCCCACGAACGCGGACCCAATGACGATCACATTGAACTTCGGAACTGCCAGTGCTGCCGGCGCAGCACCAGTGGCAGGTTCGATGACGGGGTTCGCCTCGGCGTCCAATGTTTCTTCCCAGTCACAAGATGGATACACTTCGGGCGACTTCTCGGGTATTTCAATTGACGGTCAAGGAGTCGTGACGGGCCTGTACACCAATGGGCAGAAGCTTGCGATCGCCCAGTTGGGTGTGGCAAAGTTCCGCTCCAATGACGGCCTAGGTCGCGCTGGGCAAAGCCTGTGGATTGACACTCGCGACAGTGGACCCGCCGCAATGGGAACCGCAGCCAGCGGCGGCCGAGGCTCCGTGTCCTCCGGTACCGTCGAGAGTTCAAACGTTGATTTGGCTTCAGAATTCGTGTCCATGATTCAACATCAACGATCATTTTCCGCCAACTCCAAGACAATTACAACTGCTGACGAAATGCTTCAAGAACTTATCAACATAAAGCGATGATGGCGCGCTGGTAAGTCTTGATGCCGCAAGTGAGTGAGGCTGTATATGGCAACTGATGAAGAACCAGAGCAGCCAAAGGTGGAAAAGAAATCGCCAAAGCGATTAGTGAGAATCCTGGTCATCTCGGTGCTCGTTGCGGGCGCCGCGGTGACCGGGACACTCTTCGGTCCACGCTTGCTTGCGAAGCGCGCCCCTGCCAGCGAGATTGTCAGTGATGGCGCCGACGCAGGAAAGGGAGGGGAGAGCTCAGACAACGCCGAGCCTGAACCCAACAATCCGCAGGCATTTGCTCCCATTGTCGTGGATGTGAAGAACAAACGTGGAGAGATGCACCATATGCGCGTTGGCGTAACCGTCGAGCTAGCTGAAAAGACTACCAAAGAGGAATTCGAGCGCTATCAACCTCGCGGCCGAGAGGCCGCGATTGGGTACCTACGTTCCAAGTCCTTTGACGAACTCACTGAAGCCACCGAATTCGAGAATATCGCCAAGCAACTAAATGACACGATCATTCGAGCGATGGGGGAGCGGCGTTGCAATCGCGTAGTTATTACTGATTTTGTTGCGCAATGACAGATTCGTCTGACTCCAACCGCCCAATAGCGCAGCGCGCACGCCGCGCGGTCGGCAAGCGTACGGAGGCGGTTTCGGCACGAGCAGTCGATCTGACCGGAAGAGAACGGCAGTTGCGCGCAGCACTGCAGAAAATGTCTCAAATCGCGGGGCGCTTTGCGCGTTCTGCGCGACGAACGCTGCCGTTCATGGTGCGCCAGCGTACGCGACTCGTTCCACAGGGGGTGAACATAGTAAGTCCCGCCGAGGATCGAGACGAGTCAACAACCGGACCCAGCTTCGAGGTGGTTCTCGAATCTGATGACATTCCAGCATGGGCGAGCTTGACGATCAATACGGCGGCACTTCGACTCATTCTTGAAGGATCGCTGGGAGCAAGCACTGCTGGCTCGGGTTTGTTGGGTACCGAATTGACCCTGGCGCAAAGAGCGCTTGTCGCGCGAGTTGCGCGTTCGTTGGCGGAAGACCTAGCGACCGCCATTCGCGACGATGTAGGTGTGCGGCTCTCCGTCGTATCGTCGCACGGCCGCACTGCCAATGAGCTATCGGAGATACCAGAGTCCGACGGTCTGCGCGTCGATTGTGTCTTTGAAGACATACAGGACGACCCGCGGATCAGCATTGCAGTCGCAATCGGCACGCTGGAGTCGGCAACTCACGATGACGACGATGAACTGCCTCCGGCTGGCGATCCCAAAATGGCTGAAGCCGTCAAAGAGGTTCCTATCGAGTTCGTGGCCGAACTCGGGCGACTAAGGGTTGGCCTCCGAAGTCTGCTTGCGTGGCGAGTAGGCCAAGTGATTAGACTGCCGACTGCCATTGACGATCCGGTTCTGCTACGTGTCGCCGGTGTGACAAAGTTTGCCGGGCGTCCGGTGATATCGCGGGGACAGTTGGCCGTGGAAATCCGCGGACGCGCAGACGACTAATCACGACGTTCTCGGTCTGCATTCGTCGCATTCGGCACGAAGATTGAATCAAGCGGTCTCGTATGAGTTCGGCATCGAGTCCTCCAACCCAATCGCAATCGCCGGGCACAGCATTCTCCCCGGTTGCCGCAGCCAATGCCGAGCACGCGCCTTCCAATTTGGCTCGGGGTATCGACAGCTTGGGCTTCGTAATGGACGTACCGGTCGAGGTAACCGTCGAATTGGGACGTCGTCGCGTTCGAATAGGCGAGGTGCTGCGACTCGGGCCCGGCTCGGTCTTGGAACTTAGCAAGGCCAACGGAGAACCCCTTGATATCTACGTGAACGATCGCCTGATTGCCCGTGGTGAAGCCGTGGTTGTTGGCGAGCGATATGGCGTGCGTCTGACAGAGGTTCTCATGAGCGAGCAGAGTACGCAGACGGGCAATGAGCCATGAATCGCAACCAAGCTGTCGGAGCATTGACACTCCTGGTCATTATGTTGACGCCGCTTTGCGCAGATGCACAGACGCGAGCATCGAGCGCGCCCAAGCAATGGCTAAGGAACGACTCCCACCCGCAATTGGGTGCGAGCTCATTGCCCAACCGTTCGGCGGTCGGCAAGGTGGCTGCAATGTCGTTGCTCGTAGCACTCGGCGGATACGCTGTCTGGCGAAAGACCAGAAAGGTGCACGCCGGCGTGTCACTGACCAAGACCCATATTCGAGTCGTGGGCGGTACGTTGGTTGGACCCAAAGCACGTGCCGTCGTCGCGGAAGTTGGAGGTCGATTCATCCTTTTGGGAGTCACGGAGAAGTCCGTACGGAGACTTGCCTGGCTTGATAGCGTAGACGACGATGACGTCGAAGCGGAACGCGAGCAAAAGGCAAGTGACACCTCAACTAAGGCGGACAACTCGACCACTCATAGACTCCGGTCATCCCCTCGGATTGAAACGATGCGCGGATCCCATCCACATCGGTCGAAATTCGCCGAGGTCCTGCGGGATGCGGTTGGCATCAAGTCACGTTCCGCGTCCAATCCTGCGCTAATTCTTGCGCAGAACACTCGCGACCGTGTCAATCTCACGATTGCGAAGGCCCAACCACGAGATGAATTGCCTTTGATCGACATCGAAGGGCAGGCAGCCGGCTTGGTGTCGCGACTGGATAGACCGAAGTGATCAATCCCACTGAGCTTCTCGATCAGCCGCTAGCACCACAGCTCAAGATACTCTTGGCCTTGGGCATGCTGGCGATACTGCCGGCTATCGTATTGACCACCACATCATTCGTACGGACGGTCGTCGTCCTTTCCTTCGTGCGCCAGGCCTTGGGCAGCGGTCAATCTCCTCCGAATCAGGTGGTGATTGGGCTGGCGCTATTCATTTCGTTCTTCACCATGCAACCCATACTCGAGCAAATGAAGGACGCGGGCCTGCAACCTTATCTGCGTCACGAAGTCGCAGAGATGCAGGCACTTGATCGCGCGACCGTGCCCCTGAAGCGATTCATGCTGCGTCAGACGCGCGAGGAGGATTTGCAGATGTTCTACGGCGTGACATCTGCGCAGTTGCCTAACGCTCCAGATGATGTTGCCATGCGCATCGCCATGCCGGCCTTCGCCATCTCCGAATTGACCACCGCTTTTCAGATGGGCGTCATGATTCTTCTGCCATTTTTGCTCGTTGACTTGGTGGTCGCATCGCTCTTGATGAGCATGGGCATGATGATGGTGCCCCCTACGATGTTGTCCCTGCCGATAAAACTCCTGCTCTTTGTATTGGTGGACGGTTGGAATTTGGTCGTGGGCTCACTGCTAAGGAGTTTTGCGTGACGCCAGACACCGTCAATGACCTATTGATACGCGCACTCCTTGTCGGCGCAAAGGTGGCTGGCCCGGCGCTCTTGATAACCCTGGCGGTGGGCCTCGTCATCGGCGTCTTGCAAGCCGCGACGCAAATTAACGAAGCAAGCATCAGCTTTGTCGCCAAACTGCTAGCAGTTATGGGGACAATTGTCATTCTGGGCTCCTGGTCTCTGAGGCAGCTTATGGAATACACTACGCACACCCTTACGTCCATTGCGGACATCGTACGGTGAACTTCCTCGAAACGTGGCTCCAGTCAGAGGGACGTTTGTACACGCTGGAATGCGTGCGAGTGGCGGGCCTTGTCATTGCAGCACCGCTGGCTTGGCTCAATGCGCCCATGCGTGTCAGAGGTGCGCTGGTGTTGATGCTCGGCTTTGTGGTTCATGGCGCATCTCGCGCGGCCCTGGTGCCGGCGACTTTCTTGGAGTTCGGCTGGACATTCGTCATGGAGTTCACACTCGGCGTAGCCATGGGCCTTGTGGTGCGGTTCATTGTCGCCATGGCCGAGGTGGCCGCCGAAGCGATTGCGCCCATGTTGGGGCTTGGCGTAGCACATATTTTCGACGCGTCGTCTCACAGCACGCAGAACGTGTTGAGCACTCTACTGCGGAACGTTTCGGTTCTTGTTGCGCTCACCACAGGCGCGCACCGCGTGCTTCTGGAGGCGCTGCTTGGCGGTTTTAGGCTAATTCCGGTCGGTCGAATTGCCGCGCCCGCGAATGGCCTAAAGGCTATGATTGACCTTTCTGGCAGTGTATTGCTGGTGGGTGTTCGCTTGGCGCTCCCGATGCTTGCGGTGCTCTTTATCGTCCAGGTCACGCTGGCGTTTGTCTCAAGAGCCGCTCCACAACTGCAAGTGTTCAGCGTTGGCTTTGCTATTGCAACAACCGTTGGGCTAACGACACTTGTCCTCATTTTCCCCGACGTGACGCGCGGGTTCATAATTGAATACTCGCAACTGTCAGCGCACATCGAAAGGCTCTATGGCGACGTGGGGGTACGTCCATGAGTTCAGAGAACGATTTTGGCGAAAAGACTGAGCCAGCGACGCCAGAAAAGCGGCAACATGCCCGAGACGAAGGGCAGATGGCTCGCAGCCGGGATGGTGGAGCAGTGGCGGCCACAGGTGCCGTGATTGTCATGATTCTCGCGTCCGGACGGGCCTTGCTTGGCGTGGCGAGCAACTTCGCCATTCGATGCTTTCGGGACTCTCATGCACTGACGGTGTCCGACCCTAACCGGATACTAAAGGAGTTCGGCGTGGGAGTCGTTGCGCTTACAGTGCCCATTGCGTTGGCGGCAGCCATCGGCGGGATCGCAGGAGGTGTTCTCGAGGCGGGCTTCAACCCGCGGTTCGAGTTAGCTATGCCGAATTTCAAACGCCTGGATCCAGCTGGAAAGCTGGGACAGCTGTTTTCGCCCAAGCAGGGTGGCATGAGCGCCCTGTTGGCGCTGCTTCGTGTGGGGGTCGTTTCATTGGTTGCATACGCTGCGCTGAAGGCGGACTTTCCCGGTCTCGCTCGCCTGACTCGCACGGAGTTGCCTTCGGGCTTGCAGTTCATCGGTCACCTCATGCTGCGAGTCTGCGTTGGATCATTTCTGGCGTTGGCGGCACTGTCGCTACTGGACTACGGCCAGAGCTGGTGGCGCCTGCAGCGCGAGCTGATGATGACCCGCGAAGAACTGAAAGAGGAGCTACGCCAGCAGGAAGGTGATCCAAAGATCCGGGCGCGCATCCGTGCCAAAGCTCGTGAACTGGCCAAGCGAGGCATTGCGAAGGAAGTCAAGCGCTCAGACGTAGTCGTGGCGAATCCTACACACATATCCGTAGCCCTGCGTTACAGGCCAACGGAGGGTGCCCCCGTTGTTATGGCAAAGGGTTACGACGAAGTCGCCTTGTTCATGCGCAAGATCGCCGAAGAAAACCATGTCACGGTCGTAGAAAATCGACCACTGGCCAGGGCTTTGGCGGAAAAGACCCGCGTAGGGAAGATGATCCCTATCGAACTGTATCAGGCGGTTGCAGAAGTCCTCGCATTCGTCTACCGGCTGAAGCTAAGCCGCTGGCAGGGGTAGCAGGGTGTGGTGCGTTTGACGCAGCGTCGGTTGCGTGACGGTATGGAACTCGACAATTGAGAGCCCCGATCGTTCCTGTGCTGACATTGGGTCCGTCAACGACAACTACCCCCACAAGCGTCGGACATTACGCGACTATTTGCCGGCTCTTTTCGTGGCGCCTCAAGGTTTGTCACCGCGAGGACTGGCACACATTTGGCAACTGCGGACCACGTGTCCAGTGATCGGTTGGAACCACCGAAATCTGCGAAGTTACAGGAACTAATAATTCCACTGGGATTCGTGGGTATCGTGCTGATGATGGTGCTTCCGTTGCCAGCATTCCTGATTGACGGATTGTTGGCGACCAGCCTAGCCGTCTCAATCGGCGTGTTTCTGATTGGCCTATTCATGGAAACGCCGCTCCAGTTCAGCGCATTTCCAGCCGTCATCTTGGTTGCTACACTGCTCAGGCTTAGCCTCAATGTTGCGACGACGCGTCTGATTCTTCTAAACGGGCACAAGGGCCACGGCGCTGCTGGGCACGTCATTGAAGCGTTTGGACGACTGGTCGTCGAGGGCAACGTGGTCGTAGGCCTCGTGGTATTCTTGATTTTGGTAGTCATCAACTTCGTCGTGATTACCAAAGGCGCTGGTCGAGTGGCGGAAGTCGCGGCTCGATTCGCGTTGGACGGCATGCCAGGCAAACAAATGGCCGTCGATGCCGACCTGAACGCTGGAATCATCTCGAGCGAAGTCGCCAGAGAGCGCCGCAAGAATGTTGAGCGCGAGGCTGACTTCTTTGGTGCCATGGACGGCGCGAGCAAGTTCGTAAAAGGGGACGCGATTGCCGGGCTTCTGATTACGGCCATCAACTTAGTAGGCGGCTTGCTAATCGGCCTCTCCAACGGAATGGACCTCGCCAGTGCCACCTCAACCTTTACCATCTTGTCGGTTGGTGACGCACTCGTTGCTCAAATTCCCGCGTTGCTGATTTCGACCGCTTCCGGTGTGGTAGTAACACGTTCCGCAACCGGCGATCAACTCGGTCGGGCTTTGGGGCAGCAGCTTTTTGGCAGTCGACGCCCGGTCGCCGTAACCGCTGGCATCCTCGCACTTATCGCCTTCATGCCTGGCATGCCGGCGATTCCGTTCTTGGTGCTCGCCGGCGGTCTTCTGTTTGGAATGCGGTACATCGTTGACAAGACCAATGAACCTGTCGAAACACCGGTGAACGCAGTCGAAAGCAGCCCCACCCCCGGAAGTCCGGAAGACATCGACGCAGCGCTGCCCCTTGACGTTCTCGCTCTTGAAGTTGGCTACCAACTGGTTCACGCGGTGGACCCTCAAATGGGCGGCACGGTCGTAGAGCGAATCGCCGCGTTGAGGAAGCAGATGGCGCTCGATCTGGGGATCGTGATTCCGCCCGTGCACATTCGCGACAATCTGCACCTGGAGCCCGGAGCCTATCGAATCTTACTGTTGGGCACTGAAATTGCCAAAGGGGTTACCCGCGCGGGCAAGTTGTTGGCCATGGATGCAACGGGTTCTGCTCCACACATTGATGGGGAAGCCACCACAGACCCGGCATTTGGTTCACCCGCGTGCTGGATTCCGACTCGCGACCGGGAACTGGCCCAAGCCTTGGGCTACACAGTGGTTGACCATGCTACGATTATTGCGACACATCTAGCCGAAATCGTACGTTCTAGCGCGTACCACATTCTGGGGCGCGGTGAACTCCATCATCTGTTCGAAGTGTTTTCCAAGCAAACCCCAAAGCTGGTGGAGGAATTGATTCCGAACCTTATGAGCCTAGGCGAAGTGATCAAAGTTCTCAGGAATCTGCTTCGCGAAAACGTCAGCATTCGCGACCTGCGTACGATTCTTGAAGGACTGATTGAAATGTCGGCGACCACGAAGGATACCGAACAACTCACCGAAATGACGCGTCAGCGTCTGGCGCGGCAACTGACCACCGCTCATACAGGCAGTGATGGAACGATAGCGGCGCTCGTATTGGAGCCTGCCGTCGAGGACATGTTCAGGCGTTCCTTGCGCGAAATCGCGCAAGGCACCGGTGGCGCTCTGGACCCGGAAATGGCCCGGCAATTGGGGTTGTCGTTGGAAGAGGCGTCCCGCAAGATGTTGACATCCGGACTCACTCCTTGTGTTGTGACCAGTCCGGATGTGCGCCGCTACGTTAGGGCATTTGCCGAACGGCGTTGCCCCCAGTTGGCGGTTCTAAGCTTCAGAGAGCTCGATCCAAGTGCGAATATCAGGCCTTTTGAAACAGTAGGCTTCATGACAGCCCATGCAGCATAGATGGAGGCATACGGTGCAATACCAGACATTTCGAGGTGCAGACGTTCAAGAAGCCCTGGCTGCGGTCAAGACTGCATTGGGGCCGGACGCGGTAATCGAATCGACGCGTCATGTGTCTAACGGACGCCGGGGCGGTTTCAGTCAGTCATTCGTGGAAATCACCGCTGCGCGTCCAAAAGGCTCCACGGTGGCGTGGCCGTTCTCGCCAGACGTGAATCGCACGGTAGCCGCTCCTGCTCGTGGCAATCGAGCGCGCACGGCCCCGTTTCAGCTTGGGCGCGAAACCATGCGGGAACAAGATGCCCACAATCCTACGATGGTACTAGGCCCTTCGGTCCACGAATTGGAGCGGGAGATGATCGCCTTGCGCACCATGCTCGAAGAGTTGAACGCCAAGAGATCTCCCAAGGAGCGGGCGCTCGCGATGCTGTATGCGGCTGGCATTGATGGCAGAGTCGCCAAGGAACTTGTCTACAACCTCGGCAAAGTGGGCCGTAATTCTTCAGCTATTCGTGGCCTGCTAGTAGAGCGACTACGCGCGCGGCTAAGGATATTCCCCAACCTCATCGCTCAGTCACGACGACAGATGATCGTATGCGTCGGACCCACGGGTGCCGGAAAGACGACGACCTTGGCAAAACTGGCTGCCAGAGCTCGACTTGACCATGGCCGGTCCGTCGGCGTTATCTCCCTGGATACCTTCCGAGTGGGCGCCATCGAACAATGGCAGCGTTATTCCAGGCTCATCGGTACCGCATTTGCGGTGGCACGCAGTCAGAATGACTTCGAGCACGCACTTGCCAGTAGTACCGCGGAGTTGGTCTTGGTTGACACGTCGGGGCGCCATGTCTCTGACACCAACGAAACCTGGCCCTTGGCTGCCTGTCTGCCGCTGGTAACGCGACATGAACTTCATGTCTTGGTGGTCTTGCCCGCCTGCCTGCGCGCTCGCGACGCTGAACATGTGACCCGCTCGTACTCCGATGTGAGACCCTCAGGGGCGGTTGTAACCAAGCTCGACGAAACCTCGGAAATTGGCGGCGTTCTGCAAACGATGCTCACGGAAGATGTACCCATTGCGTACACGTGCCACGGACCGAGAGTGCCCGAAGACATTCGTGAAGCGGAAACGGAATCGATTATTCAGTGTCTGCTGCCCCCAGACGCTTAATCAAACGAGAACCTAGCCGCCTACGCTGGAGAGTACGTGCAAGAAGCTGCTATCGCCGACATTGGGAACCTGTACGAACGTTACACGCCCCTCGTTCGCCGAATCGCCATGAAGACGGTTCGCTCGCTGCCCTCCAGCGTCACGCTGGACGACCTGCTGTCGGCTGGTTGGATCGGACTTGCCGAGGCCCTCCAACGACGCACAACTGGCATGGATGAGGAGCAGTTTGAAGCCTACGCGTCACACCGAGTGCAGGGCGCAATATTGGACTACCTACGAAGTCTCGACCCGCTGTCGAGAAAGCTCCGGGGCGCATCACGTCGAATTAGCGACACTACGGCAGAACTGTCTTCGCGCTTGGGACGCGCTCCAGATGAAGAGGAAATCGCGGGCGAACTGGGACTGCCACTTGAGACCTACCATCAACTGCTCATGCAAATCGCGGAAGCAGGCCTGGCTCGCCTTGAGTTGACTGACAACGCCGGTTGGTTGTCCGAACAGTCATCGCCCGAATCGCTCGCGACCGAACATGAATTGGTTGATCAGGTTGCGGAAGCGATCGACGGACTGCCCGAACGTCTTAGGACCGTGCTGGGTCTTTATTATCAAGAAGACTGCAGTTTCAGGGAAATAGGAGAAGTTCTCGGCGTCACCGAATCGCGCGCGTGCCAGCTTCACGCTGAGGCGGTCCACCGGATCCGCGCAAGAATAAAGGACAGTCGGCATCAGCCCCGGGTCAGAGTCGTGCAGTCGGTCTAGGCGTCTCTTTTCGCCCCAGACCGCCAAGGGCTCAAGGTTTTCGTCTTGACACCGTTC
Organism: uncultured delta proteobacterium; assembly: GCA_963811985.1. Lineage (GTDB taxonomy): Bacteria > Myxococcota_A > Polyangia > Polyangiales > Polyangiaceae > FEN-1139. The sequence continues at coordinate 168,632 of CAWEUH010000020.1, forward strand.
GTAGCTCTCAACGTGTCAGGCGAGATTCCCGAGGTGAGGCGCATGGTCGAGGTGGAACGACCTAGAGCCGGCCAAGCTAGCATCAGCAACGAACTTCGACTGCACCTCATCGAATGTTCGATGAAGGACGCTTGTGACTTGGTGCACGCCTTGATGGTCAACCTCGGCTCAGCGGAAGAGGCCCTCGTGGCACCGGCCGATACCTCGTTCGGCGATGAAGCCTGGAATTTGCTCCGAACATGCCAACAACTGACCAAACTTCTGGCAGGTGCCGTACAAATCGCCCGTCGAGACGCCTGTTTGGATGCGCCACAACCCCGAAGTCTAGCGATGTCCGAACTACTGCGAATGACGGTCGAGCGCCTTTCGCGGAGGTACGCCTTACAGGTGCGCGCCCTAGAGGCTACCGACGTATCCAACGTTACAGTATACGTTGATCCCCAAATCATGATTTGCGCGTTGGAACAATTGTCCGACGGCGCGTGTTCCGTGATGGCCACGGCGCCGACAATCGTTCTGGCCGTCAAGTACAACGGGGCTAATTTGACGCTGTCGCTCCGATGGTGCGAATCGGCGGACTGCGCCAAAACCGCGTACAGTCCAGATCACCAAAGTTGCACAGGGTCTTTCCAATCCAGTCGCAATTACACCGAAATTGTCTCTACCTGCCGAGCCATGCTGGCAAGGCAGGGTGCGGAGCTTGACGTGGGTTTTGATGATTGCGGCAATTTTGACACGGCAATCGTGCTGCCGGCGAACGAATCCTTGCCGAACCGATCCGACGAGTTGGCTGCTTGTGGCACTCCAATTGCAACGGCATTGGTCGAAGCATCAAATCCTGCAGAATGCAAGTACGTTGCAGGAAGGAAGCGGAGCGGCAAGATGATTATTCAGAGTGACAGATTTGGAAGCATCGAGGTCGATGCACAAGACATCATTACCTTTCCCCGCGGCATTATCGGGTTTGCCGATGAGCATGAATTTGTCTTGGTACGCACCAAGAACGCCAGCATAGTCGGCTGGCTGCAGTCGGCCACCACCCCCTACATGGCCCTGCCCGTAGTGTCAGCGCATGCCCTAATGCCGAAATATCCCGATGTCAACATCGAAAGTTATGCTCAGGCTGCGGGTATTGGGCAGAGCTTGGAGGAGCTGGCCGTTCTCATCGTATTGAACGCGCCCCCCGGAGTGCCGGCCACTGTCAACCTTGTGGCGCCGATAATAGTCAATGCTTCGACTCGTACGGGTGCTCAGTTGTTGCTGGAAGGATCGAAATTCACGACGCGCGAGATATTCATCCTGCCAGCGCAACAAGACATGTCCGTGCAGCCCGACATGCAACCTGCCACCAACGCTGCTGAGTAGGTGCTCGATCGCTAGGTACCTCTCGACGGAATTGTCCCGTCACGCGTTGATGCTGCCGAAGATTTGAGGAGCTCCCGGGCGCGATCGAGCAGCCGCTCCCGCTCGTTGTGTTCGGGAGCTTCCAGTACGTCTTCAAGCAAGCTGCGCAATAACTGTCCGACAAGTGGTCCCGGCGCGATCGCCAATTCCTCCATGAGCTGATGGCCGGTTATGGCTAGATCTCTCAGGGCCAGAGCTTGTTTCGAGCGGAGCGCATTGTGTACGCGTTGCTCCAACGCACCCAGACTGAGTAGCTGTGATGCTGCTTCTATGCCCTTTGCAGTGACGTCAGCCCGGGCGAGCGCGAGTAGGTCTCCGGTAAGTTCAGGAGTAACGCGATTAATCCATCGACGAACTGCGGCGTCCGTCCATGACGGTGTGTAGACGACGAGATGGTGGAGTACCAACGCAACAACGCGTTCACGCGCGTCATTGGGGAATCGCAGCCGCCGCAGCACCTGATCGGTAAGCCGTGCGCCTTCGACCTCGTGGTTATGGAACGTGTAGTCTCCGGTCTTGGGGCTTATTGCCCGTACGCATGGTTTCCCGACATCATGAAACAATGCTGCAAGACGTAGTTGAATTGAATCATTCGGCACCCCATCGAGCGTGGCGAGCGTGTGTTCCCACACATCATGGCGATGATGTTGGTTCTGCATGCAGTGATGCATTCGCGTGAGCTCAGGAACCGTTATCTCCAACATGCCCTGCTCAAGCATCACTCTGAACGCCCGGCTTGCCGAGGGCGCTCCCAGCGCCTTGATCCACTCGTCCCGAATTCGCTCGGCGCTTACCCTGTGATAGCTGCTCAATGAGGGCCTCATGGCGGCTTGGGTCTTCTCTTCGATGTGGACCGCCAAGGTCGCGGTGAAGCGCGCCGCGCGCAGGACTCGCAATCCGTCTTCGGCAAAGCGCTGCTGGGGATCCCCCACGGCACGAAGGCATTTGCTGGCTAAGTCAGACACGCCGTCGAACGGATCAACCAATGTGCCTTGGATTGGGTCGAAGGCGATCGCGTTGATCGTAAAGTCCCGACGGGCCAGATCCTCGACTATGTCCTTTACGAATGTGACGGTATCGGGTCGGCGGCCATCTGTATATCCGCCCTCGCCACGCAACGTGGTCACCTCAACGGATTGGTCGGGTAGAATGACTGTCACTGTTCCGTGACGAATACCGCTCGGGACCACGCGACGAAAGAGTCGCGTGACTTCGTCGGGGGTTGCCGTGCTTGCAACGTCCCAATCACCAAGTGAGACTTCTTCACGCGCATCTAGCTGTTTCAAGATGGCATCGCGAATTGCCCCGCCTACGCACCATACGCCGAACCCCGCATCATGAATCCTCTCACACAGTCTGCGTACCGTGCTCGGTACAATGCCAGCGAGCGCATGGGGGTTGACAGCGATGCTCATCTCGCCAATCTCGCGCTAGCGCGCCCAAGGATCTGCGATTTCGCCGCCGCCCATCGTGGCATTCGAACGCGACGAATTATTAAGTTTACCATTCTTGGACGAAGTCGTCGAACGAGGGACGTCGCGTCGTCCAGACTTCTTGTCAAGCACGACGGACAACCGACCTTCGGTTCCATCCAGCGTTACACTTTTTGTCGCGAATCCCACGCGGCGTATCTCAATTACCTTCGTAGTAGCTTCGGGAATATCCACAACAATGGGGCTAGGTCCAACGTCCACGTTGGCGATGAATCCGTGAGCGTCCAGCGGTTGGGTCGCTAGCACGACTTGGCGTACCGCGTGGCTGTCTTCGTGCTTGGCCTCCACGATGGGCACAGCCGACACCGACGCGGGCACGACGGCTGGCTTAAGGTCAACTTGAGTGGCCCTGCCAGCCGTACTTTGCGCGAAAATCGCGATCACAATGACGACAGCAGCTAAGACTCCGGCCAGTCCCGCATACAGTGGCCAGCGCGACTTTGTGACATGGTTTGGAGCCGCCGGCGCGACGACTCCAACCGCCGCCGCCGAACGAAAATAGTCGGTCGGGACGCTGAAACCGCCGGAGCGATCCATCAGCTCAGGCACCGCATCCGGCACGATCCCATTTTGCACTTTCTCCAGCTCTGCAACTAGGTCGCGCATCGACTGGTAGCGATGTTCTGGGCGTTTGGAGAGGCACTTCAGAATAATCGCTTCAAGGCCCGGCGGAACATCTCGAATTACGGGTGCCAAGGCCCGAATCGGCACCGGAGCCTTGTACATGTGCTGCGTCAGAATGCCCATGAAGTTGTCGGCGTCGAACGGCACCCGACCGCTGGCCATTTCGTACAAGATTACGCCGAACGAGTAGATATCCCCACGGTGATCGATGGCTGTGCCAGCGGCCTGTTCGGGCGACATGTAGTGCGGCGTTCCAAAGACGGTGCCCGCTCGGGTGAGGCCACCCTCAGCCGTCGATACCTTGGCGATGCCAAAGTCGAGTACCTTGACGAAATCCTTTTCATTGCCGCGGGTAACAAGAATAATGTTATCTGGCTTCAGATCTCGATGGACAATTTCGGCATCGTGGGCTGCGGCGAGCGCCTCGCCGAGTTGATGTGCGATGTGCAAGATGCGGTTGATCGGGATGGGTTGACTTGTTTCGATGACCTTCGTCAGCGCCTCGCCGACTAGATGCTCCATGACGAAGTACGTGGAACCATCAGGGAGCTGGCCAAAATCGCTGATGTCAATGATGTGTGGGTTGCCAATCGCGGATGCGGCCCTCGCTTCGTTGAGGAAACGAGTCGTAACCTCTTGATCGCGCGCCAAGTCGGCGCGCAGAACCTTCATGGCGACTCGCTTACCGATGACACTATGTTTGCAGAGGTACACAATGCCCATTCCCCCTTCACCGATGATCGATTCAACGCGATAGCGTCCGTCGATCACGCATCCCACGTACGGGTCATTGCGCTTGGAACTCGGGGACTGAACCAGTACCGACGACGTCTCAGCGTCGTCCGAAATCGACGGCATGGCCGGTTTCACTTCGACAAGCCGCAACGGTTCCACCTCCGTATTCGCCGTTGCAGACGCGGTCACGTCACCCGACATGGATGACCCCGACGAACCGGAAATCTGGACCCCGGAATCGCCGTGATCCGGCGTCTTGGTTGGGTCCTGCAACTTCGTCATTGGGGGTTCCACGTCGATACGGTGCCCAGTCAATTCATCCTACATTCTATCGTAGTTTGGAATTCGTCTTGCGAGGCACGCACCTTCGCCCAAGCGAGCCTGCAGCAAATGAGTCTGATACCGAGGAAGCACACAAAGCAATAATCGAGCCAATAGGCAAACAACGATTTTCTCCCAGATTTGAAGAACGCTGCCCCCGGCAGCTCCCCGCAGGTGTGAAACGTTTTCGTACACCACGTTTCGGTTTGCGCTCCCATGAACGTTGTGGTGACAACCAATGTGTGGTTCTCGGCTGAGTCGCAGGTCGGCCAACTGGAACACGTCACGGATTACGCGGCGGTTTCTCTGCTACACCCCCCGAACAATGGCCTTCTCGCTCGAGCTCGCGATTCGTTACGTTCGCTCCAAAAAGCGAGCCTTCGTCTCGGTGGGCACGATGTTCGCGATTCTGGGTGTTGTCCTGGGTGTGGCGGCGTTGACGATTGTTGTGAGTGTCACGGGCGGCTTCCTGAAGGAATTTCAAGACAAGGTGCTTGGCGTCAATGCGCACGTCCTGGTTCTCAAGCACTCCACTGACTTTCATGAATATCGCGATGTCATGGAAAAGGTGGAACACGTCAAGGAAGTCACCGGCGTCGCCCCATTCGTAATAAGCCCGATGATGCTGACTCACGGTGAGCATACGGCGACAGGGGTCTTGCTCAAAGGTGTCGATCCCGATCGAATGCCTCGAGTGCTTGATCTTCCCAAGCATATTGTGCAAGGTAGCCTTGCGGGCCTGCGGCAAAAAGGAGCATCGCCCCCGAAGCGACAGCAAGACCCGCTCGATTTCATGGGTGATGGCCTGGACATTGACGTCCCCTCGTCGTCACTCATCGTGGGGGACCGTCCGGCAACGGTCCCCAGCGCAGACGAAGGTGATCGTGGCCGAAGCCCAGCTGCTCCAGCAGCAAAAGATTCGACCGTGGCCAAACGAGCCGCTCGGGTGACCCCAACCAAAGCAATCGACGAATTGCGGCAAGAGCTGAAGAACGCCTCGCATCCAGTTGGCGACCAAGCCCGGCACCACGAATCCAAGCCGCTCGACGCTAGCGATAGTGCCGCGCATTCTGGCAACCTCGAACCCGCAGGCGGCTATCAAAGCCAGCTTCCGGATGAGGACGTCTTGCCGCCGGAGCTGGTTGAGGACCCCTGCAAGAGCAAGGGGGGGCCCGGCGGTCTGCCTGGGATCATCATTGGCAAGACGCTGCGCGAGAACTTGCATGCCAATTTAGGCGATTGCATACAAGTAGCGTCCCCGACGATAGGCTTTTCAGTGTCGGGCGGTGTCATTCGGGCGCCTGTTGCCAAGCAGTTCCAGGTGATTGCGGTATTCGACGCGGGTTTCGACCAATATGACTCAAAGATCGTCTATACGGATCTGTACGAATCGCAGGGCTTTCTCGGCGCGGGAGATTCCGTCACGGGCGTCGAGATGCGCATCGCCGACGTGAATCAGGCAAAGAGAATCGCGCGCGAAATCGATGAAAAGCTCGATAACGGTATTTACCGAACCATGGACTGGGAAGAGCTCAATCATGGCCTCTTCACTGCACTCACGATTCAGAAGATTCTTATTAGTCTGGTTCTCGCCTTGATCATCATTGTCGCAGCCTTTACCGTCGTCGCCACGCTGATTATGGTCGTTCTCGAAAAGAAGCGCGAGATAGCCATCATCAAGGCGCTTGGCGCGTCGAATCGCACTGTGCTTGGCGCCTTTCTCTACCAGGGTGGCTTCATTGGCATGGTCGGGACTGGCTTCGGCATTGCTCTTGGCTACCTCGGCTGCAGAGGCCTGATGCGCTACGAGTTTCCATTGGACCCAGGCGTCTACTTCATTTCAAGGCTGCCCGTTCGTATGCAGCCAAGTGAGTTCATACTCGTCGGCGCATTTGCATTGCTGGTTTGCCTTGTCGCCACGGTCTGGCCGGCACGCTATGCCGCACAGCTGCGGCCTGCGGATGCCTTTAGAGAGCAGCATTGATCCTACGCGGCGCCGCTCAGCAGACGGCCGCGTGCGATCGAATGCAGCAAACTCAACACCCGCGCGACGAGTTCCTGTCGCCGGAACGGCGCGACTAGGAAATCGTCGGCCCCAGCTTGTTGTACTTCCGTCGTATCTGCTTTGGACGGCCCCGAAGCGAGCATGAGTGTTCCAGGGCGTCGAGCGGCGGGCAGATCCGCCAAGCGTTGCATGAGAGTTGCCCAAGGTGCGTCCGGCAATTGGGTGTCGAGGATCAGAAGATCGAATACCTGTCGCTGCAAAGTGCAGACGGCTTCCTCAGCCGAAGCAGTCACTGACGCCGAGAAACCCGCGCAGCTGAGGGTTGTGGCGACTACTTCGCGGATCGCGGATTCAGCCGATACGACCAGTATCTTGCCCCTTGCGGGATGAGGGATGCCGCTAGGCCTGTCTTTGGTTTCGCCGGTGCAGGCGCAACACTGCGCGAACGTTGCAAGACGTTCCCAGTCCCTGTCTGACAAGGTTATTCGTACGCCGTCGCCCATCTCACAGGCACGCGCCGGAAGCGTTACGCTGTCGCCAGCGACGCAAACGTCAACCGTGAGCCACTCCCCGTCATTAACGCCGGGTGTTCGACACGGGCCGAGGTCCCGGTCTTCCGCTCCGGATGCAAGCAATTGGCGCAGTGTGTTCGGATCCGAAAGATTGATGCAGACTCCCCGCACAGCCCAGACGCTAGCGCAGTGAGCATTACCAGGCCAGTTCGTGGAACAATTATGGATCAGTGCTGAGTATTGTCAGCCCGGCGGCCAGCAACGCCAGCACGACAAGTACAATGCATGAATCCCGTTGCGGGATGTCGATCAACGAAGTCGAACCCAGCAAATTGTGCACGTGCAGGCGCGGAAACGGAAGCGAAATGGCGCGGGTCGTGCCGCCCAACAAAAAATCAAAAACGACAAAGACCCACAGCCAAAGCCTAGAGTTCTTCGTCTTGCTAAGCAGCCCAATGATTGCCCCGTACGCAAGTCCGCTGAGCCCCACAATCCATGCGGACTGCGCAAGTTCGCTTGGGGTTGGCCACCCACCGGTGCTGCATATCACCGCCAGTACGGCCGATATTGCGCCCAAAACGCCGCTCAGCAGGGCTACGGCTAGCAGGGGGTTCAGTGCCAGGAGCCTGCGATTGATGCCACGGCGCTCGAGATTCTCAATGGCACCACTGAGTAGGGAATTTGCGCACATTGCTCGACACAGTACCAAAGATTCAACAGGTACCAGCACTGTGCCCAGGAACACCAGCGACTCATAGCTGGCCCAATTGCCCGCGTTTGGTCGCTGCAATTCGGCATAGGCAGCCGCTGCTGTGGGTTCAGCGAAGAGCGCCACGCAACCGGTCAAAGTAGCTAACGCACGCCCAACCATGCGCCATTGGCACGCAATGGCTTGTTTCGTTGCGGCGAAGGTCTGCCTCGTCACGATCTGTGCGTCGTCGTCTGCGGTTGAACTCCAAGTGATTGAGCTGGGTACCGGCAGAACCACGGGCGTCGGCGAGCACGCGGGCAATTGACGAGTCTGCCTGTTTGGAAGCGCCTAGGATCTTGTTGGCAGAAATGTCGCTTGAAGGACCGTCGATTTCAAGGGTGTCGTGGCGCAAACTCGAGCAAGACAGTCGCAATTGCGTCACAGGCAAGCGCGAGGACACGGCTGCAGCAAGGGCACGCAGGTTTCGACCCTCCAGATAGACCCGACAGTCACGCGCGTCGGAATTCGCATCTTCGATCATGCCAAAGCCTTGCGCTGTCAGCCGCGCATGCGGACCGCCCAATTGACACGCGTCGTGAAGGCTGGTTGTGACACACATGACGCAGAGTGTTCGGGAGAGTTCCGACACACGCTGCTGAAACCGCGCAATCTGCGTGCCGTCAAGTGCAAGCAGAGGCTCGCAGAATATCGCAACTCTAGCGTTGGTATTCGCAAGCGCCAGTGACAGAGCCACTTGGCAAGACTCGCGGGGCGTCAATGTGTTCGTGCGCCGCGTCGCCAGGCCTTCGAGTAACAACCCTTTCAAGATGACTCCGGGGTCCAGGCAAACACCTTGCACGGTCGAAAGGATTGTGACTGCCTCTGCTACCGTATCCGCGCAGGTCAAGCGCTCGTGTGAAAGCGCACTTGCGGTAAGAAGCCTGGTGGCTGGCTGACTTCGTGGCTTCTGACCGTCGATGGACAATTCACCGCGTCTCGGCCTATCCAAGCCGATCACCAACCGGGTCAACTCCGACGCTGCGTCGTCGCTGCACGCTAGAACGACCCAGAGCCCTGTTCGAAATTCTGCGCTTGCGTTCCGAAATGTCCGCCCGCTCAATTCCCGCAATCGAACGACTGTCAATGGAAACCCCACGGGCCAGCAGACAATAGAAGCCAGGTGAACATGGAATGGCAAGTCGGGGTATCCGGAGCGATAAGTCGCACAATCTCTGGAACGACCCAGATTGCCCACCATATCGAGACCGGCCAACGCAACGACTTGGAACTGAGCCATACAGCCAGCGCGCCGCAAACGCCCGCCACGATGGATACGGCGACAAAAAAGCTCACCAGCGGTCCCAGTGAACGTGTCATTACGTCGAAACGCCGCACGCTGATTAGAAATCCAACGGCCAAGAACAGCGGCACAATGAGGGCTACCCGAGCCAACAGCCATGCCCCATGGATGGGACGAACGGTAAAGCTAGCATCCTGCGGCCCTCTGAAGCGTCGTGCGAAATCTCCAAGCAAGGTGGCGGTCGTGCCGGGCAACGGCGAGCGAACGATAAGGGCTCCGCCAATCGCGGTAATTGCCAGCACCATTTCCGCCGCGTACCGGGTGAAAGCGTTTGAAGCGAGTTGAGAGTCGAGCCAAGAGTGCCCGACTGCCAAGCGCCGCCCCGTGCGGTCTATGAACGACATGGCGGCTAGGCCCGAAACTCCAAGAGCGACACAGTAGGCATTCAACAGGCGAAAGCCGGTTCTTTGACTCATCTGCCGCAACAGGATTTGCCGCTCTCGTAGGGTCATACTGCGGGACTCCCACCGTCCGTCGCTGAAATCCAACGTCCGAACCTGTGGGGGTGCTTCGTGGTGCGAGTAGCATTTGCGCACAATACGGCACCCGCTTCCGTTAGCTGAACGAATATTCAGGTATTGATCCCATTGCGCGAAAGGCCCTTCCCGAGGATGCTCCGGCCGTCATGGCTTACGATCGTGATAGCGACTCCGGTTCCAAAGATTCGAAAGACGTCAGTGCCAACTCTGGAGAATCCGCAGCGGAATCAACTCGCGCGGACGACCAATCGTCTAAGCGGCGCCGGTCAATGGAGGCCAGAAGCCGCCGTTCGCATGACGACGACTACGAGGACGACTACGACGACGAGGACGAAGACGAAGACGAGGACTACGAGGAAGAAAGGCGGCCTGTTCGACGTCGAAGGACCAAACGTCGAAGCGCAAGACCGCGAGTGCCAAAACGCAAGCGGAATGTACCGACAAGCGAGGAAGCACTCAACGTTCCGAAGATCCAGACGATTGGCATGTTGGGCAGCATTTCGTTGCTGATGATCATCATATGGTTTGCCGCAAAGCTTGCCTGTAACGCGCATCCCGACCAGATACGTGATCCAAGATACGTGAGCGTTGACCAGCTGGCGCGTGATCCAAAGAACGCCGCGCTTGAGTTTCAATTGCGATACGTGAGCAAAGACTACCTTCTGGCAGGCGAAATTGCAGCCGGCAAGATGGCCGATAAAATTCACGAACTGCTTACGTTCTGCGAAGGAAATGTTGACAGCTGTGAGAAGGATCGTTTGGCGCTAAAGGACAAGGTCACCGGAACGGCGGCGTTGATTAGCGTCTCGCCGGGCCACGCGACCGCGGAAGTCACCACGTACGTCAACAACGAGAATCCGCAGACCGTGACTCTTGAAATGGCTCCAAGTGGCCAGGTTTGGAAGGTTGCCCAGTCGCGCGAAGGGAGCACTCGGCCACCCGACGCAGGAACCCTCGCGGACGAAGCTACTCAAGCCCCGCGCCCAACTCAGTAAGCCAGCCCTCCAAGGTAGCGTTGTCGATGACGCCCGCCCGAGCGTGGCGCACGATGCCCTTTTCGTCTACTACGACCAGTGTTGGCAATGCATTGATTCGATAGTCGCGTCGAAATTTCGCATCAGCGAGCGCCACCGGAAAAGATAAACGCCAGCTTGACGCGGCGGCACGCGCCTCGTCGAGACTTGAATCGAGACTGATTCCCACAAAGCGCGTCTGCTTGCTGCGACGGCGGTTTATCGCCTTGTTCAGTTCGGGGGTGTTCCGTTTGCAGGTGCCGCACCAACTCGCGAATGCCTCGATGACGGTCACTGAGTTCGCGAGATCTTGAACCGCTAGGCGGCCGTTCGCGCCGTAGGCCCACGGCAAATCCAGTTCGCGTATGACACTGCCTTCGCTCGGGCCCGAGCTTGGGTTCAAAAGCCGCAGCAGGATTGCGAAGGCGGCAGCGACGAGCAGACCCTTGGCGACCGAGCCCATGCGCGATGGCCGCCGCAGGTGCTTCACGGCGCCAGCCAACGTCGGCCCGCGTACCATCCGGCTGCGACGAGGGCGACCAGCGTTAGCCCGTGTCCAACCCAGAGATGCCATGCTTCCAAGTGGGGACACGTCATATCCAAGGCAATGGCGCCCACCAAACCGCCAGCGAGGCCCGCCACCGCTCCGGACAGGCGCGGACTAAATGGGTCGGATCGCTTCCACAGGGCGAACAGCGCAATGATCGCCATGAGACCGAACACCAAAGCGTGAACGCCGCACACGACGGTGTGTCGAAGCGAATGGGGCGACGTGATGAAATCTCGAATCGACAGCGTCACGTCTGAAGCCAACGTCAGGTGAACGAAGAACGCCAACGGCACCGCAATCACGACAGCCCAGCGAACCCACCGATGAACTCGCTTGCCCGGCGCGCGTCCAAGACCGACAACGATGACAGACGCTTGAGCAATGCCCCATACGAGCGCGCCTGCCAGCGCTACAGCGACGGCGCGACGCGGTGGGTGAAGTCTCCACCCGAGCGCCAATAGGACGCCAAAGAGACTGCCCGAGAGTGCAATACTGCGCGCAATGCGGCTGGAAATGCTGCGGCCTTTGGCCGGTCGCAAGTCAGCGGTGCAGATCTTATGGATGGCTGCGCCAACGGCCTCCGAAGGGGCGGCTTGTTCGGGCCAAACGACGTCGTCCAGAGAAGGGATAGACTTGGTCACGCTTTAGCTCGCCTCAGACTTTCGATCTTGTCGCGCATCAAGTTGTACCCGCGATGAACTCTGAGTTTTACCGCGGTCGGCGTGGTGTCCAACACATCGGCAGCCTCGCTGAGCGATAGGCCTGTGATCTTGGTCAGTTGAATTGCTTCACGGTAGTTCTCGGGCAGTTCCTCGAGCGCCATAGCCAGCGCATCGCTCACTTCATCATTCGCGGAACCCGGCGAAGCGGCAGGTTCCGGCAGCTTGCCATCATGGCTGAGGTCCTCGTACCGGCTCCTCTTCATGCGGCGCTCGTCGAAAAACGTTCGCCGAGCGATCGCCAAAATCCAGGGCATTAGCGGCGCTCCCAATAGGTAGCTGCTTCTGGCGCGATGGACCTTTATAAAGGTAACTTGCAACAAATCCTCGGCGCGCGAACGGTCCCGAGTCAGCCGCAGCAGATACGCGAAGAGCGGTCGTGACACTCGGCGGTAGATCTCATCGAAGGCTGCAGGATCGCCCTCGACGTACAATTGCATGAGTTGTTCCAGCGTCGAGTCAGCCACAGCCCTGCCGCGGGCGGCAGTCTAGAACCGCCCGGGGGTTAAGTGCCACGGCGGACTCAATTCGATGCTACGCACTCAAAAGTCTTGCGGTTTCAGACGCGGCACTCAAACCCAAATCCAAAGACCGGTCTAGTGTTCGACTGGCTGGTTCGCACATGTCGAGGGGACCCTTGCATCGCCGCGTGCCCAATCGGACTTCCGCGCGGGCACTCTTCCTCGAATTGTGTCGGAAATGCCTTGCTTTCCGCGCGTCCACTACAGCATCTGGCGAAGATCGAGCATCTCTTCGACGTCCGGTAATAGGACGAGTTCCACCCTTCGATTGGCGGCGCGCGTCGCGTCGTCGGTGTTGGCGGCCACGGGGTCAGTTTCGCCGTACCCGGCGGCGTGAAGCCTGCGCGCATCCAATCCGCCCCCGCCGCCTTCGGCGTCCTTGGGCGAGATCAGCCACAGCAGCACCCGACGCGCACGCATTAGGCTAAGCCCCCAGTTGTCGTGAAACGGTCCGCCCTGCAGTGGCCTATTGTCCGTATGCCCCGCGACCTGAAAATACCGTTTCGATAGCTGCGCGTCGTTTCTTATGACGTCCGCTACCTGACCCAGCACCGTGATGCCCTGATCTTTGAGTTTGTCCGAGCCGGATGCAAAGAGAACATCACCGGGCAAGCGGATTACCATACGGTTATTGCGGACCTCAACCTTTAGGCCAAGTTGTGTCAGCTTGTTGAGTTTCTCTTTGAGCAATTCGAAGCGCTGCTTGATCTTCTCCATTTGGTCGGCGCGCTGCTTGTACTCGTCAAGCGCGCGCTTCAATTGATCGAGATTCGCCGCCAATTGAGCCTTCTCCGTATCCGTCTGCTGCAGCTGCGCATTGATCGTGTCGAGATTGATCCCCATCTGTTGCAGCTGTTTCTGTAGGTCTGCCGCGCGCTGCTTCTGCGCGTCGAGTTCGGCCTGAACTTTGGCACGCTCTGCCTTCTCTGCGTCGTACTGATGATTGAGTTGATTGTAACGTGCAAGCTGTGCCTTCCATTCTTCTTCCGTGTACCCGCATGCAAATCCAGTCAACGTCAACGTCAGCATCAGCAACCAATGGACTCTCTTCACGGCGGCCTCCTCACTGTGGCGAGCCTAGTAGCGCGACTGGTCTTGCTCAACTCTTCTGGCAATACCAGGCGCGGCGACCTAGCCGCCCGGGGCAATTTCGGCTGGAAAGCTGACTGCACCCGAACCATCGAATCTATGTCTTGCAACCACTTGGACGAGCCGAGTCCCCAAAAACAGGCCGATCGCGTGGCGACGTGCTGTCAGTGGGCCAGAACCCCACCGCGCTTCGGCGCGGACGTGCCCTACGCGGATGGAGTCGTGCCTGCTGTGGCGCCCGGTCCGCTCGCTGAGTACACTCTAGACCCGCCAAAATAGGAGCCAGTCGGTGACGATTATCTTGCCGAAATTCTATCACATTCGGCGCGCTCTGGAAGAAAGTCGCGTCGTTTGCGTCTCTGCCGAACAGGCAGCGCATCAAGACATTCGCCCGTTGCGCATTGGAATCCTCAACATCATGCCGATGGCAGAAACGTACGAATACACGATATTGCAACCTCTCGGTCGTTCGATTCTGCAAATTGAACCAGTCTTCATACGGCTCAAGACCCACGCCTATAAGACGAGCAATTGGGAACACATTCGAAGCGCCTATGTGACGTTCGAAGAAGCGATGCAGCAGCAACCTCTCGATGGCTTGTTGCTGACAGGCGCACCCGTCGAAGAACTTGCATTCGAAGAAGTCCACTATTGGGAAGAGCTGGCGCCGATTCTTGCAGCAAGCGCGGCAACAATGTGCGTCCACTTTGGGCTTATGCTGGGGCGGGCTCGCGCTTGCCAAAGTCTTGGGCATTGAGAAGAAGATCTTCGCGAGGAAACTATTCGGCGTCTTTGGCACGCGCAACATCGAGCGCCATCACCCAATAACGGGAGACACGGACGACACATTCTGGTGTCCACAGAGTCGTCACTCGGGGGTGGACGATGCTGAACTTGAGCAGCAACAGTTTGTGGGCAATGTTCGTCTGCTCGCCTACGCGCCCGAAACCGGGTACACAATATTCGAAAGCGCCGATCGCCGGTTTATCATGCACCTTGGACACCCCGAATATGAACCGGAACGGCTCGTTTTTGAATACGCCAGAGACCGGCAACTCGGGCGCAACGACACCGATCCACCTGCCAACTTGAATCTCGAAACGCCGCTCAACACTTGGCGATCACATCGAAACGAATTCTTCTCTCAGTGGATCAAATTCGTATACGAGAACTCTTGCGCATGACGACGTGGATACAGTACCGACAATACCATGTGAGGTGCCCGCACCTTCCGATTGCGGGTGCCTGGATAGGTCAAGGCGGTAAGATGCCTTCTGGTTCAAACAGCTCGGCACTTGACCGTCGCGGCGCTGTCATCAATCTGTCACGATCTTGGGGTAGCGCATGGAGCGTCACGGGCAACTATGGCCAAGATACTAGTCATCGAAGATGAGACGGACCTGCTCCAAGTGCTCGAGTACAACTTGACGCAGGCGGGGCATTCGGTCACCTGTGCGTCTAAGGGCTATTCGGGCTTGGAACTCGCCCGCAAGGATCTACCCCAGGTCATCCTACTCGACCTCATGCTGCCGGATGTGTCGGGGACGGACGTCTGTCGTCTTCTCAAGGAGCGTGCGGACACCAAGTCGATACCCGTCATCATGGTTACGGCGCGCGGCGAGGAAATCGATCGCGTAGTGGGCTTTGAGCTGGGCGCTGATGACTATGTCGTCAAGCCATTTAGCGTGCGGGAGTTGCTGCTGCGCATTCAGGCAATCCTGCGTCGAAACAAGCGCGACGTGGAAGGGGAGCCCACCGATCTCATTGAATTCGGCGTGCTACGCATCGATCGGGGGGCACATAGGGTCTGGGTTGACACGCAAGAGATCGAGCTGACCGCGCTCGAGTTTCGCCTTCTGGTGACTTTATACGAAAGGAAGAATAGGGTACAAACTCGAACCGCCCTATTGGACGAAGTGTGGGGCATCCAAGCAGATATTACGACGCGGACGGTGGATACGCATGTGAAGCGGCTGCGCGAAAAACTGGAGGCGGCGCGCGACTATGTCGAAACCGTGCGCGGCGTCGGTTACCGATTCGTAGCATCCCCCAATGAGGCCACGACTTGAGATTTGGCGTTCGCGGCAAGCTCTTCCTGCTCTCAGCGGGACTGGTGCTGCTCGCGGCAAGCTTTGCTTTTTTCTATGGGCGACGTGACATCGAACAGCGCATCGTCGCGGAGGTTGAATCGAGTTTGGGGACGCGTGCCGTATTGATGGCCGGACGCGCCACAGAGCTGCTGGCCAGGTCCTCGAATCGCGACCATGACCGTGCTGAGGTTCCGAATCCGATGTGGCAGTCGCTTGCGGTGGAATTGGGAGAACAAGCCCAGTGTCGCGTCACGATCATAAGACGCGACGGCTTTGTTCTCGGCGATTCCGGCATTAGCCCCGAAAGATTGGCACGGCTGGAGAACCATGCATTGCGGCCGGAAGTGCGCCAAGCGCTAACGTCGGGCATCGGTCTGTCACGACGCCACAGCTCCACGGTGTCCAATGACCGACTGTACTACGCTGTGGCTTTTCCATCACAAGCGTCAAGCTACGGGGTCATGCGCGCTTCAGTAGAATTGTCGCAAGTCAACGCTGCCGTATCGTCTTTGCGAAGGAGCCTAGGCGTTGGGGCGCTGTTGGCGCTTGCCATCAGCTTGCTGGTGTCGCTCGTGACCGCACAGGTGGCTTCGCGCGCCGCGCGTTCGCTCACGGAATCTGCCCGGAAAATGGCTGCCGGCGATTTGAACACGAAGATTCCAGTATTGACCAATGACGAATTCGGGGAGTTAGGTCGAGCGCTCGATCAATTGGCGCGAAGTCTGTCGCAAACGCTCCGCGAGCTAAAGTCCGAACGCGACCGTATGGATGGCGTCTTGTCACGAATGCACGAGGGCGTCCTGATGCTCGATGCTGCGGGTCGGATCGCACTGGTGAACCCAGCCCTGAGGGAAATGCTGCTGCTGCAGGACGCTCTCGGCAAGACGCCGCTCGAGGCAATTCGCCATCCGGAGCTGAAGCGGTTGCTCGACGAGGTCGTCTTGGAAGGTCGCGCGGCATCTCGCGAGATTGAAGTCGCGGGTCTGATGCCAAGGCGGCTCGTGGTGCGGGCCGCGCCGCTCGGTGCGGACGAGGGGGGCGTATTCGCGGTCTTCATTGACGTCACCGAAATGCGTCGCCTCGAGACCTTGCGTCGCGACTTCATTGCCAATGTATCCCACGAGCTACGCACGCCGGTTACTGCCATTCGGTCGGCGGGCGAAACAATTCGAGACATTGCCATCAACGATCCCGAGGTGCTACCGCGGTTCATCGACATTGTTGTGCGCAACGCCGAACGGCTGGGCAGCTTGGTTGACGACATACTCGAGTTATCGCGCATCGAATCGCGAGCCCTCAGGCTGGTACTCGAACCCATTGACGCAACGAGCCTGCTCAGCCAAGTCGCGGCGTTGTTTCGTGAGCGCGCTGAGCGTAAGGGTCTGGATGTCCAAGTGCTCACCGAAGCCCCAGTTCCACAGGTTGTGGCTGATCGACGCGCCCTTGAAAATGTAGTGACGAACCTAATTGACAACGCCGTCAAGTATTGTGCAACCGGCGCAGTCGTACGCATCAGCGCCCATGCAGAAAGTCAGGCCGTGCGAATTGTCGTGGAAGATACGGGGCCAGGAATCGAACCGGCGCATTTGCCGCGACTCTTCGAGCGTTTCTACCGGGTTGACACGGGCCGATCTCGCGAACTAGGCGGCACCGGGCTTGGGCTTTCAATCGTAAGACACCTCGTGGAGGCCATGGGAAGTCAAATCCGTGTTGAGAGCACCCCCGGAGTAGGTTCGCGCTTCTTCTTCTCATTGCCGACGGCAGCCAACGACGACGTGAACTATTCATCGAGCCCCAGCGCAACAATGCGGGTCTCTGTCTACGGCTCCAAATCGTAACGCAGGGGGTCGATCTCGGGCAGCGTCGGTTGCTTGTCGCGAGGCTTGTCGCGCGTCTCCGATTGCGGAATGTCGTGTCGCAACGGATTCTCGTCATGCGGCGTTGGCATACGAGCGCGATACGCAGCTGACCTCACGTCAACCCTAAGGCGCGGCCAGGCGCGATCCAATTCGGTAGCATCTGCCAATTGGGACTGGCTTGCCTCCTTGGTGTTGGCTACGTTTTTCACGGGGTCACAGTGTCCCCCCTCGAGCCGACCGCGCAACTGCTTGTTGGGGCTCGTGGCCCAGATAATAGGCCGGTCAAACAGAAATGTGTCGCCACCTGGGGAAAGCCCTAGGGAGCCTTGTCTGCCGCCTCGAGTCACGAATCTAGCAGTGTTGTCACTCGATCGTCACAAAGCTGTTGCGGACCCGCCCCTCACACTGCCGCCTCGATTGCTAGGTGTCCATGCATAAGATGAAGAGACGAATTCAGCTGATTTTGTTTGCGCTGCTCGCCATATCTGCCCTGCTTGGGTGCAACAAGAAGTCCCAGCCGAGCCCCGAACTCGCTGCGTCCGCCACTCCTCCGGCGACGGAGAATATCGCGCTAACTGGCGCGGGCGCGACGTTCCCGTATCCGCTCTATTCAAAATGGATGTCGCAATATCACACGCTGCGTCCAACGGTACAGATCAACTATCAATCGATTGGTTCCGGCGGTGGCATTCGGCAGATCTCGGCACGCACCGTTGATTTCGGCGCGTCGGATGCACCAATGACCGCTGATGAAACCCAAAAAGCGCCGGCAAAACTGCACCACATTCCTACGACGCTGGGCGCCGTCGTAGTCACGTACAATCTGGAAGGGCTCACGTCACCCCTGAAGATTGCGCCCGAGGTGCTTGCCGATATCTATCTCGGAAAAATCACCAAGTGGAACGACAAACGGCTAGCAAAGGAGAACGCAGGTGCCAAACTACCTGCCGCGGACATCGCGGTTGTCTACCGCTCGGACGGAAGTGGCACCACCGCTGTCTTCACGGACTATTTGATCAAAGTATCCCCTGAGTTCAAAGACAAGGTTGGTCAAGGGAAAAGCGTGAAATGGCCCAAGGGTCTCGGCGCCAAGGGCAATGAGGGGGTCACGGGTCAAGTCAAGACGACGCCCAACACAATCGGCTACGTCGAGTTGGCGTACGCTGTACAGAACAAACTGCCGCTCGCGCTGCTCAAGAACAAGGCGGGTCAATTCATTGAGCCCAGCATTGCTGCGGTAAGCGCTGCGGCGGCCGGGATTGAATTACCCGACACGTTGGCAGTCTCGATTACGGACGCCGACGGGGAAAAGGCCTACCCCATTTCCTCATTCACGTATCTCCTGGTCTACGCCGACCTGCAGGATCCAAAGAAAGGGCCCGCGTTGGCCGAGTTCCTCTGGTGGGCAATTCATGACGGTCAACGAGAATGCGAGGCCTTGAACTATGCGCCGCTGCCGACAAAGGTAGTGGCCAAAGTCGAAGCACGTCTAAAGGAATTGAAAGTGGGTGACAAGCCCGCGCTGGCCGGCCTCTAGGTGCCAAAGGACACAGTATCTCCGCTGAAAATAGGTGCGATTTGGGCAATGCAAGAATAGTGGCATTGGACACGCTTGGTGCGCGTTCGGGTACACTGCGCCGTTCGGGACGGCACCGTGGCGATGCGTTGTTCAAAGGCCTTACGGTTCTATTTGCCGGGCTCATAGTCGTGCTCTTGCTCGACATGGCCGTTGAGATGGCGCGCTCTTCACGTGCAAGCCTTGCTCATTTCGGTTGGCAATTCGTCAAGACAAGTGACTGGGACCCGGTGCGAGAGCAATTTGGTGCGCTGCCATTTATCTACGGCACCATCGTCTCGTCACTTCTGGCGTTGCTGTTGGCTGTGCCCATTTCGTTGGGTGCTGCGGTTTGGCTTTCGGAATTGGCTCCAAACTGGCTGAAGAACCCCGTTGGCTTCTTGATCGAGCTGCTCGCTGCCGTACCCAGCGTCGTGTACGGTCTTTGGGGCGTCTTCGTCCTTTGCCCGATACTGCGCAATGTGATTGAACCACTGTTGGCGAAGACCCTCGGATCGCTTAGGCTATTTCAAGGGCCTCATCAAGGCTTTGGCATGCTGGCGGGTGGCGTCATTTTGGCCATCATGGTCACGCCGACGATAACCTCCGTCAGTCGGGAGGTCATGAAAGCCGTTCCCAACGTGCTTCGAGAAGGCTCATTGGCTCTTGGCGCCACTCGCTGGGAAGTCGTGCGCACGGCCGTGTTGCCCTATGCGCGTTCCGGCCTCGTGGGCGCAGTGATCCTGGGCCTTGGACGAGCGTTGGGTGAGACGATGGCAATCACGATGGTCATCGGCAACCGATCGGAGGTTAGCGCCTCATTGTTCGCACCCGCTTACACGATGGCCAGCGTCATTGCCAACGAGTTCACCGAAGCGACGGGAGACCTTTACCTGGCGGCACTAGCGGAAATCGGCCTGTTGCTGTTTGTCGTTACGGTAGCCCTGAACGTCATCGCACGACTACTCGTGTGGCGTGTCGCTCGACCAACCACCTCATGAACCCGCGATGTTCCGATATCCAGCTATCCGTAGACCCCCATGCCAAACCTGTTGGATACCGCCTCCACATTCGGCATCTCTGCGCCCCCCTTGTCTAGGTTGATGAGCCCATGGATAGCTACTCATTGCGCCGCATGAAGGACTTGTCGATTCGCACGGCTTGTATCGTCGCCGTCGTGGTTGCCATTATTCCGCTCGGACTCGTACTAAGCTATGTAACGGCACAGGGTCTCGTCGGCCTCAACTGGGCATTCTTTACGCAACTTCCGAAGCCGGTTGGCGAATTGGGTGGGGGCATGGCCAATGCGATTGTCGGGACGCTGGAAATCGTCGGGATGGCATCGCTCATTGGTGTGCCAATTGGAGTTCTCGCGGGTATCTACCTGTCCGAGTTCGGCGACACGCAATTCGGTAGGGTCGTTCGATTTGCAGCGGACGTCATGTCGGGTGTTCCGTCAATTACCGTCGGGCTCTTTGTCTACGGCATCATCGTGCTTCGCGCTCGTCAGTTCTCGGCGTGGGCTGGCGCGGTGGCACTCGCCGTGCTCATGTTGCCGACGGTCACGCGCACGTCCGAAGAGTTGTTGAAGCTGGTCCCACACACATTGAGGGAAGCCGCTTTGGGCCTTGGCGTGCCGCGCTGGCGCGCGACGCTCAAAGTCGTGCTTAGGACCGCTGCGCCCGGCATTGCGACTGGCGTGATGCTTGCAGTCGCGCGCGTCGCGGGTGAAACCGCGCCATTGCTGTTCACCGCGTTCGGCAATCGATTCTGGGCGTCCAGCATCAATCAGCCGACCGCATCCTTGCCGGTGCAGATCTACACCTACGCCGTATCGCCGTACGACGATTGGCACCGGCAGGCTTGGACTGCCGCATTCGTACTCGTTGTCTTGGTCTTGATACTCAACGTCTCAGCTCGCTGGATGTTGCATCAACGCGTGAGGGCATCATGAGGATCAATGGGTTATGAGCCTTAATGTTGCAAGCGATGGGCAAAGTCCTGCGGGCGGGGTCGCTTCGGTTGGCCCCACGGAGCCGCCGCACGATCTCACGCTGCATGCGGGTGCGCGAACGAGCGTGCCGGTTCCAGAAGGAGAAGTCGCCAAGATCTGTACGGAGGACCTGCGTGTCTACTTCGGCCGTACCCGCGTACTGCACGGGGTAAACCTTGCCGTCGTCAAGGGCGCAGTGACAGCAATCATCGGGCCGTCGGGTTGCGGCAAGTCAACGTACCTTCGCTGTCTCAACCGCATGCACGAAGTCACGCCCGGGGCCAGAGTCGAGGGCCGCATTTTGCTCGACGATCAGGATATTCACGGCTCTTGGATCGATCCGGTCCTCGTGCGGCGACGGGTCGGCATGGTCTTCCAAAAGCCCAATCCGTTTCCAACCATGAGCATTCGCGAGAACGTCCTCGCAGGCTTACGGCTAAATGGCCAACGCCTAGCCGACGCGGAATCAATCGTAGAGCGTCGTTTGCGGCAGGTTGCGCTCTGGGATGAGGTGAAAGACCATCTTCACCGCTCAGGCGCCAGCCTCTCCGGGGGCCAACAACAGCGGCTTTGCATTGCGCGGGCCCTGGCGCTAGAACCGGAGGTCATTCTGATGGACGAGCCTTGTTCCGCCCTCGATCCAATCGCCACTGCGCACGTGGAGGAGCTCATCCACGAATTGAAGGAGACCTATACGATTGTCATTGTAACTCACAACATGCAGCAGGCGGGTCGTGTTGCCGATTTTACGGCATTCTTCTACATGGGGTCACTAGTCGAATTTGACCGAACGGACGTCATTTTCACGCAGCCGAAGGAATCTCGAACCGAAGACTACATCACGGGTCGTTTTGGTTGAGGTTGGGAGGGCAGTCTTGCAAAAGCATACTGACCGAGAATATGAAAGTGAGCTTGCAACGCTCCGCGAACGAGTCCTGCTCATGGGCGCGGCTGTAGAGCAGACGATAAACGTCGCGCTCGAAGCCTTTGAACGCCGCGACGTGTCCTTGGCTCAGCGCGCCATCGACAACGACGACCAAATCGACCAGCTCGAGGTGGAAATCGACCGCCTATGCCTGAGAATTCTCGCATTGAGGCAACCGGTTGCTTCGGATCTAAGGTTCATTACCATGGCACTCAAGGTCGTCACGGATCTAGAGCGAAGCGGTGACCTCGCTGTCAATGTCAGTGAACGCGTCGTCGAACTGGGGTCATTCCCCACCATGCCAGCGCATGACTTGATCTGCCGTATGGGGTCCTTGGCGCAAGGCATGTTGCGTGATGCCTTGGACGCTTTCGTCAATGGCGACGCTCTCAAAGCCCAAGCGGTGACCGAGCGCGACAACTCAGTCGATGCACTCTACGAACAGCTGTTCCCGGAGTTGGGAGCGATCATCAGGGCCAGCCAGGAAAATGTCGATTCCGCTACGCGGCTGCAATCGATTGGCAAGTACGTCGAGCGACTGGCGGATCACGCGACAAACATCGCCGAGCTTGTCGTCTTCATGGTGCGCGGGCAGGACGTGCGACATCGCTTCGAAGTAGCGCAGAGTGGTCGGCGTTGAGGCGAATTTCGGCCGTTTCGTATCCAATGTGCCGCGGGTTGGCCACAAAGTTTGTGCAGGACACCACGCGCATGCTGATATCGCGCTTGCCCTGAGCGGCAATCCGTCCAAAGATTCGGTTGGTAAGCTATGCTCAATGTTGGCTTCATTGGTTGGCGTGGAATGGTCGGCTCGGTCCTCATGGAACGGATGCGCGCCGAACGTGATTTTGCTTCTCTCGAAGCGACGTTCTTTACGACGTCAAAATGTTGGAGGCAAGGGTCCCGACGTTGGTCAAGGCACTAAGCCGCTGCTCGACGCCAAGGACCTGGATGCCTTAGCCAAACACCCTGTGTTGGTGAGTTGCCAGGGCGGTGACTACACGACCGAGGTGTATCCCCGGCTGCGCTCAAGGGGTTGGAGTGGCTACTTCATCGACGCCGCTTCGACGTTGCGCATGAACGATGACGCGGTTCTCATCCTAGACCCGGTCAATCTGACCGTCATCGAAAGCGGTCTGCGCAAGGGCATCAAGACCTTCGTCGGCGCCAATTGCACGGTCAGCCTCATGTTGATGGCTATTTGCGGCTTGTTTCGTGCGTCGCTCGTCGAGTGGCTCAGCAGCATGACGTATCAAGCGGCCTCCGGGGCTGGCGCAGCGAATATGTGGGAATTGGCGCTCCAGATGCAACGCCTCGGTGTCGTTTCGAGCGATCTACTCGCTGACCCGGCGTCGAGCGCGCTCAGTATCGAGCGCGTCATTGGGGATGAACTTCGTTCGGCGAGCTTTCCGACCAAGGAATTTGGTGCGCCGCTCGCAGCAAGCCTCATCCCGTGGATCGAGCAAACCCGTCGAGCTTGGTCAAACCAAGGAAGAATGGAAGGGCTACGCGGAAACCAACAAGATTCTCGAAACGCCCAGCCCCATTCCGGTTGACGGAATCTGTGTCCGGGTAGGTTCAATGCGGTGCCACGCCCAGGGGTTGACGATCAAGCTGAAGAAGAACGTCCCCATGGATGAAATCGAGTCACTGATTCGAAGTTCCAACGAATGGGTCAAATGGGTGCCGAATGACAAGGCCGCCACGTTGAAGGAACTCAGCCCGGCCGCCATATCCGGCACGCTGACAATCCCGGTTGGCCGCGTTCGTAAGATGCGTCTCGGCGATGACTTCCTAACGGCATTTACCGTCGGCGATCAACTCCTGTGGGGTGCGGCGGAACCGTTGCGGCGCATGCTATTGATCCTGCGCCGCCATTTGAATGCGTAACGGGCGCTAACGGGGCACGCATCGGCCCCCAGCTACGCATTTTTCGCCAGCTGGGCAAGGTGGATTGCACGCGGAAACACAGAGGCCCTTCGGCGTACAGGCCTCGTTGTCCGCACACGGCGGGTTACACGCGCTAACACACCGCCCCCGCACGCAGATCTGCGCGACGCGGCACGCGGGGACACATGGTTCAGGTGGCGGTTGAAGCGCCTCAGGTTGGTTGGGGGTCGTCGTGTTCCGCTTGGAACTCGTTGTGGTTCGCGCCACGGCGGCGCCCCGACCCGCTGCCACGGAATGCGCTTGAACCGAGCCCGCTCCGATAGGCTCCGCGGCTTGAGCAGCGGGGCTTGCGCTAGGAGAATTTGAATCAGATGCCGATTGGGTTGATGCACTGCTTGCCTCGGCGCTCGATTCGGCCAGAGGACTCGCGGCGACTTCGCCGGACTTGGCAGCTTTGCGCGAAACCCACCACCACCCCGCTACGGCACACACCGCCGCAACGGCAATAACTACGCCTGCGGGCGTGCCGGCTCTTTTCCACAGAGTGGGCGACTTGGTCTGGCCCCAAGCCGCCTGCGTATGCCAGGGGGTGCGGGATGTCTGGGAGCTGGGCGGCAAAGCGAGCGCGCTTGCCGAAAGTCCGGCGACTTGAATCACGCGAGTGATGCGCTCGACCGAAGCACGAGCCCGCTTTGGAGCAAAGGGAGCCAAAGCTACGGCAAGCTCTGCCACGCTCGAGTAGCGCTTGGCCCGATCTTTCTCCATGCACTTTTCGAGTACTTCTTGAAGGGCCAAGGGTGCATCCGGAAGCCGATTGCGCAGCGGCGGCGACGGCATCGTTGCGATTTTGACGCAGAGTTCAGCCAGGGTATCTCCGTTGAAGGGCACATTGCCGGCCAGCAATTCGTACAAGATGACCCCGAGCGCCCAGATATCCGTGCGTACATCGACTCCGCGTGACGAACGCATCTGTTCGGGCGACATATAGAGGGGCGATCCGAGCGTGGACGTTGTCTTAGTCATGCCCATGTCTGTGCCGGACTCGCTAAGAGACGTGAGTTTCGAAATCCCAAAATCCAACACTTTTATCGAATGTAGACCGTCGGAACGGCGCACACAAAAGAGGTTCGACGGCTTCAGATCTCGGTGAATAATGCCCAAGGCGTGTGCGTCAGCCAGGGCTTCACACGCCTGCAATACGAACTCCACCGCCTGCTCGATATCGAGCGCACCTCGCCGCTGCACCCACGTGCCCAGGTCTACACCGTCAAGATACTCCATGACCATGTACGGGGCGCCCGTATCGAGAGTCCCCACGTCGAAAACACGGACCACGTGCTCACTCTTGATCTTCACCGCTGCCCGAGCTTCACGGGCGAAGCGCGCTACTGCCTCTTTCATCGCGAGAGCATCGGGGAGCAGGAACTTGATTGCAACTTTCTCCTCGAGCTGGACATGAAAGGCTGACACCACCACACCCATGCCGCCCGCGCCAAGTACTTTCTCGATGCGGTACTTGCCGGCAAGTACGTCACCTTCCTTTACCCCAATCTGTTGGGAAGCATCCAAATGGTCCATCATAGGCCAGCCGAGCAGCGCGATCCGAGCAATCCAATTCGAATGCTCATCCAGCTATCGTAGCGCGTCAAGCGTTGCCGACAACCACGGCAACTGGGCGCAGGGCGATTGGGCGAAAGCCCAGGACTTTCAGGCGGATACTGGTTCATTCGGGCCACACACCTTCTTGGGGGCACAGCGGCACGAAACCGTCGAGAGTTGCCGCAGCATCGCAGCGCCAGCGACAGGCCGCCTTGTCAATCAAGGGCCCAAGCGCCGAAGCACCGCTCTTCGGTTTCCAACTGAAGTGCCGCGTCGATACAAGATTTCCGAATCGCGGGCGCCGTCTTGGCACAAACCGCCTTGGCGCGCACCAGGGTGTCGCCCAGAAGTCGTTCCGACAACGCGTTCATTTCGCGGCACCCTCTGGAGAGGCAAACCGTCGTGTCCATATCGTTGGCTACGCCAGCGTCATAACCACCCGCATCGACGCCAGATTTGGGAGTCGAAGGCACCGCCTGCTTGGGCACCTCGTGTTGCGGGGCCGCCGCAGGGTTGCTGCGAGCCGTGCCTCGACAAGCATCAATGCCGAGGAGCGTCACGACGGCCAGCAGAAGCGCATGCAGGGCGTTCACTGGGTTCGCACGCGAGAGATTCACGAAGCGGCCTCGGACCGATGTTCGAGTGTACCTGGCTTTTGCGTGCCGCCCCTACAAAAACAAGAGTCGCAACAAGCCTCTGCGGTTCGGCCCTTTCGACGACAATCGAAAAAACTCGCGGCAATTGGCGCTGCGGTTGGGCCAACGCCGTTCCAACTTGGCGCGGGGCCAAGCAGTGCTAAGGGTTTGGGGTTATGTCCGAACGCGACGAATCAACCCAGCCAGCGCAACCCGATCGCCCGGCAGCCCGTGGCGCGGCTGCCATCGAAGGTTCACACGTGGTGCCGCCGGATTACGGAATGACAGGCTCCAAGGGGATGCAGAGCCCCATCATTCCGTTGTTGTGGCTGTTGGTTCCGTTCTTCGGATGCGTGGCATATGGGATATTGACCCGATAACGTACGCGTGCCCGTGTGTCGGTTCTCCCCATCCTATCGAAGTCGCACGCCGCAAGACCGACCGCTGCGTGATTAAGCTGCGCCTTTGATGTTGGCCCAGCGTGCGCACAATCGTCGAGGCGCGCCACGTTCGAACACATAGTGAGCTGAACGAACGGCCGTCGAGTGAAACCGTGGCTGAATGAACTGGCCTGGCCGGATTGTGCCGGGAGAAACGTTTTTTTTGCGGATACCTCGTCGATTTCCAAATGGAACGGTGGAGTTCTTCCGCACTGCACTACATATGACGACATCTCGCAGACTCTTGGAAGCGCTCGGTCCCAATCAATCTCGGAGCCAATTTTTCTCAAGCCTTCTCCTGGTTTCGATGACTGCGCTTGCTTGCAGCGGCACTGACACGCCGGGATCGGGCAGTTCCGACACAGGCGGAGGTGTTAACGCGTTGGGTGGAGCATCAGGCGTTGGTGGAAGTCTTGGCACTGGCGGCACGCAGACGGCCACGGTCGGAGGAACCACGTCGAGCCCGCCCACGGGCGGAACCCCTGGCGTGGGAGGCCAGGGGCCAACGACTGGCGGGTCACCCGGCACAGGCGGAAGCCAACCCATTGGGGGTACTCGTCCGACGGGTGGCATGAGCTCAACGGGCGGTGCGCTGCCGACCGGCGGCAGCACTCAGTCCGGAAGCCCAACAGGTGGAAGGACAGGCAACGGAGGAGCGCCAGCCACCGGTGGAAGCGTGAGCAGTGGCACGGCCACGGGTGGGGTTGCTCCGACCGGCGGTAGAACAGCGACGACGGGTGGCGTTGCGCCGACCGGAGGTAGAACGAGCAACGGCGGCGCTGCCACCGGAGGGAACACGGGCGTTGGCGGCACCGTTCCAGCGGGTGGTACCCCAGGAACCGGCGGAAGCGGAGGGGGAACGTCTGCGGGCATTGTTTGCTACAGCGTGCCCGGCGCGGTGAAGAGTCCGCTCTATACGGTGACCGTTGGCGGCGTATCGGCCCCGGTTGAGAAATTCACGAAGTTCTCGCCTGACATGCAGGTGCATTATGCCCACTGTTCGCTATCCGGCACGACGGCTGCAGACGTTGCCGTGACGCTCAGCCAGAGCTTTAGCTCCTATACATTGAGCCCAAAGAGCCGAAACATCGCTACCTCCAAGAGCGGCAATACGGTCACGTTCAGTAGCGGCCCCAACTACCTAATCTTCAACGTGAGTGGCCAAGAGCTGCTGTTCATCCTTTTGGACGCAGAAGAGACCAATCCACCTCACTTGGGCGACGCCAATGTCAAGAACATTGCCGACTACACCGTGGATAACACAGGCGCGACGTTGGTGACTTCAAAGGTTCAATCCGCGATCAATACGGCCTCGGGAGCAACTCAAAACATCCTCTACTTCCCACCGGGTAAATACAAGGTTGGCGAGTTGGCGCTCAAGAGCGATATGACACTGTATCTCGCCGGCGGGGCAGTCCTGTATGGTTCAGATAGCACCGGTGATTTCAACAACGTCTCCGGCGGGATTAACATCGAAGGCGCTCAGCATGCGTTGATCCGGATGTATCAAATCAAGAACACCAAGATCTTGGGCCGAGGCGCCCTCGATGCCAACGGGACGGCAATCCGCGCAGCAGGCCTCGACGCTAACCTGCTAAAGATCGAGCAGAGCTCCAGTATTACGGTAGATGGGATTGTGGCGAGAGATCCCAGCTATTGGAATACGCTGATCTATCGCAGCGACACGGTGACGATTCAGAACTACAAGGTTATCAATCATCGGCCGAACGGGTCAGACTACAACCAGACCGACGGCGTCAACTTCAACGAATCTA
Source organism: uncultured delta proteobacterium (assembly GCA_963811985.1). GTDB lineage: Bacteria > Myxococcota_A > Polyangia > Polyangiales > Polyangiaceae > FEN-1139. Next base: position 196,909 of record CAWEUH010000020.1, read on the forward strand.
CGAATGGCACCCTGTACAACGCTTTCCTGTATACAGGCGATGACGGTATGGCTCCCAAGAACGAGGAAGCCAGCGGCGTCATCAACACCAAGAACATCACTCACCAACACATCGTGGTCTACAACAATTCCGTTGGCTGCAAGATTGGAACGAACAGCATGGGCCAGTCGATGGACGGGATCGTATTCAAGGATATCGATGTGGTGAAAGCCGGGCGCGCGATGACCATCGAGGCCTACGATACGGCCGTGGTGAGTAACACGACATTCGAGGACGTCCGAGTCGAAGCCGCGGACAGCATGCTCATCAACCTGGCTTTAGATCAGCCACCGACCTGGCGGACTGCAGCCGACACAGGCAGCTACAAGGATACCTACTTCACCAACGTGAGCTCGGATGTAAAACAGGTGATCAGTCTGCACGGAATGTCGTCAACCGTCAACATCAACGGAGTCCATTTCACCAATCTCACGGTTCAGGGCAAGGCAGTCACCAGCCAAACCGACACCGATGCCAGCTGGAGCATCAACTCGTACGTTTCCAATATCACCTTTCAGTGAGTCCGATTGGTCCACATCGCGTCCAAGCTCCGCTGCAATTCGCGCATCCAACGCAAGATCTGAATCCTGGGTCCAGCAGCTCAGCCACTCGAGGGGTTCACACTCTTCGGTTACGCCGATGCCCTTGACCTCGACGGCAGGGTTTCGAGCCCCCCCATACCTGTTGCTTCACCCGTTGTTGCAAAATGACTGCGACGCCGGCGTCGCCGGGTTCGTTCGGCGCGGTACCCCTAGGCGGCCTGAGCCCCGCCTCCGCCTGCAGTTCGTTCAGCGGCAAACGGGGCGTGCCATGTCGCGGGTGTCAGCCACCGGTTCGGTGCTGTCCCTCGACGAGCGGCACCATTGCCTTGAGGTTCACCTCAACTTCGACGATGCTGGTCGAATCACGCGCTTTTGTGAGGGTGGCACGAGAATGAAAGTTGACGTGGACGGCACGTTGGAAAGTACTCCACAGATAATCGAGGCCGACGAGCGCTTTTACTCTGTGTTCATGCACATGGCCGAGGGTGTGGCGATCCACGAAATCATATTCGACGCTGCTGGAAGACCCGTCAATTACAGGATACTTGGTGTCAACCCGAAGTATGAACATTTTACCGGACTGAAACCGGAGCAAGTTATCGGCAAACTCGCCGACGAGGTATATAGCACGCCGAAACCGCCTTACCTTGCCGAATTCTCCGCGGTTGCAATGACCGGCAACCCGTTGCGAATCGAAACACGATTCGAGCCGTTGGGACGCGACTACGAAATTAGCATCGCGCCGATGCGCTATGGTTACTTTGCCACAATTTTCTCTGACGTGACGGCACGCAAACGTCAAGAGCAGTCGCTGCGTGAGAACGAATGGTTCCTCGAGCAATCTCAACGCGCTGGACGCTTGGGCTCCTACCGTTTCGACGTATCGACCGGTACTTGGGTCAACTCACGAGCGCTCGACGAGATCTTCGGTATTGACGCATCGTATCCGCGCACCACCGAGGGTTGGATAGGGCTACTTTACCCCGAAGACCAGCAGCCAATGCGTGAGTACTTTGCGAATCACGTTCTGACCGGTGGCAACCCATTCGATCGCAGGTATCGCATCATTCGCCACAACGACGGCGAAGTCCGCTTCATACACGGCCTCGGCGCCCTGGAAAAAGGCCCAGACGGCACACCGCATTTCATGATCGGCACGATCCAAGACATTACCGAATCGGCCGTGGCCGAGCAGGCGCTGCGGGCGAAAACCGATGAACTCGATCACTTCTTCAATCTAACCCCCGACATGCTTTGCATCCTGTCTTCGGGCGGCCTGCTCCTGAGAATCAACGCGGAATGGGAGCGCATCCTCGGCTGGTCGCTCGATGAGCTCCAGGGGCACAACGCCCTCGATTTCATCCACCCCGAGGATCGCGAGTCGACGATTCAGGCTGGGGAGAAGGTTACCAACGGCATGTCCGCTGTCGATTTCACGAACCGCTACCGGTGCCGAGACGGCAGTTACCGCTGGTTTGAGTGGCGATCGACCCCCGTTGAAAACAATCTAATCTACGGGGCTGCGCGCGACGTAACAGAACGCAAGCGGCTAGAGCAGCAGCTACAGCAAGCGCAGAAGCTCGAATCGATTGGGCGCCTAGCAGGTGGTATTGCACACGATTTCAACAACTTGCTGACCGTCATCATGACCTGCTCGGACAGCCTCTTGGCAAGCGAAGACCAGTCGTCAGAAGCCCGTTCCGACGTTCTCGACATTGCCCACGCGGCGCGCCGCGCCGCCGAACTCACGCGACAACTGCTGGCATTCAGTCGGCAGCAGGTATTACAGCCGCGCGTCGTCGTTCTCGACGAAATCGTGGGTGCCGCGAGTCGAATGTTGGGGCGCCTGCTTGGAGAAGATGTTGACCTGGTCGTTAGGGTGTCTGGTTCGGGAAGTCCAGTTTTTGCAGACCCGGGACAACTGGAACGGATTCTTGTCAACCTTGCGGTCAACGCGCGAGACGCGATGCCAGCCGGAGGCCGATTGACGATCGAGGCATCTACGGTCGAGCTTACCGATGAGTTCACAGCGGGCCAGCCCGACGTTATTTCTGGCCCATACGTGATGTTGACGGTCAGCGATACGGGCGCGGGTATGGACGAGGCCACACGCGCGCGCGCCTTCGATCCATTCTTTACGACCAAGTCTACGAAGGGAACGGGGCTTGGCCTTGCAACCGTCTATGGAATCGTCAAACAGAGCGGAGGCCACATTTGGATACAAAGCGAGCCAGGTGCTGGAACGACCTTCAAGATCTGCCTGCCTCGCGCGGAAGCATCCCTTGCGGCAAGTGCGTCTCGCAATCCACACACCCTGGATCGCGGCGATGAAACGATTCTGCTCGTCGAAGACGAGGACCAGGTGCGCCGCACGCTGGAACGGGTCTTGAGTATGGCCGGTTATCGAGTCCTTGCCGCAGCGGATGGCGAGGAAGCACTTCGGCTGTGTGAACACTCCACCGAGCCCGTCCACCTACTACTTACGGATGTAGTCATGCCAAAAATGACTGGGCGGCAGCTGGCGGACCGCCTTGCTCTAGTCAAGCCGATAGCGCGGGTCCTTTACATGTCCGGCTACACTCCTGACGCTATCGTTCACCATGGTGTTCTCGACGAGGGTATCGAGTTCATTCAGAAGCCATTGACGCCCTCAGGCCTGCTTTCCAAAGTGCGCGAAGTCCTAAACGGCTGATTGCGGGCGGGCGCTGAGCTACCTGATCATCGAGGTTGTCGTCGAACCCAGATGCCCCGCATTATGAACAACATTCGGGCTCAGGGAATTGTCGATCTCAAGGGATGAACGAGAGATCGTCGATTACGATATCGACAGGATAGGGGGTCTCACCGCTCGCCCATGGGAAGGTCCAAGAGATGCCCGTGATCTCCGATGGTGTTGCAACGCTGGCGTCTGGGCTGCCGCCAGAAAAATCACTCCACAATACGCTCACCACGGTCGGGTTTGCGGTCACAGAAACCGTCTTGGTGGGGTTGGAGCAGCCTTGCTCATAGTACTGACTGGTACCAGAGACTGGAATGCAACGGCCTGGGTTACTCGATGTGTCACCGTGGGTATTGATCCATCCAGCGGCGATCGAGTCGTTCAACGTCGATACATTTAACGTGAGTTGGTTGGTTTGCCCGATGGACCCAGAGATTTTGAAGGAGATCCCTTTGTACTTGGAAGCGTCGAGCCTGTTGCAATTGTCGAAGTAGAGCCCAAAGCCCGAGTAGTCGCCGACCGTCCCGCTGATGTGCCAATTGCTCTGAGTCACATCGGAGGCAAGCGGGTAGCTTCCGGAGTATACGTACCCGCCGCCCGTTAGCGCCCCGTAAGTTCCGAAGCGCACGGACGTGGTGTTTGGCGTACCGCCGTCAACGGGTGTGTACGTAAAGTCGGAAATGAGAGCCGTGGCTGGGAGCGGGCACAGCGTACCATCGTTGCCCTCAATGGCAATTCCTGCGTCTGCGTCGGTGTTTCCACTTGGGTCGAGAGTCACGCCAAACTCGGCGATGGCAGGAACGTCCTTGGCCGAATCAATGACCAGCGCAATGGCCTCGGCCGTCGTCAAGCCGAGCTGCCACAACTGGCGTTGGCCGATCACGGTACCCTGAATCTTCATTCCCGACGCTGTCAAGGCCGTCTTGTTCCAGGTGCCGTTCTGTTTTAGCTCGATGTGATATCCAGTCGTGCGCTCGCCGAGTTCGATGGGCTCCCGGATACTGATCGTATTGAACGTGATAGGGGATGCGGGGGTCACCTCGAGGCGCGCCGTGGTGGTGCCGGCGGCTGCAGCCCAATACGTACAAATGTCGTCGTCCACCGCTTTGGCCGCCTCGAAGCCGGAACTCCCCCACGTCGAGTCTGCGACGGCCGGTTGCGCTTTCAAGGAGTTCGTCTTGTAGAGCGCCGAATACCACGATCCGAACTGCTCAAGCAGAGTGACATCCGCCGCGTCGAACTGCCCCGTCGTCGTCGGCGGAACGTTGAAAATCAACGTGCAGTTCATGCCGGTCGTCGCGTAATAGATCGACTGCATATCGCTGAGCGATATGGGCGCCTGATCGGGGTGCCAGAACCAGTTCGGTTTGCGATCCGACACATTGCATTCGTATGGGCACCACACGCTGCCCCCTCCGCAATTGTGGGTGTCGAGGCTCGACGTCGTGCGGTTTGCCTGGCCGTACTCGTTGCCAATCCACTCCAAGTCCGGTACCGCACCCGTCTGGACGATCTCCGGCCCCGCCCAAACGAGGATATCGGGTTGCAGCTGTTTGGCGAGCTGGAAGACTGAGTTCCAGTTGACATTCGAGGTGGGCGCGTTGAAACCATCGAACTCGATCTCGTGGACTGGTCCATAGTTGGTGAGCAGCTCCGTGAGTTGATTCTTGAAGTACGTCTCGTAGTCAGCCTTGGAGCTTGGATAGGACTGGTCCCAGGGTGCCAGATAGAGCGCGACTTTCATGCCAGCCGCCTGCATCGCGTCGGTGAAGAGCCTAACGACGTCTCCCTGACCGCTCATCCACGGACTGTTCTTGACCGAGTACTCCGTATACTGCGACGGCCACAAGCAGAACCCGGTGCTGTGCTTGGCGACCAGCATCGCCTGACCGATGCCAGCGGCCTTCAGGGCACTCACCCACTCGGCCACCGTGGTCGCGTCGAGATTCGTTGGATTGAAAAGGGAGGGCGTGTCAACAGCCATGTTCCCCTGCTCGGTGCCGTCGAAAGTAGCCATCCCAAAGTGGATGAATGCAGTCAGCTCGGTGCGCTGGTAAGCGAGCTGTGCTGGGCTGGGTAGCGGCTGAAGGCCGGCGGGGCCATCAGGCAAACTCGGACAGCCCTGACTCGCGGAAGTGAAGCCACCCGAGGGAGTGGAGTCACCCGAGGAAGTGGAGCCGCCCGAGGAAGTGGAGCCGCCCGAGGAAGTGGAGCCACCCGAAGAAGTGGAACTGCTTGAGTTCTTGGACCCACAAGATATGCCCGAGATCGCAAGTGTAGCAATAGCTAGCGCGCGTAAAAATAGGCTAGACGTCATGCGGTCCTCCTTCTCTATGCAGGGCGTGAGGCTAGCAAAACAATTCGGTTGCCGCCTCGATTACCGTGCCTCCAATTTTTTCGGCAAGCCGCTTGATGCCTACTGTCCAACGAGCCGCACGACCCCGAAGGCGTTTCGTATGGCGTCTCGGCTAAATACGCTTTTGAGTCGCAAGGCACCACGGCAACAGTGAACCCATGCGGCTCTTCCCCGTGGTAAAGACATGATTCGCCATGAAATCCAAACGCGTGCTCGTCGTGCTCGGCACGGACGCGGCGTGGTCCCGCGGCATCCTGCGCGGCTTCATGGCGGCTGCACACGAGCGCGACTGGACCGTGCTTCACTATGACCCTCCCTCCAATTTGAATTGGCTGGTTGACGAATGGGCCCCCGCTGCCGCAGTGATTGGCCCCGAGCTTAGCCCCGAAGCGATCGCGCGGCTCGCTCCGGCGACGCTGGTCTCGGTGACGGTCGATCGGAGCGCAGAGGGCATCGCTTCCGTGTGCCCCGATGAGGAAGGAGTTGCGGCGCTCGCGCTGGAGCACCTCGTTGCGACCGGCCTCAAGCACGTGACCACCTTTCGATACGACGAGTCGTCCTTTGCCGTGGCGCGTGAGCGCGCTTTCCTCGGGCGAGGGCAGGCGGTCGGCGCGCAGGTCATTCCGGGCTGGGGCAGTGTTAAGTACACAGCGCCGGAACGCGGCGAGCGTCCCGCGGCCATGGTGGCGTGGTTGCGCGCGTTGCCAAAGCCTTGTGGCATTTTTACGTGTACGGACTCGTGGGGGCGCGTGGTCGTGCGCTACGCGCGCGAAGCCGGGCTGCGGGTGCCCGAAGACCTCGTGCTCGTTGGTGCCGACAACGACGACCTCGAATGCGAGCTGATCTCGCCGCCACTCTCGAGCGTTATGATTGCATGGCAAGAAGTAGGCCGGAACGCGGCGACGCTCATTCGCCTAGCGCTTGGGAATCAGTCAATCGCCGGACGTCGCGTCATGGTTTCTCCCATCGGCGTTGCGGCGCGACGCTCGTCCGACGTGCTTGCGGTCGATGACGAAGTCGTCGCCAGCGCGGTCGCCTGGATCCGCGCGCACGCCGATCGGCGTCTGACCGTAGCCATGGTGGCTCGCGCTGTGAGCGGGGGTCGGCAACGGCTCGAACGACGCTTTCGCCGCGCACTCGACCGCACGATTCAGGACGAAATCCGGCGTGCCCACGTCGAAGCGGCTAGGCACTGGCTCGCGACGACCCGCGCTAACATGAGCGAGGTCGCAAAGCGTAGCGGCTTTACCAGCTCTTCCCTGCTCAACGTGGCCTTCCGGCGCGAGATCGGCATGCCGCCGGGGGAGTACCGCCGTCGCGTTCAGAAACAGTTCGGCAGGGATTGAGCCCTATTTCTTCACTCGCCCCGGCAATCGCTTGAACTGCGCCTTGGCGAAGGCGACAAGCTCCGGGCACGCATGCTCACCCAGGTCATGCTGTTCTGCCGGATCGTTCTTGAGATCGAAACACAGCCAGTGTGTGTCCCATTCACGGGCTTCCAACTTCTTCCAGCCTTGCAATACGCCCCAATTCTCGAACGCGCAGGACCACACGCCCGCGCAGTTCGTGAGCGTCAGTTGCGACTCATCCAGCCCCGGTCGCAAGAGACTTCGCCCGTTCGTCAGGGACAAATAGCCCTGGATCTCTTTTGCGTCGCGAACGCCCAACAGATCGAGCATCGTATGCGTCAAGTCCAAGTGGGTTAGCGGCGCGTTGCGCTTGCTCTCCAGGTTCGATCGCTCTTCGTTGGTCAGCGTTCCCGGCGGGGCGTCAATCCAGCCGGGAACATGAATCTCTTCTTCGAGGACGCTAAACGTGTGCCCCATGTTGCCATGCTCCCGAAAGGCCTCGCCGTGATCGGAGGTGTACACAATGACCGTACGAGGCCCAGCCGGTAGACTTTGAAGGTGCTCGAGGAACGCTTTGACATGCCAGTCCTGCTGGTGTACGGCGTTCTGGTATTGGTTGAAGAACTTGGGGTTGTCTTCGGGGGCCTTGCTGCGTGACGCTGGCTGAAACGGTTGGGGACCGTCAGAATCGACGAGGTAAGGGTAGTGCACGTTGGACAACTGCACCACGGCGAAGAAAGGTTCCGGCAGCGTGTCGAACTCGTGGATGACGCGCTGGGCAAGCGCGTGCTCGGGGGCGCCTATGTCAAGATCCGATTCAGCGTCGAGCTCGGTTGCGCTGCAGAAGCGCTCGACGCCCAAGTTTTTCACCCAAAGCCGCGTATTGCCGAACAAAAGATTCTGGGAGGTCAGGTAGGCGGTGTGGTAGCCAGCAGCCTTGGCGTAGTCGAACAGCAACGGCTGCGTGTGCAGCCGTTCGCGCGACTCGGTTGGCTGCAACCCGGACCACAGCACCGCCAGCGTAATGGCCGTGCTCGAGTCCAGCGCATGCAGGTGGTGCAGTCCGACGCGCGTTGGGAACAGGCGATTGGTTGCTTCCGTGCGCCGGCATGCGGGATCATAGTCGATACAAGTGGCATCCGCGCGGACGCTTTCGAGAATCACGAGCAGAACGTTGCGCTTGACTGCAGGTCTCGCTGTCAACGGTGGCACCGGCAATGAATGGCGCGCCATGGGCCGCACCTGGCCCGATTGCTCCGTAAAACCCAGAGTCGTCCGAATGACCCCGCCAACGGCATTGAGGTAAAGCACATCCGGCGTACAAGCCTGGAATTGCCGATGTTGCGTCGGGGAAAACAGTGAAGCACCGAGCAGCACAGGCCCGAGGACGCCGGCGACTTGGTACTGGCGATGGCTGAGCCGGACCCAACGCCGTGACATCACCAGAAGTCCGACGGCCAGCAGCAGAATCGGCAACAATATCTTGAGGTAGTTCGCGAGATCGGCGAGTAATTGGTTGACGATGCTGTCCCTGAAATTCGACGCGAATTCGGAAACATCCGTGTTCAGATATGCGTTGTACTGCTGGAAAAAGTAATGTTGTCCACCAATTGCCGCGGTGAGTTCCACGGCAAACAAGCCCGCAAGTACCCAAGGCCAAGTCCCGCGGCGACGCGCCGCCCCGGCCAAGAGAACGCAACCGATGACGAAACTCTCGAGCAGCGCGCCTAGGTAAGTTGCGCAGTGGTACGTGTCGAACGCGGCGATGCGTCAACCTCGATGCACGATGTCCGACCCCAGGCTCATGATACCGGGCGCGAGCAGCAGCGATGCGGCCACGAGCCGTCGCCTGCGGCGCAACGCAGCCCGCGCCTTAGAGCGTGTTGCCCCAGTCACTAGTTGAGTCGCTTCGCGCTGCATACTTGAGCCCGATCGAGAAGATTGGCAGTCTGTGCCCGCGCTTGAGCCCAAGCAAGGAGGTCTGCACCGCAAGCGCATCATGGTTGGGCGGCCGAATAAGACAATCGCCAGTCACTTGGGCGTGGAAAGAAGCAGCGATTCGTTTTCGTGCATTTCTCCCAACTTATCCGTGACGTCACGCCATAAAACATGGACCCGTTGCGCATCGGCGACGGATAGAAGGTACTCCCTTCTCGGGATCTCGATGACGCCAAAACTTGCCAGGTGCGGCGTTTTGAACTGAACGTCGAACAAGGTGAAGCCCGCGTCGAAAAGCGTATTTACCGCAGCGACCAGCGCAATCTTCGAGGCATCGGTGGCGCGATGAAACATACTCTCGGCCGCGAACAGGCCACCGACTTGCACGCCGTACAGGCCTCCCACGAGCATGCCCCCTGACCAGACCTCGAAACAATGCGCGTGCCCCAGCTGATGCAGTTTCAGATACGATGCGCGCATCTCGGGCGTAATCCACGTGCCTTCGGGACGCTCGGCGCAACCGTCGATGACCGCGGCAAAGTCCGTGTCACTGCGCAGTTCGAAGCCGCCCTTGCGCAGCCGGCGCCTCAGGCTGCGTGAAATGCGCAAATCTTCATGTCGCAAGATGGCGCGCGGTTCGGGGCACCACCAAAGAATCGGAGATTTTTCCTCGTACCAGGGAAAAATACCTTGCGCGTACGCGGAAAGAAGCCTTTCGGTGCTCAAGTCTCCGCCCACGGCCAACAGGCCCTCGTCTGCGTCGGCCTGGTCTGGGTCGGGCCAAATCAAGTCATAGCCCGCCAGCAGCAGCCAAGGACGGAACCGAACGGGGCGGGACATGGGCTTTGGTCTGGAAAAATGTACCACAATATCTGGAACTTTTGTCGTGACGGCACATGGCCACGCGGGCGCCTTCGCCCGTCCCTAATCCCTCCCCCGCCGGGAAGGGACTTGAACCCGTGTCCGTGCTGGTGTGCGTGCCCGAGACAAACGGCCTTTGCCCGCCATGGCGTTGGCATTCGTGGGCTGGGACGGTCTCAGCCGACCTTGAATCAGCGTTCCGGGAATGCTGGAAGGAAATGCTCACGTTGCCGATCGACGTGAAAAACGCTCTACAAAAATGTGGGGCTGACACAGATTGTTTTCTGCGGGCCAGGGCTGAGACAGGCGGATCCTCGGAAAAATGCGTGGCCTGGGTCGCCGCCGACTCAAGGGCGGGTGCTACACTCCCCGCATGGTTGCAAGCCCTTCTTTTAAACTCCCAATGGCGTTGGCATTCTTGGCGGCCTCGGTTCCCGTATCTTCAGCCCTTGCCCAAAGCATCATGGAACCCGACGGTTTCGGTCCAATCCCGGTGGATCCCCGGACGCTGTGCGACAAGAATAACGCGAACGCAACGCAAACACCGAACCCCAGTGGAACGATTGGTTGCACGGGTTCGCAGAATCAAGGCGACTTTGCCTGTTGCAGCGACACGCTCGACAACATGTCGCTGATTGGGCTGTTCAAGTACTTCGAATCGGATACGTCGGGAAACATTCTCGTTGATTATCTAACCGATGCGAAAACTCAGCCGGCGACGTTCAACCCGCTTTGCAACATCAAGGGCACGATGGTCATGCACGGCGGCGGCTGCATCGTTGATTTTGGCTGGTACTGCGCCGACCCTGCCAATTCCTATAGCAACCAACCAACGATTCATACGCTGGTTTCGGCCACTCAAGTCTACAACTATGCAACGCAGGCGAACCCGCCGTTTCCCACGCAATGGAAGAACAATGACGGCGCGTTTCTGCCCAAAACTAGTTACGTCGTTAACGGCACGCCGCTGTCCAACATTGCCGGCGATCCAGATTTCCAGAAGTGTCAATCCCAGAAGATCGGGTTTGCCATCCGGGGCAACACTACTGTGCACTGTGAAACCAACGCGGGTTGTGCCTGTTCGCAAAACAAGTACACGGAACAAAGCATCAACCAGCCCTATTCAGGCAGTGGACCAAACAACGGAAAGCCTTACATCAATGCGGTTATCTACGCTTCGAAGAACGTGCCGGGCCGCTTTTACGTGGCGATTGAGGACTTACCAACATCCCCCACGCAGTTTGCTGCACCCTACAAGCACGGCACAGACACCTGGACCGCCGACGGCGACTTCAACGACTTCGTGTACACGGTCGAAGGCGTCGTGTGCCAGGGCGGCGGGCAACTGTGCTCGGTTCCGGGCCGCCAGGGCCTATGTGCAACCGGCGTGACGTCTTGCGTCGATCCGAATAGCGGCGCTCAGCCCACTTGCGACCCCGTCTTCAATCCGCTGCCAGAGACGTGTAACGCCATTGATGACGACTGCAATGGTCAGATTGACGACGGAAGCAATCTCTGCCCAGCAGGGCAGATTTGCTATAAGGGGACCTGTGTCGGCAACTGCGCAACGACGGGCGAATTCGTGTGCCCCACTGGCCAAGTCTGTACAGCGGACGGCTATTGCATCGACGCGGCCTGCGCCTCGCTCAGTTGTGCGGCTGATCAGAAATGCGTGAACGGGCAATGCGTGGGCGGTTGCACGGGCGTTACATGCTCAGCCGGGCAACAATGCGTTGCCGGCAAATGCGTTGACCTTTGCGACGCGCGCACGGCCGCCGGTTTGCCCCCATGCCCAGATAACTTCGTTTGCCAAAACGGTGCCTGCGTCCCCAACTGCACCTGTCTAGCTTGCCCCGACCCCACGCAGCAGGAGTGCCAGAGCAATAGCAGCCTGCCCGGCTATGGCCGTTGCGTCGCCACGGGTTGCGCCGATGGACATTGCGGTAACCAACTCTGCGTGCCTCCAGGGGACTGCATTGCCGATCCTTGCGCATCGAATACCTGCGCTTCGGGACAGACCTGTACCGCCAACAAGAATTTCGATCCGAGTGCCGACGTGAATCATCAGTATTCATGCTCGAACCCGGACGGCACGGTGAGCACGGGCGGCAGCTCCGGCACTCAATGTTTGGGAGACACGTGCAACCAAGCGGGCACGGGCACTGCTGCTGGCGGCAATGGGAGCGCTGCAGGTCCAAACGGCGCAACCCAGGGCCCGGCGAATAGCACGGGAAGCATGGGGTGCGGCTGCAGAGTTGCGTCTAGTTCCATGCGAGGTTGGGCCGCGGCCAGCTTCATCGGTTTGGTGTTCCTTGCGGGCTCTCGGCGAAGACCGCGTCGCTAACGCGGCTTGCAGCGGCCTCTTGCGTAGTCGATAACGCTTGGATCGGCGCAAGCTAGGCAACCGTTCACGTAGGTGGCCGTTCGTTCGCCTGCCGGAGTTTCAGTCGTGGCTCGGCTTTTCAATCGGGCGCACACAGGGCTAGGTGCGGCATTGCACACCTGCGGCCGAGTCGAGCCGCAGACGGTTTCGCCAAACCGGCTTCCATTCGCAAAGCTCGCGTTGGGTTGGGGTTCCTCATCGACGAGTTCCGGCTCTTCCGCAGCTTGTTCTGGTTCGATCGCCTCTGGCATCGGCTCCTGCGCGGGTTCAGCGCGCGACGGCGAGGCGGTCGCACCGCGGGGTGCGGGAGTGGCAGGTCCTCGTGACGCGGAAGTGCATGCGGCTACAAGCGCGAATACCGGTATGAGAACCTGTCTTCGTGTACTGGGTCGGACCCCGGTCCCTCGCACCGCACCCGCGCTAGGACGCTTCTCGAATGGGCTCAAATGTGTCATGCGAAGAAATCGCGCCTAGATATTCCCCCAAAACTGGGGGGATTTCGGGGGGTTCAAAGTCCCTCCCCAGCGGGGAGGGATTTAGGGAGGGGAGAACAAAGTCCCGCGCAGGGATTAGGGCGAACAAACTCGGGCACGGGCACGATAAGCACGTCATTACCGCTCGGGAGGATTCCCGCCAGTCGCAGCGGGACCCCGGTTGAACGCATTAATCAGACCATTCGTGGAGCTGTCGTGGGCCGTGACCGGTTGGGGCTGCCCCAACTCAGGAAGAATCCTATTGGCCAGTTGCTTGCCTAGCTCAACGCCCCACTGGTCAAAGCTATTGATGTTCCACAAGATGCCCTGCACGAAGATCTTGTGTTCGTACATAGCAATCAGGCGCCCCAAGGTTCGTGGGGTCAGCCTACCGAATAGGAACGTGCTCGTCGGGCGGTTGCCTTCGAAGACCTTGTGCGGCGCGATAACGGCGATGCGGTCTTCGGGCACGCCCGACGCCCGCAGCTCTTGCTCGACTTCCCGCAATGTCTTGCCGCGCATGAGCGCCTCGGTCTGGGCAAAGCAATTTGAGGCGAGCATCAAATGATGCGAACCTACGGGGTTCTGCGAGTGAATTGGTAGCAGGAAATCGGCTGGAATCAGCTCAGTGCCTTGGTGAATGAGCTGGTAAAAGGCATGCTGCCCGTTGGTTCCCGGTTCACCCCACAAAATGGGGCCTGTCGTGTAGTCCACGATCCGCTGACCTTCGCGGTCCACGCTCTTGCCGTTGCTCTCCATGTCGGCTTGTTGCAGATATGCGGCGAAACGATGAAGATATTGATCATAGGGCAAGACCGCGTGGCTCTTTGTCGCATAGAAGTTGGCATACCAGAATCCCAGTAGTGCCATGAGGACCGGGATATTCTGGACCAAGGGTTCCTTTTGGAAATGTTCATCGACGTCAAAGGCGCCGCTGAGCAATTCCTCGAAATGATCCATCCCAATCGTGCACGCGATTGAGAGCCCGATAGCGCTCCAAAGTGAATAGCGTCCACCCACCCAGTCCCAGAACTCGAACATGTTCGCCGCATCAATGCCGAACTCGGTCACGGCTTTCGTGTTCGTCGAAAGGGCCACGAAGTGGTTTCGCACCGCGGCGGACGTCCCCATTTTCTCAACGAGCCAGGCCCGTGCGGTAGCCGCATTGGCCATGGTCTCCCGCGTCGTGAAAGTCTTTGATGCGACTAGGAAAAGTGTCGTCTCCGGGTCGAACCTTACGCAGTTTCTCACTGACGTCCGTGCCGTCAACGTTGGAAACGAAATAGGCGGATATGCCCTTTTGCCAATAGGGGCGCAGTGCTTCCGTCACCATGACGGGCCCTAGGTCTGAGCCGCCAATCCCAATATTGACGATCGACCGAATTGGTTTGCCCGTGAAGCCCTTCCAGTCGGCGCGGTGCACTGACCCCACGAATGCGCGCATCTTGTCCAGCACCCGGTTGACGTCCGGCATCACATCGCGGCCGTTGACCAAAATCGGACGGTTCGAGCGGTTACGCAACGCCACGTGGAGTACCGCTCTGTTTTCGGTAAAGTTGATCTTGTCGCCCGAGAACATTCTCTGAATGTATTTGGCAACGTGGGCCTGCTCGGCCAATTGTACTAGCAGCGTGAGGGTCTCGTTCGTTATTCGATGCTTCGAGAAATCGAACAGCAAATCGCCGAGACGCCTTGAGAACCGCGCGAAACGTTCTGGGTCCTGTTCGAACAAGTCACGCATGCCGCCATTCCGAGTTGATGCGTGATGCTTGAGTAGGGCTTGAAAGGCCGACGAATTGACAAGGGTTGACATGAACAATCTCCGGACTGCGTCGCAGCACTACACGGATTGCCGGTGCTTCGCAAATCCTTAACGGAAAATTCTCGACATTGCCCGCGCCTTCACGCACAACGACGGCTTCACTGCCTGTCATGTCCACCACGGAAGAAGGCACGGTCGCACCAGGCCCCGCGTCGAGAACCAGGGCAAGCCCCGGGAACTCATCGTCAATTTCGAACGGGTCCAGGTTGGGTTGCTGATTGGGGCGACACGCCGTCGTATTGACGATGGGATGCCCCAGTTGTTCCAATAGCGCCTGGGTGACGGGGTGATTGGGGACGCGGATGCCCACAGTCTTTCTCGAGGACTGCACGATACGTGGAACCTCACGCGTTGAATTGAGGATGAAACAGAACGGGCCGGGCAAGTGGCGCTTGATCTGCCGAAAGACGCTGTCGTGCAGCATGGCGTAGCGCGACACGTCTGCCAGATCGCGACACATGAACGAAAGCAGCCGCGAGCGCGGCAGTCCTTTCAATTGGTACAAGCGATCCAGCGCCTTCTTGTTGTATAAATCGCACCCAATGCCGTACACCGTGTCCGTCGGATACGCGATAATTTCGCCCGCTCGAAGTGCATCGACTGCTCGTTGAATCTTCCTAGGTTCAGGATTTTGTGGATTGATTTCCAATAGCATTACAGTCGGCCACCATAGAAAGCCTAGCACACTTGAGTCTGAATTATCCCGTCATGTGGGTCAGCGGGTCCCTGGCCCGCTGACGGTGACGTGCGGAGTTGATGCTCGGGCGAACCTTGGCTTTCGACTGTCAGCATTCGGCATGGCTGGTTCCCGAAATCTGGCTAAACCAGACGTCGAGGCAATCAGCAAGGGCGTGCAGGGTCGGATCGTGCTTCAAATTTGCCAAGGCGACGCGAACCTTGTCGATGGTTGGCAGCACGAAACGAAGAAATGACGGATTTCCCTTTACCCGGTCGATGAAAACAAACCGACCGGCATCTTTCAATTTCCGTTGCACGGTCATCCAGTCGAACTCGTAGCGGATCTGTCCATATTCCTGTGATAAGAGGCCAATATGCTGCACGTATTCCCGCAGTCGCGCGTCGATGAAATCGGCATTGAAGCTTTGATAGCTATCATTGAGCAGCGCCACGAGGTCATATACGCGTGGCCCCAATAGGGCATCTTGGAAGTCAATCCAAACTAGCTCACGACGACCCTCGGGTGATTGTCGAACCATCAGGTTGCGGCTCTGATAGTCGCGATGCACGAACACGCGAGGCCAGCTCGCGGCTTGCCGCGCAATGTGAGCGGCCGCCGTTTCAAAGACTTCAGTCTCGGTGCGAGTCAATTGAATTCCCTGCGCTTCGAGTGCCCACTCACGAAAATGCAGCAGTTCCCAATGTAAGAGGTCGTAGTCGAATGCCCGACGCTCTACGATTGAACCCCCTTGTGCGTCGCGGAAAGCCAACTGTGCTCGAGCCAGGTCACGAACCGCCGTCTGATACATTTCTTGGCGAGCGTCTGGCACGCGTTCCAGGTAATTCGCCAGCGTGTCTTGCCCCAAGTCCTCGACGAGCAAGAGGCCATGACTGCAGTCCTCTGCCAGAATCTTGGGGACCGACACTTGGCAAGCCAACAGCAAATCATGAACCTGCAAGTATGGCCAACGATCAGAAGCGATGTCAGGCTTGCTGAGTTCATCCGACTGATTCGCCTCCGGAAAGTACATGGCGACCGCAGAGGCGCCGGACTCAAACTGAACTCTGACGAAACGTCGAGTCGAGGCGCCGCCGGGCATCATGCTGAGATCGCGAGGCAGCCGATTGCCGTCGAGCGACCGAACGCAAGCTTTGAGCTGCTCCCACGGAAAATCGGCAGAGTCGGGGCGCTGTCCCTGAAAATTCCTGCCAAGATGCATTGTTCGCTGAAAACTAGCTAATGGGCTCGGCGCTGAATTGCAAGCGTCAAGGCGAAGTTCGTTTCCTTTCAACCGTGCAGGCGCTATGGCCCGAAAATGCCGATCCCGATGGGACCTGCCCCGTCAATCTCGAGGATTCGAAGCATCCTGCTTGAGCTCTCACCCGAGCATGCCAAGAGTGACGCGACCCTGTCGGCGCTCCAGGATTGGCTGACGCAGCTGCAGCAGTGGAATCGCAAGATCGATCTGACGGCCGCGCGCTCGGATGACGAGCTGTTGGACCTGTTTATTGCGGATGCTGCGGTTCTGCATCGCGCTCGCTTCGAGGTGGGACCCTCCGAGGGTTGGTTGGACGTTGGAGCAGGGGCAGGGGCGCCGGGTCTCGCAATGGCGATCTTCGATCCGGGTCTTCGCATCGATCTGGCTGAACCCAATGCCAAGCGCGTAGCGTTTCTGCGTCACGTCATTGGACGACTCGGTCTCACTCAAACCAAGGTGGTTAACGCACGAGCAGAGGGGTTGCCAACACTAATGGCGGATGACGTCGTGTCGCGAGCGACCTTTTCACCGCAGAATTGGCTGACGCGCGGACTACTCCTGACTCGACGTCGCTTGTGGCTGTTGCTAGCGCGCGAGAACTGGCAATCGCCACCCGATTGCACAATCGTCTACGACCGCTCCTATCGTTGGCCCCTAACCGGCGCCGAGCGCCGCGTGGTCGCCGTTACCCGCGGTCAACCGCATAGTGACTTGTAGAGCGCCGCAGTCTGCTGTGCGATCGCTTGCCAGCTAAATAGGTCTATGACGCGCTTGCGGCCCGCTTCGCCCATGCGCTGCGCCAGCTGCGGGTCCTCTAGCAGCTCGTTGACTGCTGACGCTACACTGTGGGCGAAATGATTGCGGTCCAAAGGCGCACCGAAGGAACTGCCGTCGTTGATAAATTGTACAAGTTTTCCGGTGACGTCGGGAACCACGATTTCCGGAATGCCACCGACCGCGGACGCAACAACCGGTACGGCGCAGGCCATCGCTTCGAGGTTGACGATGCCAAATGGCTCGTAAACACTGGGACAGACAAACACCCGCGCGTGACTCAGAAGTTGCGATAGCGCTTCACGCGTCAGCATGCGGTTGATCCATACGACGTGCCCTCGAGTCGATCGGAGGTGAGCAACGCGCGTCTCCACCTCGCGGCTAATTTCGGGGGTATCGGGTTCACCTGCGCAGATCACCAATTGCGCCCCCTGCACGAACTCAGCCGCCGCGTCGAGCAGGTACACAATGCCCTTCTGTCGAGTGATGCGCCCGACGAACAACACGTAGGGCCGCGAGGCATCGACTCCGTGCAATGACAGTTCGTCCGTGCGGTGGTTGGGGACCAGTTCATCCGGATCAATGCCGTTGTAGATGACTTGAATTCGTTCAGCCGAAACGGCCGGGTAACAACGCAATATGTCGCGTTTCATTGCGCCAGAAACGGCGATCACTGCATCCGCCTGTTCGATTGCCGTGCGTTCACTAAAGCACGATAGCGCGTACCCGCCGCCGAGTTGCTCAGCTTTCCACGGGCGCAGCGGTTCAAGGCTGTGTGACGTCATGACATGCGGAATGCCATAAAGCAGTTTTGCAAAGTGACCCGCCAGGTTCGAGTACCAGGTATGCGTGTGCACGATATCCGCATGGCTCAGCTTTGAAGCAATCGCCAAGTCAACGCTCAACGTTCTCAGAGCCAATTGATGCGGCGCCGTCCCTTCGAGGGTACTCCAAGGCTGATAGCTGCCCGCCACTTCCGGCGCACTGCGTGGTTCGCCAAAACAATGGACCCGCACGTTGACATGCCGCTGCAAAAACTTCACTACATTCTGAACGTGCACCCCCGCTCCACCGTAGACTTCCGGTGGGTATTCTCTGGTGACGATTGCCGCGGTCAGTGGTTGGCTCAAGGGCTGGGCTTTCAGCTTTGCATGGGAACCGGGTCGCCTTTGCCGATGACCACAACGCCACCCTCGGAGATGGTAAAGCCGCGGGCTCGGTCGTCTGCGACATCGACGCCGACTTGGCACCCCGGAGGTATGACAACGTTCTTGTCGATGATTGCGCGGCGCACGATGGCACCGCGCCCAATGTCAGCTCCGTCCATCAGTACTGAATGCTCCACCAAGGCACCCGAATGCACGATGACCGATGGCGATACAACGCTCCCGCGCACCGTCCCGCCCGCGATGAGTGCGCCCGCGCTTACCAGTGAGTCAACTGCATGCCCGCGCCGGCCGTCTTCGTCGAAGACGAACTTGGCTGGCGGCAACGCGGGGTACCATGTGTGGATGGGCCACTGGTCGTTGTACAGGTTAAATACCGGGTGCACGCTCACCAAGTCCATGTTCGATTCATAGTAGCTGTCTAGCGTCCCGACGTCGCGCCAATAGCCTTTGTCGCGGTCGGTCGCGCCAGGCACTTGATTGTGGGCAAAGTCATACACGAACGCGTGACGAGCCTCGACAGCCTTGGTCACGATATCGCCCCCCATATCGTGGTTGCTGTTGCGGTCCTCCGCGTCGGAACGAACGGCCTCGATCAACACTTTGGTCGAGAAGATGTAGTTACCCATTGAGGCAAGGACCTCGTCAGGCGCGTCTGGAAGACCTTTGGCCGATTGCGGTTTCTCTTCGAACCTTGCAATGCGGCCGTCTTCGTTGGCCCGAAGTACCCCGTAGCGAAATGCCTCGTCGCGTGGAACCCGTATCCCCGCGATGGTAACTCCTGCTCCCGTATCAATGTGTTGGCGCAGCATTTGGGCGGGATTCCATGCGGTAGATGTGATCGGCACCAAACACGTAAACAAAGTCGGGTCGGTCGTCTAAGATCAGGTTCATGTTTTGGAGGATCGCGTCGGCGGAGCCTTCAAACCAGCGCTTTCCCGTGCGCATCTGAGCGGGGACGCTCATGACGTAGTTGTTGAAGATTGGCGACAACCGCCACGTCTGCGCCAAGTGCCTGTCCAAGCTGTGGCTCTTGTACTGCGTCAAGACCGCTATGCGCAGGCAATTTGCATTGACTAGATTGCTCAGCGCAAAATCAATCAAGCGGTAATTGGCCCCAAATGGAACGGCGGGTTTGGCACGGTCGCGTGTCAGCGGGGCCAAACGCTTGCCTTCGCCTCCAGCAAGCACCAGACCGAGAACCTTTGCTCTATTGGGCATGGTTGCATATGCCATGCTGCCGGCACATCACGCCGATGGCAACCCCCCGAACGCTGTTGGCCGATCTTTCCACGACGTAAGTACGCCAACTACTTTGGCTGAATCAGATTGCTGATGAGCCCGGCACTGCTTCGAAGCTGCCGCAGACGCGTCGAAATAGTGGAAAGCAACATTGGCCGAACTGCCAGATCTGTCACCGAGCCGGGTCAATCGGCGTCGCTGGCGTTGCCAGCGTCGTTACTGCTAGTGGTGCCGCCAGTCGAAGCGAGTCCGCCTGTGTCGGCGCCGCTGTCGGTGCTCGAACTCCCTCCCGTTTCAGCGCTGCCGCCGGCACCCTCAATCTTACTCCGGTCAACGTCAGTGATTAGAGAACAGGCCGCATAGGCGATTGTGCAACCTATAAAGAGAAGAGCCATCAACCTACGCATTGCGAGCATCCCACACCTGCTTTCGACCCAGGCCAGCATACTTTGGCGCCCGAGCAGCGGCTGTTATTTCGCACGCAGAGCCCACTAAATCAATGGTTGTCAGGATTTGGAAGCAACTCACCGAGCCGAGCCCAGCTCAATTCTTGCCGGATTCGCGGGTCGGCCAAACGGGCCAAAATACCCGCCGCCCACTGGATACCAGGGCTTTTGAGCTGAAATTGACGACAATCCAGCCCGTCGAGACCGAATCATGGGCCCGTGCGCATGCTTCAATCGGCGTCGCTTTGAAATATCGCGGGTCGCCAGGCGTCACGCGGGTTCTGCAAACGTGGCCCTACCTGCAGAGCCCCTTACCGCTCTAAGATACCGACAATGGACGCTCGGATCGGCACCGCGCTTGTAGCGACCGCATACATGATGTTTACAACCTCCGCCCATGCCCAAGGGGCCAGCGACCCTTACGGGGGTTCACCCTCGTCATTGAGTGCGGGCGGCCTGATGCCGCCGGGTTCCGCCAATTCGTCCTCGTCGGGTTACGACCCGCGACAACAGAACGCCGCAACCGAACAATCGCTGGCGACAGCCGACGACAAGGACTCAAAACGCCGACTTGAATTCGTTTGGGTCAACGGCGAGGCCGGCTTTCAATATCTCAGTCTCAACACGTTTCACGCGAACAACTTGGTTGACTCGCAATTCGTCAAATCGTCGCAGGGTGGGGCGCTTTACGGACTGGGAGCAGGCCTACGACTGGTCTTTCTTACGCTGGGAGCCAGGTTTCGTTTGGGCGACTTCTCAGCCTGGCAACTCTGGACGCTCGATGCCGAAGCTGGGCTGCATATGCCGATCGGCAGGGTCGAGCCTTACTTCAACTTTGCCGCGGGCTATGCTTCGCTCGGCGCGTTCGGCGGCGCCAACAGTGCGGTAGACCTGCAGAAGGCCGGTGTCAACATCTACGGTTGGAATGCGCGCATCGGCTTTGGCACGGATATCTACATTACACGCGTCATCTCGGCTGGTGTTTTGTTGACCGGAGACATGCTGTACCTGAAACGGTCCCAACACCTACAGATCAGCAACCCGAATGTAGATCCGGCAACGTTGCAGAAAGTGAACCAAGTCTACGCCAACGATGGCTCCAGCGTCGGCGGGGCCATGACGCTAACGGGTGTTCTTGGGTTGCACTTTTAGTGTTTTTCCCTACCAGCCGGTGAATCCGTGCCGAGTTTGCTTCAGCCACTTCAAAGATCGGTCGACTAATGCGGGCCCTTGCGTCAGCTTGGATTTTGTTGGGGCTTGCACTCACGGGGCTCTGCTATTACCGGCTAGCTAGACCCAACGGGCTTCCGCGAAGGGTTGTAGCGTGGTTCGTCGTCGGCGCCATGTTGATGGTTGCTCCAATTCTGCTGTCGGAGGGAGCGCTGTTGGACGCTCTCGGTTGGACGACAAGCGTTAGCGCATCAGGGACGCGCAAAGCCGTGCTCGCAGCCGTTGCCGTACGTGCTCCCATTGAGCAGGCTGCATTGGTTCTCATCGTCTGGCCAGTCTACCGCGCACAAAGACTGCACCGACTGCGTGCGGCTCTGACTGCGGGGTTGCTCGTAGGGTTGGGCTTCTCGATTGCGGACGGAGGTTGGTTGATTGCAACGTCAGGCAGCTTCGGAATCGTGTTCCGCGTGCTGGTCCGCTGCGCACACTTGACCGGTGGTGCAATGGGCTGGGCTGCGGCCGCAAGCTACGACCAGAACCAGCGCAAGCATTGGTTCCCATTAGTCTGGCTATTTTCCGTGCTGGTTGAGGGTTTTGGCAACCACGTGGCGCTTGGCATGGCGCCCGGTTTCTGTGTCGTGGCCGTACCGACCCTCCTGGTAATGACAGGCAGCGCGATAGTTGCCTTTCGCGAGCCCAAGCCTCGACAAGAAGCTGCACTCGCTCCTGAAGACGCCCAGCGAATCTCTGACCACGGGCGGCAGAGTAGGCCCTCACGCGCCCCGCGGCTGTTAGGCCGCGTCAGTTTGCTGCCGGAACGCCCGACGATCCATCAAATCACCGTCGCCTGGAAGCACCAACACCGCCCGGCGTTGTTGCATTGGATCGCAGCGGGCGCCGTGATTTGCCTGGGGTCCCTGCTGGTCGCACTTGCGCTGTCGGTGGTAACCGCACGCTGGTTGGGTATGGATCTGTCAAGAGTTGATGACGGCGACACCGCCTCGACGGGTCCGCTTTTGCTGATGGGTACCTTCGTTCTCGCGTCATTTGCCGTTGCTGGCTATCTCGTGGCACTGGCAAGCGCTGCGGACAGCGTCTTCGAGCCGGGCATGGGCGCGCTGGTCGCCATCGTTCTCGTCGTCGCGCTGCTGTCAACAACAGCACCGATCGGTGTGGTGATGGCGCTCGCGATTGCACCGCTGGCGTTTGGGTTAGCGTGTATTGGAGCTTGGTTTGGGCTGCAAAAATAGCCGGCGCATGAGCTACTTTCTCCCCTTGTGCCACGCATCATACTGGCCGCTAACGAGGAATGGATCGGCGGGGAGCAGTTGCCTTTGCTGTGCCGTCACGTCCAAATCAGCATCCGTCGCAAGCAAGCGTTTCAAGTCGAATTCTACGAAATGCCCCAGAAGGTGCGGCGCGGCGCTAACCCACATCTTGCGCGCGGTCGCATCGAACACGACGCCGTGCGCGGCGATCAGCGCGTTTATTGCACGCCGATCACCCAACGGCAGCTCGTCGTCGTTGATACCGCGGCGCTCGCGTAGCAGGCTCACCAAGTCGAGCGCGGCAATGGGATGCTTGATGCGAGCCAGTAGCTGCTCCCCACGCTGCTGCCGGTACAACGTGCTTGTCTCTTCGCGTACGCGCAGGTTGCGCGGGTCATCGGCAGCGGGTCCAACGAAGTGGTTGGTTATCGCGGCGCGTTCAGGGGGTCGGTAGGCATAGGGGGGCTGCCCTGGGATCCTCTCAATGACCAGGCTCTCGCCGCTTGCGTCCGTGGCAATCACGAGGTGACTGACCATGGGAGATTTTCCCCGCAGTATGGCCAGTGCTTCATGGCTAGTTCGCGCGTGGCCCAAGATGTAACGCATTGTCTGCAGCAGCGGCTGGCCGGATACGTCGAAGCTGCCCGCGCGTCCCCCATGAACGACGAGCGCAAGGCCCTGCGCGTTCATTCCGGACACGACCCCCGGCAGCCCTGGCCAGGCCACGGATGCGAACGGAAGCGTATCCGATTCGAACATCAGGTAGATCACTTTTCGCTGATCAAATACCTCGTCGATTTCAAAATCGAAGTTGCGAGCCAACCAGCTATGACCCTTTTCGCTCGCCGAGCCTCGCACCAGGAACGTCGTGCAGCCTACGAGAGGCGCCCGCTCGAAGCTCAACGAGATGTCATAAAGCCCGTTAAGATACACGAGCCGCTGATACGCCGGCATGAACGACGCAAACGGATCGGGGTCCAGCGATGATGCGAGCTGAGCCAGTTCCTCGCGAGCCCCCGAGTCGAAGTTCCGGTCGAGGTGAGCGTAGCGAATTCTGGCCCAGTCCAGTAACAGCAGCCGAGCCCAAGCCTTGGGAACGTATTTGTTGAACTGCTGAAAGAGCCGCGCCTCGGTCTGCAAAATGTCGTCTCGTAAAAGTTTGCCAGATGCCCATCCAATTTGGGTCGCCGTGCCCTCGAGGTGTGCTTCAATGACCCCGTCCGCTTCGCGGACATAGGACTTGCCGAAGACCTTCAATGTTGGATTGACGATTCGAACGGTACCCGTCTGGGCGTCAATCCGTGGTGGATGCAATGCGGTAAGACGAACCGCCAACAGGTGGAAAAGGGCTGGCGCTGCGACGAGACCGAGTACCACCATCGCGATTCGCAATCCATTGCGTTGGGTGCGATTCACGAGGCACCACGTTCGAGCCATGTGCCAAGCACCCGAAACACAATGCGGGCCGGGTCCTTGACCGTGTGAAAATGACTGACGCGCGACGCAGGATAGACCACTCGCACGGGAGTCTGTTCAATAGGCCAGCCCGCCCTTGCCGCGCGCAAGATAACTTCCGCTTCAAAGGCGTACCCCGGCGACTTCATCCGCAAATCAAGCACGTCTGGCAGCGGATATCGGCGAAGTCCACATTGGGTGTCGGCAAGGCGCTGACCTGAAAACCAAGACAGAAAAAGATTGGACACTGAGTTCGAAAAGCGATTGGCTCTGGGCGCGCCGTCGCGACAGAGGTCTCGCACGCCCAAGACAAGAGTCTTGGCTGACGCGGGGAATTGGGCCAACCGCAATACCTCGTCAGCGGGGTGCTGGCCATCGGCATCCGCCGTGACGACGGCGTCGAAGCCCGCCATGACCAGGGCTTGAAAACCTGTCAAAAGGGCGGCACCTTTGCCGCGATTGGTTTGGTGAGCGACCACGCAGGCGCCGGCCGCTTCGGCAGCCCTGCGTGTTTCATCGGTGGAGCCATCATCCACCAACCACACGGGAATGGTTGACTCACAGTGCTTGGCTGATGCCATGATCCCGCGTATGACGTCGGGTACTGTGCTCATGGCTTGATAGGCGGGAATGAGGACCGCGACGTTCAATGCACGCAAAGCCTAGCCTGTTCTCAGCGAACAACACGTCTTTTGCGGGATTTTCGGCGTAGCGCTCGCAATGGTGTTCCGCCCGACGGCGGTTCGGCCGGGCTACTATAATACGGACCTACTGTTCGGAGATGCGAAGGCCGTTGGTGTCGGCGGCCGCTGCGTCGCTGCGGCGCGCGCATGCTAGAGGATCGCTTGCTCGGAACTCGATCTATGTCCGGTGAGCTGAAGCCTCCAGAAAGCGACCAAGCGTCACTCATTCAACAGGCCAAGTCCGCGCTCAGACGTCGCCTACGTTCGTTACGTCGTACGTTGCCGGTGTCGGCGGTTGCCGAGCGCAGTGCGCGCATCATGAGCCGGTTGCTCGATCACGCTTGGCTCACAGCGGCACGAGGTGTCGCTCTTTACGCATCCATTCCCGAACAACGCGAGCCCGACCTAACGGCACTGGAAAGGACGCTTCTCGAGCGGGGTGTTCGCGTATACTACCCATTCATGGACAAGCGAGCTGAGGGTTTTGCAACGGGCTTTCGATTGCTGCGTTCGGGCGACATCCTTGTGCCAAGAGGCCGCCTATTCGCCGAACCGTGCCCGGATGCGCCGGTCGCCCAGCGGGGCGAGGTTGATGTGGTCATTGTTCCGGCCCTCGGCGTTACCCAAAACGGTTACCGTTTGGGTATGGGCGCAGGGTTCTATGACGCTACGCTGCCCGATCTCTGCCCTCCAGCAAAGAGCATTATTGTCGCCTATGACTTCCAGCTGCTGATTGAGTTGCCCGTCGAACCCCACGACTGGCGGTGTGACGAAGTTCTCATTGACCGAGCGCCGCGATCGACCACTTGAGAACCTCACTCCGAGCCTTCGCGAGTTCGTGCGGCATCGTCGGATCCAGCATGACAGTCCGCGCACAGTCCATAGAGCTCATGACGATGATGCGTGACGACAAAGCCGTGGCGACCCGCTATGGCTGATTGAAGGGTCTCAATCTGAGGTTCCTCAAATTCGACGATCTTGCCGCAGGCTGTGCAGATAAGATGGTCATGGTGATTCGCCGCCACGGCAAGCTCGTACCGAGCGAAGCCGTCATCAAAATGACGTTCATGTGCGATGCCGCATTCGGCGAGCATCTTCAACGTTCGATATACGGTTGCATAGCCTACGCGCGGGTCTTTTTGCCGAACTTGTGCCAGCAATTCATCTATGCTGACGTGAGGCTGCACCGCCATGAATGTGTCGATGATGAGACGCCGCTGCTCGGTTGCCCGCATGCCGTGCTCCACCATGTAGGCGTCCAGCATGTCCCTCAGATGTTCGGCCTCTGGGCTCTTCGATGGATCCACGAGAGAATGTTGTCGCGGGCACACGAGGATTGCCTTTCTTCAACCTGACGCTGTCTCGACCGTACAAGGGTGCATTATCGCGGCGCACTATTCAAGGTTCAAGCGTTGGCCCCTTGCGATGTCGCGGGCAGTAGACCACGTAACTCTTTGCCCCCGTGACGATTGAACCGAGCGGTTTGCTCATTCGGAGACCGACCGCCATCTATACACACCCGCTACGACGCCGAGCAATGCCACGACTGGCGCGGCCCCGATGGGCAGCAACGAGAATGCGACCACCGCCGCGCCAGCCGTTGCGGCCCCGACGCAAGCCAGCAGACTTAGCCAGAGTTCTTTTCGGACGTGATGGCCGATACGCAAGGCAAAAGCCGCGTCGCGCACGTCATCGGAAGCCAGCTGCACGTGCCAGTCGGTTGAGCTCCCTCCCGCACAAGCCAATGCCACCGCGAGATCGGCCGCAGACAGAGCGTTGTCGTCCAAAGGGCTGTGACCGATCACAGCGACCACCGCGCCACCGTCCGCCAAACGACGTATCTCTTCGCCACGGTCCCCGGGCAGTATCTCGGGGCGAACGTGATCAATGTCCAGCGCCTGCCCCAACGCCTCGCAGGTATCCCGAGTGTCGCCAGACAGCAGGACGGGTTCGATGGCCACGTCGAGTAAATGTTGAACGGCCGCGCGGGCACCCGGACGCATGCCATCTTGAAAGCCAATTGTTCCGACAACTCGCGTGCCTAGTGCGACAAGCAAAACACTTTGGCCTGATGCTTCCAGATCGGCAATTCGTGTCTCTGCCAACGCCACGCTGACATATTCCTTCAACATCAAGCCACGGCTTCCAACGATAAGCCGTTGACCATCCGACGCAATGGCGGTCACTCCCAAACCGGGAAAAACGTCGGACTTCGCACGGCGTCGGCGCGAACGCCCTTTGCCCTTGCTGCGCGCAGGATCGCCGTTGCCATTGGATCCTGCGAACCGCTCTGCGCGCCAGCGGCAAGTTCAAGAACGCGCTCGGTCGTTGCATTGCCGAACGGATAGATCCCGGTCACCTCTGGCTCACCGAGTAGCAGCGTACCTCTGGCGCAGAACGCTGCCGTTGAAACGCGACCCGCGCGGTCAATTGATTCGGAAGAACGAAAAGCGATGCCTCTGCGCAAAGCGGTAAAGACGCCTCGCGATACATGTAGCGCTGGCAATTCGGCAATTGCCGCCGAGCAGAATGCGCAATACGAGGCCACAGCGATGCCCAAGATTTCAAGCGGCGACTGTCCCGCAGCATAGACGGTCAAGGCAGTAAGCCCAGCCACAACCGGCGCCAGACGCAAGGCAATCAAACGCCCGGTTCTTGCCCACGTCCCATTCAAGTCTGCCCGCCTTCGAGTATCCACCGTCAATCGCAACCAAGCGCGATCGAGCCCCGACCAGCTGACGATGACTCTGAGGCGGCCCTCCACCACTTGCGCGCCAGCCACGATGCTTGAGCCCTCGGCCAGCACGACTTGCTCGGTGCTCAAATACCAGGGGATAACTTGTGCCTGGCCCGCACTGATCGTGCCGTCAGCGGGCACCACTTCGCCTGGGCCGACGACGATCTCTTCGCCAGGTCGAAGATCTTGTGGATCCACAACGGTAAAGGATTCTTCGTGATAGCGATTGGCATCTTTCTCGAGACCCAGCTTCAACTGGGAACGTTCATGCTCGACCGCCTGGCGGCACCTCCGAATTAGCAGCACGTTGACTGCGGTTGTGGCGATGATGAGGGCGTTGGCATTGGTCAATGCCGACGCCTCTCTGTGGCCAACTAGGCAGGCGACAGCCGCCACGACCGTGGCCGCCAAGATTGGCCAGGTCTGTACCAATACCGGTAGGCTCAATGCGTTTCGCGGTGACAGCCAGAGATTTGAAGCCAAAGCTAGGGTTGCAACGGTCACGACAATCAATCGTGCAACGAGTGCGATACCGGAGTCGCCCGCAAGGGTAAGTGCCAGTGACAAGAGTGCTCCGACAATCGACAGCACCAGCAGGAGTGTCTCCGTATCAATCTCGGAACTCGAAACGGCGACGAGTGACCGAACCGGTCGCGCCAACGGCGGTTGTTCGAGCGGCCCGTATTCGTCAGGCGGCGCGACCTCCCCAATGACTTCGTCGAGACGCGAGTCTGTTGTGATATCGTGCAAAGCCGTTTGAACGATGTGCTGGCGTTCGTCGCTTGCCACAGGAGCTACGACCAGGGGGTTTGTGTCGAGTGTTGCTGGTGGACGTGGAGCTTCATTGCGGCAAATCGGTTGGCGGTTCCTGAATGCGAGCTGGCACTCCGGGGAGCAAAAATAGCAAAGCCGGTCTTCGTAGGCTGACACCCTTGGAGCTCGAATGGGGTCGACAACAGCCTTGCACTGAGCGCAAGGCACACTTGGCGCGACTGGGCGCCCGCGCTGCGCGGGTTGAGCGTCAGGCATCGACTTGCAGCGCCCAAGTTAAAGCAGCCTTTGCCGTGTGCAACCTTGCCTCCGCTTGGTCCCAGACAGCGCTATTCGGCCCTTCGAGGACTTCCGCTTCGATTTCTTCGCCTCGGTGTGCGGGGAGACAATGCAGCACCGTGTGATTCGGATGAGCGTGAGTTAGCAGTTCCTGGCTTATCGTGAACCCGCGGAACACGTTGAGTCTGTCTAACTGTTCGGATTCTTGCCCCATGCTGGCAAACACGTCGGTGCTGATGACTTGGGCGTCGCGTACCGCTTCACGAGGATCATGGACCAGATGAACATCGGCGCCCATTGCGCGCGCTTGGGTGACTTCCTGCTCTGGCGGCTCGTAGCCCTTGGGGCAAGCCAGCACCAAAGTGAGCCCCAAGATACCCGCCGCTTCGAGCCACGACGTCGCCATGTTGTTGCCGTCGCCAACCCAAGCGTACTTCAAGTCTTCGAAACGACCATAACGCTGACGAACTGTCTGCAGGTCGGCAAGGAGTTGCATCGGGTGGCTTTGGTCGGTCAGTGCGTTGAGCACAGGAACCGACGCGTGCTTCACCATTTCGAGCAATCGATCCTTACCTGACGTGCGAAACGCGATGGCGTGAACCATACGCGACAGCACCCTCGTCGTGTCGGCGATTGGCTCACCTCGTGCAATTTGCGAACCCGCGCTTGTGATGACCACGGGGTGCCCCCCTAGTTCAACGACGGCGATCTCCAAAGACAGTCGGGTACGGGTTGAGGCTTTCTCAAACACAAGCGCCACCGATTTGCCCGACAGCGGTTGCCCATTGTTCGGCAAATTGCGATCCTTCTTGAAGCGATCGGCCGCATCCAATAGACGAAACAAGCCTTGCTGGCCGATGTCGGAGAGACTTAGCAAGTGGCGCATGACTTGTCCGTCTTTAGCACTTCGCCGAGCAGCCGGACGCCTTCTTCTAGCTCGCTTGGCAATACGGTGAGAGCCGGCGAAAACCTGAGCGCGTGGTTGCCGGCCCGAGTCAGCAAAAGGCCCGCTGTTTTGCAACGTTCCAGGACCACGGACACCTCAATGCCGGGGTCGAGCTCGACGGCCCACAGCAGTCCCAGCCCTCGAGTCGCGACAACAGGCTTCGAAAATTGCTTGCTGAGCGCCGAGAGAAGTTGGCCGAGCAGGACACCCTTGGTATGCGCCGCGTCCATCAGCTTATCCTCGACCAACACTTCCAGCACGGTCAGCGCAGCACGCGACGCCAGTGGATTGCCACCAAATGTCGAACCGTGGCTGCCCGGAGGCAATGACAGGGCCAACGGTTCGTTGCATAACACCGCTCCAACAGGGAAGCCCCCGCCAAGACCCTTGGCAAGAGCCACGATGTCGGGCCTTACCCCACTGTGTTCGCACGACAAGAAGCGGCCAGTACGACCGACACCTGTCTGAACTTCGTCGGCTATCAAAAGCGCCCCATAACCGTCGGCGATCTTGCGCAAGCCACCGAGGAAGTCCACCGGCGCCACGATGATTCCGCCCTCGCCCTGAATCGGCTCCACTATGATTGCGGCGACATCGGGGCCCATCTGACGGCGCACGGCTTCGAGATCGCCGTACGGCGCGTGACTGACTCCTGCAAGGGGCCCAAAACCATCTCGGTATTTCGATTGCCCCGTGACGGCAAGCGACCCCATCGTTCGCCCGTGGAATGAGTTCTCGAACGCGACGATTCGAAAGCGGTTCGGCTCGTTTTTCGCCGTGAAATGCCTGCGCGCAAGCTTCAGACTCATTTCGACGGCTTCCGTGCCGGAATTGCAGAAAAAAGCCCTTTCATAGCCTGACAATTCGCACAGACGCTGCGCCAACCTCAGGTTGGGTTCACTGTAAAAGTAGTTCGATACGTGCATCAACCGAGCGGCTTGGTCCGCGATTGCCTGCACGAGTCGAGGATGCGCATGGCCCAGCATATTTACGGCGATGCCTGCACACATATCAAGGTAGCATTTTCCGTCCATGTCCCAGACTTGTGACCCCTGTCCGCGGCAAAGCGCGATGGACGGCCGTACGTAGTTGGGATACAAGTACCGCTCGGCACCTTCGAGTAGGTCTGACTGGTCGGTCATCTTCTGCGGAGACTAGTAAACTGGTGGCGCATGCGCCAGTACGATTAGATGCGTGCTTTCCCGCCGGAGAAACCTGACTCAAGATTCAGCGGCGAAGCGCCACTAGCTGTTCGGCGAATTCCGCAAAGCCGCTGCCGCGTTCGGACCGCGTGACGTACCGCGGAGCTATGGTGGGACGGCCGCGTAGATTCGCAACGGCAACGCTGTGGCCAAAGGCCGCAAAACAGGATTCGTCGTTCTCGCTGTCTCCGATGAATGCAAATGTTCTTCGCGCGTCCGTGACGTCGAAACCAAATTGTCGATTCAGCACGCGCAGGGTTCCAGATGCCTTGTCGCTTCCGTCGAAACTCACGTGCAAGTGAACGCTTGAACGAATCGTCATGGCGCCGAGGCGTTTGGCAAAGGCCATGGCCTCGATAACGAGTGCGTTTGGCACTTGGTGAAATTCGCCCACATCGAACGTGAAATCGCTGCGTCGCAGAGCGACATCCCTGGAAGGTACCAAGGCGGGGAACTCCGTCATGATCGTATCCGTCAGTACCAAGAGCCGTTCTCGGCGTTCATTGCGAATTGCCGGTTCGACCTCATCGAGTGTGCGAATACCTTCGTCGTTGACGATAGCCACCGAGCCATTTTCCGTTACGAAACCTTGAACCGGCCATTGCAGTGCCAGTATCTCACCCCAACCCGAGGGACGCCCGGTCACCGCCAACAAGATCAAACCGGATTCTCGTAGCCGAAAGAGAGAACCATAGGCGGCTTCGCTGAGGCGGCCTGAATCAAGCAATGTGTCGTCCAAGTCGAAAAGCACCCCAGTTAGAGAACGGGCGGCGTCCCGAGCAAAGTCAGCGATCTTCTGCATGTGCGGCTCAATTAATACCCGAAATTTCGGCAATGACGGCGCTCAAATACAATCCCTCGGGAAATGCGGCAATGACTGGATGATCGGGTCCTTGGTACCAGCGCTCGATTACACGCGGAACCACGTTCACGTCCCTGCCTCCCAAGGCCAGGGCGCGCGTCAACTCCTTGAGCCCAAGCGCCGCCGAGCAGGAACAAAGGATTAGCAACCCGCCCGGTGACACGGCTTGACAGCCCGCCGCGGCAATTCGTCGCATGTACGTGTGGGCGCGGTCGCAAGCCGCGCGGCTTGGAGCAAGCTTCGGTGGATCACAGACAACAATGTCGTAGCCTCCGCTGCGGCCCACACGCTTCAATGCATCGAATGCGTCGTTGTGTTCATGCACGATCCGATCGGCGAATCCGTTGCGCGCCGCCAATTGGGCAGCGACTTCTAACACGACTGGATTTGAATCCACGGCCGTGACGGCAAGTGCGCCTCCACGCGCGGCTGCCAGCGAAAACGGTCCAACATACGAGAAGACGTCGAGGACTTTTCGCCCCTTGGACATTTGTTCGACCCGCCCACGCAACGTCCGTTGGTCGAGGTAGAAGCCCGTCTTCTGAGACAATTCTTGGGGAATTACGAATTCGAAGGCGCGCTCCCGAAACACCAAGTCACTCGATTCGCTCAATCCGCGAACCACGCCACGACCGAACTCGATCTTCTCGACTTCTGCCACTTTTGCGCTGGTTCGGTCAATGATGCAACGCGGGCGGAGCAGGTGTTCGATCGCGTCGAAAATGATGGCGTCTCGCTGCTTGACGCCAATGGTTGTCAGCTGAACGACCGTCGTGTCTGCATATCGGTCGATGACGAGACCTGGGAAGTCGTCGCCCTCGCCGTTGACCCAGCGAAACGCATTAGTACGAACAGATGGTAGGCCGAGCATTTGCCGTCGTATCAAGGCCGACTTCAATCGCTGTTCGACCAGCGATTGATCAATGCTTTGGGACTTGCTTCGCGTGTACAGACGCACGACAATGGCCGTTCCAGGTGAGTACAGCCCTCGCCCCAAGAATTGTCCACGCGGATCGACCACATCGACCTCGTCACCTGGAGTTGCTCCACCTTCGATATATTCTACCGCCTGAGCGTACACCCATGGATGGCCTGCCCACACTGGCCTAACGTGTCCTGCCTTGATCGTTACCTTCGGCACTCAGCTGCCGTACAGCCCGGGCGCCACCGGCGCAAACCCGCATGGCAAGGCTTCGGGCCCCGCGGTGGCCCCCAGTACGGGGTCGGGGTCCTGGATCTGCTGGCACCGCCGTGGGAAAGTCTTCGGCAACAGTATCGTAGCTGCCAACAATTTGGCTGCTCGGTGCTAGAAGGACCGAGCCGTGATTGTCATGCTAAGGCGTCCTCTTTTCTGCGTCCCACTGCTGTTGACCGCCGGCACAGCCGCTGCATCAAGCGAATGCCCGCCGGGGGACTGGTTTTGCGAACCAATCCCAGTGCCCGCATCGCCGCCACCAGGGCAACGGCCACCAAGTCAACCCCCCCCTTTGCCCCCTGAGCCCCAGTCATGGGAGCCTAGTCGACCCCCCATCGACTTGAGAGTCCCTCCTCCGCCACCCCCGGTGCACCGGCCACAGCCCCGAATCTGGGCAGTTCGCACCCACCTGTTGGTGCCGTTCGTGGACTCTGGTGCCGCCAGCAACTATGCGATGGCGGGATTGGGGTTTGGGGGCCGGGCACGGCCTGATCCAGCGGTCGCACTCGACCTAAGCTTCGATAGTATGGGTGGCGTTGACTACGTTGGCCACAGACGCACTGAATTGGCGCTCGACTTTGCAACGACTGTCTACTTCAACCCGCGTGATCCATTTCAAGCTTTCATTCTTGCCGGATTGGGATGGAGTCGCGCGGATGTTTCGTACAAGGTTCACGAAGCCGTCGCGGCCGGCACGATCAAACGCCAAGTCGATCAGACCTACTACTACTTTGGATTGTTGGCTGGCCTGGGGCTTGAGTGGCGATTCGAAAAGCAATGGAGCACCGATCTTGCGATTCTGGGAGTATTGCGCGGGCGTACGGACTCAAACGCGGACAACAATCCAGAATTCGTTGACCCTACGACGAAACTTGCCACAAACTCGTCTGGCTTTGGTCTTCTGAGGTTAGGCCTGAACTACTACTTCTAGGCGCGCTGACGAAATCAGGCTGTTTTAACGGCAAAACCCCGAGCTTACGTGAAGATCGGGGTTTCGCTCCGAGCAGACTCGAAATGTGAGCCTGGCTCGTTTGTCCAACTTGCGGACTAGTTCACAAGATCCTTGAGCGCCTTTAGCGGGGTCGAACGAATCTTGCGGCTAGCGGGCTTAGCCGGAATGGTAATGGGTTCCTTGGTAAATGGATTGATGCCCTGTCGCTCTTTGGTTGCGGGCTTCTTGACTACACGCAGCTTTACCAGACCTGGAACGACGAATTCGCCTGGGCCTCGATTGGATAGCTGCTTGCGAATAAGTTCACTGATTGCGTCAAAAACGCGATTGACACTCTTCTTGTCGAGATCTGCCGCGTTTGCGAGTTCCGCGATTACCTGAGCCTTCGTCAGCCTCTTGCCTGCCATGCGCTTCCTCCTATCGTGCTTTTTGTTGAATCCTTGCCGGACGAGTGTTGTGACTACCGAGATTTCGGTTCGCCAGCGGCCAATTTGGGCCGTTTGGCGATTCGCCAAAAGACACAGTGACCGATAACAAGGGATTTTATGCCTTTCAAGCACAATCCGCAAAAAAGCATCCATGGAATGAGCTTTTTTTTGGGGCGGCGTTTGGTCCCCGCCACGAAGGGGCCCGATTCGAGCCCGATCAACCGGGTGCTGTCACCTTCAAAGGGCAAACCAGCCGCGGTTGTGCGTGAGGCTTCAGATCACGAGAAATTCAACAACACCGCGTACTTGCACTGCAGAAGTCCAAGAATTTCAGTAACTTCGACCCATGCGTTGAACGGGCGCCGGAGCCGTGTCCGGCGCGGGGGGCAGCGGCGGGCAACCGTCCAAGCGGCGCGGCGCACAGCCCGACTAGCTCCGGCGGCTGCCCTGGTCGTGGTCCGTGACTATCTCCAAACGCGGCGCAGGCCTGGGTGGCCCCGGCTTCCGGCGTCCCCGGCCCCAGCCGCGCCCGCGTGCAGGCCTGGCGGGGCAAGCTCTCGCCCGGACGCGTTGGGATGCTTTGGCAAGCCCACGGCGCAGTCAGCAAGAACTGGCCGACGCGATTGAAGTGCAACGTACAAGGCGACGTGTCCACGCGTCCATTTCTTTCTTCTGGGGTGGTTTCGCATGATTCGAAACCCAAGAGATGCAAGATGCCATGAGCCAACAACCAGCGCAGCTCGGCCAATAGGGGTCTCTTCCTGCTGTGTGCTTGTCTTGCGGCAGTGTCCAGTGAGATGACAATGTCACCGAGTAGCCGAGGAGCATCTTTGCTGGGTGACGATACTCGAATATCGACGTGAAACGACAACACGTCCGTGGGCGTGTCATTGTGGCGGTACTCCCGGTTGAGGCGTTGAATTGTGTTGTCGTTCGTCAATACGATGCTGAGCTCGGCGTCGAACAGGTCAAGATATTTAAGCATCTCGTTGGCCATGTCACGAACATGCTTGCTTTGGACACGAGGAGAAGCCGGCGCGCGGCGCACAACGTGGGCTGGCATGTGCGCCATCTAGCCGACGCCGCTCACGTCCGCAATGACGGCGGGTCTAGCCGGCACGCCCGACCACTGAATAGCCAGGATCTTTCCGGGCCGGGTCCCGAAACACCATATAATAAACACAAACCGGAACGAACGCGCCGATCGGCAATGAGACGTCTACGCTTGGGCCGTTGACTCCGCGGATTGAAATGGCAAAACCAAGGTCGGCGCCGCTTCAACGGCAGGGAAGGAGTCCCATCATCAGGCATGACAACCACCCACTCTCAACTTCCGTACTTTGCAACCGCGGCCAAGGGTACCGAGGGGTTGCTGCGGGACGAATTGCTAGCATTGAATCTTCGGCCCATTTGCGGTGACCGGGGTGGTGTCCATTTTGGAGGTACTCTTGCTGATGCTTTCCGCGTTTGTCTGCACAGTCGAATAGCCATTCGCGTGCTCGAATTGAGGGGGCAAGCCACCGTGACCGACTCGGATCAACTCTACGATTTCGTAAGTGCGATTTCGTTTGATGACATTTTAGACTCGCGCTTGACGCTGGCCGTGTCTGCAAGCGTAGCATCCAGCCAGATGACTCATTCCCAATTTGTTTCACGGCGCGTGAAAGACGCCATCGTCGATCGCCAAAGGAGGCAAGAACATGCGCGATCGCACGTTGACCCGACCCACCCAGATGTGCACATTGTCCTGCATTTGGCGAGGAATTCGGCGTCCATTTACGTCGATTTGGCCGGCGACGCGTTACACAAGCGTGGATACCGCCCGGCACATGTTACGGCACCTCTCAAGGAGAACCTAGCGAGTGCCCTGATACGGTTGTCACGATGGGATCGAAGTTCGTCATTCTACGACCCTTGTTGTGGCTCCGGTACCATTGTCATCGAGGCGGCGCTGATGGCAGCCAATTGGGCGCCGGGACTGCTGCGAAAGTCGTTCAGTCTTGAGCGACATGTGCGAGTCGATCAATCATGGCGCAACATATTCGAGAGCGCGCGCGGGGCGGCTCGGGGAGCCATCAACACGGAAGCTGCGACAGTGGTACGGGGCAGCGACATCGATATAGAATCTTTGTCGCTTGCACAGCATACCGCAGGGGCGCTGAACCTGCGCAGTCAATTCTCCAGGCAGGACGTCTTGCATCTCAGTCCAACCGAGCACGCGGGCACCATCGTTACCAATCCTCCGTATGGCAAGCGGCTTGGAGGAGGGCCGAATCTCGCATCACGTATTGGGCGCAGTCTCTCCAAGTTCAAAGGATTCAACGTGATCGTGTTGTCGCCCGATCCCGCCTGGTTCACCGCGATGGGGACACACCCCAGCCTGGAGCACACTCTATTCAACGGGAACATCGAATGCCGGGCGTTCGGGTGGAAGCTTTAGGCTGGCTCACTACGGCGACACCACGACTCGATCGCGCCCCTGCTCTTTGGCGGAGTACAACGCCGAATCCGCGCGGCGCATGATTCCTTCGGCGGCATTGCGACATCCGGGCCCTCTGACGGTTGCGACTCCGAAACTTGCCGTGACCTGGACGGGGCCCCGCGGTCCTGCCACCGTATTGAGCGGCAAACCTGTTCTCAACCTTTCCGCGACGACTGTCGCGCCCTGGGCGTCCGTGTTTGGCAAGATGCACAGGAATTCTTCGCCGCCCCAACGCCCGGCGACATCGCTGGCGCGAAGCAACTGCTGCATGAGTTTGCCCACCGCTGATAGGACCGCATCGCCTGTGGCGTGGCCCCAAGTGTCGTTGACGGACTTGAAGTGGTCGACGTCGATAAGCACGACACTAATCGGAGTAGCATCCCGATCGGCGCGCGCCAAGTCCCGACGCAGTGCTTCTTCGATCGCGCGACGGTTGGCGACGCCTGTGAGTTCGTCCGTGGAAGCCAGGCGCTCCAAGCGCTCGTTGGCCGTACGTAGTTCCTTTTCCAAGGCTTCCTTGCGTTCGAGGAGATCTTCGAGTGAATGAACCAGGCCCTCATAGTGTTCATTCAGGGCGATCAGTCGTTCGTGGGCCCTTTCCCGTAGGTCGTTGACTTCAAGTTGATCGCCGACGGCTCGGTCGAGCGCGCTCGCTAAATCAGTAACCATCGCCGGAATTTTTGCGATCAGTGCGTCCAATTGTTCGGACGTAACGCAAAGAATATCGGCGGCCTGCTGGGCCATCCGCCGGTGGTGGTCAATATCCCCACCCTCGAAGACGGCTGCGCAGCGCTCTGCGACCCAGGCCACTTGAGCCATCGACTCATGAGGTATCGCGACGTCGTGGTGCCTGGCGAGTGCCTCGACCATTTCCGTTCCTAGGCCATAGTTGCTGGCTATCTCAGAACCCAGCTGTGGATGTGGCACGAAGCCTGCGACGCGTTCATGAACGACTCGATAGATGGCCGGCGCGCTGGCAATGTAGACGGCGCGATCCATTTCCTTCTTTGCGCTCGCCAGCAGACCAGCGTCTAGCAGCAGCCCTGTCGTGAAGCACAGGTCCGCATCTTTGCTTTTGATGAGGATGGCGAGTTCGCGGGCGATGAGGGCTCTGCGGAGACAATTGGCCAACAGAATCTCTGACCCGGCTCCCGGTGGGCCCAAGCTTGTGACCATGAGGCTGAGACCCAGCGTTCGCATTCCTCGAACGCCCAAGAGGTTTGTCGCTTGTTGAACGTCCTCGACCCGTCTGCGCATGCCGAGAGCAGGACTGTTGACGAAGGACAAGACACGTAGGGCAAACGCAGGATCGGTGCTGGCGAGTTGTGCCAATTCGCCCAAGCTCACATTTTCGCGCAGGGCTATCTGCACGATTCTGGCGGCCGACGCGCTCATCATTTCAGGCTTCTGTCGCGAAGAGCGACTCGAAGCTGGAACACGACTAGTAACCATGCTCACCTTTGTCCTCGTTGACCATCCGCCACTGTGGCAAGAACGAAAACCATCATCGAACGCGCACCGCTCAGAAACGGTACAGGTCTGCAGATACTTGAGGGGTTCGACAGATGTCCCTATCTGGGCCTGCGGGCCAGCTGGTATTTCTTGGCATTTCCAAACGTAGGCGCTCGGGCTAACGTCTACGGGCTTGGCAAGACCGTCTCGACCGCCCGGGTTTGACATGACCTATCGCCCCACGGCGCGCGTATTCCCCCCGCCGTGGCGCACCCGCATTCCTTCGTTGCTGTATCTCGGCCTGACGATTGTCGTCGCAGGTGTGGTCTTCGTTGCCGAACAGAGTTCGTCCAATTCCGTGCTCTATGTTCAAGTCGTCGAACAGGGATCTCACCGAATCATATCCTCGCGCACATTTGCACTTCTGCTGCTCTTGAGTTCCGTGTCCGCCGTGCTGCGCACCAACATGCGGGGCGTGCGCCTGCGCGGCGATGGCATCGAATACCGAGATATCGTGTCCCTCGTGATTCCAAAGCTGAGAAGACTCAGGTGGGCGCAGATGAATCACATCTCTTTGTCGAAGACCGGGTTATTCACGATTGACCTTTGGGACGGCTCAAGGGTCTACTTGCCCAGAGTCCAAGACAGTGAGTTGTTGTCGAAAACCTTGGAACACGTCGCCATGGCACGCGCCATTCCACTTGAAGGTGGCAGTGGTCTCGATGATGTTCCAGACATCGATGATTTGCCCGAACCGACGGGTAGCTAGCGCCCCCGGAAATTCGGCGGTCTCTTTTCCGCAAACGCTTGCAGCCCTTCGAGCCGGTCCTGGCTCGTCAAGCACGTTTCATAGGCATCTAGTTCGATTTGTAGGCCTTGGCTGAGCGTGCTGTCATGGGCCGCGTCAATCGCTTGCAGTGCGGCGCGAGTCGCCAACGGCGCACCGCGAAGGACGGGTTCGAGCCAATCGAGTGTGTCTTTTAGTACATCGGTCCCGGGCGCGCAGACTCGATTCACCAGACCATATCCTAG
Source organism: uncultured delta proteobacterium (assembly GCA_963811985.1). Classification (GTDB taxonomy): domain Bacteria; phylum Myxococcota_A; class Polyangia; order Polyangiales; family Polyangiaceae; genus FEN-1139. Next base: position 235,870 of record CAWEUH010000020.1, read on the forward strand.
CGCCTGAACCGCGGTGATGCGCTGGCACAAGAGGATCAATTCTTTGGCGCGGGCCTCGCCAATCAAACGCGGCAAACGTTGGGTCCCCCCCGCACCCGGGACTATCCCCAACGAGGTTTCCGGAAAACCAAGCATTGCGTGAGGGACCGCTACGCGCAAGTCGCACATGAGTGCCAATTCCAATCCACCCCCGAGCGCGCTGCCGTTAAGCGCCGCGACAGTCGGCACGGAACAGGCATCGAGCCAAAACAAGTCTGAGCGATATTTATTAAGGATTCGCCGAACGTCAACCTCGGACATTTGGCGACGCTCTTCGAGATCCGCGCCGGCACAGAAGGCCCTATCTCCAGCACCCGTGAGGATCACGGCCCGAACGTCGGGATAAGACTGCAGCTGGTTTCCGGCTGCAGATAGCGCGTCGAGAAGCGATTCGCACAGGGCGTTTGCCCGCTCGGGTCGATTCAGCGTGATGATCAGGGCCCGATCGCGATATTCGATGCGAACGAGTGGCGCAGTCATCGCCGTTTGCCCCCACCTCGACCCGAACGCAGCTTGCGCGCGGCCTTGGCTTTCGACGACTGCTTGTTCGTCTTTCGAGCTTCGCGCTTGCTTGACAATCTTCGTAGCGGCCGTTTGGGTTCCTGATTCGCGAAGTCGTTGGGCGCAGAACTGGCGCGATCAACACGCGCCGCGAGCGCGTCAACTCTGCGTTGCAATGTTAGCACTTCGTCACTTAGCCGCTTGACTTGATCAGTTCCAGTCGAGTTCAACGTTGCCAGCGCTTCGCGGATTTCTCGCACCACGCGTGCTTCTCTCTCGGAATTCAACTGCCGTGTCAGTGCAGCGGCTGCCTCGGAGTCTCCGAATTTGCCCAGCGCCCGGGCAGCGGCGACGCGGACAAAGAAGTCTCTGTCTTCCAGAAGATCCTCCAAATGCTCTCGATCACGCCGATCGCGTCCCAGTACGCCTAGCGCCGCAATGGCCGCCCTGCGGCCACGCGAGGACTTCCCGTAGCGAGTGCCCAACTTCACCCACTCCAATGCAGCGGGGTTCCTCAATGCGGCCAGACCGTCGAAAACGCCCACGCGAACCCGATCGGCATGCGAGGGTTCGTCGAGATTCTTCTCGAGCACACTCAGGGCTTCGACATGCCGAGTATGGCCCAGCGATCGGCAGGCTTCTGCCTTGACGACGTAGCTTTCGTCGTTCGTAGCCAAGGGCCGAAGTGCCTGGAAAGCTTCGGGCTGTCTAAACCCAGAAAGAGCGGCTACCACTGCACGCCGGACTTTGGGGTGCCCCATCGTGGTAGCGGCGGTTAGCGTTGACAGGCTCTCGCTGACCGGGATCTTTCCCAGACAGCGGGCGCACTCCGCACGCAACATCCAAGACTCTTGCAGATCGTTGAGTCTTTGCCGCAGCGCGGTGACGCTGGGGATATCCGTGCGCTTGGCCAACGTCTGCGCGGATAGAACGCGGGAACGCAGGCTCTTTGAACCGGCCAGTGCCGCGATGCAGAAGTCCGCCGGCATGTCCAATGATACCGGTGAGGCGACGCGAAATTCTGGGTCGAACGCCACCCACTTCGGTCGCTCATCCAAAGCTAGCACGTGAGCTGCTTGCCGATCGCTCACCACTTTGGACAAACGACGGACATTGCCCTGACTGGTGCAGATGTCAATCTCGAAGGTCCAGTACCTCGGTGTCGCGCCCTCAACGAGTTTCTGCTCGGCACTGACAGTCAGCAGACCGCGTTCGAAACCTACCTTCACTTCCAGATCCAAGTGCCCTGCCTGATACACCCACTGATCGAAGAAGCGATCTACGGAACGGCCACTGCTGCTCTCGAAAGCGCGCTTGAGGTCTGTCGTTTCGACGAGGCCCTCGTGATGACGGACCAGGTACTCATTGACACCCTTCCAGAATGCATCGTCACCAAGTTCGCGCCGAAGCATGTGCAAGACAAGCCCGCCTTTTTGGTACAGGTGCCGGTCAAACAGATCAATGGGGGCTTGATACTCGCGCGAAACGATGGGCCGCGTGTAGCGACTGCAGGACTCATCGAGGTAGACGTCCAAGTCAGCCATGATGCCCCAATCGTATTCATCGCGCCCTAGTTGCGCTTCGCGGGCCACATGTTCGAAATAGGTCGCAAAGCCCTCATTGAGCCATGCTTCGGACCAATCACGACATGTGACGTAGTCGCCAAACCATTGGTGAGCTAACTCGTGCGCGACAAGGTTGACGCTCGAGATATCGAGCGCGGCGCGCGGGTCAAGCAGTGCATGCTCGTGGAGCGTCGTGGCAGTGGTGTTTTCCATGCCGCCAAACGTGAAATCGGCGACGATGATCTGCGAATATCGCGACCACGGAAACGGCACGCCGGTCACTGTGCTGAAATGTTCGATGAGGCTGGGCGTGTCGGAGAGGCTTCGCCAGCCGTCCTCTTCCCTTCCCGCAGGGACGTAGTAAAGGACCGGTACCTTTCTCCCATCCGCCAGCAGCGCAGGGCGATCCTCCAAGATGCTGAACTGTCCAGCGATAAGCGTCATCAAGTAGCTTGGGTGAGGCGCGTCGAACCCAAAGTGAAAGACGCGTACGCCGTCCGTGCCGGCAGGTTCTTCGAGCAGATCGCCATTGGAGAGAGCGACCCAACCCTCGGGCACCGTCACCCGCAGTTCCGATGTCATCTTGGCGTCTGGTGCGTCGTGGCAAGGGAACCAATATCGAGCGTCTTGGTCCTGGCATTGCGACCAGACCTGGCGTGGCCGGTCCGCAACGACTGCGTCGGGTTCCAAGAAGTAGAGGCCACGTCTGGGCGTGACCCCGTAGTCCACTTCCACCGTGCACCGCTGCAAGCCCTTGGGGATTGCGACATGCAGTCGATCACCGTCATACTTCCAACCAGTGGAAAGCGGCGCGTCATTGACCGTGAGCTTCACGGAACTGATTTCAAAACCAACAGCATCGAGTTGTAATGCGTCGGCATCGACGTCAACCCGTTCGATGTCCAGTGCCGCAACACCTAGAACCCGCTTTTCAACGACGAGCAGATCGAGGTCCAGCGACAAATGCCGAATATCGAACGGCCGAGACCGAGCATATTGACGGACCGTACCGGGCAAGACGAAACTGCAAGGGGCGTGCGCTCCCCCGCAGACGGCGTGAATCAATGCGCAAGACACCTTCATTCGATAGCCGTAATGCGAGGATTTCGCAAGCCGCCATCCCCCCTTTGCTTGACGGTCATTTGGGCCTAAAGTCCGACGGTGTCCGTCACCGTGTCCGGCGAGGTCGAGCGCATCACGTTCGAAAACGAGGCAACCGGGTACCGCGTGCTCAAACTCGGTAACGTCAGCGGCGACATCAAGGCCAAGGGCCGTCTGGCGGTGGTGGGTGTCTTGCCCAGCGTGGGCGTGGGCACACGCGTTCGCGTGACCGGCAAGATCGTGGTGGATGCGCGCCACGGTGAGCAGTTGCACGTCGAGAGTCTTGTGGTCTTGGAACCGACGACGTTGCAGGGGCTCGAAAGACACCTAGCCTCCGGTATTCTGCCGGGTGTCGGTCCCGCTCTCGCCCATCGTGTCGTTGCTGCATTCGGGACAGAGACCTTGTCTGTGCTGGACAATACCCCAGAAAAGCTAGCGGGCGTGCCGGGGCTCGGGTTGCGCAAGGTCGCTGAGATTCGGCAAGCATGGACTCTACACCGAAACGAAGCGACGGTCATGGTGCTGCTGCAAAGTCACGGCATGAGTCCTTCGATGGCTCGCCGCGTTTTACGACAATACGGCGAGCAGGCCGCGCGCGTCGTGCAGACGAATCCGTATCGGCTGGCGATGGATATCTGGGGTGTGGGTTTCAAGACCGCTGATCGAATTGCGCAAGCATTCGGTATCGCGTCCGATCACCCCGAGCGCATCATGGCGGGTCTCCTGCACACACTGCGCGCCCAATGCGACGACGGTCATTGCTGGGTGGGACGCGAGCCACTTGTCCAGGCGGCTAGTGAAGCACTTGGTATTTCTGCAGAACTTGTGTCGGTTTGCATTGACAAGCTCTGGGCCGAGGAAAAAATCGCCGTTGACTCCGATGCAGTTGCCCTGTCGGTGCTCGACGTAGCTGAGAAGCAACTCGTGGCAATGCTGACGGAATGCCTGAGACACAGCGGCCGCCTGCCGGGGCAGCATCAGCGCGCAATCGCAAGGTTCGAAGAGGAACAAACGATCGAGCTCGGGGCCGAGCAACGCGCGGCAATCCTCTGTGCCACGCAACATCCAGTCGTGATCATCACCGGCGGGCCCGGTGTGGGCAAGACCACCATCGTGCGCGCCATGCTTTGGATATTCGATCGAGCTCGCTTGCAACTGCGGCTGGCGGCGCCCACCGGCCGCGCCGCCAAGCGTCTGAGCGAGACAACGCAGCGCGACGCGTGCACGCTGCACCGGCTCCTTCAATACGAACCCAAGCACGGAACCTTTCAACGCAACGAAGACGCACCGCTGGACGAGAACGCGGTGCTCGTCGATGAGTTCTCGATGGTTGATGTCCAGCTTGCTGCGGCGTTGTGCAGCGCGCTGCGCCGCGGCTCGCGATTGATCCTCGTTGGAGACGCGGACCAATTGCCAAGCGTGGGGCCCGGTGCCGTGCTACGCGACTTGATCGCTTCGCGCGCGATTCCAGTGATGACGTTAGAGACCGTTTATCGGCAGGAACGGTCGAGTTCAATCGTGCGCAATGCGCACCGCATCAAAGCCGGCCAATTCCCCCAATCGTGCGAGATCGAGCAGCCGCACGCGGATTTCTTTATCGTCGAACGCTGCGATCCACAACGAGCAGCCGAAGACGTCATCACCTTGGTCACGCAGCGAATTCCTCAACGGTTTGCGCTGGACCCCAGGCGCGACATCCAAGTGTTGGCTCCCATGCATCGGGGGCCGGTGGGGACGTCGGCTTTGAACCAACGCTTGCAGGCCTCGCTCAACCCGGATGGCTTGGCGCTCAGCGTAAAGGGGCAGATGTTTCGCGTCGGTGACAAAGTGATGCAGACGCATAACGACTACGACAAGGAGACGTTCAACGGCGACATCGGACACGTGACATCGCTGTCGGCCGAACCTCGACAACTATTCGTTGACTTTGACGGTCGCCACGTCGGGTTCGAGGACGATGAAATCGACAGCCTGGTGTTAGCCTATGCGACGAGCATTCACAAGAGTCAGGGCAGTGAATACTCCGCGGTAGTCATCCCCATTCTCACGTCGCACTTCGTGATGCTCTCGCGCAACCTGCTCTACACGGCAGTCACCCGCGCAAAACGACTTTGCGTGCTCGTCGCTGACCCCAAGGCACTGCGCATCGCCTTGGCTGAGGACCGCCGCGAAGAGCGCCAAACGCTGCTAGTCGAACGGCTACGAAGGGCCGTTGGGGTGAAGACCCATTCGGCCTCGCCGGTTGGGCGCGAGTCCCACTAGCGTCTACGGCTCGACACGTTCCCGTTTGATTTCGCTGCAGTCTTTGGCGTTGCAATGGCCGTTGCTGTGGGCGTTCGACTCCGGCGGCGTCGACGGCGCCGTGTGAGTTGAATGCGATGGCGGTGCCGCATTAAGAATTCGTTCTGCTTCAAGCCAATTCTGTTCTGCCATGCCCTCACGTCGGCCGCCTTTGACCCAAATCTCATAGGCCATGTGCCGCACGCTTTCGGTATCGACTGTCTGACTTATCGTGGCATGTTGCATTTGCATTCTCCTGATTGATGGCGCGAATCGATACTCGGACCCGCTCGGCCGGACAAGTTTCTTGGAAACGCGTTTCCAAGAAACTAGGGGTTTCCACAGACTCTATGAACGGAGTATCTAGCACGTTCGTGCGGCTCCTGACATCGATCAGCCGTCTTGGGTTCGACCGCTTGCGTCAAACTTAGTTACGCTTACCCTGCGCGCGGCAATGTGCGAGGCTGCTCCAAAGACTTGCGAATTCGTCGCCGGGAGGGGCCGCAGGACCCCTCACTTCAGCGGAATCGCGCCGCCAACTGGCCCCGAAGCAACCTTGGAGGATATTCGTGTCCGACTCATCCAATGCCAGTCAATTCATCGACCCAAAGCAGGCTTACAATCTCATTGAACTGATTGATATTGCGCCAGGGACTGTTGCAAGTCGCACATTGGTCAAGGGACCGTCGGGCACCATGACGCTGTTCGGTTTCGACCGGGGCGAGGGGCTAAGTGAACATTCAGCGCCGTTTGACGCCTGGGTCTACGTGCTGCAGGGTCGCGTACGCCTCACCATCGGCGGCGCTCCCGTAGACGCCGGTACGGGGCAAATCGTGTGCATGCCAGCAAACGTGCCGCACGCAGTCCATGCGCTCGAGCAGATGAAGATGTTGTTGGTGTTGTACAAATAATCGAACTAGGGGCCGTCCCTATTAATCGATACGGGCTTGTCCGATGAACTCGGATGATTGCGCAGGAGAAACCCGGGACACCCCTAGCGAGCCGCTATTCTCCGCTTGCGCTGTTCGCAGTTGCAGCAACGGTCTGTGTCCAGTGCGGCTGCGGCTTGGGCCAGCTCGCTTGGAGTTTTTGGCTCAAGTCCCTGCGTCCTTGCGTGAGCATGGCGCGTTCATTATAAGCAAGTAGCCCCGGGTGAGACCGTTGCTGCGCCTCGGCGTAGTCGAGCCAGCGCTCAGCACCCCGCAGGTCCCCCAATGCCATAAGTGTAAGACCCCGATAAAGCCCGTAGCGCGCTCGATCGACGGCGTCCATAGTAGTCAGGCGATCCTGCGTTCGCTCGAATGCCTCAGCCGCCTCAATGTAGCTTTGCTCGCGGTATAGTGCCGTGCCGCGTCCGACGGACGAACTGCAAGCCGCCGTCATCAATGCGGCACCGACAAACAGAAGCAGATTGCGTTGCATCACGAAAGCGTGCCCTCAGCGTATCCGCAAAGCGAAGAAACTTCCATGCTAAGTTCTTCATGCCGCCAGTGAACCACATTGGGCGAACAGGCCGAGCTTGTGTGTGAATTCGGCCCCAACTCTGCCGGCCATCCTACGACCGGAGCTTCGCATCGTTCGTTGCCGGTGCGTTGGTTCTTGCTAAATAGGCAAAAGACCTGCAGTCTGGACCAAAACGTGTCATTGAAGGCTTGATTGGACTCCTACAATGAGCTTGTCGGACGAACTCAAACAAGTTGCTCAGAGGTTCGCCAGTGACCCACGCCTGTTGAAGGTCATGCAGAGCGACCACACCCTTCGCCTGCTGACACTGTTGGTCGAAATGCCTGAGAAATTCGAGGCCTTGACGACCGCGCAAGGTGCCCGTTTCGCCAAGAACTTTCATTTGGCTACAAACGATGACATTGGGCGACTCGAACGCAGGGTGGCTGAGCTCGAATTGCAGGTGGCACAATTGACGGGAAAAGCCGGTCAATAGGCCTTTTGGGACACGGTCCGACCTTCTTGGGGCTTCCGATGTGAACTGTGCCATGGCACCATCTCACTGCGTACCACTTTTGGCACAGGTTGGGACATCTAGAACGGAGGAAGCTCGATGCAGTTCGAGAAATGGCTATCGGTTTTGAGTCTTGGCGCCCTTGCGCTCAGCATCAACTCAAGAGCCTGGGCTTTGGATCCGGAAGACGATCCCGACTACAAGGGAAAGTCTACAGAACACGGCGATGGGGATGAAGAGGCCGACAAGGACAAGTCAGGCGCCGACATCAAGGAAAACGACGAGAACAAGAAGACGCTGAACCCGGATGACATCGAGCGGGCTCGTGAGGCAGAGAAGGCCAGCTCGGTCGTAGAGGACCCAAAGACCCTGTACTACTTTGTTGGCCTTAGGTACCGCGCGCAAGTCGTGCCGCAGTTCATGATCAACCTATTTGGCAGCGGCGGTACGACCGTGTTCGCCAATGGCATTGGGCCCGAGTTCACCGTGCGCAAAGACAACTTCGAGTACGTCTTTAGCGCCTGGTGGACGGAGTATGCTTTTGATTGGACGCCATTTAAGGGAAAATCAGACACGAATCACGCTTGGGAATTGGTCAAGAGCAATATCCAGGTGCTCTACTTCACGACCGACTTCAATTGGACGCATCAGGTGAGCCCTGCCTTTGGATTGAACCTTGGTGTAGGCGCTGGCATTGGCGTCGTTTGGGGGGACTTGCACCGCGTCCAGGCGTATCCGCGCCCAGGGACTGCTGGGAATAGTCCAAGCTCTTACATCCCCTGTGAATTGGACCCCGCAGCAGGTGGCGACACGCACGGGGGGTTTTGCGGAACCGACAATCACCACTACGGCAACTACACGGAACCGAGCTGGGCCAATGGCGGTCAAAAGCCCATTTTCTTCCCCTGGCTCGGTGTTGGCCCGGGTCTTCGCATCAAGCCGCACCGCAACTTCATGATGCGCATCGACGTGGGTTGGGGTTTGATTGGGCCGTATTTCGGCGCCTCGGGCAATTACGGGATCTAGAATTCCGCGGCTCGACCCCCGCCGGTGCCGCAACGGAAGCCTCGTGACAATCTCTCTCGTCAATGCGCTGCCCCCGCGTTACGAGCCGGTACGCATCCTCGGTGCCGGAGGCGGCGGCGAAGTCTGGCAAGTGCGCGATCGGCTCACCGGAGAGGCGATCGCTCTGAAGATTCTCAACGGCCACGCTGGCGTACACGAAGCCGAGGCGCTCGTGCGCGAGTTCGTGACGCTGAGCGGCCTGGATGGGCTCGGGCTGCCGCGCGTGCTTCGCTTCGGTCGCCTCACGAACAGCGATCAGCCTTACGTGCTGCGAGCGCTCGTCCCCGGTGTAAGTTTGGACCAGGTCCTGCAGAACGATCCCTCGCGCGCGCTAGAAGGGTTGGCTCAAGTCGCCGATCAACTGACCGTGTTGCATCGCGTCGGCGTGCTGCACGGCGATATCAAACCCGCTAATATCATCTGCCGGGATGCCGGTACGGCCACCTTGGTCGATTTTGGTCTTGCATCCCACTTTGCAGGCAAGGGTGCCCCGCATGGGCTGACGCCCCGCTATGCCGCACCCGAACTGTTTGCGGGTCGTGCGCTGACGGTGCGAGCCGAGGTGTATTCACTCGGGGTCGTCCTGCGAGATATATCCGAACGCTTTCGTTTGGATGACTTCTCACTGTCCGTGATCGACGCGTTAGCCAGCGTGGTAGAGAAGGCTACCCATGCTGATCCTGAATCGCGTTATCCCTCGACCGATGAATTCGTCGCTGCGTTGCGCCTCGGTGCGGGCATGGTCCAGGAACTCAGGCCCGGTCCCACGCGCCTGGCCTGGCCCATTGTAGGGATCGACGGCGTGTTCGCTCGTCTGCTGGCGCGCACGTTGGCGCTGTCGGCGGGTGAATCATTGAGTGTCCAAGGCGTGGTCGGGTCGGGCAAATCGGTACTGCTGCGCAAGCTCGCTTGGTCATTGGGGGTCGCGGGTGAATCACTCTTCTATGCGGACTCTGACGTCCTTGGCGACGCTAGTGCCTTTGCCGCCGAGCTATCCCACGCTGCCGAAACCGGTGTTGCGTTCGTGCTCGTCGATGACGCTGCTCGCCTCGGCGAATCGCAACGCCACGATCTGGAGAAACTGGGGCGGGCGGGCGCTCGGCTTGTCGTGATTGGAACCTGGCATGGTGACCGCGTAACGGAGCCGGTGACGGTTCCCCCGCTCGATCGGCACGTGGCATCCGACCTGCTGCGTCGTGCTATTCCGTCCATTACGGCCGCCGCGCTCGACAAGATCTTGGACGTTTCACAATGCCGACCCCTGGCGCTGCGACAATGGGTGAGCCGCATCGCTGAGGGAACCCTAACCAACGTCGATGAAGTGCTCCAATTGGAAAAGGACCCCTCGAGTTTGAATCTTGACGCCCTAAAGCCTACGCTGGATTTGCTGCGTTCAACGCTCGACAAAGGTCGCTTTGCGCAGGCGGTCCGTCTGCTCGACGAGCTTGCGCCGGAGCATCGCACCACGGCCGCGTGGGCCGTGGCAAGCGCCCGTCTGCAGCTTGGACTGGGCGAGCCGCGCCGCGCCCTGGATGCGCTTGGCGCCTTCACCGGCGGTGCCGACGCGGACAACAGCGGCAACGCTTCGGAGATCTGGCTTTGCCTGGCGCGTGCGTATCTTGGCGTCGGTGACTACGCCGCTGCCGTCGCACTGTCGGACCGGGTAAAATCGGACGAGCCCGGGCTTTGGGCGGAGGCGCTCATTCAAAAGGGGCTCGCAGCGTGCTACCAGGGTCAATTTGACCTTTCCCGTGACGTCATAAACAAAGCATTGATCAAGGCCGAACAGATTGGGTCAAAGCGCGTCGAGGCGCTGGCGCATGCCGCGCTCGGTTTCGTCGCACAACGCGATAACCGGCTCGACGACGCGCTCGAGAGCTACAAGAGCGCAATTCGTGCGGGACAGGACAGTGCAGACGCCAGCGTCCTTGCCAACGCCGAGCTCAATCTCGCCGGGCTAATGCACATGCGCGGCGACGTGGCCGGTGCCATCGAACATTTCGAAGCGGCGGTTGACCGCGGCGAGCGAGCGGGTCGACTTGCCACCGTGCGTCAAGCGTTGCTCAATCTGGCGAATCTGGATCTTTTCTTGGGACGCCTCGCACGGGCACAATCGCGCTTGGAGACGCTGCAGGCAGAATCGTCGCGCTTGCCGCCCGCGCTTGAGGCGCAGCGCTTGGGGCTTGCCGCGGAGCTCGAATCGCGTTCGGACCACGCCGCAGAAGCGCAGCGGTTGTTTGCCGAGTGTGCCAAAGCGTTACCAAACCCTGGGGCGCGAAGCAGATGCTGCGGAAGCGGAACTTGAAGCCGTTTTGGTTGCGGCGCGAGCTAACCAAGCGGACTATGGCATGCTGCGAGCAGAAGTCGAGCGCGCGAAAACCAAGCTCGGCGATAGCAAAGTCCTGCAGCCGCTAATGGCGTTGGCGGAAGGCCGCATCGCACTCGGCGTCGGCGCCGAAGAAACCGCGCGCCGAGACTTCGAATTGGCGGTGCAGAGTGCGCGCAATTGCAACCACAACGAATGGCTGTGGCGCGCGCTGGAAGCACAGGCTGACCTCGAACAATCCGTGGGCGGGTTACTGCGGGCTCGGCACTTGAGAGAGCAGGCGCTCGCACTGCTCGAAGCGATGGCTGCGAGCTTGCCGCGCGATTTGCGCGAAGTGTACTGGAATGACGCGCGGCGCCGACGGCTGCGGGCAGCCGCAGCGCAATCGAGCGGCATAGCCGAGGATCTTGGCTCACTGCCGCAGCCCATTTCGCGGGACACGACGGGGCCCATTTCGACGTGGCTTTCGAATCCAATCGATCAGCGCTTGGCTAAGATTCTCGAAATCAACGCTGAGCTTGCCGCTGATCTCGATCTCGAAAGGCTCACTGAGCGCATCATCGATACCGCGATTCGCCTGTCGGGTGCCGAAATGGGCCTTGTGATCCTGCGCGAGACGAACGGCAGCCTTCGCGTGCTCTCGTCGCGCGCCACGGTGCCTGACGATTCCAGGGCCCATTTCTCAACGTCGATCGCGGAGACCGCTATCAGCACGGGGCAACCCGTTGTGACCTTGAGCGCCCGCGACGACAAGCGTATGTCCAGTTGGGCCAGCGTGCACGAACTCATGGTTCAGTCGGTGGCTTGCATGCCGATCCGTGCCGGCACAACGGAAATGATTGGCGCACTGTACCTAGAGACGCGCCTGCGCCCCGGAACGCGCTTTCAATCCGAGCTGCCGATTCTGCAGGCCTTCGCCGATCAGGTTGCCATCGCGCTCAACGGGGCAAGACTTATCAAGGAAAACCAGGCGCGCGCCGAGCAGCTCAGTGAGAGCAACCGCCAACTGCGGGAAGCGCAAGACAGGCTCGAGGAACTTCTTGGCAACCGCACCCAGCAACTGCAGCGTGCGCGAAGAAAACTGAAAGAGACACGCGACACCCTTTACGGTCACTTCGGATATCACGGTCTGGTCGGTACCAGCGCGGCGATGAGGCGTGTGTACGCGTTGATTGATCGGGTCCGCTCGGCGGACGTCGCCGTGTTGATCACCGGGGAAAGCGGCACCGGCAAGGAAATGGTGGCCCGTGCGATACACGCGGCGTCCGAACGCAGCCGCGGTCCGTTCATTGGTGTCAACTGCGGTGCCATTCCCGAGAACCTGCTGGAAAGCGAGTTGTTCGGCAGCGTTCGGGGTGCCTTCACGGGCGCCGATCGCGATCGAACGGGGTTGTTCCGTGAAGGGCAGGGGGGGACGCTATTGTTGGACGAGATCGGCGAGATGCCTGCCAAAATGCAGGCGGGCTTACTGCGCGTACTGCAGACAAAAACGGTTCGGCCGGTGGGAGGCCGACGCGAGGAACCCGTGGACGTGCGAGTGATTTGCGCGACCCACAGGAACCTCGATGAGCTGGTGCAAGCGGGCCGTTTCCGCGAAGATCTTTACTATCGGATTCACGTCGTGGAGGTACGAATAGCGCCCCTGCGTGAGCGTGCGGAGGACATTCCACAACTTGTCAATCATTTCCTCGGGTTGTTCTCGGCGAAGTTTCGCCAGGAGCGAAAGACGTTATCGCGCGAGGGGCTAGAGGTGCTGATGGCGCAGCCTTGGCGCGGCAATGTGCGCGAGCTTGAGCATGTCCTGCTCAATGCGTGGATCATGTCCGACGCCGACGAGCTCGGTCCAAAGGACTTTGAACTGCCCGTTGCGGCTAACCCGTATCGTGAACCTAGACTCGATGATGGATCGCGCGAGCCGCGCGAGGATCCCTCAGCGGCCGTTCATGATCGGTTTGCCAAGTCTAAGCTCGAGTCGAGTCGAACCGGGGTACGTGCCAAGATGAGTTTGTCCAAAGGCCACAAACAGACTGACGAGCGGGAGCTGATCCTAGAGGCCTTGCGAGCCTGCGACCACAACAAAGTGAGAGCGGCGCAGATGATCGGGATACCGAGAAGAACATTCTACCGACGCCTTGAAGCGTACGGGATCAAGTGAGACATAGTTGAGCTCAAGCGAGAGGAGCCGCAAAAGCGGCCTTCCCCGCAACGGCGTCCCGTAACGGAAGGTGTCACAGTTTGAGTTGACGTAGCTTTTTGTGCAGCCCCTCGCGGGTTATCCCAAGTGCCTTGGCCGTGCTGGTCTTGTTGTTGCCGTGTTGTCGCAGCGCCTGCTCGACGAGTTTGCGTTCCACATCTTCCAGCATCTCTTTCAACGTGCCACTCACAGTGACGGGGGGTTCGACCGCGACACTGCGGGAGCGAAATTTGTCGCTCAACAGGGACTCGTCAATGACGGCGTTAGGGTCCGCTTGAATCACCAGGCGTTGAACCTCGTTTTGCAGTTCGCGAACATTCCCGGGCCAATCATAGGACGTGAGCAGCGCTAGTGCCGAGTCGGTGAGGCCCGAGACAGGTTTGCCGAAATCGCGTACGTAGCGTTGCAGGAAATGCTTGGCAAGCTGCGGAACATCCTCTCGGCGCTCGCGCAGCGGTGGCACGCGAAGCGGGAAGACATTCAGTCGGTAGTATAGGTCTTCCCTGAAACGCCCTTCGTGGACCTCGCGATCCAAGTTCCGGTTGCTCGCAGCGATGATCCTCACATCAACGTGCCTGGGCCGATTGCTGCCAACGGGACGCACTTCGCCTTCCTGAAGTGCGCGCAAGAGCTTCGCCTGCAAGAACATCGGGATCTCGGCAACCTCGTCCAAGAACAGCGTTCCGCCGTCGGCGACCTCGAAGAGCCCTTTCTTGTCCTCGGCGGCGCCGGTAAACGACCCCTTCTTGTGACCAAATAGCTCGCTCTCAAGCAAATTCTCGGGCAACGTTGCGCAGTTTTGCGCAACGAATAAGCGTGCATGGCGCGCGGAGCGCGTATGGACGGCTGCTGCGACAAGCTCTTTGCCGACCCCGGTTTCCCCCTCGATGAGAACGGTGGCACGCGTATTGGCGACGCGGTCGATCTGAGTCAAGAGGCTGCGGATGGCAGCGCTATTCCCAATGAGGTTGAACTGTCGCTCCGCGCTGGCGCTCGCGCTGGCGCCAAAATGCATTCTCTTGTCGCAACTGTTGCTCGAGTTCAGATAGTCGTTCGATGAGTCGCGTGTTCGATACGGCAAGGGATGCGGCCGTTGCCATAATACTCGCAAGATCCAGATCGGCCCGGTCGAACATGGCTGGCCGGGTGCGGTTATCTAACTGCAGAACACCAACGACGGCCTCGTTTTTCCATAGCGGAACGGCGACCGTGCTGCGGATATTGCTACCGAGGAGCGATTCTGACCCGAGCCCGTCGCGTGTCGCGTCGGCCGCCAATATCGCGCTTCTTTCATGCACCACTTTTCGAAAATGCTGCGCACAATCGGGACGGGGGCTGTCGTTGCCTCTAGCTGGCCATCAGTGCGCCGCACCCGCGTCATCACCGGAATGTACGCGGAATCGGTGCTGCCCGTCGCACCGCCTCCCAGCGGTTCGTCGCGAAGTATCAGCGTAGCGTGAGTCGCTCGAGGGATTAGCGCAGGGCTGCATCGAGCACGGATGTGTAAACTTGTTCGAGGCCCGTCGCTGACAAGATGGTTCGCTCTGCTTCGCTCAAGACCATCATCGCTTCTGACATGCGGTTGACTGAGTTAGGCTGCTCCCAACGCCCAATCGGTCGCGTGGCAACCACTTGAGGTTCGAAGGCTTCTTCAGGCGCGAACTGCAGCGCCATCCGGACCGTGGGTCCTTCAGGTGTCACGCCAAGTTCGACCACATCATCCCGCTCAAGCATCAGCCGTGGCAATTCGTCGGATAGAACCAGATTCTTGCTTTTGCGCAATACCGCCGTGTGCCACCCCACCAGGGCAGTCTCCAGAACGACTTCGTCGACACCAATACGGAATTGGAGATGATGCTCAGCAATGTCCGCCAACGGCAAACTCAGGTCATTGTCGTCGCTTCGTCCCACAGTGACAATCGGACGCTCAGGCTCAAGAGCAACCCCGGCGTGCGACCCCGAGATGACCTCGATCCTCGACAATAACATGTGCGTATTCTCGCCGCCTGGGCGTCACGAGGACCCTCGGCTAGTAAGACCAGCGGGCCCTCGGCTAGCATACGCTATTCAGCGCGCGACTCGATTCGGTACATGACCTGCTTTAGCGGAGCGTCGCCAGCAATCTTGCTCGAGTCCGCCGTCTTCTCGTTGGCTTCGATGATGGCTTCCAGCTTCTTGGCCGCATCCTTTGAGCCCTTGGGCGATAGCTGATCGATCGTCTGAGCCGCAGAATATCGCACCGCGGCATTGTCGATGGAGCCCAGGCGATCAATCAGCTCGCCGCGCGTCTGCTCGTTGCCGAAGATGCCAATCATGTACGCTGCCTTGATGGCTGTGAATTGCGTCTTCTGCTCCTGGTTCTCGCTCTTCTCGATCTCACTTAGGTAGCACTGCACCCGATCGCCGCACGCTTTGAGCTGCTTCTCGGCCATGCCCAGGAAATCCTTCTCCATCTGCGTGCCGTACTTCCTTACAGCGCCGCGCACCGTATCCAGCTGGTTGGGCTTTGCCAACTTGAGTACTGTTGCGAGCACGGTGCTTTGAAAAGCCGTCTTGTCGTCGCCGCTGCCGGCGGTCTTTTCGGCACGTACTAGTAGCCAGTCGATCATCGAGGGATCGTAGAATTGGCCGGCAGATTCCGCGAGCACTTGCAGGGCTGGGTCGCCTGGCGGAATCGTCGTGTCCAGCGAAATGGACTCGACTGCGGACTTGAACGCGTCCTTGGATTCCGCAGTAGCCGGAATCTTGGCCAATTCGCGAGCCAAGAGCGCCTTGTTCGCGTCGCCCTTGGTGGACTTGAGAGCCGCCACCATGGGCGCGATCGCTTCGGAGCGCCCCAAAGTGCCCAGAATCAGCGCCGCCACCTTTTGGCATGATTCATCGTCACCGGCCTTATCGTTACCGGTTTCCTTACCTCTGCGAGCGGCAAAGGCCTTCAGCTTGTCGTTCTTCCCTTGGAGCAATTGGACTGCTTGGGGCAGTACCGGCTTGCCAATCTTCACCAGAGCCAAAAGGGCCGTCAGTTGGATGTCAGCCTTGGCCGGGTCAAGCATCACCTTGAGTAATGGTTCGACCGCCGCAGCGTCCTTGATGGCGCCGAGTAACTTGGCGGAGGTGGTCTGCCAGAACAATTGATCGCGATAGGGATCAACCCGGTCCTTATCGTTGCCACCCTTGGGCAGTACGATGTCGGCCTCCATCATGGTTCGCAACGGACCGGCCCACGACTGCTGATGCATGTCTTGCAAGGCGTCGTTGAAGTCCTTGTACGTTACGCCGCCGAGCATTGTACTGGCGCGCAGTTTCATGAACGCTTGCAGCATGGGATCGCCCAGCGTTGGCAACTTGAGTATGCCGGCTGCTCTAGCGGCCCACTTGATGTCTGTGTTGTCCTTGTCGGTCTTGGGGTGCTTGACGAATTCGTCCAACGCCTTCTTGAGCGCTGGCTCTGTCCGAGGGTCCCGGAATTGCGACAGTAGCTTGATGAGCGCCACGCGGGTCTTCGTGTCGTAGTCGTCATAGTAGTCGACATAAGCTTTGGTGAGAGGCGCTGCGATCTTGTCGAGCAAAGCCTTCACCTCGGGAGCCGAGATGTCCTTGTTGGAGCGCGTGACGACGTCTTCGTAGAACTGTTCCAGACGCTTGACGGCTCTGGGCCGCCACGAAGCGTCGGGAAGCTTATCCACCCAGTAATCAGGCTGGCTATCATCCTTGCAGCCGACCTGAGTTGTTACGACAATGCCTGTTGACACTACAGCTGCGGTGCCAAGGGCTATGCGACCAATGAGCGACGCGAGGGTACGCGTGGAGCGGAACATACGAGTCCTCCGGAATTGCTATTTGTTGCGGAATAACCGCGGGTCAGCGAGCGCCGAGTCCAAGAAAACCTCAGTAAAACCCCAAGTTGCGAGCGATGACGCACGGTACGCCGGGAAAAGCTCTCCTGTCAACGGCCGCTAACACCACCACGAAATAAAGCGCGGAATTCAGGTCGATTGATAGGTCTGCTGGCACCAGTGCGGAGCCTCAGGGAACAAGTGAGGTTGCGAGTTTGGCCAATAGGAGTTGGTGCAGCGGCCCATTGGAGGCAACTAGCCCGGCGCGTTGACCAGCTTCGCGGCTCAATAGTCGATTGATGCCCCCGCCGCGTCGGTGACCCGGTAACAACCTCATCGAGCCCCCAGATCCTGCAAGCGCGTTTCCAACCCGGTTAGTGAATCTTCAGGCAAGTAGGGTGGCCCTTTGCCGATGTCTCGAACAAGTTGATCGAGTTGCTGGACAGTCCGAGGACCGATGACGGCCGTTGACACTTCGGTGTGCTGCAAGACCCAACGAATTGCTGCGCTACGCAGACTGGTGATGTTGTCGCGAACCAGCGGTCTGAGTGCGTCCAGTTGATGCAGACGACGCTTTAGCTCGTCCGACGTCCAGCGCTGCGATCGATGATCGGTCACGGGGAATGTCTTATTTCCAGGCCAGAACCCGCAAAGCAATCCGTGCGCGAGTACCGACCGCGCCAGCACGCAAGTCTTAGTTTCGCGCAAGCGCTCTTTTACTCGATTGAAGTCGGACACCCAAAGGCAATTGAACGCAAGCTGAACTGCCGGTGCTTTTTCGTCCAATGCGGCCACCGCAACCTCTGCCGAACCGGCGCTCACGCCCCAACTGCGAATCAGGCCGCTGTCGCATAACTCGCGTAGGGTCCCGACGGCCTCGCCGTCGCGCAATGCTTGAACCGACGGATTGTGAAGTAGCACCAAGTCAATCTTGCCCCGCTTCAACCGCGTGGCAGACGCCGCGACGCGCTCGCGCAACCAAGCCGTGTCGAAGCGCTTGCGCGGTGGCTGCGATGCGCAGTCAGTTCCCACCTTGGTCACAAACAGCACTTCGGGATCGGCGTTGAGCAAGCTGCCCAAGCGTGTCTCCACGGTGCCCGCTGCATAGACGTCAGCGGTCTCGAAGCAAACGACCCCGAGTGCTCGAGCCCGCAAAATGACGCCCTCTTGTTCTTGTTCGCTGACGGGTCCGTACGCATCGCCCGACAGACCCCAGGTGCCGAGCGTTAGCTCGGACACGGAGACACCCGGAATGGCAAAGTCTCGACGGCGCACACGAGTGCGGATATCGCAGAGTGACGCTGGGCGCTATCGGTCGCTGCGATTTCGCTTGGGGAGCGAAGCCGCCTCTGGCACTTCTCGCGGTTCAGGTATAGTGCACGGTTTCGTGCGAACGGATCCCTACGCCAATGCGCCGCGCCTCCCAGTGGACGAACCCGTGGTCGATCCGCGGGATCTCGTTGGCGGCGAGAGATCACCGGTTGAGCTGGAGATCGGCCCCGGTCGCGGTGGTTTTCTGTTCGAGCGGTTGGCCGTGGCCAATGTCAGAATGGTTGGGCTCGAGATTCGTCGCAAGTGGGCCACCCTCGTTGACGCGCGCCTGAGGGAACGCGGATACGGCCAACGGGCCCGTGTATTTGCAGAGGACGCCCGGGCCGCGCTTCCCCGCTTTGCCGATGCGTGCGCGTCAGCGGTGTACGTGAACTTCCCTGACCCCTGGTGGAAACGGCGTCATCAGAAACGCCTGGTCATCGCGAAAGACCTCGCAAATTGTCTAGAGCGCATCTTGATTCCCAGCGGGGAGCTTTTCGTTCAGACCGACGTTTTCGAACGAGCCGAGGTCTATCATGGGCTATTTTCGGCCGCCGAAGGTCTGGAGCCGGTCGGGCACTCTCCTTGGGTGCAGGAGAATCCCTACGGCGCCCAAAGCTCGCGAGAGCGGCGGGCGCTCGCCGACGGCCTGCCGATCTATCGTCTCAGGTTCCGCAAGAAGCTCCCGTAGGCCGCGGACCGACGTTGGGTTGGTTTCATTGGCTGGCAGAAATCGCCATGATCCTTTTGTCGCGGGCCCACTTGGACATGATGGGTTGATTCTGAGGCCGAGCAGGGGCTATCCTGCGCCGCGGATCATGCGCTACACGGGTTTGCTCGGTTCGTGCCTCTCATTGCTCGTCGGCTGCGCGACGTATCATGACGACCTTGAAAGAGGACAGCACTACTACGATCTGAACCAATACAACAACGCCCTGTCCGTCTGGCGAATTCTGGAAGTCGATTGGGATTCGCTAACGTATGCCGAGCAAGCGCGCTACGCGTTTCTGCGTGGGATGACCGACTACCGCATGGGGTATCGCGCTGACGCTCGCCATTGGCTGGCGATGTCGAAGGCCGTGGCACAACACCACCCTGGCGGCTTGGATGCCAAATCTCTGGCTCAGTTGGAGCAGGCGCTGACCGAGTTCAACGCGGCGGTCTATGCGATGGGGCCACCCCAGAGTGCCGAGGCGACCGGAGTCGAACTGACGAATATCGCGACCGATCAGAACCCTTCCGTGAACAACCCACCGGTGCCGGCGGCGCCAGTGGCAGTTTCAAACGCGGCCGATTCGAATCCGCCAAACCCGCCGGTGGCAGCGCCCGCGGCGGTTCCGACAACCCCCGTTTCGAATCCGCAGCCCCCACCCGTGGCAGCGCCCGTTTCGCCAACCAACCCTGCCCCGGTGCCACCCCCGTCCGGTATGTAACCGCGGCGCGGCGCGGCGTGCGCGTGACGTCAAGACAAAACCAGGGTCGGACAGCATGGAGCCGCATGCGGGCTGCGGGTGCCGTCGTGAGCGGCAAATCAGGTGCCATGACGACCTTCACGCGAGGCAGTCATCGTCTTGCGTCTGCTCTTGGGATGCCGTGTGCCGGGTCCGGGCCCGGCGCACCACACGGAGGCAGTCTCATCAGATCTTCTGCGCGGATCGTCAGGAAGTCTGTGCGGCGCGGCGTGCAGCGTATAGCTGGTCCTTCGCCATCAACTTCTGTTTCTTCAGTTCGGCAATCAGTCGCTGCTCTTCCGGTGTCAAGAATGCTCTGCGTTCGAGCTGATTGACTTCGTCGTGCAGTTGACGATGCCGCGCTTCCAATTCTGTGAGACGATCGTCCGCCGTGACCACAATCATGGGACACACCTCCAGCTCCGCCACCGCGCCGAACATTGCCACCTGACCTGCAAGCGATCCCCGTACTACATTGGCTTTCGCCAGTACGGTCGAACGGCACAGCATGACCCTAGAGTAAAGCTCTCTGAAAAAGGGTCAACGATTTTTCAAGTAGAAGTGATCCGACAACTGGCGCCCCAACCGGAATCGGTCACGCTTCCCAGGAAGTCCTTGAATTGCCGATTCGTGAACAGCCGAAACATTCCAACATGGGCATTGGTCGGCCTCGTTTGCGGCTGTGCTGGCGCGACCGCTCCACCCAAAGGACCGCCGACGAACAGCGGTTCGGTTACGTCACTTTCACGTGTAGTTGTGACACCCCGGGAAGCTCTAACGGTCGATGAGCTTTTCGAGCGGGGCATGCGTCGCTTTGCCGAGCAGCAATACACACTTGCTGCGGTGGATCTTGAGACGGCCGGTGCCGCGGCACCTGATCAACCCTTGGCGGCCTTGGCGTTCTACCAGGCCGGCCTTGCGCGCGACTTGACCGGGGAGTTTTCGGCTTGCGCGGAAGATTTTATGAAAGTTGTTCACGGTTCAGTGGCCCCACCACAGCAACGGGATGCGCGGGTGCGACTTGTCCGTGTCCTAGTCTACCTGGAACGTTGGAAAGAAGCCGGGCTCGAGTCAGAGACACTGCTCGGTGAGGGCCTTCGGCCGATTGAGGCAATCGTTGCGCGCGGCGCGCGCGCCATGGCAGAGATCGAGCAAGGCGAGCTCGATCGAGCTGAGCGCGACATCGAGGGCGCTCGGAGCATTGTTGAAGAGCAGCAGTTCCAACTTCCGGCCAAAATCCACCGCGATATTGCCGTTGTGTACTATGCGCTCGGTGAACTGCGGAGAAAGCGTGCCAGCGCAATTCGATTTGTGCCGCCGTCCGTGACATTTTCGGACAAGCTCGAGCAGCGCTGTCAGCTGTTGCTTGATGCGCAGTCGGCTTACTCGAACTCGATGCGTGCGTATGACGCTCATTGGTCCGTGATGGCTGGGTATCGAGTCGGGGAGTTGTATGCGGAGCTTCACGCCGATCTAATGGAATTGCTCGGGGCCTCGTCCTTCGACAGTCCCGAGCGTGGGCGCCTTTTCGAAGCGGCTCTGCGGTTGCGCTACTCGGTTCTTCTAAGCAAAGCCCTGACCCTCATGGACCATACATTGACCCTCGCAGCTCGAAACCATGACGATTCTCAATGGGTGCGTTTGACTCACGAGTCCTATCGTCTTCTTTCGGAATCGCTCTCCAAAGAGCAGGCCGCTTTGGCGGCAGTGCCCTACACGCGTGAGGAGATGAACGCCGCGCTCAACCATCTCGGGAAGAGCTCGCAATCGACGGCGAGGCCTAGGGTTCCATTGAGACACCCTCCCAGCCGGTAAGGCGGTGCGCTAATAAACTAGCTTGACGCGCAGACTGTTACTATGTACAGTACTATGCCACGGTTTCGGTACGGATTATGCTTGACAGCACAGATTCTCAGCGCTAGCACGCGCCGCGTCCAAGTCTCAATCCCTGCTGATGTCCTGTTAGAGCAAGAAAAGCTTGGCAGGACTGAGGTGGGGTCTGGCATTTGAAGACACTTGTCGCGCGTGTCTTTGGTGTTTGACTTTCGGCTCGCAAGTTCTTTCGGTCCGGAAAGTTGACACCAGTCTGCTGGGTTTTAGCCGGGACGTCAATCCCGGGGCAGTTCGTCAGGCTTCGTCGTGCAGTCGCTGGGCTCACATCGTCGGTCGGTACGCATGCGCGCCGCCACTCGGTCGCGGCGGTTGCCTTGCATTTCGGCTGACGTAGCTCAACCGGTAGAGCTCCTGTTTTGTAAACAGGAGGTTAGGGGTTCGAGTCCCCTCGTCAGCTCCAACGCGATTGGCCAAACGTTTGATGTCGGCCAAAGAGTTCGTACGCTATTCTTCCGGCCGAATGAATTTTTGGAGGGTTGCCCGAGCGGCCAATGGGAGCGGGCTGTAAACCCGCCGGCTTATGCCTACGGTGGTTCGAATCCACCACCCTCCACCAATCAACAGGAGACCCCAATTGACGCTAGTGGGTCAGTTAACCGATCAGGCTGGCAGGCTGGTTCGGACAGCGCTATAGGGCGCGCTCCGTTCTGCGGGAGTAGCTCAGTTGGTAGAGCGTCAGCCTTCCAAGCTGAACGTCGCGGGTTCGAATCCCGTCTCCCGCTCAGGTCGCAATATGAGGATGTCAAAGTAACTCAAGATTGGCGTCTAGTGTCCGCCCACCTAGCTCAGATGGTAGAGCGCGTCCTTGGTAAGGACGAGGTCACCAGTTCAATCCTGGTGGTGGGCTCGAAACGACTCGTAAGGAAGTTTGAAGCAATCACCTGACTGCGCAAAGAAGATTCGGAAGGTAGGAAGCGATGGGCAAGGAGAAGTTCGTACGAACGAAACCGCACGTAAATGTGGGAACGATTGGTCACATAGACCACGGCAAGACGACGCTTACGGCAGCAATCGTGAAGGTGCAGGCAAGGCGAGGCAAGGCGAAGGAGATCAAGTACGCGGATATCGCAAAGGGGGGCATCGTACGCGACGAAACCAAGACGGTGACGATCGCGGTGAGCCACGTGGAATACGAAACGGATGCACGGCACTACGCCCACGTAGATTGCCCGGGACACGCGGATTACATCAAGAACATGATCACGGGGGCGGCCCAGATGGATGGGGCCGTTTTGTTGGTCAGTGCGCTAGACTCGGTGATGCCGCAGACGCGGGAGCATGTTCTATTGGCGCACCAAGTGGGACTGAACCACATGGTTGTGTTTCTGAACAAGTGCGATGCAGTGGATGACCCGGAGATGCTGGATCTGGTGGAGATGGAGGTCCGGGAACTGTTGAACAAGCAGAAGTTTGACGGGGACAACGCACCGATCGTGCGGGGAGCGGCGCTGCCAGTTCTGAACGGCGACGCGAAGTGGGAACCGGCAATTGACGAGCTACTCAAGGCACTAGACGAATACATTCCGCAGCCGATGCGGGAGGTGGACAAGCCATTTTTGATGGCGGTGGAAGACGTATTTTCGATCAAGGGACGCGGGACCGTAGCGACTGGCCGAATCGAGCGAGGGATCGTAAAGATCAACGACGAAGTGGAGATTATCGGCTTCGACCACAATGCCAAGACGGTGGTCACGGGCGTGGAGATGTTCCGCAAGATGCTCGATGAAGGGCAAGCGGGAGACAACGTGGGGTGCCTGCTGCGAGGGATTGACAAGGAAGCGATCGAGCGCGGGCAAGTGCTGGCCAAGCCCGGGAGCATCAAGCCGCACAAGAAGTTCGAGGGGGAAGTGTACGTGTTGAAGAAGGAGGAAGGAGGGCGGCACACGCCATTTTTCACGAACTACCGGCCACAATTCTACATTCGGACCACGGACGTGACGGGGTCGGTAGACTTGCCCGAAGGGGTCAAGATGGTGATGCCGGGAGACAACATCACAATGACGGTGGAATTGATAACGACGGTGGCGCTGGAAGAGCAGATGCGTTTCGCGATTCGCGAAGGTGGCAAGACCGTTGGTGCTGGCGTTGTTACCAAGATCCTCGAGTAATCAGGATGAAATCGAATGAGCCGTCGAACTGCGTCAACCCGGCGCATCCAGATCGTGCTCGCTTGTACAGTCTGCAAAGCCCGAAACTACAAAACGAGCCGTTCTCGCCAACCGAATTCAAAGGCGGTATCCCTTAGAAAGTACTGCGCCGCTTGCGGCGCCCACACGTTACATCTCGAAACCCAATGACCCTGGTGCGCCGGAAGTTCGAAGGCATTACCAGTCTAGGGGTGTAGCTCAGTTGGTAGAGCAGTGGATTCCAAATCCACCGGTCGGGAGTTCGAGTCTCTCCGCCCCTGCAGCAAGTTGATACGAACATCTCCCAAGACCTTGGCCAGACACCAATCATTATGTCGGACAGCAACAAACAGCCAGAAGACGCGGTAGACGCCCAGTCAGCCGAGAAGGTCGGGACTGACAGTGCCGCGTTGAGCGCCGACGGCACATCGGCACAGGCAATAGCCATCCGCCAGGATACTGAGGTTGGTACAGTACCAGCGCAGCTTGGGGCTGGCAGGTTCGTGCATGCTGCGTTTTTCGCTCTGGCCACGCTTGCGGGCTATTTATCGGCCCGCCTCTTCACAAGCGTATGGAACTGGCTAGCAGAGTGGCCGTTCGCGGTTCAGCACTTGCCACAGATCCTCAGGCTGTCAGAGGACGAGCGAGGTAGTGTTGGCTCAGCAGTCGGTGTCATTGTGGGGCTGACCACGTTGATTTATCTCTATCGAAGGCCCGCCATCCGCACCTGGGCGGAAGACGTTGCAGGCGAACTAACCAAAGTGACTTGGCCGGACCGTGAGACTGTGACGAATGGTACGGTGATTGTCATCGTTGCAAGTTTGGTCGCTACGGTATACGTCACGCTACTCGACAGACTGTGGGGCTTTGCCACCCGGCTGATTTACGGCTCGTGAGCGGTGAGTGAGGACGGAAATGCCCGATAAAAAATGGTTCGTCGTCACGACCTACTCAGGTTTCGAGCAGAAGGTGAAAGCCTCTCTGCGTGAGCGAATTCGCCAATTCAAGATGGAGGATCATTTCGGTGAAATCCTAATCCCGTCCGAAACGGTGACCGAGCACGGCAAGGAAGGCAAGCCTCGAGTCAAGACCAAGACCAGCTTCCCCGGCTACCTATTCATTGAAATGCAAATGGGTGAGGACGCTTGGCATCTGGTCAAGGACACGCCCAAGGTGACGGGGTTCATCGGCAATCAACGTCCACAGGAGGTCAAGCCGCCGCAAATTGACGATTTGCGCAAGGGCATTGTTGAAGGAACTGTCAAACCCAAGCCTCGACAACAATTTCAAGAGGGTGATGAAGTGCGTGTTGTTGTGGGCGCGTTTGCGAATTTCGCGGGCACTGTTCAAGAGGTCAAGCCGGACAAACAAAAGCTCAAGGTAATGGTCAGCATCTTTGGGCGTCCTACCCCCGTTGAACTCGAATTTGCCCACGTGGAGAAGCGATGAGCACTCGAAAGAAGGTAACCGGTTACATCAAGTTGCAGCTTTTGGCAGGCAAGGCGAATCCTTCACCCCCCGTGGGTCCGGCGCTTGGCCAGCATGGCGTGAACATCATGCAATTCTGCAAGGATTTCAACGGCAGAAGCGCGCAGTTTGGCGACACGATCATCCCCGTAGTCATCACCGTGTACGCCGATCGTTCGTACACGTTCATCATGAAGTCGCCTCCGGCGAGCATTTTGCTCAAGAAGGCGTGCGGGCTCAATACAACGGGGAAGCCGGGTTCGGGCTCAAAAGAGCCGAACAAAAACAAGGTGGGAAACCTAACCTGGGACCAAGTGCGCGTGATCGCACGGGAGAAGATCAAAGACATGAACACAACCAACGTCGAGTCGGCGGCGCGCACGATTGCCGGAACCGCCCGCAGTATGGGCATCGACGTTAAGTGATCCCTCGCAGGCAGCAAGTTACTGGAACTCTCGGGCGCATTGCCCACGCACAGCGGCATCGAGGTGTTTTCCAGGAGTCGAAAGACGAAACATGGCCAGAACGACGAAGAAACAGAAGACAGCGCTAGCCAAATTCGATCGGCAAAAGCGCCACAACTTGGACGAAGCGGTTAGCGTCGTGAAGGCGGCCGCTTTCGCCAAGTTCGACGAGAGCGTGGACGTGGCCGTCCGTCTCGGCGTCAATCCAAAGCACGCGGACCAAATGGTTCGTGGCGCCTTGGTATTGCCGCACGGCACGGGAAAGAAGGTCAGAGTCCTCGTTTTCGCGAAAGGTGAGAAGGAAAAAGAAGCCCTCGAAGCCGGCGCGGATGTCGCCGGTTCCGACGAATTGGTACAAAAGGTCCAGGAAGGCATGCTCGATTTCGATCGAGTCATCGCGACCCCGGACATGATGGGCCAAGTCGGCAAACTGGGTCGCATCCTTGGCCCTCGGGGTTTAATGCCGAACCCCAAGGTGGGCACAGTGACTTTTGACGTGTCGGCGGCAGTTCGCGAAGCGAAGGCGGGCAAAGTCGAGTATCGCGTTGACAAGGCTGGCGTGGTGCACTGCAGGATTGGGCGCGTGTCATTTGATACCGCCGCGCTAAGTCAGAATGCGACCGCACTGATCCGGGAACTCATACACAAGCGGCCGTCCACCGCTAAGGGCATCTACGTTCGGAGCATTACCTTATCCAGCACGATGGGGCCGGGTGTTCGAGTGGACACAAACGCAGTTTCAGCAACTGAGGAGGAAGCCTAATGCTTCGCACCGAGAAGGCTCTAGCAATTGACTCCATCCGCGGCCAGTTTCAGCGGATGAGTTCTGCTGTGTTCGTTGACTACGCGGGGCTCACGGTGGAACAGGTGAGCAAACTGCGCGACAACCTGCGCGAGAAGGGCGTTGAGTACAAGGTCCTCAAGAACAAGCTCGTCAAATTCGCGCTGAAAGACCAATCCTTCATCGATTCCCTCGGTAAGGTTGCACTGCGCGGCATGACCGCAGTGGCGTTCAGCTTCGATGAACCGAGCGCCGCCGCTCGCGTTCTGAAGGAGTATCGTAGGGAAAACGAGAAACTCAAGATCAAAGGCGGGCTGCTTGAGGGGCAATTGCTGGACTCCCGAGCTGTCGAGGACCAACTGGCAAGCTTGCCCAACAAAGATGAAGCGCGTTCGATGCTGCTTGCCACGATGAACGCGCCTGCCCAGACACTCCTCCGGCTGCTCAACGTGCCCGCGCGAGATTTCGTGGGCGTGATGGCAGCCAAACAACGGAAAGACGAGGGCAGTAGCACCTAGCAGACCCAACGGCGCCCGAAAATGCAAAGGGTTCGCGGTGCCAAACCATCATCAACCCAGAAAATTCAAGGAATTACCCAGCTAAAGCTGTTGCAGTTACAGGAGCAGGACCATGGCCGAGATTACCCGTGAGCAAGTTGTAGATTACCTTTCAAACCTCCCCGTGATTCAGATAGCCGAGCTCGTCAAGACGCTCGAAGAGAAGTGGGGTGTCAGTGCAGCGCCCGTTGCCGTAGCGGCGGTCGGGGCCGCAGCGCCGGCGGCTGTCGTTGAGGAAAAGACGGAATTCGACGTGATATTGGCCGAAGCTGGCGCCAACAAGATCAACGTCATCAAAGTGGTTCGCGAAATCACCGCGCTCGGCCTCAAAGAAGCCAAAGACTTGGTCGAAGGTGCCCCCAAGGCCATCAAAGAAGCGATTGGCAAAGAAGAAGCCGAAGATATCAAGAAGAAGCTTGAAGGTGCCGGTGCCAAGGTTGAGGTCAGGTAGTCAAGTTTGTTCGAATGCCTAACTTTTCACTCGAGTTCCGGTTTGGGGGTTCGCTCCACGCCGGTAGTAGGTCGAGTTTGATTCGTTGAACGTCTCGCGGGGCGGCTATTTCGGCTGTTCCCGCGCGGCGTCGTCTGGAGGAGCGACATGGCGTCTAAGGTCCAATCCAACTTCCGGTATCGCACGAATCTCGGCCGTGTGGAGCCGATCGTCGAAATTCCGAATCTTATTGATATCCAAAAGAGTAGTTACGACAAGTTTCTCCAGTCCGACGTGGGGCCACGCGACCGCAAGGAAATCGGACTTGAATCCGTATTTCGAGGCGTATTTCCCATCAAGGACTTCGACGGAACGAGCGAACTTGTCTATGTGTCTTACAACCTAGAAAGACCGAAGTACGACGTGGACGAGTGCCGGCAGCGGGGCATGACCTACGCCGCACCCATCAAGGTGACGACGCAACTCATGGTCTATGAGGTGCGCGAAGGGGGCACCGACCGAATTGTACGTGACATCAAGGAGCAGGAAGTCTACTTCGGCGAGATTCCGCTGATGACGGACACCGGTACCTTTATCATCAACGGTACCGAACGAGTCGTCGTTTCGCAACTCCATCGAAGTCCGGGCGTCTTCTTCGATCACGATAAGGGAAAGACTCACTCAAGTGGCAAGCTCCTCTACTCCGCGAGAGTGATCCCGTACAGCGGATCCTGGTTGGACTTCGAATTCGACCACAAAGACATCATTTACGTCCGAATCGACCGTCGTCGCAAGATGCACGCAACCGTGCTGCTTCGCGCGCTAGGCTACTCGACCCAAGAGTTGTTGAACTACTTCTACGACACGGAGAACATCTACTTCGAAAAAGGCGGAAAGTACTCCCGGAGCATCAGTTACGAACTCTTGGCAGGCCAGCGAGCGACTCGCGACGTCCGTGTTGGGAGCGAAGTTGCCGTAAAGAAGAATACCAAATTCACGCGCGCTGCCATCAAGAAGCTTAAGGATGCCAAGATTGATCGGTTGCCGATGGAAGTCGCCGAACTCATTGGCAAGGTTAGCGCCGAAGATGTGGTTGACCGCGAAACGGGCGAAGTCTTGCTCGAATGCAACGAGGAAGTGACCGAAGTCACGCTCGAACGGCTACGCGAAGCGGAGATTGCGCAGATCAAGGTATTGTTCATCGACGGGCTCAATGTCGGTGCGTACCTTCGAGATACACTGCTGGCCGACAAGGTGCGCACCACCGAAGACGCCATCATGGAGATTTATCGGCGCCTTCGTCCGGGCGATCCCCCCACGCTTGAAACCGCAAAGCAACTGTTCCACAACCTCTTTTTCAACCCCGAACGCTATGATCTCTCGGCGGTTGGACGGTTGAAGCTCAACTACAAGTTCTATCGCGACGTCAAGGAGGACCAGAAACCGGGCCTCGAGCAGACCGTCCTATCCTCGCAGGATATTCTGGAGACGGTCAGACACCTGATCGAGCTCAAGAATGGTCGGGGCTCGGTGGACGACATCGATCATCTGGGCAATCGCCGGGTGCGCGCTGTCGGCGAGTTGATGGAGAATCAATACCGCATTGGCCTGGTCCGCATGGCGCGTGCCATCAAAGAACGCATGAGCGTATCGCAAGAAATCGATACGCTCATGCCGCACGATCTCATCAACGCCAAGCCTGTCGGCGCGGTGGTCAAGGAGTACTTCGGTAGCTCGCAGCTATCGCAGTTCATGGATCAAACGAACCCCTTGAGCGAAGTGACCCACAAGCGACGGCTCAGCGCGCTTGGTCCGGGCGGGCTGACGCGAGAACGCGCCGGGTTTGAGGTGCGCGACGTTCACGCGACACACTATGGACGCATCTGTCCCATCGAAACCCCTGAAGGGCCGAATATTGGGCTAATTGCCTCGCTTTCGACATTTGCGCGCGTCAATGAGTACGGCTTCGTCGAGACGCCGTATCGAAACGTGCGCGAGGCCCGAGTGACCCCCCATGTTGGTTGGTACAGCGCCCTGGAAGAGGAAGGCAAGTATATCGCCCACGCGACCGCCGAAGTGGACGCCAAGGGCGCGTTTCGCGACACGCTTGTTGGCGCGCGTCTCAACGGCGATTTTCGCATGGCGGGTGCAGAACAGATCGAGCTGCAAGATGTTTCGCCCAATCAAATGGTTAGCGTTGCAGCGGCGCTCGTGCCATTTCTCGAGCACGATGACGCCAACCGCGCGCTGATGGGCGCTAACATGCAGCGCCAGGCTGTGCCGCTGATCAAGACAGAAGCGCCGCTCGTTGGTACGGGAATGGAGGGTCGCGTGGCCCAAGATTCGGGCGTGTGCGTCCTTGCAAAGCGCGCGGGGGTTGTCGAAAGCGTCGATGCGGAACGGGTTGTCATTCGCCCGCTGGAAGGCAGCGACGACGAAGTCCCGGACATTTACCAACTGACCAAGTACCAACGCTCGAATCAGAGCACTTGCTACAACCAGAAGCCCATTGTTCGCGCCGGTGAGTCGGTGAAAGCATTGGATGTCTTGGCCGACGGCGCCTCCTGCGACATGGGAGAATTGGCATTGGGCAGAAATGTGCTTGTCGCATTCATGCCGTGGCAAGGCTACAATTTCGAGGACTCGATCCTGCTTAGCGAACGCATGGTTCGCGACGACGTGTTCACGTCGGTTCATATCGAGGAGTTCGAGTGCGTCGCAAGAGACACAAAGCTCGGCAAGGAAGAGATTACGAAGGATATCCCGAACGTCGGGGAGGAAGCGCTCAAGGATCTCGACGAAGCCGGCGTCGTTCGCATCGGCGCCGAGGTGAAACCAGGCGATATTCTCGTCGGCAAGATAACTCCCAAAGGCGAAAGTCAGCTTAGCCCCGAAGAGAAGCTCTTACGGGCAATCTTTGGCGAAAAGGCGGGTGACGTCCGCGACACCTCGCTCAAGGTCCCACCAGGCGTCAGTGGCATCGTCATCAACGCGCGCATCTTCTCGAGAAAGGGCACCGAAAAAGACGAACGAGCCCGGTCCATCGAGGACCAGGAGCGGGCGAAACTGGAACGGACCCGCGATGAAGAAGTGAAGATTCTGCAGGACTCCTTTCATCGAAAGATTCGTCGCGTGCTGATTGGCAAGACTACGACCGCCAAACTCGTTGACGATAAGGGAAAGATCCTCGTCAACAAGGGCGTTACGCTCGACGACGCGACGCTCGACCCGATCGCGCGTAAGTACTTGGGTGAAATCACCGTCGAAAGCGGCGGGGAAGAGGTGGCTCAGCTGCTCAATGATTTGGATTCGCTGGTCCACGCACGCGAGGAGCACTTCAAAGAGAAGATCGATCGGTTGAGCCGTGGCGACGAATTGCCTCCCGGCGTCATCAAGATGGTGAAGGTGTATGTAGCCATCAAGCGAAAGATCCAGGTTGGGGACAAGATGGCCGGCCGTCACGGTAACAAGGGCGTCGTCAGTCGTATCCTGCCTGAAGAGGACATGCCGTACCTCGCGGACGGTACTCCCGTTGATATCGTCCTGAATCCGTTGGGCGTGCCTAGTCGCATGAACGTCGGTCAGATTCTCGAAACGCATCTTGGCTGGGGAGCACGTGCGCTCGGGCAGCAATTGAACGACATGGTCGAGGAGCACTTCGGATCGGGCGCCATTCGTCAACGGCTTGAGGCGATCTACGGAAATGACGCTGGCTTTGTGAAAGTCGTGAAAGCCATGACGGACGAAGAACTGCGTCAGATCGCCGCAAAACTCCGTGGCGGCGCCTTCTTTGCGACTCCGGTCTTTGACGGCGCCTCCGAGGAGTCAATCAAGGGCTCGCTTTCAATGGCAGGTCTGCCCACGTCGGGTCAAGCCATTCTGTTCGACGGGCGCACCGGCGAGCCCTTCGCCCACGACGTCACGGTGGGCATCATGTACATGCTGAAGTTGCATCACCTAGTCGATGACAAGATCCACGCGCGTTCAATCGGTCCCTATTCGTTGGTCACACAACAACCGCTGGGTGGCAAGGCGCAGTTCGGCGGCCAACGCTTGGGCGAAATGGAAGTCTGGGCCATGGAGGCGTATGGGGCGGCTTATGCGTTGCAGGAGTTCTTGACCGTCAAGAGTGACGATGTTCAAGGACGCACTCGCATGTACGAATCGATCGTCAAGGGCGACTGCGCGCTGGAGGCAGGGCTGCCTGAAAGCTTCAATGTCCTCATCAAAGAGCTCCAGGCGCTGTGCCTAAACGTAGAATTGGTCGAGACCCCAACATTTACTGGGGCGACCGCGGCGGAGGAATAATGTCGATCATTTTGGCGATGACTATCCAGTCAATCGAACCCACTGTCGCGACTCGCAAAGGAGGTCGGTTCCATGCGTGATATTTTCTCCTTCTTCGAGAAGCCCAAGGATCCGCTCTCGTTTTCCGCCATTCGAATCTCATTGGCCAGCCCGGAGAAGATTCGAGAATGGTCACACGGCGAGGTCAAGAAGCCCGAGACGATCAACTACAGGACGTTCAAGCCGGAACGTGATGGCCTGTTTTGCGCCAAGATTTTCGGCCCCGTCAAGGACTACGAGTGCATTTGCGGCAAGTACAAGCGCATGAAGCACCGCGGTATCGTGTGCGAAAAGTGCGGCGTCGAAGTGATTCAGTCGAAAGTTCGGCGCGAACGCCTGGGCCACATCAATTTGGCCACTCCTGTCGCTCATATCTGGTTCTTGAAGAGCCTACCGTCCCGCATCGGCAATGTTCTCGATATCAGCTTGAAGGATCTGGAGAAGGTCCTTTACTGCGAATCGTACATCGTCATCGATCCAAAGGATACAGAACTCCATGCTGCCGATCTATTGACGGAAGAGCGCTACGCGCAGCTCATCGAGGAATACGGGGAAGATCGCTTCGAAGCTGGCATGGGTGGCGAGGCCGTCATCGAGATGCTGCGACGGGTGGACGTTCACTCGCTGGCGGAGCAGCTGCGCGAGGACATGCGCACCACCACGAGTGAAGCCAAGCGCAAGAAGTTTGCCAAACGATTGAAGGTCGTGGAAGCGTTCCGAACCAGCGGAAACCGCGCTGAATGGATGATGCTCACCGTGGTGCCGGTGCTCCCGCCGGACTTGCGTCCACTGGTCCCACTCGACGGTGGGCGATTCGCTACCAGCGACTTGAATGACCTGTACCGTCGCGTGATCAATCGCAACAATCGCCTCAAGAGGCTGCTTGAGCTCAATGCGCCGGAGATCATCATTCGTAATGAGCGTCGTATGCTGCAAGAGGCTGTCGATGCGCTGTTCGACAATGGCCGTCGGGGCAAGACCATCACAGGCCCCAACAAGCGCCCACTCAAGAGCCTGAGCGACATGCTCAAGGGCAAGCAAGGCCGCTTCCGCCAGAACTTGCTCGGCAAGCGCGTCGATTACTCGGGCCGGTCCGTGATTGTCGTTGGGCCGACGCTGAAGCTGCATCAATGCGGCCTGCCCAAGAAGATGGCCCTCGAACTCTTCAAGCCGTTTATTTACAATAAGCTCGAAGAGCGCGGGTACGTCAATACAATCAAGAGTGCCAAGAAGATGGTCGAAAAGGAACGTCCCGAAGTCTGGGACATCCTCGACGAAGTCATCACGGAACACCCGGTGCTGCTCAACCGCGCTCCAACATTGCACCGTCTGGGCATTCAGGCATTCGAACCCGTGCTCATCGAGGGGAAGGCCATCCAGTTACATCCGCTGGTCTGTGCAGCATTCAACGCGGACTTCGATGGCGACCAGATGGCAGTTCACGTGCCCCTGTCGGTGGAAGCTCAAATGGAGGCGCGTGTGCTCATGATGAGCACCAATAACATTCTGTCTCCTGCGAGCGGTCGTCCCATTATCAACCCGACTCAAGACATTGTGCTCGGCCTATATTACGCCACGCGCAAGCGCAAGTGGGCGCGAGGCAGTTTCCGGCCCGGCTCGTTAAAGGTTGACGGGAAATCCGGGGTTTTGGCGGGCTATCTTCGGGGTGTGTATGCATCCCCGGACGAAGTTCGCATGGCCTACGACAACGGTGTCGTGGATCTTCATGCCGAGATTCGCGTGCGTGTCAGTGACCACGATGAGCAAGGCGCTCCGCGGTCGCGCGTTGTCACGACGACCGTAGGGCGGGTACTGGTGAGCGACATTCTGCCGCCCGAAGTGCCTTTCGACTACGTCAACAAGGTCATGAACAAAAAGGCGCTCAGCGCCCTAATCGACGTGTGTTATCGAAAGCACAAGAACAAGGAAACGGTTCTGCTCGCGGATCGCCTGCGGACCCTTGGTTTTACGTATGCAACGCTGGCGGGCGTATCCATCTGCATGGATGATATGGTCATCCCAGCGAAAAAGCGCCAGCTCATTGAAGAAGCCCAACGCGAACTCGAGCGCGTCTATGAACAATACCAGGAGGGTCTGATCACGGACGGCGAGCGGTACAACAAGGTCGTGGATATTTGGGCAGGGGTCGCCGACAAGGTCACCGAAGAGATGATGAATGGTATCAGCAAGGAGACCATCATCGACGCCGAAACCAATGAACGGACCGACGATTCGAGCTTCAATCCGGTTTACATTATGGCCGATTCGGGCGCGCGCGGTTCGACGCAGCAAATGCGGCAGCTGGCGGCCATGCGAGGACTCATGGCGAAGCCCTCGGGTGAGATCATCGAAACACCGATTACCGCGAATTTCCGCGAAGGGTTGAGCGTTCTACAGTACTTCATCTCGACGCATGGTGCTCGCAAAGGTCTTGCCGATACGGCACTGAAGACCGCGAATTCTGGCTATCTGACGCGACGTCTGGTTGACGTTGCGCAGGACTCAGTCGTCGCCGAATTCGACTGTGGTACACTCGACGGAATTCGCGTCACCAAGCTGGAAGAAGCGGGCGAAGTCATTCAGCCTCTTGGCGAGCGCGTGCTCGGCCGAGTTGCGTTGGAGGACGTAGTCGATCCGCTTACTGGTGAAGTGATTGCGGCCGCCAACACCGAACTCGACGAGTTTCTGGTTCGGCGTATCGAGGAAGCCGGTATCGAGGAAGTCGTCATTCGCTCCGTGCTCACATGCCAGACGCGTCGCGGCGTATGTGCGCTGTGCTACGGTCGCGACCTAGCACGCGGATACAAGGTCAACATTGGGGAAGCCGTAGGTATCATTGCGGCCCAGTCCATTGGTGAGCCCGGTACGCAGCTGACGATGCGCACATTCCATATCGGTGGCGCGGCGGCGCGCGGCAAGATTGAGCAGAGCAGCCTGGAAACCAAGACCGAAGGCATCATTCAACTGCGGAACGCGCTACTTTCGACGAAGAGCGATGGCTCGATCGTCATCATGAACCGGCACGGCGAGCTAATCGTCATGGACGATACGGGCCGTGAACGTGAGCATCATCGATTGGTTTACGGGGCTCAGCTCAAGGTCGTAGACGGCGCACGCGTCAAAGTCGGTGCCACCGTTGCCGAGTGGGATCCATTCGCCATGCCCATCCTCACCGAGGTTGGTGGCATCGTTCGCTACGGCGATTTGGTCGAAGGGGTGACCGTCATCGAGAAGGTGGACGAGGTCACGGGATTGTCGCGGAAGATCGTGATCGAATCGCGCGCTGCCGATCTACGTCCGCGCATTAGCATCACTGATCCGGAGACGAGCGAAGCCGTGAAGCTGCCGGGCACGGACCTTGACGCGCGTTACTTGCTCCCCGTTGGGGCGAACATCGTTGCTCAAGACGGCGAGCAGATCACGCCCGGTGAGGCGATTGCCCGCATTCCCCGCGACACGACCAAGGTTCAGGATATCACCGGAGGGCTACCGCGAGTCGCTGAGCTGTTCGAGGCGCGCAAGCCCAAGGATCACGCAATCATCAGCGAGATCGACGGGATTGTTTCGTTCGGCAAGGACACCAAGGGCAAGCGAAAGGTCGTCATTACGCCCCTTGGCATCGATGCTCAGCCGATCGAGGATCAGGCTCGCGAGTACCTCATCCCCAAGGGCAAACACATCCAGGTGCAGCCGGGCGATCACGTTCGGGCCGGCGATCCGTTGCAGGACGGCCCAGCGAACCCCCACGATATCTTGCGCGTAAAGGGCGAGAAGGAGCTTGCCGCCTGGTTGGTAAACGAAATACAGCAAGTGTACAGGCTGCAGGGCGTGAGCATCAACGACAAGCACATCGAAGCGATTGTGCGGCAGATGTTGCGGCGCGTGAGAATCAAAGAAGTCGGCGACACGACGTTCCTCGTTGACGAGCAAGTCGAGAAGTACTTATTCGAACGCGAAAACGCGCGGGTCATAGAGCGCGGTGGGCGGCCGGCGGTTGCGGAACCCATGCTGCTTGGCATCACCAAGGCGTCGCTGTCCACCGAGTCATTCATCAGCGCCTCATCGTTCCAAGAAACCACCAAGGTGCTCACGGAGGCCGCTATTTGCGGCAAGACCGACGATCTGCGCGGCATCAAGGAGAATGTCGTAATGGGTCGGCTGATTCCGGCGGGAACCGGGTTGCCGGCCTACAAGCGGCTGCAGGTTGTCGTTGATGATCGTTCGGAAACCTACGCACCGGTTGTGGTGCCGCGGGCGCCGAACGATCTGTCGCTGGCGGTCGGCGACGATTGATGCAGGGGTGCCCAGTTCGGCACATTACTCTGCGCCTCATCGAACAAGGTCGCGACACTGCGCGGCAATTGCGAGATCCCGTCGGGAGGCGCGCCTTTGGGATTGAGTCAAGGGTTGCGCTGCGTGCCCTGTTTCGAATCACGAAACTGAGGACAGGGATTCGACATGGGAGGTTCTCACTTTGGAACTGCCTCGAATTCTGGGCGGATCGCCGTCCGCACTCGCAGGCAATTGCCGACGAAGATGGGTCGCTCACTTGGCGTCAATTGCGCACCGAAGCCGTCAACTGGGGGCGGTCTTTAAGACAGAGAGGCATCGGACCAGCGACGCGGGTAGCCGTTGTAGCGGAGAACTCCACGCCGTTGATCGTTCTTCTGTTTGCGATCCAATGGATCGGTGGTTGTGCCCTTTTGCTCGACGCGCGATGCGGCAGCGATGGGCTAGCGTCGGCGCTTGGCGTTTTCGACACTCCATTTCTGCTAGTTGACGTTCCCGAGAACCTCGAAGGTTTGAGGCTGCCGCAATCATGCACGGTCATGACTCTGTCCGAGTTGTCCAGTAGCGTGGCGAATGACCACACCGTGCAACGGAGCCGCAGCTCCCAATCGGAATCGTTTGCATGGCTTACGACTTCGGGGACAACCGGCGAGCCGAAAGCGGTTGGTGTATCAGCCACGCGCGCCGTGCTCGCTGGTTTTGGCATCTCCGAGCTATGCTTGGCTCTATCGCCAAGTGATGTCATCTTCTGCGCATTGCCCTTGTCCCACGCGACAGGGCTGCTAACGGGGCTCTGCGCGGCGCTGGTCGCGGGCTGCACGCTAGTCACTCGACGCCGGTTTGCCGCGTCGGCATTTTGGAGTGATGTGGCAAACGTGCGCGCAACGGCGCTCGTCTACGTGGGGGAACTAGCGCGGTATCTGCTTGCTGCGCCATACGACGTGTCTGAGCAGAGCCATCGACTTCGAGTCGCATACGGCAGCGGTATGGCGCTGGACGTCTGGCACCGGTTTCAGGCTCGTTTTCGCATCCCCAGAATCCTGGAGCTCTATGGGGCAACCGAATTGCGACTTTCCCTTGTGAATCTCACCGGTCGTCCCGGAGCAATTGGCCGTACTCCCTTTGGCAAGGTATCACCCTGGCGCATTGTGCGGCGAGATGCCGAGTCCGGCTGCCTTATCCGTGACGCGCAAGACCTATGCATTGAATGCGAGCCGGGCGAGGCGGGTGAGCTTGTGTTGTTGGCCAGCTATTTCAGCAAGGACCGACGGCAAAACCAAAGCCAACGCGACGCGGCCGCTGACGGTCAACACATGCAGTTCGTTTCCCAGGTAGTTTGCAGGACAGATTGGGGGCTGCGAACGGGTGACATCGTTGTTCGTGACGACAACGGGTACATCGAGTTCGTCGATAGAACCTTCGAGGTATTTCGACAAGATGGTCGCAACGTCTCATCAGCCTATCTGGTACGCCAAATGAGGCACTTTGCTGGCGTGGCCGAGGTTGGCGTCACGCATCTGAGACTGCCTCACTATGACGGTCAAATGGGACTGGCGGTCATTGTGCCGACGGGTAGTTTTTCGGTGGCGGGGTTGGAACGCGACTACAATCGTTTCGCCCCCTTCGAGAAGCCGCGATTCCTGCGGCTGACGGCGCAGTTGCGGGTCAACCGAGCTCTTAAATTCGACCAAGCTGCGTATCGGATTGAGGGCCTCTGCCCGAACGGTCCCGCGGAAGCAATGTTCGCCTACGCGGGAGGTCATTTTTGTCGCATCACGCCACATGTGAGGCGCGAGATTGACTTGGGTCAATTCCGGTTTTGAGGCAGAATCGGACAATGCGATTTGCGGTATTGCCGTGGCTGCTTGTGTCGGCGTTGGCTTTCGCGCCTGCTTGCAGGCGCGGTGCGAGGCGACTGGCACGACCAAGAACTCTGCGAATCAGCGCAGCCCCGCAGCAACTGATGCCGCTCAAGGCTGATAGAGCCATTGACAAGCTGACGCTGCCCAGCTTCGAGCCCGCCGTCGTATTTGTACCCGTTGGGGCGCGTTGGGCACGTCCCGTCATTGTGGCAATCCACGGAACCTACGACACGCAAGAGGCGAATTGTAATGCCTGGAGTGTCATCACCGAACACGACACGTTCGTTCTTTGCCCGTCACTTCGACCGTTACATGCAGGCGGCGCAGCTCCCGAAGAATGCTCGACCATCGATTGTCTTGCCGACGAGCTGCGCGAAGGGCTCGTCGCATTGCGCAGCCGTTATGGTCGCTACGTCGCGCGCCACGAGGTCGCATTGGCAGGCTTCGGCGCAGGAGCCGGCCGCGTCGTGCCGATCGCCCTGCAGAATCCGTCCGTCTTCTCGATTCTGTGGCTCATCAACGGAGGCGTCGGGGAATGGTCGTCTGCTTTGTCCACAAACTACGCCCAACGGGGAGGCAGACTGCTCGGGTTGGTCTGTAGTGATACAAGTTGCGAAGCTGACGCATTTCGCGTTTTGGCCTCCGCCCGTGCCGCGGGGTTGAAGACGGCGCTGGCCAAACCGGGTCAACTCGGAGTTTCCTGGGAAGCCCCCGTGGTCGAGTCGGCTCGGCAGGTCTGGAAAAGCACAAAGCCAGAGGTGTGGCCCTGGTCCTTTCCCAGGAAAATCTGAACATAAGGACAGTCTCCTATAGGTTCTCCGGCCTCCACATGCCAAAGGTAACGCTTGACACCTGTTCCTTGCCGGCTACCCTCCCGTTCCCCCGAAGTCCGGGGGCACCCTTTTTGTTTTCCCATGCCCACAATTCAGCAGCTAATTCGCAGCGGACGCGCCGAAGTCAAGTTGAAGACCGCCTCGCCGGCACTGCGCGCCTGCCCCCAAAAGCGCGGCGTTTGCACGCGCGTATACACGACGACTCCCAAGAAGCCAAACTCCGCATTGCGTAAGGTGTGTCGCGTAAGGCTCACCAACGGCATGGAAGTAACCAGCTACATTCCCGGCGAAGGTCACAACCTTCAAGAGCACAGCGTTGTCCTGATTCGCGGCGGTCGCGTCAAGGACTTGCCGGGTGTTCGATACCATGTTGTGCGCGGCACGCTGGACGCATCAGGTGCTTCAGGTCCTAGCAGCACGAACAAAGCGAATCGAAACCGCAAAAGGTCCAAGTACGGCGTCAAGCGCCCGAAGAAGTAAGGAGATCCTGGCCGATGTCTCGTAGGCGAGAGGTTCCGAAGCGGAAAATAACTCCGGACCCGAAATTCAAGGACAAGCTTGTCGCCAAATTCACGAACTGTTTGATGTTGAGCGGCAAGAAAGCCGTCGCGGAAGGCATCCTCTACGGCGCTTTCGACATCATTCAGACCCGCTTCAAGGAAGATCCTATTGAGGTATTCCGCAAGGCTCTGGACAACGTTAAACCCAAGCTCGAAGTCAAGAGCCGTCGCGTCGGCGGTGCCAATTACCAAGTTCCCGTCGAAGTGCGGCCGGAACGCAGAGTTGCATTGGCCATGCGGTGGCTGGTGGGCTACTCCCGTTCACGCGGCGAGAAGACCATGCGCGAACGGCTTGCGGCGGAGCTCGTTGACGCCTCGCAAAATCGCGGCACTGCCGTGAAGAAGAAGGACGACACTCACAAGATGGCAGAGGCCAACAAGGCTTTTGCCCACTATCGTTGGTAGTTTGGTCAATCAGGCTGACGCGGAGTTGATATTGCGCATATGACGAGAACCACATAGATCGGGTTCAAACATTCCGAAGTCTGGGCTCTCCAGAACTTCGGCTCCTTGACCCCGACCCCTTTCGGCAGATTGCAGGTTTCCCCAAAACGCGGGGAGATGACAGGCCGAAAGGGGTTTAGTGCATCTGCGAACAGGAACCGCATCACAAGACACAATCATGGCCCGCGAAATCGCAATGGAGAGAACCCGCAACATCGGCATCATGGCCCACATTGATGCGGGGAAGACTACCGTTACGGAGAGGGTCCTGTTCTATACCGGTATCAACCATAAGCTTGGCGAAGTCCACGAAGGCGCCGCCACGATGGACTGGATGGAACAGGAACAGGAGCGCGGGATTACAATCACCAGTGCTGCGACCAACTGTTTCTGGACGCCTGAATTCGGTCCGTTCGAGGCGCAAAAGCACCGAGTTAATATTATCGACACTCCGGGGCACGTCAACTTCACCATCGAGGTCGAACGCAGTCTTAGAGTTCTTGATGGAGCCGTAGCGGTGTTCGACGGTGGCAACGGCGTCGAGCCCCAAAGCGAAACCGTATGGCGCCAGGCCGATCGCTACGAAGTTCCGCGCATCGCGTTCGTCAACAAGATGGACAAAGTGGGTGCGGACTTCCAGATGAATCTCGATTCCATGCGAGAGCGGCTGGGCGTCAAACCCATCGCCATGCAGTGGCCTGTCGGGCAAGAGGATGAACACAGGGGCGTCGTTGATTTGGTGCGGATGCAGGCGGCGATCTTCGATTCAGAGTCGCTGGGCTCGAAGTATGCGTGGCATCCAATTCCTGAGGACTTGGCGCCGAAGTGCAAAGAACACCGCGACAAGCTCATTGAAGCCTGCGCTGACCATGATGACCGGATCATGGAGAAATTCCTCGGCGGTCACAGTGACCAGGTGACCGAGGAGGAGATTCACGCCGCCGTTCGCCGCGCCACGATCGGCTTCAAATTCGTCCCGGTCTTTTGTGGTTCAGCGTTCAAGAACAAGGGCATTCAGCTGTTGATGGATGCTGTCGTCAACTATCTGCCGTCACCGGTTGACGTGCCACCAATTGAGGGGATTGAGCCACACACGGGCAAGACCATCAAACGCGAAGCCAGCGATTCGGTGCCGTTTGCTGCATTGGCTTTCAAGATCATGAATGATCCGTTCGTGGGCAACCTCACGTTCTTTCGAGTGTATTCAGGGACGTTGACCAGCGGCACCGCCGTGCTCAATCCCGCACGCAACAGGCGCGAGAGAATCGGACGGATCTTGCGCATGCACGCCAACAAGCGCGAGGAATTGAAGGACTGTCGGGCAGGCAATATCTACGCAGCCGTGGGACTACGCGATACGCGAACAGGCGACACCCTGTGCGACGACAAGCAACCCATAGTCCTGGAGCGGATGACATTTCCTGATCCAGTCATATCGATTGCGATCGAACCGAAGACACAAGCAGACCTCGACAAACTTGGGATCAGTCTGCAAAAACTCGCGTACGAAGATCCCAGCTTTAGAACGTTCACCAACGAGGAAACCGGGCAGACGATCATCGAAGGCATGGGTGAGCTTCATCTGGAGATCATCGTCGATCGCCTACGCCGTGAATTCAAAGTCGAGGCCAGCGTCGGCAAACCCGAGGTTGCCTATCGTGAAGCGATTTCCAAGAGCGTCAACGCGGAAGGCCGTTTCGTGCGCCAGACCGGGGGTCACGGACAGTACGGACACTGTCGGATCAGGGTGGCTCCCGGCGAGCGAGCTACCGGTCTTGTATTCGAGAACAAGATTGTCGGCGGTGTGATTCCCAAGGAGTTCATTCCATCGATTGAAAAGGGAATACGCGACGCGATGCAACGGGGGGTGCTAGCGGGGTACCCGCTTGCCGACGTGCATGTCGAGCTCATCGACGGTAGCTATCACGAGGTTGATTCGTCGGGTCCCGCTTTTGAAATCGCCGGGTCACTCGCATTTCAGGATGGCGTCAAGCGGGCTGGGCTCCATCTTCTCGAACCAATAATGTCCGTTGAAGTCGTCACGCCGGAAATCAATATGGGTGACGTGATCGGCGACATCAATTCCCGACGAGGCCGAATTCACGGAATGAATCAACGGGCTTCCGGAACGCAGATTGTCACGGCTGAGGTGCCCCTGGCGACTATGTTCGGATATGCAACTGATCTAAGAAGCAGAACTCAAGGCCGCGCAACCTATACCATGCAATTTGCGCATTATGAGGCCGTCCCTGCGTCTGTGCAGGAGCAGGTCATCGCCAGAATTCGCGGAAACTAGTTGAAAGGGAGAGGTCCAAGATGGGCAAGGAGAAGTTCGTACGAACGAAACCGCACGTAAACGTGGGAACGATTGGTCACATAGACCACGGCAAGACGACGCTTACGGCAGCAATCGTGAAGGTGCAGGCAAGGCGAGGCAAGGCGAAGGAGATCAAGTACGCGGATATCGCAAAGGGGGGCATCGTACGCGACGAAACCAAGACGGTGACGATCGCGGTGAGCCACGTGGAATACGAAACGGATGCACGGCACTACGCCCACGTAGATTGCCCGGGACACGCGGATTACATCAAGAACATGATCACGGGGGCGGCCCAGATGGATGGGGCCGTTTTGTTGGTCAGTGCGCTAGACTCGGTGATGCCGCAGACGCGGGAGCATGTTCTATTGGCGCACCAAGTGGGACTGAACCACATGGTCGTGTTTCTGAACAAGTGCGATGCAGT
This sequence comes from uncultured delta proteobacterium, assembly GCA_963811985.1. Classification (GTDB taxonomy): domain Bacteria; phylum Myxococcota_A; class Polyangia; order Polyangiales; family Polyangiaceae; genus FEN-1139. The sequence continues at coordinate 278,294 of CAWEUH010000020.1, forward strand.
GGATGACCCGGAGATGCTGGATCTGGTGGAGATGGAGGTCAGGGAACTGTTGAACAAGCAGAAGTTTGACGGGGACAACGCACCGATCGTGCGGGGAGCGGCGCTGCCAGTTCTGAACGGCGACGCGAAGTGGGAACCGGCAATTGACGAGCTACTCAAGGCACTAGACGAATACATTCCGCAGCCGATGCGGGAGGTGGACAAGCCATTTTTGATGGCGGTGGAAGACGTATTTTCGATCAAGGGACGCGGGACCGTAGCGACTGGCCGAATCGAGCGAGGGATCGTAAAGATCAACGACGAAGTGGAGATTATCGGCTTCGACCACAATGCCAAGACGGTGGTCACGGGCGTGGAGATGTTCCGCAAGATGCTCGATGAAGGGCAAGCGGGAGACAACGTGGGGTGCCTGCTGCGAGGGATTGACAAGGAAGCGATCGAGCGCGGGCAAGTGCTGGCCAAGCCCGGGAGCATCAAGCCGCACAAGAAGTTCGAGGGGGAAGTGTACGTGTTGAAGAAGGAGGAAGGAGGGCGGCACACGCCATTTTTCACGAACTACCGGCCACAATTCTACATTCGGACCACGGACGTGACGGGGTCGGTAGACTTGCCCGAAGGGGTCAAGATGGTGATGCCGGGAGACAACATCACAATGACGGTGGAATTGATAACGACGGTGGCGCTGGAAGAGCAGATGCGTTTCGCGATTCGCGAAGGTGGCAAGACCGTTGGTGCTGGCGTTGTTACCAAGATCCTCGAGTAATCAGCTTGTTTTACAACATCCACGAAAGATGCTTCGAAACCCATGGCTGACACAACGAAAATTCGGATACGCCTGAAGGCATTCGATCACCAGTTGCTCGACAAATCTACGGCGGACATCGTCGAGACAGCGCGACGCACGGGCGCGCGAGTAGCTGGTCCAATTCCACTGCCGACATCGATTCGGCGGTACACCGTCCTTCGTGGACCCCACGTTGACAAGAAGTCTCGCGAGCAATTCGAGGTTCGCACGCACAAACGCTTGTTGGACATACTTGAACCAACTCAGCAGACGCTTGAGGCGCTGATGAAGCTTGATTTGTCCGCTGGCGTGGACGTCGAAATCAAGAGTTGAGTCGAACCTTTCGAGGATCTCATGGCAAAGATCGACGTATACAATCTAGAGCGGCAGAAGGTCGGAGAACTTGAGCTTGCCGACGAAGTCTTTGCGACCGAAGTCAGGGAGCATTTACTTCACGAGGTCGTCACCGCCCAACTCGCCTCGCGTCGTGCTGGGACGCACGCCGCCAAAGAGCGCTCGGCTGTTCAGGGTTCAAAGAAGAAACTCTACAAGCAGAAGGGCACCGGCAATGCGCGTCATGGCGCGATTAGGTCAGCCATCTATGTCGGTGGTGGTCGGGCTCATCCGCCTCGTCCTCAGGACTGGAACTACCGCCCACCGCGGCAAGTGCGGGCGGGGGCTTTGCGTAGCGCGTTGAGCCTAATCTTCAAAGAGGGCCGACTGACGGTTGTCGACAACATCCAGTTGGCGGAGCCGAAGACCAAGCAAATGGCAACAATCCTGGCCAATCTGAAGGCAACAGGCACTACGCTTGTCGTTGACAGCAACGAGAATCAAAACCTTCGACTTTCGATAAGAAACATGGACGAATCACGGTTCTTGCCTCCCGAAGGAGTCAACGTCTATGATTTGCTCCGCCACGATCATCTCGTGGTGTCGAAAGATGCGGCAAAGGCCCTTGAGGCCCGCTGCCTGGAGCGACGACCATGACCCCAGAACACATTATCAAGCGTCCGCTGGTCTTGACGGAAAAGGCCGCGCGAGCAAAAGGGCAAAACAAAGTCGTCTTCGAGGTGGCTCTTGAAGCGAACAAGATTGAGATTCGAGATGCCGTTGAGGCGCTCTTCAAAGTGAAGGTTGCGGATGTCTCCACGCTGGTTCAACGCGGCAAGCTAAAGAAGGCCGGGCGCCGCGTGCTCAAGCGGCCCAATTGGAAGAAAGCATTTGTGACACTGCAGCCTGGCAACGATATTCAATTCTTTACTGAGGCGGAGGAGTGAGGCAATGGCCATTCGCGCATTCAAACCAACCTCTCCGGGAAGACGCGGATACACCGCGGCTGATTTCTCTGATGTTACCAAGACATTACCGGAAAAGTCGCTCATTGAGCCCATGCGCAGTACCGGTGGGCGCAACAACCAAGGTCGGATTACATCACGGTTTCGTGGCGGCGGTCACAAGCGGATGTACCGAGTCATCGACTTCAAACGCCAGAAGATTGGAGTCCCAGCTCGAGTCGCTGCGATCGAATACGATCCTAATCGCAACGCGCGTATCGCGCTTCTGAATTATGTCGATGGGGAGAAGAGCTACATCTTGGCTCCGGACGGGCTCAAGGCTGGCGACGAGGTGATCTCAAGTCGTCACGCTGACATTCGCCCCGGCAATTGTCTTCCGCTGTCGTATATCCCCGCAGGCACGTTGATTCACAACGTCGAACTGAGGCGAGGCAAGGGCGGACAATTGGTCCGTTGCGCGGGGGTTGGCGCGCAACTAATGGCAAAAGACACGACCTACGCACAAATCCGTATGCCAAGCGGCGAAGTGCGCAAGGTGCACATTTTGTGTCGGGCGACTGTGGGCCAGGTCTCGAACGTCGAAGCTCAGAACGTCAGCCTGGGCAAAGCCGGTCGGCGACGGTGGTTGGGGAGGCGACCGCACAATCGCGGCGTGACCATGAATCCCGTCGATCACCCAATGGGCGGTGGCGAAGGTCGAACCAGCGGAGGGCGCCACCCCTGTTCGCCCTGGGGCAAACTCACCAAAGGGCTCAAGACCCGGAACAACAAGCGCACAAATTTAATGATCGTAAAGAATCGCAAGGCAAAGAGTTAGACCATGGCGCGCAGTATCAAGAAGGGTCCGTTTATCGACGGACATTTGCTAAGGAAGATCGAAGAGTCTCAGTCGCAGAGCCAAAAGAAAGTCATCAAGACTTGGTCGCGACGTTCCACGATAATTCCCGAGTCAGTCGGATTGACGTTCGCCGTCCATAATGGGCGAAAATTCGTCCCGGTGTTTGTGACGGAAAATATGGTGGGACACAAACTCGGGGAATTTGCGCCCACTCGAACATTTCACGGGCATGCTGCCGACAAGAAAGCGGGTCCCAAGAAGATCAATCCGCAGACAGGCAAGCGCTAGCCCGAAACGGCCCTGTACGGGCATTCAGCGGTCCTTGACGTTGGATGCCTTGCGGCGGCTGAATTGGTCTGCTAAGAAGTCGTCCCTTTTGCTAGGGGCTGGGTCCGTTCCTGGCCATCTGGCGGCTGCGAAAGCCAAGAAAGAATCGCCGAATTGGCAGGACTTTCGGCGAGCGACGCGGCTAGGTAGCAGGGTGACTTGCTGCCAGGGGCGACGGGTCTGCAAAGGAAACTGTCGATATGATAAGCGAAGCAACAGCACATTTTCAGCGGATTAGTCCACGCAAGGCCCGAATGATGGTGAACCTCATTCGGGGGCGTGATGCGTCAGAAGCGATGCAGCTCCTGGACTTTACGCCCAAAGCCGGTGCGCCCTTCGTCAAGAAGCTCATTGCCAGTGCACTGGCCAATGCGCACCAACTTCGCCCCACACTGGAGCTAGACCGACTGTACGTGAGCAAAGCAACAGTTGACAAGGGCCCCAATTCGCAGCTAAGGCGTTGGCGTCCCCGTGCCATGGGGAGAGCGACGCGGATTACAAAAGGCGTAAGCCATATCCATATCGAGCTCGATGAGCGATAAAGAGCGCGAACAATAGGCAAGAGATCATGGGACAGAAAACGCATCCGTACGGTTTTCGGCTGGGCGTCATCAAGACGTGGACGAGTAAGTGGTATGAAGACTCGCAATACACGAAGTGGCTGCACGAAGACATTCGCATCAAGCGCGCGGTCAAGGAGTACCTATACAACGCCAATGTGGCGGGTGTAGAGATTGAAAGGGCGGCTAACAAGGCGAAGGTCGTCGTCTATACGGCGCGCCCCGGCATGGTGATTGGCAAGGGGGGAAAAGGGATAGAAATCTTGAAGAGCGGCAACCTTGACACGGCAGCCCGCGGAGAAACGAGATTCCCTGGCGTTCAGAGCTTCACGGACAACGAAGTCTTCATTGACGTTCAAGAGGTGCGCAAGGCCGAAACTAACGCGCAGCTTGTGGCGGAAAACGTGGCGACGCAATTGGAACGGCGTATCGCGTTTCGTCGGGCCATGAAGAAAGCCCTTTCGACGTCCATGAAGTTTGGCGCCAAGGGCGTTCGTATACGCTGCTCTGGTCGTCTCGGTGGTGCTGAGATGGGAAGAGTCGAAACGTACCGTGAAGGCCGCGTTCCCCTGCACACCCTACGCGCCGACGTGGACTTCGGCCTTGCCGAAGCTCGAACTACCTACGGAACCATTGGAATAAAGGTCTGGATCTTCAAGGGTGAAGTGTTGCAGCGCAAGGCGCGACGCATCCCGGAGTGAGTCACCGCCATGTTGTCCCCCAAGCGCACCAAGTTTCGTAAAGTCCAGAAGGGCCGTGTCCGCGGCATCGCGTGGCGAGGTTCCGACGTCTCCTTTGGCGACTTCGGGCTCCAGTCCATGGAGCATGGTTGGATAACGGCCAGACAAATCGAAGCCACTCGTATGGCGATCCAACGGCATGTCAAACGGGCGGGTAAGCTATGGATACGAATCTTTCCCGACAAGCCAATTACCAAGAAGCCGCTTGAAGTCCGCATGGGAAGTGGAAAAGGCAGCGTCGAGGGTTGGGTTGCAGTGGTTAAGCCCGGGCGCGTGATGTTCGAAATCGAAGGGGTTACTGAGGTGATGGCGCGCGAAGCCTTCCACTTGGCGGCGGCCAAACTCCCCATTGGCACGCGGGTTCTTGTACGAGGAGACCTGTAATGAAAGCGAAGGACCTCCGGGAACGAACCACCGAAGACTTGAACACGCTGCAAGCGACGTGCAAGCAAGAGCTTTTCGCATATCGAATGAAGAACTTCACCAATCAATTGGAAGATACAAGTTTGATACGCAAGTCGCGGCGCGATCTCGCCCGAATCGAGATTATTCTGCACGAGCGCATGGCTGCCGAGGCGGTCCATGCCGGTAATTCCGAAAGCGTGAAAGGAAGCGACTCGTGAGCACTGAAAACACAACGCAGTCGCGGGCAGCCAACCGCCGCAGGCGCCTTGTCGGAACCGTGACCAGCGACAAGATGGACAAGACGGTGACCGTCGAGGTCATTCGTCTGAAACTCGATTCCAAGTACAAGAAGTACATACGGGTGCACCGCTCATACAAGGCGCACGACGAAGACAACCGGTGCAAACGAGGCGACAGGGTTGAGATACTCGAGCATCGGCCGCTGTCGCGTACCAAGCGCTGGAGGGTAGTGGGCTTGGTGGAACGCCCCGATCAGGAGCTCAGTTGATATGATCCAGATGGAATCCGTACTCGATGTCGCGGACAACTCGGGCGCAAAGGTCGTACAGTGCATCAAAGTCCTTGGCGGTTCTCGCCGGCGCTATGCGGGGCTCGGTGACGTAATCGTCGTCAGTATTCGCGACGCCATGCCAGGCTCCAAAGTGAAAAAGGGAGACACAGCAAAGGCAGTGGTCGTCAGAACGGCGCGGGAATACCGCCGCACGGACGGTAGCTACATCAAGTTCGACGAGAACAGTGCTGTCCTAATCAACAACCAGCTCGAGCCCATTGGCACTCGAATATTCGGTCCTGTCGCCCGCGAACTTCGCGGTCGTGGGTTCATGAAAATCATATCGCTAGCCCCGGAGGTGCTGTGATGCAACGGCTGCGAAAAGGGGACGAAGTTATTGTCGTAAGCGGCAATGACAAGGGCAAGCGGGGACGAGTTCTACGTGTGATCGCGGAGCGCAATGCCGTCGTTATCGAGGGCGTGCGTAAGGTCAAGCGGCACGTGAAGTCTCAACCGCAGCGACCTGGCGGGATTATGGAAATCGAAGCACCGATTAACGCGAGTAACGTGATGCCAGTGGATCCACAAACTGGCAAGCCGACGCGCGTTAGGTACAAGACTGAAGATGGCAAGAAGGTGCGCCAGGCTAAGAGCGGTGCAACCCTGGTCGTGCAGGAGTAGGCCATGGCAGAACCAATCCCCTCGCCTCGGCTGTTCGAACGGTACAAGAGCGAAATTGCCGCCAAATTGATGAAGCGGTTCGGTTACAAGAACCAGATGCAGCTTCCCCGCCTCAAGAAGATTGTCGTGAACGTCGGTCTTGGCGAGGCTACCGCCAATCCGAAGCTCATTGAGTCCACGGTGCAGGAAGTAGCGGCTATCACCGGGCAGAAGCCCGTTGTGACGCGCGCCCGCAAGTCCATTGCGAATTTCAAGTTACGCCAGGGCATGCCGATTGGAGTCATGGTGACGTTGCGGCGCGAACGCATGTGGGAGTTCTTCGATCGACTTGTGTCGATAAGCCTTCCACGAGTGAGAGATTTTCGCGGCGTAAGCAGCCGTGCCTTCGATGGGGCCGGCAACTACACGTTAGGACTACGCGAACAGATCGTATTTCCGGAAATCAATTTCGACAAAGTCGACAAGGCCAAGGGAATGAACATTACGATCGTGACAACAGCCGAGACAAACGAGGAAGCCAAAGAGCTGCTCACGCAGCTCGGGATGCCATTTAGGAGTTAATGAGATGGCACGTGCATGTCAGTGGGCAAAGCTCAATCGACCGGCGAAGTTTTCGACTCGCGCCGTTACTCGATGCAATGTCTGCGGCCGCTCGAAGGCCGTTTACCGAGATTTCAAGCTCTGTCGCATGTGTCTGCGCCTGATGGCGTTACGCGGAGAGCTTCCGGGCGTTACCAAGGCAAGCTGGTGAAACAATGAACAGCGACCCCATCGCAGATTTGTTGGCTCGTCTTCGCAATGCGGCGTTGGCTCGTCACGAACTGGCTCGCGTGCCCGCGAGCCGTCTGAAGGCCGCAGTCGCCGAGCTGCTGAAGGCCGAAGGATACGTTTCAGATGTTCGTCGCGAAGAGTGGGGCCCCAAGAAGGCGCCTACGTTAACCATCACTCTGAAGTATAGTCGCGATCGACAGTGTGCTTTTCTCGGCATGCGACGTGTGTCGCGTCCGGGTCGGCGCGTTTACCTTGGCCATGAGTCTATCCCTCGGGTTCTCAGTGGTCTCGGCGTTTCGATCGTGAGCACCTCTCAGGGCGTGATGACGGACAAAGAAGCCCGAAGGCGTAGAATCGGCGGTGAGCTGATTTGTGAGGTCTGGTGATGGCGACTCCGACAGCAGCAGCATCCAACGACACCTCACCCAAGGTGTCTCGAGTCGGCAAGCGGCCCATTTTGCTCCCCTCAGGAGTGAACGTGACCATTGTGGGGCGCCGGGTCAACGTTCAGGGCCCCAAGGGCAAGTTGGGGCGAGAGATCTCGGAACTTACAACGGTGGAAAAGGACGGCAGTGCACTACGCATTGCAAGCAGCGCACCGGGCCGAGATGCCGCACGCCTGCAAGGTCTAGAGCGCGCTCTGTTGGCTAACATGGTTCGCGGTGTCGTCCAGGGCTACGAGCGCAGTTTAGAGTTGGTCGGGACGGGTTATCGATGCGAGCTCAAAGGGCGTTCGGTCGTGTTTCAGCTGGGGTTCTCCCATCAAAAGTTCATCGAGTTGCCCGAGTCAATCAGCGCGAATATTCCAGCGGACTCGAAGGGCACAATGCTCATTCTGACTTCGCCGGACAAGGCTCTACTCGGTCAAACTGCGGCGACGATTCGGAGCTTTAGACCGCCGGAACCCTACGGTGGCAAGGGCGTCCGTTACCGAGGAGAGAAGATTCGAAAGAAGGCTGGCAAGGCTGGCAAGGCCCGCAAGTGAAAGACGAGGACAAGGAAGGCTGTCGTCATGGCTAAACTTACGTCTCGAGAACGTCGCAAGCTTCGTATTCGCAATAAGATATTTGGTACGGCTGAACGTCCCAGGCTGAGCGTATTTAGAAGCGCGCGGCACATATACGCGCAGGTGATCAATGACGAACAGGGGGCCACAATTGCCGCGGCCTGCACTCTGTCGGCGGATCTTCGCACGAGCGCAGGCGGTGACAAGAAACTGGAAGCTGCCAAGAAGGTGGGCGCCTTGATAGCCAAGATTTGCCTAGCCCGAAAGGTTGAGAAGATTGTGTTCGATCGAAACGGCCATCTTTACCATGGTCGCATCAAGGCCCTAGCGGACGCTGCGCGCGCGGGCGGACTGAAGTTCTGACGATTGGGAGCAAGAATGGCATTCGAACAATTCGATGAGGAGAAGCTCAAAGAACGCGTCATTCACATCAACCGCGTTGCGAAGGTCGTGAAAGGCGGGAGGCGCTTTAGCTTCGCTGCGCTGGTGGTAGTGGGCGACGAAGCTGGACATGTTGGTGTGGGCCTTGGGAAAGCCAACGAGGTGCCTGAGGCGATCCGCAAGGGCAATGACCAGGCACGGAAGAATCTGTTCAAAGTGCCGATGATGGGCGCGACCATTCCGCATGGGGTCGTTGGGGAATACGGATCGGGCAAGGTCATGCTGCGCCCTGCAGCCCCCGGCACGGGTGTCATTGCCGGTGGTGCGGTTCGAGCTGTCGTAGAATCAGCGGGAATTCACGACATTCTGAGCAAATGTCTAGGGTCTTCAAACAAGCACAACGTTGTCAACGCCACCGTTGCAGCGTTGAGCGCTCTCCGATCCGCGGAACAGATTGCGTCGGCGCGCGAGAAGTCCGTCGAAGAGGTCGCCAGCGACTATCCGGTTGCAGGCATGGTTAGTGCTGCGCGTACCGCCTCCTCGATCGTAGCGTCGAATGAGGGAGCCAATTCGACATGAATTCGAAGCTCGTTGTACGACAGATTGCGAGCGCTCGGGGGCGTCCCCACCCGCAGCGTCGCGTGGTTGCCGGTCTTGGCTTGCGTGGCCCCGGGAGTTCAGTAATCGTGGAGAATACCCCGTCATTTCGCGGCATGATCAAGAAAGTGCTGCACTTGGTTCGGGTAGAGGAGAAGCCGTAATGTCATCTGTTCTTTCACGACTGTCTCCTCCCGCAGGTTCAAGAAAGGCGGCCAAGCGTTTGGGTCGCGGGCCCGGCACCGGACTTGGTAAGACCGCGGGTCGTGGACAGAAGGGCCAGAAGGCGCGAAGCACCGGAAACATCGGCAAGAAGCACTTTCAAGGCGGGCAGACGCCCATTCAACGACGCTTGCCGAAACGCGGATTTCGCAATCCATTCGCCGTCGAGGTGGCGATCGTCAACGTTAGTTCACTCGATCTGTTCGAAGAGGGCAGTCGTGTAGATGAAGCGTCGCTCCGATCGAAGCGGCTTGTCCAAGGCCGCGATGTGTTGGTGAAGATTCTCGGCAACGGCGAGGTAACCAAAGCCCTGACCGTTGCTGCGCACAAGTTCAGCGCGAGCGCGGTTGCCAAAATCGAGGGCGCCGGCGGGAAGGCGATTGTCATCGCAGTCGAGGAGCCGGCGGCCTAAGCAGACCGAAACACAACGATGGCCATACTGGCTGGATTCTCCAACATCGGGAAGGTGCCCGAGCTCAGAAAGCGAGTGATATTCACACTCGGTCTGGTTGCGGTCTACCGAATCGGGGTATTTGTCAGCACGCCCGGCGTTGATCGTTCCGTGATGAACCGAATCGTGACGGGGCAAGGGGGGCTGCTCGGTCTCGTAAACCTGTTTAGCGGCGGCGCGCTCGGCAATCTCTCTATTTTTGCCTTGGGTGTAATGCCCTATGTTTCAGCCAGCATCATCATGCAGCTGATGGGGTTGGTCAGTCCCCAAGTTGAGGAGATGCGCAAGGAAGGCGAGTCCGGTCGCCGGAAGCTTGAGCAATGGACGCGCTATGGAACTTTGCTCCTGAGCCTGTTTCAGTCCTTTGGTGTTGCTATGTGGCTGGAAGGGCTGAATAGCGCGGACGCAGGCGGTGGCCGATTCGGTGACGTGGTGGCGCATCCGGGATGGGGATTCCGACTGATGACGATGGTGACACTCACCACCGGTACCTTGCTCATCATGTGGCTGGGTGAACAGATCACGGATGGTGGAATTGGCAACGGAATCTCGCTCATCATTTTTGCCGGCATTGTGGCAGGGATTCCCAAAGCGATTGTTGGCTACTGGTCGGGCTCGGCAGGCGATATCCAGCCGATGACGGTGGCTGTGGTGATTGCGACGTTGGTCGTCAGCATCGGCGTAGTCGTCTTCTTCGAACGCGCAATGCGTCACATCCCGATTCAGTACGCTCGGCGCCAAGTTGGCAGGCGCGTCTACGGGGGCCAGCAAGCCCATCTGCCGCTCAAGGTCAACATGGCAAGCATGATTCCGCCAATCTTCGCTTCTAGTTTGTTGATGTTTCCCGCGACCTTGTCTTCCTTCAACATTCCGGGGATGCAGCTCTTGAGTGGTATATTGAACCGCGGCGACTGGGTGTTTCAGGGATTGTACGGCGTACTTATCGTTTTTTTCACGTTCTTCTATACAGCGGTAACGTTTCGCCCGGTTGACGTCGCGGATAACTTGAAGAAACAGCAGGCAAACATTCCTGGAATTCGCCCGGGACGCCAAACAGCCGAGTTCATCGATCGAGTCCTGTCGAGGCTGACCGTGGGTGGCGCCGTGTACCTTGCGGCAATTTGCATCATTCCATCGCTTATCATTCAAGCGGTTCGAGTGCCTTTCCAGTTTGGCGGAACCAGTCTAATCATCGTGGTTGGCGTAGCCCTCGAGACGGTGAATCAGATCGAGGCGCATCTCATCACGCACAGCTACGAAGGCTTGACCGGCCCCGCAGCCACGCGTTTGAGTGGCCGGAGGCCGGCATGACGCAAGCAGTTTCCCTTCACCAACATGAAGTCTCCTCGCAAGGACACTCAATCCTCGAAGTCATTCGCGGAAGCACTGCGAGTTGGCAATGAGAGTCGTGCTTCTTGGTCCACCGGCAAGTGGCAAGGGAACTCAAGCTGCCGTTCTCATGCAGCACTATTCCATCCCGAAGATCTCGACGGGCGACATGCTGCGAGAAGCGCGAGCAAAGTCGAACTGATCTCGGCAAGGAAGCCGAAATCTTCATGAATTCTGGGCGGTTGGTTCCGGATTCAGTGGTCGTTGGCTTGGTGGCGGAACGGATCGCCCTGCCTGATGCCGAAGCCGGTTTCATCCTCGACGGTTTTCCGCGAACGGTTCCTCAGGCAGAGGCTCTCCAGGGCCTGCTTGCCCGATTGAACAGGCCGCTTGACGTTGTCGTTCAGATTGACGTTCCCCGCGAATTGCTCGTTGAGCGCGCGACTTTGCGCCGAATGGACGGGCGGACTGGACAGATCTACCACCTCAAGTATAACCCCCCTCCGGCCGGTGTTGAGGTAGTCCAGCGCGCGGACGACCAAGAGGAAACAGTCAAGAAGCGTCTGGACGAATACGACACGATGACCTCCGCGCTTGTCCCGTTCTACTCGGCGCTGGGGCTGCTTAGGCGAGTAGACGGAGTGGGTGCACCGGACACCGTCTCTGAACGGACGATGGCCGCGCTCGGCAAATGATGCAGTTACGATACGTGGAGTCCAACTACGAATAGATCGCGTGAGATCATGGGAACCATCGAGAACATATTGCCGCTCGCTCTTTACGCTGTGCGGCTTGAAGACGGCCGCAAGGTGCGTGCTTCGGCATCCGAAGCAACCCGTCATGCGACGACGCGACTAATCCCAGGCGACCGCGTGATTGTTCGATTGTCTGTACATGATCCCAACCGAGGACAAATTACCAGCAAGCTATAGCAGAGGCCACCATGAAGGTCCGACCAAGCGTCAAGAAGATCTGCGAGAAATGCAAGATTATCAAGCGGCGAGGTATCGTCCGCGTGATTTGCGAAAACCCCCGTCACAAGCAGCGACAAGGCTAAAACGAGGCAACCATGGCACGCATTGCAGGAATAGACTTACCCCGCCGCAAAGCGATCTCGTACGCCTTGCCGTACATCTATGGTGTAGGGTTGCACTCAGCCCAACAGATTTGCAAGCGGGCGGGAATCGCCGCAAACAAGAACGTCAACGAACTCACCGAAGCCGAAATCAAGGCGATACGCGATACCATTGAGGCTGACTACAAGGTGGAAGGCGATCTGCGACGAGAAGTGCAGCAGAACATCAAGCGACTCATGGATTTGGGCTGCTATCGCGGACTGAGACACCGCAAGGGGCTGCCCGCCAACGGCCAACGCACCCACACCAACGCCCGCACTCGCAAAGGGCCGCGCAAGGGCACAATGGCGCGAACCAAGAAATGATGGGGTGCGCCCCGTAACACGACTCAAGGAAACTTTGCATGGCAGCCACCAAAAAACGCGTCGCGAAGAAGGCCGTCAGAAAGAATGTGGCAACTGGAATCGCCCACATTCAATCGACTTTCAACAACACCATCGTCACCATATCCGACGTCAATGGGCACACTATTTCCTGGGCCAGCGCCGGTTCGCGCGGTTTCAAGGGCTCGCGCAAGAGCACCCCATTTGCCGCGCAGCTCGCGGCTGAGGAGGCTGCGCGTCGCGCCCAGGAACATGGCATGAGAACCGTAGCGGTCTTCGTTCAGGGCCCAGGCGCTGGACGCGAAAGCGCGCTGCGTGCGCTACAAAGCGCAGGCTTCCGCGTAACAATCATCCGGGATGTCACGCCCATCCCGCATAACGGCTGTCAACCACCAAAGCGACGTAGAGTTTAGGACCTAGCTATGGCACGTTATATTGGACCCGTCTGCAAACTATGCCGCCGCGAGGGCGCAAAGCTCTACCTCAAGGGTGAACGCTGCTTCTCCGACAAATGCGCCGTCAATCGACGCCCCTACGCGCCCGGCCAACACGGTCAGGCAAGAGTCAAACTAAGCGAGTATGCGTTGCGGCTGCGCGAAAAGCAGAAGATGCGACGCATCTACGGAATTCTCGAGATGCAGTTCCAGAAGTACTACTTCGACGCTTCGGGCCTCAAAGGCCGGACAGGTGAAGAAATGCTTGGGCTGCTGGAACGGCGGCTCGACAACGTCGTTCATCGCATGGGCTTTGCCTCGACCCGTGCCCAAGGGCGCCAATTGGTACGACACAACCACGTTCTCGTGAACGGCAAGCGCGTCAACATTCCAAGTTATCAAGTCAAGCCTAACGACAAGATAGAGATCCACGAGGCCAGCCGAAAGATTGGTCTGGTTTTGGCTGCCATCGAGGCGTCGGATAACCGCCAACGCCCAAGTTGGTTGGAAGTGAACAAGGCAGCGTTCGTGGGTACTGTGAAGTCAATGCCGATTCGTGATGAGCTCAACGAGCCAGCGATTCGTGAACAATACGTGGTGGAGTACTATTCGCGCTAATTACTTTATTTGAGTTCGAATTGCGGGCTGGCCGCGGAGCCTATGATGGAGCGGGTTCCATTACAGGTTTGTGACGGTCGCGCAGGGCACGCCAACGATTGGAGAACACCATGACGATGATTACGCAGATGACAAGTCGCAATTGGCGGGACCTGATTCGTCCCAAGGCCATTCATCTCGAAGTTGAATCGGCAACTGATTTCTACGGCAAGTTCACTTGTGAACCGCTCGAACGCGGTTTTGGGATCACCGTCGGTAACTCTCTGCGGCGAGTGTTGCTGGCGTCTCTGCAAGGTGCTGCCATAACCGCTGTTCGCGTTGAGGGAGCGCTGCACGAATTTACGACGATTCCAGATGTGGTTGAAGACGTTACCGACATAATTCTCAACTTGAAAGAAGTCGTGTTCAAAGCGGAATCCGTCAAGACCTATACAGTGCGCCTCGACAAGGAAGGGCCAGCGACCGTCCTTGCCTCGGATATCCAGCTCGTGGACGGGATACGCATTCTCAACCCAAACCATTGCATTGCGACGCTCGACAAGAAGGGCCCGTTGAGTATGGAACTCACGGTCAATATTGGTCGAGGCTACGTAGCAGCGGAGCGGAACAAGACACCGACCATGCCGGTTGGCACCATACCGATTGATGCGCTGTTCTCACCCATCCGAAAGGTGAACTACACGGTACAGAACGCCCGCGTCGGTCAACAGACGGACTACGACAAGCTCATCCTCGAAGTGTGGACGAATGGCGCAGTTCGTCCGGCGGATGCCGTGGCATTTGCGGCCAAGATTCTGAAGGAACAGCTTTCAATTTGGATTAACTTCGAAGAATCCGAGGAGACATCGTACAGTCTGCCTGGTTCCGAAGAGGAGCCCTTGAATGAGAATCTGTTCCGCTCGGTCGATGAGCTCGAGTTGTCGGTGCGGTCAGCGAATTGTTTGCAGAACGCAAACATCACGCTGATCGGCGAACTCGTCCAAAAGACGGAGCAAGACATGTTAAAAACCAAGAACTTTGGACGAAAATCACTCAAGGAAATCAAAAGAGATCCTGGTGACGATGGGCTTGTCTTTGGGCATGAAGCTGGACAACTCGCCTCAAATGCTCGAGCGCTGGAAACAGCAGCAGGCTCAAGGTTGAGAGAACGGGTCTTCAAGGAGTTCTGAGCTATGCGACATCGGAAGTCCGGACGTCAATTCGGCCGAAACACATCACACCGCCGAGCGATGTTCCGAGCGCTCGCGTCGAACCTGGTGATTCACGAGCGGATCGAGACCACGGACGCCAAAGCCAAGGAGTTGCGGCGGATAGTCGAACGAATGATAGGGCGAGCCATTCGACTGGGACCCATTGCCTACACGGGGCAGGATCAGCTCAGCGCGGCAGACCGAGCACGACGTTTGGCAGCGCAACGGCATTTGGCGCGGTTTCTGCGGCGTTTTGCCGTCAGCCATGACGGTGAGTCCGTCAAGCAGGTGGATCTGCTCGAAAAGGTATTTGTCAACCTGGCCAAGCGGTTTCAAGATCGTCACGGCGGCTACACACGCATCGTCAAGATCGGGCCTCGCGCTGGTGACAACGCCCCCATGTCGATCATCGAGTTTGTCAGTTCGAATTCGCCAGCCGCTACCGTTGTCGCAAGCTGAGGACCAGGGCGTATAGGCGAACAATTTGATAGCGTCTGCAAATTGCCGCGCGCAGGGTCGGGTCCCTGCCCGCAACGAGCGGGTACACGGCTCACGTCATGGATCGTGAGGATCGAACGTCGAAATGTGCGAGCCGTTCGTTACCGTGGCCGCGTTGGCAGTCAGGCTGCCGCGTCGTAGAAAGATCAGTACGACCGCCAAGAGCCCAATCGCGCTGATGACCGCGCTTGAGACCCAGCGGAGCATCGTTGTGTGAGCGTACGCGGCCCCGGGCGCTTGCGCCAAGGCAATAAGGTTTCGCGCACGAACGTTACTGGGGTCAAGTTCGAGCGCACGCTCTAGCTTGTCAACATCGACCACGCCGCGCTTGGCACTGGCGATTGCTTGTTCCGTGACGATGAGACTTCTGGCCTGATTTCGAAGTTTGCTGTCAGTAGCCAAACGTTCAGCACGGTTCGCTGCTTGGCTCGAGGTCTCGGGATTTCGTTCGAAAGAATCCTGAGCCAGTTTGAGATAACCGTCGGCCATTTGCGCCCTCTTCTCGAACAGGGGGTCCTTTGTAAGTACCCAGTCGAATGCCAGTCCCATGGCTTCGAGGTCCCCCTTATGCAACTTCTCCAGCCCCTCGACAAATGTCCCGTAGACTCGAGCCAGCCTCAGCCGATCGAACTCACCGAACAACTCGCGGGCCGTACGCTCCCAAGTCCAGTCCCTTCTCGGTCGGCGGCCAACGACATCCTCGTATGCATCGCGAAGCTGCCATAGTCCAACGGGTCCCAACATGGCAATCGCCTGCCGTGCTGCGACCCGAAGTTGGCCGCGCTCGCTGTTCGCAAAGGACACGATGATGCGCGCCGCGTCGGGGTCGCGAATTCTCCCATAGCCGCGAAGAATATCGGCAAGAGCCTCGTAATCGGTGGTGCGCGCCGACTCGCCTGGGATGGCTTTCCCCATCTGATCGAGTCTCAGCGCCGCCCAGCGCGATATCTTCTCCGCCGGGTGCCTGCGTGCCTCGATGAGAGCGGGGACCGAACGGTCTTTCATGTCAAGCAAGCGCTGTTGCACCTCTGGGCGAATGAACTCGCCGAATCGCGCATAGACGAATATCATCTCCCTGGCAGCTTCGACATTGGATATTGCGGAGAGCATCCGAAGCAATGCAACCACATAGACGCAATCGCGCCACGGAGAGTCTTTTGGTTTTGCGTCGCGTAACAGTGCCGCCAAGAGGTCGGTGCCAGATTGCCGCGTGCTGGGCTGGCTCGCTTGCTTGAGGTTTTCACTTCTCGGCTGAAGTCGCGTTTCAGCGACGATTCGCTTCATCCGTTCTTTGTCGGCATGGTCGGCCATTTGCGTGAGCCGCGCGTGAATCGCCGCCACCATGCGCGATCGCACTTCGAGTAGGTCGCCAACGGCGGAGTCGGTGGCGTCGCTCTCCCCGCTGATCAACGCGCGCAGTTTGTCGTCCAATTCTTGCACTTCCTCTGCATTCGGCTGCAGTGTGTCCAGGCGCGGAATCTCCGGAAGAGGTGGCAGTGTGGCGTCCGGGTTGCTATCGGAGCCAGCGTGCGCTGCAGCGTCAGTCGTTGAATGTTCGGTGGCTTCGCGGCCACTGGATTGGGCAAAGGCCCGATGGCTAGTCCCCAATAACGTACTTGCCCAGCACAAGCCGACTGTGGCCAGGATGCATCTGCGGCCGCGCTGCAACACTGTACCCTCAATCGAGAATGCGGAAATCAGAGTACTCTCCAACATAGCTGCGCCACCGCGTGTCAACTTTATCCACGCGCGCTGCGCTGGGCCCTCTTTGCGCCCACCCGTGCAGATCGCGAACGGCGGCTTCTTCGCCCTCGGCAACTATTTCAAGGGCCCCGTCCGAGCGATTGCGCACCCAACCGCACACGCCCAATCGGCGGGCTTCTCGCTGCGCCGAGGCGCGAAAGTAGACGCCCTGGACTCGACCCCTGACCACCATGTGCAGCTGTTTGAGAGCCATTCGCGTCAGGCCGTACCCGACATGACCGGCCCGAGCAAGCAGCAAGCGCCTGCTGCCGACGCACGACATTTCGGCCAGCTTGCGCTCCAAATCAGTCTAGCGGGCCGAACAGAAGGTCAACCTATCCAGATTCCAAACGCAATGATTGGCCGGTATCTTCACGACTTGTCGTCCCTCTTGCCGAGTGATTTTTCTGTGTTTGCTGCGTCACTCGCCAGTCGGGACGCGTGACCCGCCGCGGCTAGCTCTGCCTGCTTCGTCCGTGCGGGTACGCGCGGACCCGACCTTCGCGCGAAAATTTGCAAACGCTATCCGAGTCTTGCGAATCGATCGACGGGAACTACCTATAGATTCCGCGCGGGGAACGTGATTGCATCGCAGCGTGACGATTCGCAGCTCATCACGTCCGCCGCCGCGAACACGCCGTATCAAACCGGCGGACGCCACGATGCAGCGCGAGGCTCACGTAGCACGAGCGCTACGCGAGATCGGCGCTGCCTTGGCGCCATCCGAAGAACTCGATGACGTGCTCGAGCTGCTGCTTGCCAAGACCCAAGAGCTGTTGGAAAGCGAGCGAGCCACGCTCTACATTTTGGACGAAAGCACCGACGAGCTGGTGAGTCGCATCGTCGTCGGGGGTGAAACGCGCTCGGTTCGGATGCGCGTTGGCTTCGGAATTGCGGGTATCGTTGCTCAAACTGGCAAAACGCTTCGCGTCAGCGATGCATACCGCGATCCGCGCTTCGAACCGCAGTGGGATATGCTGACGGGGTTCAGGACCCGGAGTATTCTAGCCGCGCCGCTCAAGAACCATCTCGGCAGCACGATAGGCGTTCTGCAGGTCCTCAACAAGCGCGCGAACAAGGAGTTCAGTGATGACGACGAGGCCCTAGTGGTTGCACTGGGCACGCAAGCAGCGGTCGTAATCGACAACTCGCGTCTCGTGCTGCGGCTCAAAGAAAACAATCGTCAGCTGTTGGAAACCCACCAGCGGCTCGAGCAACGTGTCCGCGAATTGCAGTTGCTGTTCGACCTTGAAAGGTCAACTGCGCGAGCGACATCGCTCCAGGAACTCGCCACCGCAGCGCTCAATCACATTGTGGCCGCTTGTGAGGTTTTGGGAGCCGCAATTCTCGTCAGTGACGAGGACAGCGGCAATCTCATCTTGTTCGAGTTGGACTCGACTCGAAGCGTGGGCCCTGAGCATCAAGTGTGCAAGACTGGGAAAGGCTGGCTGACGAGAAGCATGTTAGAAGGCCACGCCCGCATACTTGACGCTAACGATCTCTCAAAGACGCCAGTTGAGACTCACTTTGCGTTTGCCACGACGGCGGGCATCGTCGCCCCCATGGAGGGCGACGAGGGCAATCTGGGAGCCACCGGATTGTTTGGACACCGAAAACCGCGCGCCTTTGGTCAGGACGACCTCGAATTGGTTCGCTTGCTCTCATCCAATATCTCCACCGCCGTTCGTCTGCACCGCGCGGCGACGGCTCGGGAACGTGGCGAACGGCTCACGGCAATCGGTCGGTTGCTCTCACAAGTGGTTCACGACTTCAAGACACCCATGACCGTCATTAGCGGATACGCCCAGCTCATGGTCGATTCTGAGGATCGCAACCAGCGGGCAAACTACGCTGAGGAAATTTTGAGGCAATTCGAGCTCGTGACATCCATGCAACGGGAAGTGCTCGAGTTTGCTCGCGGGGAGCGGAGCATCTTCGCTCGGCGCGTCTACCTAGCGCGATTCTTCAACGACTTGGTGCGCCAGATCGAACGGGAAATTGCCGGGTTGCCTATACGCCTCGTGACGCATGTCAACGCGAAGGCCAGTGCACGGTTCGACGAAGCTCGAATGTCTCGAGCTGTACATAACTTGATCGGAAATGCCATCGAAGCTATGGGCACTGCGGGTGGAACTCTCACCTTAGGCGCAACGGCTACTAAAGAGGCCATGGTCATCGAGGTGTCCGACACCGGCCCCGGTATCCCGGAGTCGATCGCGGGTCGCATATTCCAGTCATTTGTCACAGCGAACAAACCGGGTGGCACAGGGTTGGGGTTGGCGATTGTGAAGAAGATTGTCGATGAACATGGGGGAACCGTTGACGGCAGGTCTTCTTCGGCGGGGGCTACCTTCACGATAACGTTGCCGCAATGTCCCGACAAACCGCTGGCGGAGCAGTCCCTTTTGACCCGTCCGCCTGCGCTCAGCCGTTCACCGAGCGGAGTGCCGCCTTCCAACAGCAAATAACGTCATGGCATTCGGTTGGATTCGCTCGCCAAAAATCCAGCGCGGTCACCCAATCTCGGGCGAGTCACGCGCGCCCCGTAGGCGCCAAGTCGCGGCGCGGGTTCTATTGACGTACGTCGTAGTGACTGCGGCATTCGCTATTGAAGCAAGCTGGGGCGTGTTTGCGTTGCGAAATGCGGGTCGCGAAGCGGACCTGATTCGACGGGGCTATCTCCCATTGACGCGCGCATTGCGAGATCTGGTCACGTTGCAGGACACGTGGAACGCCCAGCTCAATCACGTCACCTCTGCGCGGAACCCCGCCGATACTCGGTTGTGGTTTGATACTGCGATTCGAATCGGCCGTCCGAAAAAGTTCAGCGAGGTACGCGCGGCACTTGCACGCGCTTTTCTGGCGACCCATGAACGGGCAAACGTGGCTTTCGGCAACGAACTCAACGCGGAGATTCATTTCGTGGAACGGTTCGTCGAACACGACGGCGAACAGCTTCACCAATTGTTCAACGCGCTTGAAACAGGCCAACCGGCACTGGCCGAGCGCCTACGTGATTCATTGGTTCGTCGCGGTCTTAACGTACACACTCGGCTGGCGCGGATTGACCAACGAGTGCTGGCAAGTGTGGACGCGATGGGTGAATCAGAGACGATTCGCGAGCGGTTTGCCATCGGTCTTCTGATTGCACTGTCAATCCTTACCGTCATAGTCGGCGTTCTGATGGCGCTACTGACGCGCCAGATGCTGGCACCGCTGGCTCATGTGACGGAACGTGCTCGCGCTGTTGCAAAAGGGGACTTCACGCCGAAGGCGGCCGTAGATACCCGCGACGAAATTGGCGAACTTGCCTCAACGTTCGAATCAATGGTCGCCGCTATTTCAGAAGCTCGCGAGCGACTACTGACCAGCGAACGTCTTGCGACGATTGGCAAGATGGCGGCACACGTAACGCATGAAGTTCGAAATCCGCTGTCGTCGATAAGTCTCAATCTCGAATTGCTCCAAGACGAGATGCCCTCTCAGTCACCGGAAGCGCGGGCACTGATGACGGCGATTCAAGCGGAAATCGACCGACTGACGCAGCTGACGGAGTACTATCTGTCGTTTCCGCGTAGCGGAACCTTCAAGCCGGAGATTGTCGATATTCGATCGCTTGTCGCCGACGCCATTGGTTTCATGGGACGCGATCTCGAACGAAGAGGCATTCAGATTGAAGTGAGTTTGGTCGATGCCCCGCTGTTGGTATCTATCGACGAAGCCCAACTTCGACAGGCCTTGTTCAACCTCGTACGAAACAGCGCGGAGGCGATGCCCGAAGGAGGCAAGCTGAAAGTCGTCGTTTCAGACAGTACGCCAGCGCGTGCGACGATTGAGATCAGCGACCAAGGAAAAGGCATTGCCCCGGAGTTGGCTGCTCGACTTTTTCAGCCATTTGTCACGAATAAACCCAACGGAACCGGCCTGGGGCTCGTCGCCACGCAGCAAATCGTTCAAAGCCACGGCGGTACCATTGGCTGGGAGCCATTGCAACCACAGGGCACACGCTTCATCCTTCGATTCCCCATCACGACATTGCCGCAAGATTGAACTTCCTACTTTGTCCCAGGTTTGGCATGCAATCCGACCGAACACGAAACCTTACGTTGTCAGCGGTTAGGACGACACAACCGTTGGCGAGTCTTGTCGTCGCCACCAACAATGCCGGTAAGACCGCGGAGCTGCAACAGCTGCTTTCTGACCTGCCGCTACAGTGGCTGAGGATTTCTGACGTAACGGGTGCATCGTTCTCGGTCGTCGAAGATGGGCAAACATTCGAAGCGAACGCCATCCTAAAGGCACAGACTGCATGTCGTGCAACAAGCTTTATTGCGCTTGCCGACGACAGTGGCCTGGAAGTTGACGCACTGGCTGGTCACCCTGGGGTTCGCTCTGCGCGTTTCGCGCACGAACATGCGAGTGACGAGGAAAACAATACAGCACTGCTACGCGCTTTGCATGGAGTAGACGAACCGCTAAGAACTGCGCGGTTCCGTTGCGTGCTGGCTCTCATGACGCCCTATGGCGGCTCTCCATTGCTCGCGGTTGGCAGCTGTGAGGGGAGTATTGCCCGGCAACCTCACGGTCAAGGCGGTTTTGGCTACGATCCACTGTTTTTGGTCAAAGGATGTGACGGCCGCACCCTGGCGGATTTGGCGCCCGAAGAGAAGAACCGCCTCAGTCATCGAGCGCAAGCCGTACGCAATCTTCGCCCCTTGTTGAACGAACTAATCCTCAACTTGCTCGCGCAGCTTGATTCTGCGACGGCCTCGTTCTAGCGCGTGCCGAGCGCGTCAACGTGTGCCGCCATTTGCAAGCCAACCCAGCCATGAGTGAGGGCGACATCACCGGGCTGCGTCGCGCTTTGCACCGTGTGATCGGGCAAGACCCACTCGGCTTTGCCGAAGCTGCCAAGACCCAAACTCAGCATTGGAGTTAACGACCAATGGTCGCTTAGCCGCACGTCAGCTCCAATGCCCATTCGCGTTTCGAATGGCGCATCGGTCATCTGCAGTTCTGTTCCGTCGGCCCAGCGCGCGCGCATGCGACGGCTACCAACGGCGATGTCGAGCATGAACCCCAGATCATCCGGATCGGTCGAGACGCGCAACCCCAAGGCGAAGAAATCCGTGTCGCCGTGCTGGGGTTGACCGCGATCGGCGCTGGCAGCGCTGCCAGCGCCCAACCAGCTATGTTCCCATAAGCCATAGAAATTGTAGTAGCGGCTCAGGCGCGCGCCCAAATCCATTTCCAAAGCCGGACCTTGAGCAACATAGTCGTGAGTCGGCACGCTTGCGATGGTGGCGCAACGGCCAACCACATCGAAGCTTCTGCAGGCGCCCCAAAGATCTCCGAATGGCAGTGTCCAGCCCGCACCAATGCCGAACCACAAAGAATAGTTGGGCGCCAGGGCCTTGCGGCCAGAGCGGTACCGTTCCATCTCTGGCATTTGTCTGTGCGGGGCCGTTTCGCGGTAACGCTCGTATCTATCGTCCTCGGGCCAAAGCGGTTCGCGAGCAGGTTGCTCATCATCGGTGACGCCCAGAGGAAAAGATTCATCGTCAGGCTGCCGAGCGTTCCACGGATCTGCTATCTCTCCAGGCCCTGTTGGTAGTTCACCCGAGCGCCCCTCGGCCGAAGTATCGGACACGCTTTTCTGAGTCGGCGTCGTCCAGGTGTTTTCTTCGGGTGGCGGCTTGCTCTGGCCGAAGCACAAACTGGGTGCGGCAAGTGACAGCAGCAACCCCTGTAGGCGAAAGAATTGGATCGGCTCGCGCCCCAGGACCATGATCGGAGCATAGCATCATACCGAAGCTGCTGAACCGACGTTGACCCAGCTGCGCAGGCCATGATAATCGAGCAAAGCCAACGGCCGGTTCGAAGGGACGGGAAGGTTGGGCATTTGCAACGCAGACTGAAAGATCTCGGTGTCTATGGAACAGTCGGGTTAGAGTTCGGGCTGAGCGTCATAGTCGGTCTAATTTTCGGGCAATGGCTTGATCGAAAACTCCATACGGCGCCATGGGGGACCCTCATTGGCATGGGTTTCGGTACTGCGGCGGGTGTAAGAATGCTCTTGAAGACCGCGGAAAAGGCCCGCAAGGAACTAGAAGACGAAGAGCATCGAGCAGCCGCACTGCGACGTGAGTACCATGAGCGATATCGAAAAAAATGAGCCGCAAACAGGCGTTCGACGTGCCATTTTGGCCGTTTCCATGGTTGGATTGGTCGGCACGGTTACGTCGATCTGGCTCGGGGGCGCGAGCACAGCCCGGTCCGTGGCAATTGGCGCGGCAATCGCCGTTGGAAATCTTTGGCTTCTCGCGCAAATGGTGCGCGGGTTCTTGGGTCGTTCAGGCGCTGCCGCCCCCTGGAGCGTGATCGCCGTTTTGAAATTTGTCGCATTGTTTGGTGCTATGTACGTGCTCGTGAAGGCCCGAGTCGTCAGCCTGTTGCCCTGCGTATTCGGGTTCGGTGCGCTACCCATCGGCATCGTGCTGGCTGAGGTACTCAGCGGCCGCTGCCGCCCGGGGGAGGGTTAGTCCATGCCCGGGCATTCGACTTGGTTTACGTTCTTGTTGGCAGGGTTGAAGGGCAACCTGTCACGCAACACAGGTCTGATTGGCAACAGCCTCATCAACGGTCACGCTCCGACATGGATGTCGTTCGAACCGATTGCGGCAGCACTGTTCGTAGCGGTCGTTGTCTTGATACTCGCCGTGTTGGCGCGTCTGCGTCTCGCCCGCCTCGATGACATGATAGTCCCCGACGATCGACTGACGCTGCGCACGTTTATGGAGATTTTCCTTGGCTATTTCTATGATCTCGCCAAGAGCATGATGGGCGCGGAGCGGGCCAAGAAGTACTTCCCGGTCATAGGCGCTTCCGCCATATTCGTGTTCTTTTCCAACGTCATGGCGCTGCTGCCCGGCATGCCGGTCGCTACGAGCAACCTAAATATTACGTTGGGCTGCGCCATCGTCGTTTTCGTCCTCTTCAATTTCGACGGGCTCAAAGGTTAACGGGTGGAACTATATCAAGCACTTAGCCGGCCCGGCCTGGTACTTGGCCTGGCTGGTGTTACCTATTGAGCTCATTTCGCTGTGCGTGCGACCCATCACATTGTCGGTGCGTCTGATGCTCAACATGTCGGTCGACCACCTGATATTGGGAATCTTCGTGAGCCTGTTGGCTTTGGTAATTCCCGTACCGCTAATGGTGCTCGGCTGTCTAATAGTCCTCATCCAGACATTGGTATTCACACTTCTAACAACCATCTACATCTCTCTCGCGACCGAGCATGAGCACTATTGAGTTGCGCTGATAGTTCGCATATTTAGGGCACCTGCAATCCGCCACACCTCGGGGTATAAGGAGACCACGAATGACCAAGAACAAGCTGATACTCGCCATCGCACCCTTTGTTGCGCTGTTGTCATCCACGGCCTTTGCCCAAGAGGCGGCTGCAGCCGGCGGCGCCAACAAATTCGACGCGCAGGCCATGGCTGCGTTGGGAGCAGGTTTGGCAATCGGATTGGCAGTGTTGGGTGGCGGTACCGGGCAAGGACGCGCTGCAGCGGCCGCTCTGGAAGGCATTAGCCGTAACCCAGGTGCAGCTGGACGTATCCAGACCCCCATGATTTTGGGGCTTGCTCTGATCGAATCTTTGGTGTTGTTTGCGTTTGCAATTGCGTTCTTGCTCCAGCAAACAATCAGTCGCTAGGAGGTCGTCCACAGGCTGCTGCGCGACCGGATACTTCGGTCGTCGGTGCTCACCTACCGTTGCAGGCTCCGCTCCTCCTCTCTAGCCTCGGGTCGCTCGCGACGCCTCTGAGACGACCTCTGAGGCGGTACCGCTGTGGTGGGCAAACTAGTGCTTTCGGTTGCGCCCAAGCATCCTGAGCACATCGGCGATGATGTGTCCAAGTAGCCATACGCCGGCAAAGGCCATCAGAATCGCGGCAAGGTTATCGCGTCCGTTGACATAAAGTAAAGCCGAGCCAATCGATGTCGAACTTACCAGTAGTCCGGTGAGGATGCGGCGCCCCAGTCGATCAGAGGCGTGCGCCGCATCGGGGTTTTCGGTGCGAACCTGCAGGCGCCCCATTCTGACGTCTTCGAGAACGTCCTGCAGCTGTTGCGGAAGGTTCGAAGTTAGTAGGCCAATTCGTTCCACGCGCCGAAGCAATTGCATGCCAAGTTTCTCGGGAGAGTACCGGCGCCTGAGCAAGTTGAGGAAAAGAGGCCGGCTCTCGGCGAACAGATCCAAGGACGGGTCAATCTGTTTGCCGATTCCCTCGACGGTCATCATGGCCTTGGCAACCAGGACGAAATCCGTCGGGATCTCGAGGCCATACTTGGCGGACAAGCGCAACAAATCACGGATGAAGACCGACGCTTCAATGTCCTTGAGCGCACGCCCCAGATACCTTTCGGAAAGATGCGCCACGTCAGCGTGAAACGCGGTCAGCTCGACCCGACGCGACGGCGTGCCAATCGCGTAGAGAGAGTCGGCGATTGCTTCGTAGTCTGCGCGACTGGCGGCGACCATCAGGTCGATTGTCAAGTCGCGAAGCCGGGGACTTAGCCGGCCTACCATTCCCAAATCTATTAGGCCGAGAACGCACGCGTCTCCCTCGCCAAGTACAATCACATTGCCGGGGTGCGGATCAGCGTGAAAGAAACCGTCCTCGAAAATCTGTTTCACCATCGCGTGCAGAGCAATCTTCACAATTCTCTGTGGCGAGGCGCCGGTCTCGATGGCTTGTTCGAGTTTCTTGCCGGCAAAGTACTCGAGCGTAATGACGCGTTTGCTCGATGCGACCCGGTACACCTTGGGGAACCGAATCCCGCCGTCGCCCTCGAAGTTGCGCGAAAATCGACTGGCATTCTCGGCTTCCTGCGTGAAATCCAATTCCTCTTGAATAGCCCGATCGAATTGCCGCACGAGGCCCACGGGCGAGTAGAGCTGGGTTTCGGGCATTGCGCGTTCGATGAGGGATGCCAACATGTGCAGCAGGTCCAAATCGCTGGCAATCGTCTCGGCGACGCCTGGCCGTTGCACTTTGACGACCACGTCCTTCAGCCCTTCGTCAGTCCTGAGCACGG
Source organism: uncultured delta proteobacterium (assembly GCA_963811985.1). Taxonomy (GTDB): domain Bacteria; phylum Myxococcota_A; class Polyangia; order Polyangiales; family Polyangiaceae; genus FEN-1139. Next base: position 304,245 of record CAWEUH010000020.1, read on the forward strand.
CGCGATGCACTTGGGCGATGCTGGCGGCAGCCAACGGGACTTCTTCGAGCGACTCGAATAGTTCTGCGGTGCCGATGCTCAGCGACCGCTCAATTTCGCGCTCTATCACGGAAAAAGGAAGTTGCGGCGCACAATCCTGGAGCTTACGCAGTTCGAAGATAAGCTCAGTTGGCAGCAAATCCGCCCGGGTGGACGCGATCTGACCCAGTTTGATAAAGGAGGGTCCCAGGTCCTCCAACACACGCCGGAGCCTTACGGACCACCCAAGTTCCTGTTGTTCAGTGGCGCCTTTCTCGGCATCCGCCGGATCCAGCGCGTCGGCTGGCGCCCTCTCGGAAGTCGATGTGTCACGTGTCGTGGGTTGGCGCAAGAGGCCCAATCGCTGAACGAATTCCCCAAAACCGTGCCGCACGAGAACGCTGGCAATCTCGCGAAGGCGGGATATGTCCCTGGCGGCATGAACTATCGAGACCATTGGGGCGATTGCTTTGGAAACTGAACGACGTGGGACCTGGGGTCAACGCACGCGCACTAGCGTACCTCGCTCTTGCGCCGTCGGGAAGACCGCTGACCAGCCGATGGGCAAGTGAGGGCTCGTGAATTGAAAAAGCCACCTAGCGTCGGCGAGGCTCACATTGACGCAGCCGTGGCTTTTGGGTGATCCGAATCGGTCATGCCAATACGTGCCGTGAATTCCATAACCTCGGTCGAAGAACATTACGTACGGCACGGCTTCGACGGCATAGGGCGACTGGGTCTCAGGATCTTCGAGATTGTCCATATCCGAGCGGTAGAGCTTGATCCAAAGCCGATGCAACCCGACCGGTGTGGCCTGTTCAGTGCCTGGTTTGCCGCGTCCCGTCGAAACGATGGTTGCATAGACCGGCCGCGAGCCGACATAGGCGACCAACGTTTGCGTTTTCGTGTCGACATCGAGCCAGCGTTCATCGGCGGCGATGCCTTGAGGGGGTGCCTGAACTTCAGGCATTCGCACGTCGCTTGCCTTGAGCCAGCCTTGCTCGGTTCTCAGCCACAGCACGGAGCCCTTTTGTTGCTGCCCGCTCACTTCCACCCGCGCCAACCGCTCGACATAGACCGGTGGCTGTTTTCTCATGTCGGGTGCCGAATACACAAACGTGCGCTTTTCAGATACCCAGGCCACGTCCAGCTCGCCGTCAACTGCCGTGCCTGTGAACGCGCTTGGCTTGACCGTTTGTACATCGCGGGCAGAAAGCCAATAATCATGCGTCGTCAATAGTGCCGTTGAATCCCCCCAGTCGGAAGCTTGCGTTATCGCTAGCAAGAATCCTGCTTGGAATTCAGCGTTCGGCGACCCGACGTCAATGTCCTGACGCAGCCGATAGCCGAGAGCCCCATTTTTCCCAACCGCCACGTAGGTCAGTACTTCATCATGGGCTGAAACGGTACTTGTCAACGAGGCCGTGTCTGCTTCTGTAATTGTCGCATCGTCGGGGCAAAGCCAGGCATGAGCGCCAACCTGCCACCACAAGTTCTTGCAGCCTGGTCCCTCCGCCGTCGCGAAAAGAGGGACTCCCGCTTTAGGTGCGAGCGCCCCCCGATGAGCGGCATGCCTAGAGGGCAGGCGCCAAAGCGGCCAATCGGGTTGCGCAATCGAATACACGGGCACCGCACCTGACCGGGCTCGCGCGGCTTGGCCCAACGCCGGTGTTGTTAACGCCAACGTCAAGCATAGAGCGCCGTGTGAGAGTTGGCTGCCTGCGTTAGCGATAGCTGAACGATAACTCATGATCGCAGATGCGTACGACATCGCCGTCGGCAATGGCGCGCCGCTGCACGCGTTGCCCCTGATATTCGATGCCGTTCGTCGAACCCATGTCGGATATGAAGTACTGCCCGTTGACGAATTCAATCAACGCATGCTGCCTAGATACGTTCGGATCCTTGATGGTCAAATCGCTGGTCTGCTTGCCGCGACCGATTACGTAGCGATCCTTGTTGACGGTATATGGGCGACCCTGGTAGCGAACCATCAGAGTTCGCGAAACTGCCGAAACAGGGTGAGAACTGGAGATTTGCCTGCCCGCTCCGATCGGCGGAGGTGGCACCAACCGTCCAGGCAATGGCGGAGGCGTTGGTGGAGAGACGGATCCCGCACCGGGCAAGGGTGGCGGCGCAACGTGAGGGGCAGGTTGCCCGACTCGTTTGGCACCCGGCGCGGGCGGTGCCGGCGGCGGCGCAACCGGTAGCGGTGGCGCATGAGGAACCTTGCCGTGCGGCGGAGCTGCAACGGGCGCCCCGCGCGCTGCCGCGTGGTGCGTTGGGTCCCGGTGCGCACCGGACCCGGCTGATAATTGATGGGCGCCTGATCCGCCGGGCGCCGGATGCGCGCCCGAGCCATAAGTTGGCTCGGCGCCGCTGCCAGGCGTACCGACGGATGGTGGCGGGCTGGCGTCCGATGGTCTTGCGGTGCCCGAGTACCCCCGCTGCCGCGCGTATTGCTTCATCGCGTCATTGATGAGGTAGTCCACGGAGCATTCGAGCTCGCGCGCCATTTGCTCGAATTTCTGCCACAGAGACTCACGACACTGAAATGACCGGGGTATCTTCTTATTGGGATCGGGACTCATGTCGCCGTACCTACTCGTCGCATGGGGCGAGCTCACCCGCACCTCGGGCTGAGCTCCGCCCGGTAAGACCTTACTTCTTTTGTGGAGCGTTTCGTCGTTCGATCTCGGGAATTACGCAGTAAAGCACAAATTCGCCCACCTTTGTGATGTCCCGGATGTCCGTTTTGCCGTCGGCGGTCGGTGCTTCGCACTTCCATTCGCAGTCCTTGGCGTCTGGAGCGCATTTGGGGGTCGCTGCCTTGTCTGCTGACCATCGTTTCAGCATTTCGATGTCGCTTGTAGTTCCAGTGTGAAAATACCATGACAGTGCGGTGAGGCGAACCGGCACTTTGTGGCTTGGTTCGACGTACGGCGGCACGAAGTCGGATGGCTTCTGCGGTCCCTTCATGTCACTTAGCAGTTCCCCGTACCTAAGCGGTTCGGCCAAAGCCATGTTCTTGACTTGGCCCAGGCGTGTCATGAACTCACCAAGCTGAGTACTGTCACTCATCTTGAGCACCAATTCAGCAGCTACCCAACGCACTTTCCAGTTCGGATGGTCGAATAAGCCAAAGAGTCGGGAAATCACGTTCTTTCTTGGCATCTCTCCGATGCGGCGCAGTGACAAATCGCGGACAGAGTCCGGGCTGTCGTTGGCGCTGGCGAGAGCAAGCATGGCGTCGGCGTGCTTCGTGTCGTTCTTGTCGAGGTTGTTCTCAAGTGCGGCGAGTGCCGCGACGCGTTGTTTTTCTGGTTGCGTCTTTTGGCTCGCAAACCCAATAAGGTAGTCAACCACAGGTTTGCCGCCGATCTTCTTCATCGACGAAAAAAGCCTGATCAGCTCTTCCTCTTGATACTGCGCCAACTGGTCTTCGAACTGTTTTGGCGTTGGGTTTAGCTTCGATTCTTGATTCGCCTTTTTGACGGCGGGGGCACGATCCTCTTTCCACTTTTGCGAAGCGCTGTAAGTCGCAACTTCGACAAGCTTCTGGCTGGCGCGCAATTTGGTTTCGTCGTCTCCCAAGTCCGCGATAAATTGCACCAAGCGGTCAAGCTTGGGCGCGTTGGGAGTAAGCAAGTCTGGCAGGCGTCTTACGCCTTGATCTCGCAAGACCGCCAATACCTGATCCACGCTGAATATTTGAGAGGGTTCGTCGAGGTGCCCGGCAAAGTCATCGGCGACCCAACTGGACAGAGATTCCCTCAGTTGACGCCGTTCATCCTCGCCGCCAATCAGCGACCCGTTGTCGTGAGTCAGCAGCGCAAACATCGTATCTTTATACGGGAAAGACGCATCTTGGTTGGAACTCGCCTTTTGCGCTGCTGCTTGCTTGATGTTCTCGTCCAGCAGCGGAATCAGGCGGGACACGACCTTCGTCCGTACATCTTTTGGCAATGAAACCAGCACGGCAATGATGCCTATCTGCTCCGGGTCATCGCTGCCTTCGATGCCGATGCGACGGCCGTTGCGTGGTTTCATTCGAATCAGCGTCAAAGCCGCTTCCGTCCTCAAGTCGAAGGCGTACTTGTCGCTTCGCATGACGGCCTCGAGTTTTTTCGGACCGTTGAGCGTTTCACCCCAACGTTGAATATCCTCTTCGGTGGTGCGGCACGCGACTGTTGTGGCGCAAGCGGCAAGTACCCACACGGACAGAAGCCGACTCGTTCGTAGCCCCGTTCCCATCGAATATCCTTCCGGTTCGTTCTACCCTCGGGTTCGGACCACCCGAGTCCAGGCATACTAACGTCCGAGCGCCAATCGGCTCAAGCTTGCCCAGAGTGGAACGACGTTCCTTGAAAGTGGCCATCCAGCCGACCTCTATAGATGTGGTATTATGTAGTACTTTTCAGTATATTAGGTAATAATGTAGACAGGAACGACGAATGCCCAAGCGTTTCTTACCTACCGACCCGCAATTGGCCAGCGCGGATTCCGCACTGGATGATTCGTCGTATTCGAGCCGAAATCAAACCTTCGCGTTGCGTCGCAAGGGCCGAGAGCTCATCGGGTTGCCCGTTTTGACCTGTGGGTTGTTCGTGGCGCTTGGTCTGCTCACATTTCGTCGGGACCCTCTTGATCCGACCGTTGTGGGCGCCAACTGGGTTGGACCGGTGGGCGATTCCATATGTGGCTGGCTTGTCCAGGGCTTCGGTGTCGTCGCTTGGCTTGCGCCACTCGAACTTGCGCTGGTTGGTCTGGCCCTGCTGCGTTCTCGAGAAATCACGGGCATGGGCTTCAGGTTGGCTTCAGATCTGATCTTGGCGATTCTCCTGTCCGCGATCGTTCAGGTCCTGTTCCCTGACGCCACCGCGTTTGCCGCGATGCACGCGTCCGGGAATGTTGGCTTGTTGTTCGGAGAACTAGGGCGCGGCCTCTTTTCGGGTTTGGGCACGCTGCTGTTGGCCATGGCGATTGCGGCATCATTGCTGATTGGTCGCAGTCCTTACTCGTTCGTCGAAACGTGCCAACGAATTGCGGCGTCCACCCGTAGACTCCTGCTGGCTTTCTGGGGGTTGTTGAGTCACGCGTACGTGGCTTGGAACAAGGCCCGTGCAATGCGGCAAGCGCAGCTTGCAGCCCAAGCATCCGAGAGTTTGCCGCGCATCGATTCAAAACCGAGCGACCTTGCAATCATCGCGGAACTCTCGCAAGAGGATTGCGATTGGCAAGACGGCGATGAATCGGCGCGGCTCGTTCTGAGCCAGAACCTACCCAGTTCGCGTTCATCGACGACCGACGCACTGCTTGACACGCTGACGCCAGCCGCAGTGGCCGTGAAACCGGCAAGCGAAACTGCGGCGGCTTCGACGGCGAATTCCCAGACAGACTCGAGCCAGGACGAACCCGAGCCCGAACTCGAGGTCATGCCGCCCCGGTCGATTCCGACAGTGTCGAAACCAGCACGCGCTCCGGAGCCGCGCATCGTCGATACGCGTCCTGCTCAGGTCGTGACGCGCGCCCAGCACGCCACGCCACGCCATGTCGGCAGCTTCCAGTTGCCGTCCACCGATCTCTTGGCGGTCGCGCCGGACCAGGCGTTGCCGATCGACGAAAAGCGAATCCTCGAGCACGCGCGAAGACTGGAAAAGACGCTGGCGGACTACGGCGTGTCCGCCAAAGTCGAAGAGATCCATCCGGGGCCCACGGTCACGACGTATGAGGTGTCAGCCCAGGCGGGAACCAAGGTCAGCAAAGTGGCAAGCCTGGCCGACGATCTTGCATTGGGGCTCTCTCGCAAGGTCAGGATCATTGCGCCAATTCCAGGCAAGAGTCGCATCGGGTTCGAATTGCCGAATGACGAGCGCATTGCAGTCAACCTCAAGGAGCTCGTCGAGGATCAACGGTTCATCGCCCTGTCGGAAAGAGCGCCGCTGCCGGTGGTGCTCGGGCGTGACATCGTGGGTGCGCCGTTCTACGCAGACCTTGCCTCATTCCCTCACATCATCCTGGCTGGCGCCACTGGCGCGGGTAAAAGCGTCGGTTTGAACGTCATGCTGGCAAGCTTGTTGTTCCGTCGTTCACCGGACGAAATGCGCCTTCTGATGATTGATCCCAAGGTCGTCGAACTGGCTCCTTACGACCGCATCCCCCATATGCTGCTTCCTGTAGTAACGGACATGAAGCAGGCGACGGTCGCATTGCGCTGGGCCGTTGACGAGATGGAACGACGCTACCAACTATTTGCCACGGCCGGAACCAAGAACATCACAACGTACAATCGATGGGTCGAGCGCGTGCTCAGCGGGTCTCTACCCGCTCCGTCCAGGGCCCAGGTCAACGCCATTTCCGCCGATGGTGCGGTGGTAAGCGTTCCCTGCGCCAAGGCGGGTCACGATGGAGTCGAATTTCCTGGCAAGCTGCCCTATATCGTGGTTGTGATCGATGAGTTCGCCGACCTCATGATGCAGCAGGGCAAGGAGGTTGAATGCTCGGTTGCTCGCTTGGCTCAGAAGGCCCGCGCCGCAGGCCTTCACGTGGTCTTGGCCACGCAGCGTCCCAGCGTCGATGTGATCACCGGCATGATAAAAGCCAACTTTCCATCACGCGTGGCCTACTTGGTGGCGCAAAAAGTCGACAGCCGAACCATATTGGACGAACAAGGGGCGGAGATGTTGCTGGGCAGAGGTGACATGTTGGTCCGCCTGAACGGCAGCAACGAGACGCGGCGGGTACAATGCCCATTCATCAGCGAGGATGAAGTAGCAGCCCTTACCGAATATCTGAGGAGCCAAGGGACGCCCCAGTATCACGAGGCAATCCTGCAGGCCTGCGAGGACGAAGAATCGGGGGATGCTGACCAAGACAAACTGGACGCTCGCTTCGATGAAGCCGTGCGAATCGTCGCTGACACCCAGCGCTGTTCCACTTCGTGGCTGCAGAGAAAAATGACCATTGGCTACAACCGGGCTGCGAAAATTGTAGAATCCATGGAAATTCGAGGTATCGTCGGGCCGCCCAATGGCGCCAAAGACCGGCAAGTCCTCATATCACCGCAGTAGCGGGGCGCGTCCGTCGGCGGCCTGTCGCGGCCAAGAACGAAAATGAGCACTTTTTGGACGAATCGCTCGGCCCGGATGGCCGTCCCGTGATAGAGAAGTGAATCCAATGAGCGGACCGCCCACCCCGGTGCTGGGAATCCCAGAGCCACTGGATGAAGACGACGACGATATTCGTTGGGCCCTTCAGACTGCTGCCGTGCAGTGGAAGAGAGGGGCTCGCGAGGATGCAATCGGTTGGCTTCGTCGAGGCGCCGACGCTGCGGTTGACGCCGGAGTCTGGGCGCGAGCCTCACAACTGAATGTCCTGGCGTCGCAATTGGAGCGAGCGATTTCCGGCGCAGTCGAATCAGAGCCCCCTACACCACCGAGTTCGCCCGCACCACCGAGTGCGCCAAAGTTTCCCCCGCGCGCACCAACGCCAGTGAGCCATTCGATGCCGGCAAGCCACTCGGCGGCTCCGCAGTCCGTTCGCTCGGGACCCCCTTTGGCGTCCGGAGCCACAACAACGCCAGCCTCGACTCCTGCAGCCCCCGCGCATTCCCGATGGCCCACGGGGTTTCCTCCCTCGGCGGTTGCGTCGTCACCTTCGGGTCGCGCCCTTGCACCGCCTCCACCGCTGCCGACGGCGGTGAAGATGCCGAAGGCCCCAATCCCTCCGCGGCCAAAATCAATGCGGCAGCCGCGCATGACCGCTCCTGAAATCCAAGTCGGGATGGAAGAACTCGACATGTCCGAGGCCGAACTCGTCGAGTATCAGCAAGAGGACATGACAGTACGATCCCGCGCAACATCAAGTTTAGTCGCGGGCACACGGCCTCCCCCACCACCCCAGGGAGCCTTCGATTCGCTGCCGAGTTACAACTTGGACGAGGAGGATCCCATGGACGGCACGACGGCGCTGCCACTGCCATCGTCGATCCCCCCGTCATACCCGCCCGACGCCGTGGACGATCAAGCCCTCCCGTCGTTTCCCTTGGAGGATTCGATCCCTGCGGGTCCGCCCTCTCGGTCACCCCAAGCACCTGATGCCCCTCGCAGTCCGCCGCCACAAATCTCGCGCACGGCACCCTCCACGGCATCCGCGACGAGTGTGAGCGGGCGTTCGCAAGCGCCTTCACGAAGACCGCCGTCGTTGCGCCCTGCCGCACCGAGTGATTTCCCGTCTGCGGAGAACGATAGGCTCCCGCATTTCCCGGATTCGCTGCCGACCGTATCCATGGACAATCTCGAAGCGGGTGCAACCGAGAGTACCTCGTTGGACGAGCTCGAGGCCATCACGGGGAGTGCCTCGTTTGCGGCCGAGGAATCCAGCACGTCCGTGATCCCGACGGCCCCTTCAGTTCCAAGTGCCGCTGTGGCATCAAGTACCCTACCGGAGTTGAGCCCGCCTTCCTCGGCGCGTTCGCGATCGAGGTCCGCAAGTTCGGTTCCGCCAAGCGCAGCGCGTTCGCGATCGAGCCCTGCAAGTCCGGTTCTGCCAAGCGTCCGAGCGCGCGCGAGCGAACCGCCTCCGCCGCAAAGCGTGCCGGCTCGTGCTCTACCGCAATCGGTCCAGCCAACGCACGTTGATCGGGATACGCCGATTCCAAGCTCCGCGTCTGCGCTCAAAGGCGTCTCAATACGTGGCATATCGTTGGCAGACGTTCGCGGCCTTTGCGACTTGCCTGAGGATTCGCACAAGGTGCTCCGGCAGCGCGCCCGTATCGAGCGCATGGGCACGGGCGAGGATTTGAGTTTCTTCTCGGTGGTTCTCGTGCTCGAGGGCTGGGTCAAACTCATGCCCGCCATCGCGGACGTCACCTGTGCCACGGCGGCCGCCGGTGAAGTCGTGTTTACTCAGGGCACGCTCGAAGACGGCGTCGCGCTGCGGGTTGTCGCTGGGCAAAACGGAACCACTTTGGCGACGTGGGACCGCGAGACATTCGACGCGATCACGCAATCTTGTCCGTGGGTCGCGGACGAACTGCGCCTGATTGCCGACAGCTTCCAGGCGCTGGCCGGCGTGGCGTTGGGCACACTAGGCGAGCGCTTGGACGACGCGCTACGCGAAGTCGTCACGTCGCGATGTCAGGTACTCACGTTGCTTCCTGGTGAGGTTCTTGTCACCCAAGGCAAGCCAGTCCCCGGAATGCACATCGTTGGCGCAGGGCTTATCGAACTCGTCGATCCGAGCGGCTTAGTAGTCTCGACGGCCTCGCCCGGTGATTTCTTGCTCACGGACCAAGTGCTCGCGGGCGGCGTCTCGCCGCACACCGCGCGCGCAGCCAGCACGGGAGCATTGGTCTTGTTCGCGCAGCGGATGGTGGCCCACGAGCTCTTGGTCAGTGTGCCGCCGTTGTTAGAGATTTTGGCTGGATAGTTGCTGATTGTCTGACGTTGGCGCTTGCTTGCGCGCCTTGTCTTCCGCACTATGGCTTTGGCGGCACCGAAACGCGGTTGTTCGCAACTAGCGTCCGCGTTCGACTTCGATCCTGCAGCGAGAGCGAACCCGTTTCAGGGCCTTCGGTGATTTCCCAAACTAGCTGATCGTTACCTTGAGCGCCGGCAAACCGTAACCCGAACCAGCGAGCGCGCGGCGAGATCGTGCTTCGACCGTCGCCGAACGTGATAGGAAAACTAATTCGAAAAATGCGCCGCCAAGGATTCGTGTAGGGAAAGTAGGTATGTTCGATGGCGCTCGGTCAACGGATCTCATTGATCTCATGCGGCGCGACTTCATTCCCTGTGTCATCAATGAGCCTGACAATCCACGCCGGATTGTCGCGCATCAGATCACCCCACTTGTGTTTCTGTGCGTAGAGCGCCACGAAGAACTCATGCTCACGTTTGGACTCCGCTAGGCTAGCTTCCAAAAGGGACCGCCTCTGCTCCACGGTAAGCCGATAGTCCTCCGCGTAGCGGATTGCGTAGGCCCAGCGAAAATCCCACGATTCGTAGGTTGCCGTTACGCTAAGCACGTTGTCAAGTTCGCTCATCGACAAGAGCTCGGCCGAGCGCGTCCAGCGTTGAAGCACGCGGTCGTAGTCCTGTGCGACGTACTCACGCGGGCCTTCGCTCAACTTCACCGTCGGCTTAGAGCAGGCCCCGAGCAGCAGTGCGGCAAACACCACCATTGACACCCTTCCCTGTGCCGCCCGACTCACGCATCCGCACAAACCGATCATAATGCCACGCAGCTGCATTATGGTCTAGTGCAACAGCGCGCGCAAATCTTTCAGCGTTACGAAGGCGATCAGCACCAAGAGCAAGAAGAGCCCCGCCGTATGAATGCTGGCTTCGAGCCGCGCGTCAGGACGCCGCCGCGTCAGGGCTTCATAGCCCAAGAAAATCAGCCGCCCCCCGTCCAAGGCCGGTACGGGCAGTAGATTGAATATCCCAAGCACAGTGCTCAGGACCCCCAGCATCGCAAAGAAGTAGTCAATTCCGAGAGCAGCCGCCTTGCCCGTCTCGCTGACGATGCGTAACGGTCCTGACAGCTCCAGTTTTTCTCGGCCCATGACCAAGCCAGCCAAGCTGTAGATCATGCCGGCGGCCACCTCCGCAGGCTTGATCACGGCATTCTTCAGAGCCTCGCTGACGGCGATGGGGACACGATCCGAGAGAGATTCGACGCCGAGTTCACCGTGGCCGTCCTTGCTATTGCTTTTTGGGGTTACCGTCAGTTGCAGCGCGTGCCCATTTCGCTCGACTTCGACGTGAAGTTGTTTGTTGGGGCTTGTGCGGACAATGTTCCGCATTTGATCCCAATTCCTAAGCTCCTGGCCATCGATCTTCAGCATTCGATCGCCATTCTTCAGCCGAGCCATTTCGGCGGCGCTGCCGGGCATCACGTCAATACGAAGCGACGGCACCAGCTTGCCTCCGATCAGGAACGCGGCCAAAAAGAGGACCGACGCAAAGACATAGTTGGCGAACGGTCCAGCAAAAATCGTTGAGATTCGCGCCATGACAGAGGCGTTCGCGTAACTTGAGGTATCGTTGGGATCCGTTTCTTCGAACGGATTCATGCCGGCGATCTGGACATAGGCAACGAAGGGAATAAGGGCAACTTGGTAGATAGTCTGGCTCCCTTTGGGTTGGAAGCGCCACAATGCGGGTCCAAATCCGATGCTGAACTTGACCACACGCATCCGAAATGCACGCGCGACAAGGAGGTGCCCCAATTCATGGACTATCATCAATAGTCCAAGCCCCATTGCGCCGAACAAGATTTTCAAGAGCATCGCGGAGAACACAGCATAACGTAGGAGTCCGCAAGCGGCCACGCTTGCGATGACCGTCGGCGCTTCGAATGCGCCCGGCAGTGGCGTACGTCGCCCAATTCCTGGTGTCCCGGGTGCCGCCAGCCCCGCTGCTCATGGGACCGTCGGACCCATTTGAATTCCGGGCCGAAGAGCCGTGTTCACCGGCCTCGAGTTGGGCCCGCGCCTCGATTGCCCAACTCTGGGTCCAAGTACTGGACAATTCCTGCATCCGCTTCGGCGTAGCTGGGGGGGACCCAGCGTCTCTACCGTGCCGTCACGACAAAATCACTGCATAATGCGAAAAGTGCCATGGGAAACCTTGACCTTAGACTTGGATTGTACCAAACGCTGCCATCCGTTGGGTTTGCGCTGCTGTTGTCCGCCTGTGGCATCGCTGACTTTGGCAACGACATAGCGAACCCACCAACCGTAACGATTGGAGACAGCCGCCGCGTTGCGCAAGGTCGTTTCAGCTCGCCGATTGTTGACCCGTGGGATGACCGCGGGCCCATCATTATTGCATTCGAATATCTCGGCAATGATCCGCACTTGGCAATGCGTCCCGTTGACGGCAGCCCCGGTTGCGACACCGGCATTGCCTACAGCAGCGTGGTCCGTGACAAGCTGAGCAATCGCGCGCAATTGGTTGCGTACCAAGGCGCGGGCGACGCGTTTGGTCGCGGCGACGTGCACTTCATAGACCACAACTGCAACGAGTACGGGCCACCGGTGCCTCACGCCAAGCTCCCGGACCTGCTCTACAACGATCCGCCAGGTTATCTGGTCAATTCTGCGACGTATACCTACGACAGTAACAACGTTCCCAGTCTTGTTTCAACGCAACTTCTGGTGGTCAACCCATGGAATGGTACCTCGACAGTTCTAGTGAAGAATCTGAGCTGGTGGACGATGCTGTCAACCGAACAACAGACAATTGCCGTCATTGATTCCGGGCATTACAAGATCTTCGACGGACAGCGAAACTTGACTTCCGACATTGGCACTGCCGTCACGGAGATCGCGTCCTTGTCTGGCCAAAGCTTTACGCTCGTCGATGGAGGGGTCTTGCGAATCTACCAGTCGCTTACCGACACCGCGCCTATCGAAATTGCCCAGGACGCCTGCCAGCCTGCGCTCGACGGCGGCGGTTGCCTGTTTTACTACTCGCCTTGCGCTAGCCGACAGCTGCAGTGTTATAGGGCGGATACGGGGACGGCCTTCCCCATCGACACCGGCGTCAGCAGTGCGGTTGCGAGCCACGCAACGTCGGGCACCTCCGACCTTACGGTGATCTACACCAAGCCCAATGCCGCCAATGGCGCGGACCTTTGGTCGTTCTCATGGGGCGCGGCGCCGGTGCAGATCGTGCCCAATTTCAGGAGCCTGTACGGCTGGAATCCGCCGCCCGACCTAGAAATTGACGCGTTGGTCAACGGCGACGACAACACAGCACAAGCGATTCGGCATACCACTGCCGCGGCTGATACCGTGTTGGCGAACTCCGTTAGCGTGAACTTCTCCCAGGGGCTACTGGCGAACTTCGATGTGACCCAATCGAACGGTGACCTCTATACGCCGATTCAATTGGGACAAAATCCGCAGTTCATCATAGGGGGCGTGCCGTTCTACGACAAACGGGCCAGTATCTTCACGTCAAAGAACCCGGGAACCATTTCCTACGGGACAGCCGTAATTACGGACGCGACGGGTGACATGGGAAATCTGACGCTGTTGCGCTACCCGTCGCCATCCGCGCCAGGACCCGACTCACCCCGTACGATTGCCACGAATGTTCCAGTCAATGGTTGCAAGTTCTTCGAGAACATGAACGCCATTGCATTTTCCCAAGACTATAGCGATGCCAAAGGTGTCGGCACGTTCGTGGTTTACGAATTGGATCTAGAGGCGCGTACGATTGTGTCCGACGAAGTCAGCGAATTCCAGGAAGTGAAGTGGCCTGCGGAAGGCGTCATGTACATCATTCCGTCGGGGGACCGTCAGGGGATCTGGGTCGCGAAAGCGAAATAGCGACCTTTTTCAGCGGTCTTCGCCGGAAATAATGGTAGCGTAACGCGAGGCTCAAGCGTCGAGTCATAGAGCGGCTATCATGTATTTTCAGGACTTGATTCTAACGTTGCAGCAGTTCTGGGCCAGTCGCGGCTGTCTCGTGGGACAACCCTATAATTCGGAAGTTGGAGCGGGTACTTACAACCCCGCAACGTTTCTTCGAGCGCTCGGACCTGAACCATTCAGCGTAGCGTACGTGGAGCCGTCGCGGCGCCCGACGGATGGGCGCTATGGGGACAACCCAAACCGCCTGCAACAGTTCCACCAATTCCAGGTCATATTAAAGCCGAATCCCCTCGCCATCCAAGACCTGTATCTTGAATCTCTTGCCGCGCTCGGAACCAAACCGCTGGAGCACGACGTGCGTTTCATTGAGGATGATTGGGAAAGCCCAACCTTGGGCGCATGGGGCCTGGGGTGGCAGGTGTGGTTGGACGGCCTTGAAATCAGCCAGTTTACCTACTTCCAACAGGTTGGTGGGTTTGATTGCCGTCCCGTGTCTGGCGAATTAACTTACGGATTGGAACGTATTGCCATGTACTTGCAGGACGTCGATAATGTCTATGACCTGAAGTACAATGCAGACGTCGCCTACGGCGATCTGTTCAAATTGGCCGAGTGGGAGTGGTCGAGCTACAACTTCGAAGAAGCCGACATTAGTGCCCATCTAGCAACCTTTGACCATGCGGAGGCGGAGGCACAACGCCTGCTGAGCCGCTCGGATGATCCTATGAAGAAGTTGGTGCTTCCGGCGTATGATTGCGTGGTGAAAGCTGCGCATGCCTTCAACTTGCTCGATGCCCGCGGGGCCATTGGAGTCACAGAACGCCAGCGCTACATTTTGCGAGTCAGAACGTTGGCACGGGCCGTCGCGTCGGCATACCTGGCGCAACGCGAATCGCTGGGGTTCCCTCTGCTCAAAGCAAAGGCATGAGCGTGCTGTGTCGGCCCCCCGAGACAGCTCCTCTCTTCATCACTTCCCGTTTCGGGACGCGGAACTTCCCACCGAGGCTCGCATTGACAATCTGATATCGCTCCTGACTACGGAGGAAAAGGTTCGTTGCTTGAGTACGAACCCAAGCATTCCGCGTTTGAACATTCGCGGCTCGGGTCATGTCGAGGGGCTGCATGGGCTGGCATTGGGAGGGCCCGCGGATTGGGGAAATGAGTACCCGATCACTACGACGACATTCCCCCAGGCGATTGGGTTGGCGGCCACGTGGGATCCGGACATTGTCGAGCAAGCCGCAGCCGTCGAGTCCTATGAGGCTCGGTACGTGTTTCAAAGTCCGAAATATCAACGCGGCGGACTTGTTATTCGCGCTCCCAACGCCGACTTGGGTCGCGATCCGCGTTGGGGCCGCACCGAGGAATGCTACGGAGAAGATCCCTATCTGAACTCGGTTTTCGCATCAGCGTTTGTGAGAGGACTTCAAGGCCGTCACCCTCGTTATTGGCGTTCAGCCGCACTCCTAAAGCATTCTTGGCCAACAGCAATGAAAATGATCGCGAGCGCTCATCATCGGATTTCGACGAGCGGTTGTTTCATGAGTACTATGCAGTGCCGTTTCGAACCGCCGTTGTGGAAGCCGGTGCCCGCGCATTCATGGCCGCCTACAACAAATATAACGGAATTCCATGCACGACTCATCCGGTCCTAAAGGAGGTCGCAGTCGAGCAATGGGGTCAGAACGGCATTATCAGCACGGACGGCGGCGCCTTCACGCTGCTGGTCGAAGGCCACCATTACTATTCAAGCTTGCCCGAAGCTGCAGCGGCCTGCGTCCGTGCCGGTATTACTCAGTTCTTGGACAAGTTTGAGGACAGCGTCCTTGGTGCTTTGGAATTGGGACTGCTCACGTTGTCCGAGATCGAGGCCGCAATCCGCGGGAACTTCCGGGTATTGATTCGGCTAGGGCTCCTTGACCCCCCGCCAATGGTGCCCTACGCGACCATTGGTCAGAACGGCGAGCCCGAGCCATGGCTTCGAGAGGAACACAAATCACTGGTGCGTGAGGTGACCCAGAAATCCATCGTCCTGCTCAAGAACTCCGAAGGACTCCTGCCGCTGTCGTTGTCATCGCTGCGTTCCGTGGTCGTGATGGGCAATCTTGCGGACCGCGTGTTGCTCGATTGGTATAGCGGTTCGCCGCCCCATGTGGTTACGCCGCTCGACGGTTTGCGTGAAAGACTCAAGAACACCGAGATTACCGTTCGAGCGGTGACGAACAACGACAAGGGCAACGCCATTCGTCTCGCACGCCAAACGGACGTCGCCATAGTATGCGTGGGCAACCACCCGACGGGCGACGCTGGTTGGGCGCGCGTTGGGCGGGATAGCTATGGCAAAGAGGCGGTGGATCGCCAATCGCTGCAGTTGGAAGACGAATGGCTCATTAGGGCCGTGCACGCCGTCAACCCGAGGACCATTGCCGTCATCATTTCGAGTTTCCCATACGCCATCGAATGGACGAAACAGTACGTTCCAGCAATATTGCAGATGACTCATAGTAGCCAGGAGATGGGTCACGCATTGTCCGACATACTGTTCGGTGATGTAAACCCAGGCGGGCGATTGGTGCAGTCTTGGCCCCGCGCCATCGAACATTTGGCGCCGCGGCTCGATTACGATATTCGCCACGGTCACACGTATCTGTATTCGCGGCACGAACCGCTGTTTCCGTTTGGATTTGGGCTGACCTATACCTCGTTTGGCTATTCGAACCTGCAGGTGGCTCCAGGCAGAGCGACTGCCCGTGACACGATTCGCGCCGAAGTTGACGTAAC
Source organism: uncultured delta proteobacterium (assembly GCA_963811985.1). Taxonomy (GTDB): domain Bacteria; phylum Myxococcota_A; class Polyangia; order Polyangiales; family Polyangiaceae; genus FEN-1139. Next base: position 320,431 of record CAWEUH010000020.1, read on the forward strand.
GAACACCGGTGAACGGGCAGGAGACGACGTTGTTCAACTCTACGTGCGCTTTCCCAATTCATCGGTCGCTCGACCCCATCGGGAGCTCAAAGGATTTCGCCGTGTCACACTGTCCGCCCAAGAGTCCAATCGCGTATCGCTAGAACTGCCCGTTTCGCGACTTGCCCATTGGGATGTTGCTTATCAGCGCTTCACCGTCGAGGCCGGCCCGGTCGAGATCCAGATTGCTCGAAATTGCCTCGAGCCAGTTCTGTCGGCAACTATCGTGCTCGCGCCCTGATTGCATACCACCTCGTTGCATCGACTGGAAGGACAAACGCGAAGAAACCACGATGGAATGCCCCTCTTGTGTTGCAACGAGACGTGGCAGAAGCCCGTCGCTGGGGTTGGGGCCCCGGCGACCACCACTACAAGAGTGTCCGAGATCCGCTTCGAAGATCGAATTGACCTTCAGGCATTACGACAGCGATTGAAAGCGCATCTATTCGGCGCCATTGGGATGCATCCCGCGTATGAAGTCGCGGTACAGGGCACAATACCGACCCTTCGCGTTGAGCAACTCGTTATGCGTGCCGCGTTCTACGATTCGACCGTGCTCTAGGTAGAGTATCAAGTCGGCTTTTTTGATCGTGCTAAGGCGATGCGCAATGACGAAACTGGTGCGGCCCGCGAGCAGCCGCTCCAACGCCGCCTGCAGGCGCGCTTCGGTTAATGCGTCCACCGAACTCGTCGCCTCGTCAAGAATGAGCAGCCGGGGGTCTGCCAGGAGGGCTCGCGCAAAGCACACAAGTTGGCGTTGCCCGAGCGAAAGATTGGAGCCTTTCTCACCGACCCACGTGTCCAGCCCATTGGGCAATTCCTCCAAGGAGGTAAGCAGGTCCAATTGCTTCACTACTCGGATGATGTCTGCATCATCGGCTGAAGGTCGCGCAAAGCGGATGTTGTCCTTGATGGTTCCGCTGAACAGAAAGTTGTCCTGGGGCACGGTGCCTACCCACCGGTGTAACGAATCACTCGAAATATCGAGAATATCTTGGCCATCGATCAATATCGTGCCCGTGGCTGGCAAGTAGAGCTTACATAGCAAGCGGGTAACGGAACTCTTACCGCTGCCCGTTTCGCCCACCAATGCTACGGTTTGGCCTTCTTCGACGGACAAGTCGAGGTCCAGCAACACCGGTTTGCCGCGCTGGTACTCGAACCACACGCCGCGAAACTCGACGCGGCCCGCAATGGACTCAAGGGTCCTTGCTTTTGCGTGATCGGTCCATTCCGGCTCTGTATCGAGCAATTCGAAGACCCGTTCCGCGCCTGCCATTGCTGTCAATGCCTGATTGTACTGACGCCCCAAGACCGGTACTGGGCCAAAGAACAACTCCGACAAGAACAAGAACTGGATCAAAGCCTCGAGTGAAAGGCCACCGTGCAATGATTGATAGCCGCCAATCACCACGAGCAGGGCCAGCAAGAACTGTCCGTTTAGCTCGAGCAAGGGAATGAAAACTGCCGAATAGCGCGCCCCTCTGAAGTTGTTCTGTGCGTGTACACTTACTTGCTTCAAAAACGACTGGTCGTTGTATACCTGGCGACAAAAGGCCTGAATCACGCGAACGCCGTTCACGTGCTCTGCCAGCGCCGCTGTCAACCGGCTGTAGGTCTCCTGCACGATTCGTGAAGCATTGCTCAGACGGAGCCTGAAATACCCGAGGACGCTCCAAAGCAACGGGACAAACAGCACCGCTACGAGGAATAGCTGCCAATTGTAGTAGAGCATCATGCCCGACGCGATCAGCATTGAACCGAGTTGCACCGTGCTTACAAATACGACATCTTGAATTCCCACACGAATGACGTCAACGTCCGAAGTAACGCGGCTTATGAGAGTACCTAGCGGCACTCTACTGAAGAAGCTCATTGGAAGACGCAGCATGTGTGCGTAGAGTTGGCTGCGCATATCGAACACGACGCTCTCACCCAAACTAAGTGCCAAACGCATTCGAACCATGAATAGAATCTCGGTCGCAATGATCAGGACCAGAAGCCCCGAAACGCCGAGAAGAGTTCCCTGAGCGTCTCGCCCTGCGATCGGACCGCTGATGACGCGAGCGATCGCCCAGGAAATCAGTGGCAGTTGAACCGCGCGAATCGACACGAGCAGCACTAGCCAATTTCGTGTTGACGCATAGGGGCGTGTATAGTCGAAAAGTTGACGTATCAGTTGCCAGTCAAGCCCGCGAGTCTTGTCGCTGCCTTCTCGTTGCGACGCCGTTCTTCGCCGAGTCAGCCGCCTGAGATTCATACCCTGCTTCCCTTGATGGGCAATGAACTGTTTGGATCGTCAACGCTTCGCAACAACCACGCCGTTTGACTGTAAATACCGTCGCGCCGAAGCAATTGCTCGTGAGTACCCTGCTCGGCGATTCGACCGCCCGCCAAAACGAGAATCGTATCAGTGCGACGCAAGGCACTCAGTCGATTCGAAATCAAAAACGTTGTTCTCCCGACCATTGCACCGTCAACCGCGCGAAGAACTTCCGCTTCAGTCATCGCGTCGATCGCTGCTGTTGGATCATCGAAAATCAGAATCGGAGGTTCAAGCAAGAGCGCGCGAGCGATGGCAAGGCGTTGGCGCTGACCACCTGACAAATTGACTGCACCTTCTTCCAGAACCGTATCGTAGCCATCCGGTAACTCGGAAATAAACCGATGTGCGCAGGCCGTTGTCGCGGCTCTTTCGATTTGCTCGCGGGTTGCTTCTGGATGGCCAAAAGCAACGTTGTCGGCAACCGTACCGCGGAACAAGAGGCTCTCTTGGAAAACGACACCTATTTGGCGTCGCAGACTGTCGATGTCGTATAGCTTCACGTCAACATCGTCAATCAATATTCGCCCGCGCGTTGGGTCGTAGAAGCGTGGAACGAGGCTTAGCAGTGTGCTCTTGCCAGTACCCGTTGCCCCGAGTATCCCAATTGCTTGTCCCGGCGCGATGTTGAGCGTAAGGCCTTGTAGCACTTCGTCATGGTCATATCCGAAGTGAACATCTTCGAACGATATCTTGCCGCTTAATCGACCGGGTCTCACCGCGTTGTTGGCGTTTTGGACCTCAAAGGGAGAGTCGAGGATTTCGAAGACTCGCCGGGCCCCGGTCATGCTCTGCTGTAGCGTATTCACAATATCGGCCATGCCTGACGCGCGCGTCGCAAACTGCCGCAATAGACCAACGAAAATGATCAGATCTCCCAGTGAAATCTTGCCATTGGCAACCAGCGAACCGCCGTAGACCAAGAGTACGGCGACGTTCATCTGATTCAAGAAATCCACGGTTGGGCCAAAGCGGCTAACTTGTTTGAAGATCTTCAATTGCTGTTCACGAACGTCTCTATTTCGGCGATCGAAAAGCTCGAACTGGTCATTCGTTCGTCCGAATATTTTCGCAACTTGAATGCCTTCAATCCCCTCAGTCATGACGCGGACCATGTGGTCCGACAAACGACGGCCTTCACGATACGCCGGCTGTGCCCAACGCGAAAACAACCGTGTCGTGACATAGAGTAGCGGGGTCAGCGCAAGGCTCACGAGCGTGAGCCGCACATGGGTATTGAGCATGTAGGCCAGGAAAATTCCCAGCGACAGCAACAGCACGGCACCTTGGATGATTACGCCGTCAACAAACGAGCGTAACATCTGCACGTCAACCGTTACGCGATTGACGATTGCCCCGTTCGAATTGTTGTCGAAGAAGCGGAAACTCAGACGCTGCAGTCTCGCAAAGAGCTCGGCGCGAAGGTTGGGTACAATTTCAAGGTGAACCAAGCGCGCAACCGTTACCGAGTATGCGTAGTTCAGGCCGGCCCCCATTGCCGCCGCGACCAGAATGGCGGAGGCAATCAAGATCAGCTGTCCTAATAGCGACCAATGAAGCTGAAATCTGAGGCCTAGGGGCCAGGTTGGGATGTGCGCTGAACTATCGAGCGCATGGCGAATCACGTCCACAGCCAAGCCGGAGAAGCGCAGGCCCCCCAAGGTCGTGGCAAGAAGCACGAGTTGCAGCAGAAATACCTGCAGCGAACGTGCTCGATAGCGCCAGCTCAATCGCAACAGGCGAGCAATAGCATCAACCCTAGAAGTGCTAGCTGGACCAGAAAAACTTGGAGCCATCGATCTCAAGTGAGCGGTTGTTAGTCGCAGGTTCAATATCAGTAGCACCAGAATTGAGCGGGTTTGCAGGTTGTCGTGCTCAGCGTAATTCGGCCACGGTGTCCAAATTCGGGCTGCACAATAGCTCACGCGACGGTTCATTCAACCTTCGTCTCGCCGGGTTCGCCTTGTTACGACCGCTACGGACCCGCCGACTCACGGCTTGACCTGGTTTTACCGGTACGCGTAGGGATAGTCGCTTTGGTGGATGCCATTTGCACTCAACCGTAGCCGCGGTGTATAACGAACGACCTCGCGGCAGATAGGCTATGAACGACGGCGACCCACGAAAAATTGAATCGCTTCAATCGCTTTCCTCGCATTGCTGCGAGGAATTCACTCGTTGCTATGACGCCCGACCGGATTGGATTGCCGCAGCGCCCGGTCGTGTGAATCTGATTGGCGAACACACCGACTACAACGACGGCTTTGTCCTGCCAATGGCAATCGAACGCTATGTCGTCCTTGCCGGGCGCAAGGTGACTGCGAACGGGGCGCATCGAGCCAGAATCAGAAGTCATAGCGTTGCCGACGTGGTGGACGTCGCCTATCATCCGCGGCCGTCGTCAGGACCGCCCTCGTGGGCCAATTACGCCCGCGGTGTCGTTGCTGGTTTTCTCGGGCGTGGCATTTCACTGCCTTGCATCGATTCATTGATGGTTTCCAATGTCCCATTGGGGGGTGGGCTCTCGAGCAGCGCAGCCGTCGAGGTTGCAACGGCGACACTGCTCGAATTGGCCTGTGACGTCGCTCTTGATCCGTACGAGAAGGCGAAGCTCTGTCGGAGGGCCGAACACGAATTCGCTGGGGTCCCATGTGGCATCATGGATCAGTTGATCTCCATTCTCGGTGACCCACGTGGGCCGCTGTTGATTGACTGCCGATCCGAAGCGGCTCGAGTTGTTCCGTTCGTTGATAGTGGCGCGTGCTTCCTAATCGCTAACACCAATGTACGGCATTCACTTGCGTCCGGTGAGTACAGCATTCGCCGCGCTCAGTGCAGCGAGGCGGCTCGCAAGCTTGGCGTCAATTCGCTGAGAGACGCTTCGGCAGATTTGCTCAATTCAAAGGCCAGCCATTTGTCTGAGTTGGAATTCCGGCGAGCGAGACACGTAATCACTGAAAACGAAAGAACCATAGCCGCCGCCGACGCGCTCGAACGGCGCGACCTGGATTGCGTTGGTCGATTGATGATCGAAAGCCACACTTCACTGCGCGACGACTTTGAGGTCAGTTGCGCAGAACTGGACATTCTGGTTGATTTGGCACTTGCCTCAAGAGACAGTCACGGAGTATTTGGCGCACGTATGACAGGCGGCGGATTCGGCGGCTGCATCGTCGCGCTGGTGCGCTCTGAAAGCGTGCAGGACTTGCGGGCTCGACTGGATTGCGACTACAAGAAGAAAGTGGGCCGCGCTATCGACGGGTTCGTGTCACGACCCGCCCGCGGTGCTCACCCGTTGACGATCGCCAGGCAAATCCAATGACTGGCTCGGCCCCCGATCACTTGGCAACCCTACTGGTATCATGTCCAGACCGCCGTGGCCTCGTGGCGGCGCTGGCGCAGGTGTTGTTTGGACATGGCGCCAATATCCTGGATTCAGACCAGCATAGCGATCCCACCGCCAAACAGTTTTTCCAAAGGATTCGATTCGATGCCTCGGAACTACTGACGGACCGAGGCACCTTGGAGCGAGCCATCAGTGAGGTTGCTGCGCGCTTCGACATGAAGTTTCGCATCAGTTGGAATGGCCGAACCAAACGGGTGGCGCTGATGGTGTCGAAGTATGAGCACTGCCTGATTGATTTGCTCTTACGGCGGCGCTCGGGAGAGCTTGATTGCGACATCGCATTGGTCATCAGCAATCATCTTGATCTCGAGCCCCTGGCGTCCCAATTCGGGGCATCATACCATCACGTACCTATCACGCAAGAGAATCGAATTGAACAAGAGCAGCGCGAGCTTGAGCTTCTGTCGAGTCACGACGTTGATCTGGTCGTGCTTGCGCGGTATATGCAGATCTTGGGCCACGAATTCACGACGCGGTACCCGCAACGCATCATCAACATACACCATTCGTTCCTGCCCGCATTCGTCGGCGGAAAGCCCTATCATCAGGCTCACGAACGCGGTGTGAAGATCATTGGGGTCACGGCCCACTACGTGACCGAACGGCTTGACGAAGGGCCCATCATCGAACAGGATGTTGTGCGGTGCTCGCATCGCGACCGCATTGATGACTTGATCCGTAAGGGTCGCGACTTGGAACGGGTCGTATTGGCACGAGCGGTTCGCTGGCACGTCGAGGACCGTATTCTTGTCTACGGTAACAAGACGGTAGTCTTCGACTAGCACTACTGCCGTTAACATTCCCGCCACGACACCCACAACTCTTGGCCGGGGCCTGCGTTTTGGCTGCGCTTCGGTGCTCAAGTGCACTGCGCTCTGCGAGCGCTCCTCGCTCCGGCTCCCTCGTACGTGCCGCGAAGATGCTCGCCGAAAACTTCGGCCGCGAACCTGCCGGCTAGCGCGGTGCTTGAAGCTGACGTGACACTGCCAACGCATCTTCGAGTTCGGCCCATTGCCGCAACAGTACCGCTCGTGCCGGCAACGAACGAATTCGCGATGCCCCTTGCCCGCCTACCCAGAGTGCCACCGTTCCGTCCAGTACTTCGACGAGGCTGTTCAAGTGGTTGGTTGCAGCTACCGATGACGCTGCCACGGACACGCTGATGGCGACGGCGTCTGCTTTGAGTGCTCTTGCGGCACCCGCAATTTGCACGGTTGGCGTGTCTGCCCCCAAGATACGCGGGACGGCGCCGCAAGCAGCAAGGTAGAGTCCGACAAGTTGCAGCCCCAGCCCGTGGCTCTCTTTCGGCAAAGTTGACAGTACTACAACAGGGCCCGTCGCGCCTTCGTATGCGGCCGCCATCACGTGAAGTTGAGCCTGCAACATCTCGGCCGCCAGGTGTTCTTGTTGAACTTCAAGTGCACCCTGTGACCACGCGTCGCCCAATTCGTGCAAGAACGGCGTCGCTACCTCCGTAATGAATCGCTTGGTTCCGAGCGTGACGGCCACTCGCCGCAGCCCTACCCTCAGAGAATCGGGCTCATCGGCAATTGCATGGTCCACAAGGTCGCGTGCCAGACTGGCGTCGCCGGTGCTGGCACTGGTAGCGTTAGCCGCCGCCAGCCTTTGTCTTAGCGCCGCTTGGTCGAGTCCAATCGTTTCGCCGACGCGATAACCCAGTTTGATCCCTCTCGCGATCAGAGTTAGCCGTTCAATGTCGGCCCGAGCGTAGAAACGTAATCCCGATTCAGCGCGCCGCGGATTGGGGTAACCATACCGCCGCTCCCAGATACGTAGCGTATCCGCGCTCAAACCCGTGAGACGCGAAACAACCCGTATCGAGTACTCCGGCCCCTCCGAATTGGCCACACCACTACGGTCACGGTCGTTCATACAGACGAACTGTTGGCGTTCCTTGGAGAGTCGCCCCTGGTGGCCGCGTGATCAATCGGCGGCGGCAGTGGGCTGGGAGAATTGACCTCTTGCTCGACGACATAGAGCGGACGCCGTTTGATCTCTTCATAGATGCGACCGACGTATTCGCCAAGGACCCCCGTCATCAGCAACTGCGCCGAGGAACCTAGCGACACCGCAAACATAATGGTTGTCCACCCGGACACGGTGCCGAGTCCAAGCACGCGAGCCATAATTGCCCACGTGCCAATCCCGAATGCGCATATTGCCGCAAACACGCCGAGCCACGTGGCTACACGCAATGGCAGAATCGAGAAAGATGTTATGCCGTCAATCGCAAACTTGAGCATCTTGCGCATTGGGTATTTTGTGGTCCCCGCGAATCGCGCGTCTCGATCATAGTAGACAGCCGTTTGGTTGAAACCAACCCAGGCGACCATGCCGCGCACAAACCTATGCTGTTCGCGCAACGCGCGCAAAGTCATTACCACGGCCCGACTCATCAGTCGGAAGTCTCCAGCGTCCAGTGGAATAGCCACACCCGTAATCGATCGGATGATGCGATAGAACAACGCCGCCGTCGCTCTCTTGAACCACGTCTCACCCTTGCGCCTTCTGCGAACTCCATACACGACATCGTAACCCGACTTATGCATGTCGTACATTTCCGCAACCACGCTAGGCGGATCCTGAAGGTCGGCGTCCATCACCACCACTGCGTCGCCCTCGGCGCGATCGATGCCGGCGGTGATGGCAAACTGATGTCCGAAGTTCCTGGAAAATGCGACCACGCGATAACGCGGCTCCGTTTGCGCCATGCGGGTGAGTAATTGACGTGTGTTGTCCGTCGAACCGTCTTCGACGAACACGACTTCCCATTCTTCGCCCACTTGCGACAGGTTGGCGAGAAGATCCCGTAGGCGCCGATCCAGTTCCGGAAGAGTGTCCTGTTCGTTGTAAACCGGTATCACCAACGACAACCGAGGCCGTGCCATTGCTGCAAGTTATACATCGAATCCGTCAGCACACAAACAGCCTGGGTTTTTGCGTACTTTCGCTAGGGATGCCGATGCAGCAACGAGCCAAACATCGACACGCAGGGCGCCAGCGCGGCTATCCACCCGACAAGAGCGGTCTGTAGGCGGACGCGCTCAGTGGTCTCGGATCGATCAAGTGCGCGCAGTCCAGCGACGGTTGCTAGGAAGGCGAGTGCCAGAAAATGAGCATACACAGGGTCGCGCCATTGCGAACCAGCGTCTTGCGACGGTAGTGACGCGGAGAAGAGCAATGCGGGTGCCAACCAAACAAACCAGCGCCGAGTGAGGAACGGCAAGAATGCCATGGGCACACAGAGCGCCAACCAATATTCAAGGGTTTGCGCCTCGAACCAGCGCGACAGTGCGTAGGCCGGATTGATGACCAGTGCTGTCAATGTCGGAGCAAGGTTGTTCGCGCCTATCAGACTCGTGTTCGCCGGGTCGAGCGCGTACGTCGTGACACCCATGGCAGGCAACACCAGAAGTGTAATGACGAAGAAATAGCCGGTGCAAGCAATGGCCAGCCTCTTGCCAAGCGCTTTTCTAGTGCCTGTCGAGACCAGAAAAATGCCCAACAGCGCGAACCAAAGCGCCACTTGCTCATTGATCGCGATGCCCACTACGACGAATGCCAGGGCCCGCCTAAGCTTTCCTACCTCGAAGAGATGGGCCGCGGCGAAAAAGCAGCCTATTGCGCAGTTTAGTGGGAATGAGTCCTTCAATTCAAGCATGCCCTGCAGCGGCATTGAAAGGAAAGCCACTGAAGCGACCAACGCGGGGACAACGCCAAGGAGCCGCCTGTACCAAAGGAACAACGGCACGGCCGCTAGCGAAACTGCAAGCACCCGCAGAAACAGCAGCGCATGTAGCCCCGACCAGAGCCAAATCGCGATTGAATCAACAAACCCCAAGCAACTTGCGTGACCGATAGCCCGAATTGCCTTTGCGCTGAACCAGGCCCCTACGCCGCCGATGGCCGAGACGCGACGAATGGTTGACAGTTCATTGGCAAGTCCTGTCGCCTCGGCTTTCAGATTATCGACAGGTCGCGTCGCGCACCAAAGCGCAACCACTATCAACAAGAAGACGCATAGGTTGGAAAGAGTCCTCGACGAGAAACGCGCCTTGACTGCGTCGGCTAGGCAACCAAGATCGCTTTTCAGCTCTTGCGGGCGGTGCAAAATCAACTCGCGCGCGAACACGCGCAATGCGCCGACCGTAGCGAATGAAAAGAGTGCTGTCACCAGCAAGAATGCCAATGATTTGTCGTGCCAAATGGACGGTTTGAACACCAGCGGCAGAAACCCTAACGACGCCAACGGCGCTAGCAGGCGAACGAACCCTTCAAATGTGCGCAATCGCTTGCCTGCGAACTTTGGGATCGCACAGGCCACTGCGATCAATGCGGGTAGCAACAGCGTCGGCAGGATGACGAATGCCAGCATTTCCTTGCGCAATGCAGCGGGCGTCTGATTCGTCATCGCGAATTGCGCAAGGTTCGTCGCTTGAACGGATGTCGCTCCCGCAAGACCCAGCGACATGCCTTCCACGGCACACCATGAAATGGCGTAAACCAATCGCGTGAAACGCGGCAATTCGGGCGAGTCTTCAATCAAGTCCATGACCGCCCATCTTGATTACAATCCTGAGGTTTGCCGTGGTGGGGTGACCGCGTTTGGCAAGGACGAATTCGCCACTCTCCTGGACGACGCCGAATTTGCGCGATTGCAGCGCTTCAAGGACATTCTCGCGTTCGAATTGGGGCGCCGGAAGTCTGAACAGCACATAGTCGGCGTCGTACATGCTCAGCCGTAGAGTATAGGCGTCGGGGCGATTCGAGAGCTGAGGCACGACGTTCTCGCACGCTGCTACCTTGGCTGCCGGGGGTATCAACGCTAGCAACTTGCGCACGTTTGTACGGCGAGCGAGATCCGTCGCGTCCGTTCCAAAATGGTAGGGACCAAAACCGCCCCACGCGGTGTTCTGCTGTAATAGTGCCCCATATTGATAGCTCATGGCCAGTGTGCCCAACGCGAAGGCTGCGAGCCACGACCATTTCCACGCCAACCCGTTCTTGCCGTTGATGACTGCGGTTCGATCGAGCCATTGCAGGTTGACGAGGACTACCGGAAATAACTGTGCACTCCAATAAGCCGTATACTGAAAGGAAATCTGGATCTGCGGGGTGTACTTCGTCGATAACAGCGTGAAGACGAAACCCGTCAATGCCGCCCAAAGACCGATGGCCTTGCGCAACGGAAGAAACGCGAAAGGCAACATGATCTGGAGCAAGTATACGAGCTTTTGCCGCTCCAACAGGGTGTCCAGCGTGTAGACGGGGTTACTAATAATTGTTTTGACGACACCCGCAAAACTGTTGTCTTCCGCAGGTATGAGTAACTTGTATTGGTGGACAAAGGCATCACCGCCCCCCATTGCGTGGTGCATGATAACGCCCTTCATGATCAGAAAGTAGGCCGTGCCCGTTAACAGCAGAAGTGTCCCTGCCACCGTGCGACGGCCCGTTAAGAGCAGCAGACCGCCAAGCCCCGCCAAGCCTACGGCAACATCCTCACGCACGCTCAGCGCGAAGAGCGCCAGTAGACTCGCCAAGATCCAACGTCGAGTTTCGGTGAAGTAGACGGCAAACCAAAGAAAGAAACAGCCAAGAGGTAGATAGTGAAAATCGTAGAGGTTGGAACCGTGTAGTCCGGGATACAGCACATAAGACAACGCGACAAAGCAGGCCACCCACCGACTGACGTACCGGGTACCCAAGAGGTACAGAGGTAGCGCGGCCGCACCGAACAGAAATGCCTGAATAATCAAGAGTGATTCTGCATTGGGGCGGAGTGCGTAAAATGGTGCGATGACGAAAGAGAACCAAGTTGCGTGAAACCCCAGATGCGATGCGTCAGGTCCACCCAGGGGCGAGGATTTGAACAGCCGCGCGCGGTGCAGAACGTTCCATACCAAGTTGTCCTCGAGTCCAAGATCCAGGCTTGCGGACAACACGTTCCGATGGTGGACGACGGTGACGTAACTGAAGAAGGCTGCATAGGTGAGCGCTGCCGCGCACACGACTATTAGTGGGAGTTGCCGCGGAAGCACTGCGACCATTGCCGCAAGATCGTCGCGAGCAGTTGTTGCAGCGCGGACCAGTCTCGACCCTGCGCCCGTTGCAGGGGCGGGGAAGGGCGGTGCCCTGAGCGCACAGGCCACCAATGATTTTGTTAGCGCGATTACAGTAAGCGCGAAAAGCAGATGGGGTAATTCTCGGTCCAGCCACAGCCGCCAATTGAACAAGACAGCCAACAAGGACACCAAGATCAGAGGCGCACCGCGTTGTGCCAAAGAATCGAGGCCCCTTTTCGCTTGGTCCCCTTTGATGCCGACCAACAACGATATCACGACCCCGACACCCGCTGAAACCAACGCGGTTACCGCAGGTTTCACCAAACGAAGCCCAACGGGGATTGCGTTGTGCCTCGCGTATTCCAGAAGGACGTCGGAGTGCCGCCACGCCCACAGGCCCAGGCCAACGCTGGTCAGCTCAAGCACCACCATTGTTGACACCCAAGGCCAGTTCGGACACGTTGCGTCAGGTGTCGTGCGTAACCCGCCGCTTGCTGCTGGCCCAGCAAGGACCCTGACACGCTCGACCGCAGCCGCGTGTGAAAGCGCCAGCTTTTGACCTATCGATGAGCCCAGGGCTTTGCTGCTATTCATCTCGTGCTAGGCTCTTTGCGAGGCGTTCGCCGTGCGGCGAGAGTTCTTGGGATCAATGGCTGCCAAATTTGACGCATACGCTAAGGATTACGAAACGTTGCACGCCAATAGCATTACCGCTTCAGGCGAGCAACCAGGCTATTTCTCCGAGTATAAGGTTGATTGCTTGGCGCGTCTTGTGGGCTCGGATTTCGACGAACCGGTCCTGGACTACGGCTGCGGCGTGGGCGCTTTGACGCATCGGCTTTGTACCCGATATCGGGAGGTCTATGGTTTTGATCCCTCTGCAAAAAGCCTGGCTGAAGCTCGCGCACGCGGGGATCACGCAATCTTCTGCGATGATTCGCAGACGCTGCCTCGTGCCCATTTCGGCATTGTCGTGCTGGCCAACGTGCTGCACCACGTTCCGCCGCCGCAACGCGCCGAGCTAGTCTCCAGGCTGTGCGAATTGCTTCGGCCCGGCCACGGACGCCTTGTCGTTTTTGAGCACAATCCATACAATCCCCTGACGCGCCGGGCTGTCGCCCAGTGTGAATTTGACGACGACGCGATACTCCTGGCGCCGGGCGAACTCGTCCATTTGCTAAGACAGTGCAACTTCACCTGCGTTTGGCGGCGGTTCATCGTATTTTTCCCGCGTCCGCTTGCCGCCCTTAGGCCAATTGAGCCGTGGTTGGGCTGGCTGCCAGCGGGAGCGCAGATGATGGTCGTTGGCACGCGTCCAGGATAGATTGTCAGACTGCAGCGGCGAATCAGCGAAGCCGAGTCCCCGCCCGGTGTACTGCCCGGCTAAGCGTTACGCGGGTTGACCTAGTGCCCAGCACGGGATTTGGGCCATTTTTCCAGCGCAAGGCCGAGAGATGGTCGTCTTCGGCTGATTCGTTTGGGCGCACTCTCACCGCCAAACCTGTTTTTTTCTGGCGCCGGACTTCGTCTAAAGTAGGCTTGCGCCTCACCCTACGGTATACACGGAAGCGTTATGAACGACGATATCGGCGAAAAGCGGAACGATCAAACGACAACAACTACCGAATCGCCAACGACGGAGGCCAATCGCGGCGACTCCCCAGTTGCTAGCGCATCGAATCTGCAAGGCTCCGCGGCGGCACCGGCGAAGTCGGCATCGAACCCGCTGCGCCGCTTGCTGTGGCTCGACGAGCGAGTGGCTGAGGCAAGACGGGCGACCTTTGCACCGCCGCAACCCGGCTGGGCTGAATACGATGCGGCCCGCCATGCCAGGGAAGGGGTCGTGCAGATTGGCGAGACCGGCCAGAGTAGCTGGGCAGTCCTTCTACTCGAACGCGCCGCGGCTTCGTTGCTGGTGCGGGCGCACGCCGCTCGCAGCGGCATCTCCATTTCACAAGGCCCCTTGTCTGAAGCGGATTGGGAGACAGTTAGGCAAGTTCCCGCGGTCGCGGAAGCATGGAACAATCTATCCGCAGTCCAGGTCGCGGGTCTCACCGAATCGCTGGGGGTTGGCGGCGAGCATGCAACTGCCAATTTGCCCCTGCAGCAGCGCAAGGCATTTGCGCTCGGTCTGCACAACTTTGTCAAGGTCATTGCGGAACCGCTTGAATTCGAAGCTAACCGGCTCGGTCGGGCCCTGTTCGCTCGCTACACGCGCACGGGAATCGCGGCTGTGGTCGTCATTGCCGTTGTGGGCCTTATCTACAATTTGATGGGTTCCCGTCTCGAGAAGCCTAATCTCGCCTTGCACCGCCCCGTGGAGGTAAGCAGTCAGTATCCCGGTGCGGGCGAGGACCATTCATTGGTCGTCAACGGCGACCACTCGAACCTTGGCTTTCACACAAACTGCGAGGGGCCCCAATTTGTAATCGTCGACCTTGGTGCCGTGAAGAAGTTTGACCAAGTGGTTGTTTACAACCGTCCCGAGTACCAGGAACGGGCTGTCCCGTTGCACTTGGAAGTGAGTTCTGATCACCAGTCGTACAAGCTGCTTGCTACGAAGAAGGAAGTGTTCGACAAATGGACGGCGTCGGGGCTTGCAGCCGAGGGACGCTATGTGCGGTTGAGGAACACACCGCCGAATTGTTTTCATCTTGCCGAGATCGAAGTGCGCTGAGCACGTGCGTTGGGTGGCCCTCAAGTTTCGCCACAGCGAACCTCGCAACGGCCAGGCTGTGCGTGCACCGCGACCGCATGGACCGATGTCACATGCTGTTCGGCAGGCCACCCTATCGGCCCAATGATCGATCGGGTGCTGCTCGAGCCGATCAAAATATAACTGGCTGATATCATTGAGTAAAAGCGATGACTCTCCGCAAAGTTTGAGCTTTGTGCCAAACCCAGGGGATAGTTCCACCGGCAATAAATGAGCCTGTTAGATTTCTATTGTGCGGCCTCGGGCGATGCACACGGGCCCCGGCCAGGATCTGGGGGCGTCGCGGCGGGAATGTTATTGGCAGCAGTACTAGGTTCGCATTGCCCTTATGAGTGACGGGGACGACAAGACGCCGAAGCAGCCACCGCGCGCCAACAAGCCCGCTGAAGGCAAGCCAGCCACCGTGCCGCCAGTGCGGACCGATGTGGCGTCTTGGTCGCCCAACGCTCCGCGTGTCGCCCCGCGGCGCGCTACGCTTTCTACATTGCCTGATGATGTTCCGGCACGCGCCCGTCCAGCCACGATCGAAGCCGAACGACCTGCTCAGCGACCTGTCAAAGGGCCGCCTCGTTTGCCCAAACTTGCACCAGGCGAACAAGGTGCAGACAAACCCGAACCCGACGACGTGCTCGGCCACGTGCCGCAGCGACATCAAACCCTGCAAGCCGAGCCCGGCGAGCCCCACCAATCCGATGACGCCTCGACGCGGCGTCAGCGCCCGCGTCGTGCTCGTGCCGTGGAGGCTGAAGCGGACCTTTGGGCGGCACTCGACAGCGGCCCTCCGAGCATCCCATCCGCCGCCCAGGTCGAGGCGGCGGTTGCCGTGGGTGTCGGCGAGGTCATGCCCGAAGCGCCTGGAGGCGTCGCACCCGGGCAAATCCTCGCGGATCGCTACGAGGTACTGAGCGTTCTGGGTGAAGGCGGCATGGGCATCGTGTATCGATGCCTCGACACGTACAGCGGCGACGAAGTGGCGCTGAAATGCGTGATCATTCCCGAAGGACCGCTCGCGAACGAATACGTGCTCTGGTTCTACAAGGAATCCAAGGCGCTTGCGACGCTCGACCACCCGAGTATCGTCCGAGCTCGCGACTTCGGTCAGCTCATTGATGGCTCGCCCTTCTTGGTAATGGACTTGGTGGTGGGTGCCTCACTACACGACTTGTCGCACGCGCGCATGGGCTTCCCCTTGGTTTGGAGCGTCGTTGACCAGATACTCGGTGCCTTGGCGCATGCGCATGCACGCGGCATTATCCACGGCGACTTGAAGCCCTCAAACGTTCTCGTCGAAGAACGGCTCGAGGGTCCGCCTCAAGTTCACATCCTTGACTTCGGTCTTGCATGGCTCAAGCAGAATCGGCACGACGAGCGCCTGGACGGTTCGAAGGCCTTGGAATTTGCGCCCCACGCTGGCGCGGGAACGCCGGGCTACATGGCTCCGGAGCAGATCCAGCATGAGAGCCACAATGTCTGCGGTGCTACCGACCTCTATGCCCTGGGGTGCATTTTGTATCGGATGCTCAGCGGCAAGCCTCCGTTTGCTGGCGAGTCGAAGGAGTTGCTGCGACACCATGCTTTCGAGGTGCCCATCGCTCCGCGCCTGCGCTCCGATGCGCCGCAAGATTCGGTGCACTTCGTGTTGCGCATGCTGGCCAAGCTTCCCTGGGATCGCTGGGAGTTCGCCAGTGAGGCACGCGCGGAATGGTTGCGCTGGAAGCCGCCACCGGAAACCGAGCCGCAAGCATACCAGTTTCCGGCATTGCCAGAAAAGGCGGAATCGTCTGTCATACATCGGCCGGTGGCTTCGCAACCGCAGCGAATCATTTCGAACATCGCCGCGGAACGCAGCCCAGGCCTACTTAGCATTCGTCCAAGTCCCCTGGTTGGGCGCGACGAAATACGCGACGAGCTGCAAACCGCTTGTCGCGAGGTCATCCAGGGTCAGGGCCCGGCGCATCGATTGATCATCTTGGTGGGGCCGGCCGGCGTCGGAAAGAGTCGTATCGCCGAGTGGCTCTACGAGACTGTTCACGAGAATGGCTCGATGGTGCCGTTACGTGCGCGCTACCGATCGCCGCGTGGGCCGCTCGACGGCATGCTGGGTGCGGTCACTCAGTACTTTAATTTCGAACGGGCGGACCGCGACACTCTGGAGCGCACGCTGCTTGCCCGCTGGAAAATCGGGCGCAACGACAAGGCAGGCCGTACGTGGGTGGCGGGCATTGCGGAATGGCTGCGACCGCTGGGTCCGATCAGCGATCAACCGATCGGGCCAAGCGGCATTCGCTTTTCGCTCGACACGCCCGAGACGCGGCGCATGGTGATGCGTTACACGCTGCGGCGTATCGCGCGGGGCCGCCCGTTGCTGCTCTGGTTGGATGATCTGCATCATGCAGGCGAGTCGACAATTGCGGGGCTCGCGCATCTTCACCAAGAAGAGTCGGATCAGCGCTTTGTCATGACGGCGACCGTTCGCGACGAAGATTTTCGATTGGATGCGCAACTGACCGAGAGACTGCGCCCGCTCTTCGAAAGGATCAACACGCGCGTTTTGGAAGTGCGCCCGATGGATGGCGAAACGACCTGCGCCTTGGTGCGGGGGTCGTTGCCGCTGGACGACGCCGCGGTCGAAGAAGCGGCTCGCAGAAGTCGTGGCAACCCGTTGTTCGCGCTGCAGCAGTTGCACGCGTGGGCGCTCGCCGGCGAGATGACGCGCGTTGCGGGGCGCTACCACGTGCCGGCGGAAGTGCTGGCGGTTCGCCCGCGCACGACGGCTGAGCTTTGGGACAGCCGAATTGCGGCGTTGCCCGCCGAGCATCGACTGGCTGCTTATGCCGCTGCGTCACTGGGTGCCGATGTGCGGCGCGTCGTGCTGCACGCACTATTGACGGCGCTTGAGCTGCCAGCGGACGAGGCGATCCTGAGCCTGCAAAACGCAGAATTATTGGTGCCGCGGGGCCCAGGTCGCTACGGGTGGCCGCACGCGCTACTGTACGAGCACCTATCCGCCCGCCTGGCGCAAAGGGAGGATTGCCGGCGCATCTTGCGGGCCGCTTCTGATGCGCTTACGAAGCATCCCCTAGCGGCGACGCGCCGTGTCGTACGCCAACGCGTTACCAATCTTCTGGGCGCGGGCGATCCGGACGCCGCTGCCAATGTGTTGTTTGCCCACCTTCAATCGTCCGGCGGCGTTGCCCGCGAACCGCTTTCCCTGCTATCCGACATCGATCTGCTCAAAGGAAAGCTGCAAGGCCGCACGCTGGCTTTGAAGCATCGATGGCAGGCAGAAGCCTACCGGCAGGTTGCCCGCATCGAAGAAGCCAGCATGCATGCGGAAGTCGCCCGGGCCACCTTCGAGGAACTGGGCGACTCGGAGAACCTGGCGCAGTCATTGCGGTTGCTCGGGTGCATTACGGCAGAGCAGGGTCAGCCGGTCGCAGGCCTAAAGCTCGTCGAACAGGCCCGAGTGGCATTCGAAGCGGCGGGCAATTTGGCGGGGCTGGCGCAATGCGAAGCGGCACTTGGCGAAATCCACTATTCGCTCGGTAACATGGCGACGGCGCGTTCCTGCGTTGAACAGGGTCAAGCACACTTTGCGGCGCTCGCGCAGCCGCACGGGCGCGGCCAATGCTTGTTATTGTTGGGCGCCATTGAACAGGCCGAAGGTCAAGTTGAGCGAGCGCGGCGCAGGACGGCCGAGGCGCGCTCCGAGTTCGAGCGGGCGGGCTACCGTTTGGGGTCCGCCCTGGCGGATTTGGCGCTAGCCCGTGTCGAACATCGGCTATCCAACTATCACAGTGCCGAGCGCGGCGCGCAGGACGCACTGTCCACGTTTGCTGCGTTGGGAACGCTTCAACACCAAGCCGATTGCGAGCGACTGCTGGCGATGATTGCCATCGATTGCGACGAGCCGCAGTCGGCGGCTTGGCACATCGATCAGATTGCGGATATTTCCGAAAGAACACAAGACCGCGGCAGCGAAATGGAAGCGCACGTGCTGCGCGCGCAACTTTGTCTCATTCGACACGACACGAGGTCGGCCGCCGATGCACTAGCTCGCGCGCGTCGAGTCAACCTGGTTGAGCCAGAACCCAAGCAGCATCTACTGTTGACGTCGGCCTGGCTGGCCCTAGAGCAGGGTGAACCCGACAAAGCCTATGAACAGCTCAGCACCGCATCCAGGGTTTTCAAGGAGATCCATGTGGTGGGCGACCATACTCCGCAGTTGCTTGCCAGGTTTTCACGGTACAACTTGCCCGAAGCGGCGTGGGTCGAGCTCGAAGCGTGGCGAGCGGCGCTTGTCGAAAAGAGCCGCCGAGCCAAAGATTGATTTGTTCTCCCGCCCGACCCGGTAACAAGAAGCTGATCTTGCAATGAACCATCGTGAATCGCAGAACCTGTTCGAGCGCGCTCAGCGCGTGATACCCGGCGGCGTCAATAGCCCGGTGCGCGCGTTCCGCGCCGTCGGGGGGACACCGCCGTTCATAACTCGGGCCGCTGGGGCATTTGTCTACGATGCTGACGGCAATGAGTACGTTGACTACGTGGGTTCGTGGGGCCCCGCAATTCTGGGCCACGCCCATCCAACGGTCGTTTCAGCCGTGCGCGACTGTGCGAGTCGGGGCCTGAGCTTTGGTGCGCCAACCGCGCAAGAAACTCGACTGGCGGAGATCATCATCGATCGCTACCCGAGTATCCAAATGCTGCGCTGCGTGTCGAGCGGCACTGAAGCCACCATGAGCGCAGTCCGTGTGGCTAGGGGTCACACCGAAAGGAATTTCATCGTCAAGTTTGCTGGCGCGTATCATGGACATTCCGATGGGATGCTCGCCAAGGCGGGTTCTGGTGTTGGCACATTGTGCATCCCGGACTCAGCGGGCGTGCCCGGGGGTGTCGTGCAATACACTCTGACGTTGCCGTACAACGACAAGGCAGCGCTTCTAGCACTATTTCGGCAGCGCGGTTCGGAGATTGCCGCTGTCATCGTTGAGCCTGTCGCCGGCAACATGGGTTGCGTCCCGCCCGCGCCGGGTTTCCTCGAGTCGATCATATCCCTATGCAGGCAGTCTGGCGCAATCAGTATCTTCGACGAAGTCATGACGGGTTGCCGCGTGTCTCGCGGGGGCGCCCAGGCACTCTATGGTCTGATGCCGGACATGACTTGCCTCGGCAAGGTCGTAGGGGGTGGCATGCCGCTCGCCGTTTATGGCGGGCGCCGCGAAATCATGAACTCGGTGGCGCCGCTTGGGCCTGTGTACCAAGCCGGGACGCTCAGCGGCAATCCCATCGCCGTCACGGCGGGTATCGTAACGTTGGAGTTGCTGGAAGAGTCCGTGTACGAAAAGCTCGAGGACTTGGGTGCTGCGCTGGAATTGGGCCTCAAGGATCTGCTGCGCCGCCAGGGTGTGTCCGGCGTGGTAGAGCGTGTGGGTTCCATGCTGACGCTCTTCTTTTGTGCCGAAAGCGTCACGGACTACGAGACTGCCTGCAAAGCCGATCGGGCTCGATTTGCCCGCTGGCACCGTGGGCTTCTGCAGCGTGGCGTGTATTGGCCCCCATCCCAGTTGGAGGCGGCATTTGTCTCGGCCGCGCATACGCGCGCTGACATCGACAAGACGCTAACCGTGGCAGATGCCGCACTTCGTGAATCGGCCCCGTGATGCACAGTTCGGTCTTGAAACTTGGCGACGACCGAGGGAGGCTAACGCGCGTGTTGACTCGTCGGACCCATTTTGCCTGTCTTACCCTGGTCGGTCTTGCGCTGCTGTTCAGCGGTTGCGCGAAGGGGAAGAAGGAGCCTCCCGCTAGCGCCGCCGCTTCACCTCCCAAGCTCGAAATCGTCGAGAAGTCGCACGACTTCGGCAAGGCGACCGAGGGAGATAAGCTCACCTATGTTTTCAAGGTCAAGAACTCGGGCAGCGGCCCGCTGTTGATTGACCGTGTCACGACGTCATGCGGTTGTACCGCGGCAGTCTTGAAGAACAAAGAGGTGCTGCCGGGTGGCGAAGGTGAAATCGAAGTCACGTTTGACACCAATCACCGAGGCGGGGACAACCAGAAGACCATTACGATATTCTCAAACGATCCCACTTTGCCGCAGGCTAGTCTCGAGATTCGGGTTAATGTCGAGACCCTGCTGGCGCTCGTTCCGGCGTTCGTTCGGTTGAATCCGGAGCTTGGTCAACAACAAGTTACCGAGTCGTGGCTAACCGGCAAATTGAAGGATCAAGCCAAATTGGCCATCCTGGAAAAAACCGGAGATTCCGAAGTATCGGCAGAGCTAGCAGAGAAGAAGCTTGAGGACGGTTCGCGTCAACAGGGGGTCCGTTTCAAGGTCATGGGCAAGAAGGTCGGTTTCGGCAATGGGAATTTGACGCTCGACACGGGGCTACCCAAGCCGGACAAGCTGCAAATTGCGTTTCACTGGATGGTCGCCGGCAACATTCAAGTGGTGCCGGCGCAACTCTATTTCCCGCCAAAGTTAGGGCCGTCGTCGGAACGAGTTATTCGTGTCAGCAGTCGCAAGACGGACTTCAAGTTGCGCGACGCGCGTGTTGTATCGGGTCCATTTGTGGCCAGGACTGTCGTCCCGGACGCAGGCGTTGGCTACGAAGTGCACGTGAGCTTGAAGAAAGACATAGACCCGGCGCCGACTGCAGTCGCTGAGATCGGCAAGCTTGAGCTTATCAGCAATGATCCACTGGAACCCAAGAAGGAAATCCCTTTGCGCTTGGCGCCACAGTTCTCGCCGCCAATGCACAGTGGCCCGCACGGGGGGCCCGGACGGCCACCCATGCCGCCGGGGCACCCAATGCCACCCGCGCCGCCACCCACGCCGACGCCGGGGCCGTGAATATTCAGCGCGAGCGGGCGGACATGCCTGATAGCGGCTTTTGCTCGTCTACGTCCACGTCAGCGTCAGCGTCTGAGGGTCTTGGGTGAAGTTCATTGTCGCCGAAAGCCCCGATCGATGCAACGCCACTCCTTCAAAGCCGCCCAGGCGGCCCCAAGTGGTCGTTGACCATTCCCCGAATGGCCGCCGAGGCGGCTTCAAGCGAATGACGGCAATCGATCGGAAGCGCCTGGGCGGCTTTGAACAAATCACCGCAACCGATCAAGGCCGCCTGGGCCGGTCGCGCCGCACACGACGAATGGACAGGAGGCGCCTGGCCGCGTGCCGGGAACGAAATCGACGATGCCAAACTCCTCCGCCGGGTTCGTCAAGCTGACACTTCGACGTTCGATTTTTTGTCGTAGAACGCGATGCACAGCGAAAAGCATCCGGGCCCCTATTTGTCCGGACTACGCGTGAGAACCCCGAATTATCATGACCTACTCGTCACAATCGTGAGTCCAGCCGAATCTCGACACTGTCGATGGACTTTCGCTTGACCGCAAAAAACGTTCCAACGTGAGGACTCGCTGCATTTGAGCTAGGGGGCAATTCTAGTGTGCCGTGCGATTGCCTGCGCTTGCATTCATAGCCCCTAGAACTTGCGTCACTTGCGACTGGCTCCGGCTGTGCTACGCGCGCAATGCTAGTGGAATAGGCTGGCGGCAGCCGGGATGGTGCCGCGCATGACAAACGTAACACCACCTTGGGTCGCAAGGCGTCGGGGTGACTCAATCAAAGCAGGGAGCATTTGCAATGAAAACAAATGGGATGAATTTGCAACTGATCGGCACAATAGCTGTCCTCACGGGCCTGGTCACAATCGGGTGCAGCAGCAGTTCGAACCCAACATCAACCCCCGCACCGGCGTCCCTGGCGACCAATGGCGTGTACACGGTGAATCTGATGGCGACTTCGCCGTCAACCCTTCCCACTTGCAACAAGTCTCTGGACGGAGCGGTTGCGTTCGTGACTTCGAACTCGACTCTTTGGGCGTGCCAAAACAATAAGTGGAATCAAATCAACTGCTGCAGCGGAACCGCCGGCGAAGTTGCATACGCGAGCACTTCGAAAACGCTCTGGGCCTGCGCCAATGACCAATGGACCCAGGTAACGCTGCCAGCGGGAGCCACCGGCGCAACAGGCGCAACGGGCGCGACGGGTGCCACAGGCGCAACAGGTGCCACAGGCGCTACCGGCGCTACGGGAGCAACAGGTGCCACTGGCGCCACCGGAGCCACGGGTGCGATCGGCGCAACAGGTGCCACAGGTGCCACGGGCGCAACAGGCGCTACGGGAGCAACAGGTGCCACTGGCGCCACCGGCGCGACAGGCGCAACGGGTGCCACGGGCGCAATATCGCTTATCTCAGTTGCCACGGAGAGTCCGGGGTCCCATTGTGCGGCGGGTGGTATCAGTGTCTCCGTGGGAGTTGACACGAATGGAAACGGGATACTGGATGCAAACGAGATTCAGACGACGACGTATGTCTGCAATGGTGTGGTCAGTACAAGTGGCAGCGACGCGGGCACGGGTGGAAGCGGCGGCGCGGGCGGCGTGACGAGTGCCGGCACCGGTGGCTCCGCGGGCGGCACGACAGCTACCGTCAGTACACCAGAGATCTGCGACGGCATCGATAACGACGGCAACGGCCTGGTTGACGACGGACTAACACCGCCAGCAAACTTCTGTAATGACATCGGAGTTTGTGCGTTAGCCGTGCCAGTGTGTCGCGGAGCATCCGGCTGGCAGTGTAATTACGCCGACTTACCGAATATCGAAGTTGACGCGGACGGCAATCTGCTGCAAGTCGAGACGAAGTGTGATGGCATGGATGGCAACTGCAACGGGCAAATCGACGAGACGTGGCCGACAAATGGCGCACGCTGCGCGAATGACATCGGGCAGTTCGTGTGCACCGTCAGATGCATCCAAGACCAGACGGGAGTCATTTGCAGCTGTTAGTAGCTCAGGCCACGTTTCGCAGCACCCCAAGGCAGCCCGAAAATCCACTTTGAGTCTAGATGCCGTGATGGCGGACGTGGGAGGAAACGTCATTGCCTTGGTATTTGCCGCTCTGGTGGCACTTCCCGTGGGTCCTGAGTCAGCTGCGTGGCGCTCGCACGCTTTGCTACGAGACACCACGACGCTCGCCGTCGCTGCAGCAGCGGGTGGCACCATGCTCGCCCGCGTCAAGGCTCTACGCGACGCTGCGACCCGCTTCGCGGGCGCCTAGGGTTTCAGCGGGAATGTCATTGAATGGAAAGATAGCTGCCTTGGTATCAGCCAGAGGAGCTCACCTGCTTCGTCCGTGGTGGCTCCTTCGGCGACGACGACTACCTCATCGCTTGTGACCTATTGAGCTATGAACGCGCGCATTCCACCGCTCTGATGTGGCCTGGAATCCGGCCTCCACCGCCGCGGCCGACGTCAATGGCGATGGCCATCTGGACGTCGTCACGGCCAACGAAGGAGGCAATAACGTGAGCGTGCTGCTCAATTCCGGTTCCGTGTGTGGGCCGCCGCAGTGATTGGGTGATTGGGCCACGGCCAGATTGATCCATCCAATCGCAACCGACAATCGCGCGCCATTTCCTGCTGGAACGGATGCGACCTGCCGTTGCAAACACCGGTTGCCGTCCCGCCGTCACACAACGTCATACGGGCGGGTCTCAAACCCGCCCCTATCGCCGTCAATCACCGTCGCAACGTGATGCGACATATGATCGTCAATTGACGCCATTCTGAGTTCGCTATGAGTTCGCTGTAGGTTCGCTCTTCGTTCGATGATCGCTACCCCCTCGGGGATTCACTGGGGGACCTAGGGCATCTCACCCCAGAATCGTGAAGCGACCATATTCCCTGAAGTGTCGATCAAATGCGATACCTTCTGCAATCTCCAGCCGCTGCATGACCACGAAACTCAACGCGTCGCACAGTGAGTATGCGTTGTCCACGTGCGCTCGCACCAGCTTGCCGGCTTCGTATTCGTCCTCGGCTCGAATTCGCTCGACACGAAGGGTATCCGATTGATCTGAAGTAATGGCATCGAGAAAAGCGATGGCGTTGCGCCGCCCTTCTCGCGCACGCGCCAACAACACTGAGTAAGTCTCGATCACGATGGCATTGGTCGTTACCAACGTCCACCGATCCCGCGCGGCCAGTTCGAATAGCGCTTCGGCGGAATCGTGGCAGCGATCTTCCGCCAACAGCAAAGCGACGAATCCGCTGGTGTTGACGAAGACACGCTTCATTTTCTATTAGTCCTTGCGCTCTGCTGCAGCAGCGACGTGCCCGTACTTGTCGGCTGCGATATCCTCAAATTCGGAATGAACCGTCCCTGACAGCGCGCGCAGCGCTCCAAATGGCCCAAGTGGCTCGTGTGTGTCTGGGGCTTCCGGCGTGTCGAGCGCATCGAGCTCGCTGATCAGACGTCAACGTTCATCGGCAGAAAGTGCCCGCGCGGCGTCGAGAATGTTGGCAACCTTGTTCATGATGCAACCCGCATATTCTAGCTTGCCGAGATGGTCGAGGCAAACTCAACTAAATTCGCGAACTGTCCGACGCTTGGCCAGCGATCACCGTCGCGACTCGCGACTTCCCCCAGTGAACCTCGTTTCCGCCCATGGTCACCCATTGCTTCATCGCCTTTGGTCCAGCGTTCTGGGTTCGGCATGAGCTCGCTGTAGGTTCGCTCTTCGTTCGATCATCCCTACCGCTTCGGGGATTCACTGCGTTGCCAACCTCCTCCACCAGCATGGCGCGACTGCGGCAGTAGTGACAGGCCGGCTTCCTGTTCCGCTCTGCGGCGAATTCTTGGGCATTCCCAAGGTTGCCGATCAATCTGCTACCGCGTTGCTCCGAGAATCTCCTCAACGAATTCCCTGGCCGAGAGCATTTGCACGCTTTCGATTCGTCCAAGTGCGAGCATGCCCCAGCCGCTTCGATGACGAGCCCCGGAACGCGATTCGGGTTGACCACCCCGCTCACGAGCACGTTGGTGTCCACAACAATGCGCACGGGTTGCTTAGGAGCCTAGCGATTTCGTGCGTATTGTACGGCTTCGTTCACGAGAGATTCCACATCGGCATCCCGAAGGTCAGGCGCTTTCTGCTTCCAGTCTTCCCATGCTCGAAAAAACTCTTCGCGCGCAGTTTCGGTTCCCTGATCGCCTCGCAAGAGTCGCAGAAATCGCGTCACTAGATCGCGTTCCCTGTCGGTCATTTCATTGAAATCGGCGACCTGTATTTTTCTTCTCCAGGCAACTGATTGCAATCTTACCACACATCGTCTTGGGGCACTTTACCCCATAACGTCTTCGAGGTACTGCTCGCGTTTAATCCCACCTTTGGTCGGCGGCTCTTGGTCCGTTGTGAGCCCGTTGTGGGTTCGATCCACGTTCGATCAACCCTTCCCACCTCGGGGATTCATGAGGCTCAATGCTCGGCTATCCGAATTGTCCGAGGGCCCATTGCTGGTTCCGTGCCGGTACGACAAAAAATCGCTTAGTACGAGCAACCTCACCTACGTTGGCGAACCGTCAGCGAGTTGATCGTAAGCACGACATCGAATCGATCGCCAAGTCGCCCGCCAAGGGTCAAAGGTAGAATCTCAAGGAAATGCGAACCTCCCACCGGATACGAGCACGACGGCCAGCGTTGCCAAGCCGGCAATCAGTCGCTAAACCTCCTTAACAGCAGGGCCAACAGCTGTTAGCTGTCCGCCCGCCAGCTCATTTGCCCGAACCATGTCAAGAAGAACCACAATATGCCTTAACATGATCGTCAAGAACGAGTCGCGGGTCATTCGGCGTTGCCTGGACTCGGTTCGGCCGTTCATCGACATCTGGGTTATTTGCGACACTGGCTCCACCGATGGTACCCAGGATATCGTTCGCGAACATCTGAAGGATATCCCCGGCGAGCTGCATGAACGCCCGTGGCAAGACTTCGGTCACAATCGTACCGCGGCTTTGGCGTTGGCCCGAGGAAAGGCCGATTACACGCTCATCATCGATGCCGACGAGGTGCTGGTAGCCGCACCAGATTTTCGAATGCCCGCTCTCACGGCAGACGAATATCAAATCCGGCATTTGGCTGGCAACAGCGTTACGTCGTTCTTCTTGTCGCAGCTAGTGCGCAGCACTTTGCCTTGGCGGTACGTCGGTGTCCTTCACGAAGTCATAATCTGCGACGAGGCCCATTCGACCGCGCGCCTCGAAGGACTGACCACCAAAGGCTTCTTTGACAGCGCTCGCAATACCAATCCCCAAAAATACCAGGCCGACGCCGCGTTGCTCGAAGCCGCACTCAAGAACGAGCCTGGCAACGCCCGCTATGTGTTTTACCTCGCGCAAAGCTACCGTGACGCGGGTGAGCTACCAAGGAGCCTCGAAGCCTACGAACGCCGAGCAACCATGCAGGGGTGGGATGAAGAAGTCTGGTATTCGCTTTATCAAGCAGCAGTTTTGCGGGAGCTGCTCGGTCAGAACTCAACGCTAGTGGTTGACGGCTTCCTGCGCGCTTACCAAAACCGCCCCACGCGAGCCGAGCCGCTGTGCGCGCTAGCTCGTTATCACCGTGAGCGGAAGCAATTCGCAATTGCCCACCTTTTCGCGGGTGCCGCAATGCAGATGGCTCGACCCGCCGACATCCTATTTCTCGACGATTCCGTTTACGACTGGCGCGTACTCGACGAGTATTCAGTCTCGTCATACTGGGTGGGCCAATTCGAAGCTGCTCTGAAGGCTACCGAGCGATTGCTTTCCGAAGGTAAGCTTCCATCATCCGAGAGCGCAAGGGTTGAGGAGAACAAAGCCTTCTGCTTGCAGCAGCTGGCGAGCCGCAGCAGCGAGACAAGTTCGCCGCACGGGAGCTGCCCGGGCACTTGAAATAGAGCATCGGTTGCTCGGTTGCTCGACATAGACGAAGTTCAACTCCCTCAATGGCGCGGTCTGCCGCTCGGAGTTGACCCAACATCACGGCGGAACCAAGCACTTGTAGCAGTTCCATTGGGTACTCTGCTCATTGTATGCGCAAATGGACGACGCATCACAATCGCTGTCATTCATGCAAGTATCTTGTAGCGAATGGCAGTAGTAACCATAGACGACCGTGCCCACGTCGAACAAGCAATAGTCATGTCCGTCGATCACGCTGGGTGAGCAAAACCCCTCTGCTCCACAGTCGGAATCGATGCGGCAATTGCCTGGCTCACAACAGTTTGCAAAAGTGTCTGCTGTATGGCTCAGATAGGCACGCCGGGCGCCAACTCGCCTCCCTATCAGGCTCTCCGCCTGGAACTTTCGGCTAGAACTACAGACTGGAACTCCAAACTCAAACTTCTCACTTCGCGCTCAGTCGCCAGCGCGATATCAAAGTCTCGCAAGTACCGAAGTTCGAGGCTGAAGTTCGAGGCTGAAGTTCGAGCATAGAGTTCGAGCCAGAAGCCAAGCAGCCAAAAGCCAGAGAGCCAGAAGCCGGATAGGGGGATGGCCAGAGAGATCGAGTGGCGTCGAGCGGTGCCTCTCAGGCCGCACACGACGAACGGTCAGAAGACGGCTGGCCGCGTTTACTCATGGCCATTGGCACGCTTCCGTAAAATCCGCTACGACTTTACGGTGTCTGAGCCATGAGAATTACAAAGCCTTCTCCTTGCATCAGGCTTGGCAGTAGCGCCCTCTTACTCACTTCCACCGGTTGCTTGGGCCTTCACGCGGGTGCCCTTTACGACCACAGCCAACACGTCGTCAAGCCGATGATCGGTGTGTCGCTCGAAGCCTTTGGCCCCTTGGACACGGATAAGCCAACTTACGGCGCAAGAACGGGCGTCCTGTATCCATTCGGAGGTACCGCGCGTGTCTCGCTGCAGCCGGAAGCCAATTTGCCGGTCACGCGTGGATATGGCAACGTCACACTTGCTGCAGGTATCGCGTCGGGACCATTCGCATTTCACAGCACGGCTTGTTTTCGCCAACTGGAGGGCCTGAACTACGGTGCCTGCGGTCACTGGTTCTCCGATGGAAGTTACGGTGCAGATTTCAACCTCAGTTTCTTCTTCCCAATACTATTCGCGGACTTCGGTCACGTCTATTGAGACGTTCCACGTCGTGAAATTGTCGCCAGCTGCCAGGCGAAAAGCCTGGCGCGCCGTTGCGACCCCTTTACCCTGACTACACGCGCCGCCAACGCGCCGTCCTATCAGCCTCTCAGGCTATCAGGCTATCAGGCTAGAACTTCTGGCTAGAACTACAGACTGGAACTCCAAACTCAAACTTCTCACTTCGCTCAGCCGCTGCGCGAGATCAAAGCCAAGCAAGGGGGAAGTTCGAGGCCAAAGTTCGAGCCAGAAGCCGGATAGCCAGAAGCCAGGCAGCCTGAAGGCGGAAAAATGGATAGCCAGAGAGCCTAAAAGGGCTGCGAGTTGGCGGCATTTTTCTTGGACCGCTTGCGGCGCTTCTTGTCTTCCGAGTATGCAGATTGACTCTCGCGCGGGCCCACGTCCACATGGCCCCAATTGTAACGCAGCAAGTGCCGAAACGCTCCGCGCGCGTCCGTGCCGAGCGCCCACACGTCTCGGGGCGATTCGTCCGGGTAGAGTTTGGATGGAAAGAACCCGGTGTCTGCGAACGCAAGCACCGTCGGCATGCCCGGAGTATCGCGCCCCACAAGAACAGCGCAATGCTGTAGTCCGCGGCGGCGAGCGCACATTGATATCGCGACAAGACGTTCATTCCCAATGGGGCGCCAGACATATCCCAGCACGGCATTCCAGGTAAAGTCACGCAGTTCCGCCCCGGTTTCGTTCGGCAAATGGTCCAACATCCGCCCTAGCAGACCTGCATCCGCGGTTGTCGCGGCAGTCACTGGGGGCCCATGCTCCACCCGCATTTGTATTTGGACGTCGTTGGCGGGGCCGGAGCAGCACCGAAAGCCAACGTCCTGCGATCGTGCGTCCGGTGAACGCGGCTCTGCATTGGCACAGCGACTCACCACTTCGCCCGCAGCGTCGTTGCCCCCGCGGACCGCGACCTTGCTCCGGTTCCCGCTGCCGCGCGTCCAAACACTGTCCGTCCATTCGAAAACTCCGCCGTGCAGGTCGTGCACGCCAAAATCGCTTTGACAGCCCACCCGTATGCCGCTAGGGCGTGCAACCACTGCCGTCCCGGTGCCGCAGGTTTCCTCGCGATAGTGATCGCCGTATGCGTACGTGTGCTGCAAGGGCCCTTTGCAGGCACGTTCCCATTCGAGTTCGCTGCATAGGCGTTTATCAAGCTTGGCGCACATCGCTTGCGCGTCGCTTTGACTGACGTTGGTTATTGGAATTGCCCCCTCCTCATTCGGGTAAGGAAACGCGTCGATGAAAAAACCGTGCAGCACGAACTGCTCGCCCGCCAGTTCTCGATCGGGACGGCGCGGATAAGCGTTGGGTGGTGTGCCGACGACAAGCGGCCCGGGTTCAATCCAGACCATCCCGCGCGGCGGCGCCGGCAATTCGCTTGAGCTAGGTGCGGCAATCGGTAGACTTGCCGATTGTGTCGATGAGGTGACCTCCTGGCGCTTCTCGCGTCGAGCGCAGCAGCAGGTGCTGGCGGCAACGAGAATTGTGACAGGCGCTAAGTGTCGGGATAAAGTCACAGTTCCAATCGCTCATCCCGTTCACGTAGCCCCAATTCCTTCATCTTGAGCTGCAGTCCCTTGCGTGAAATCTTCAGCAGGCGCGCCGCGTGCGTCACGTTTCCGGCGGTTTGATCGAGCGCGCGTTGAATCAATTCACGCTCAAGCCGGCTCATGGCTGCCTTGACCTGCTCCTTCAGCCCTTCAGCGCTAGACGTAATGTCCATTGCCGGCGGCGACGTGCTGGCGCGTGGACGCGTCGAAGGATTCGACTCGCGCAGTTCCGGAGACAAGTCCGCAAGCTGGATCTGCTGAGTATCTGCGAACAGAACCGCCCGTTCGATGACGTTCTCCAATTCGCGGATGTTTCCCGGCCACGGGTGGCCTATCAACGCCGCCTCTGCTTCACTGGATATGCTGACAATGTTCTTGTTGAGCCGGGTGTTGAACTTGGACAAGAAATGTTGCACAAGTAGCGGAATGTCCTCCGCTCTTTCACGAAGCGGGGAGAGGCGAATGGGTACCACGTTGAGTCGATAGTAGAGATCGTCCCTGAACGAACCTATCTCGATTTCGCGGCGCAAATCGCTGTTCGTAGCGGCGACCAGCCGGACGTCAACATGGATCGTCTTGATGCCACCAACTCGCTCGAATTCGCTTTCCTGCAGCGACCGCAAGAGCTTGACTTGCATCTCGGTGGGTATTGTGCCGATTTCATCAAGAAACAGCGTCCCGCCATGCGCCAGCTCGAAACGGCCAGGCTTTGACCCAACCGCCCCGGTGAACGCCCCCCGTTCGTAGCCAAATAGCTCGCTTTCCATGAGATCGCGCGGAATTGCAGCGCAGTTTACTTTGATGAACGGCTTGTCGCGGCGCGACGAATTCTCGTGTAGCGCCCGCGCTACCAGTTCCTTGCCAGTCCCGCTCTCGCCCGTAACAAGTACTGTGGTCGGAGTATCGGCGACTCGCTCGATGACCGCGTAAAGCTCTTTGATCGCGGTACTTGTGCCAATAATTCCGAACCGCGTTTCTTCGCTGACGACCGATTCCGTCTGCCGTGTTGCTTCGGTTGCAGCCAAGTCACGCGTACGCAGCGCCTTCTTGACGATGGTGCGTACTTCGGTTTGATCGAAAGGCTTGGTAATATAGTCGAAGGCGCCAGTCTTTAGTGCCTCGACTGCGTTGTTAACGGTACCATGCGCCGTAATGATCACGACGGGGAGCTCCTCGTCCATGGCCCTCACTCGCCGCAGTAGTTCCATGCCGTCCATTTTCGGCATACGCAGATCAGTCACGACCATGTCAATGTGGTGTTCGCTCAAGAGTGCCAGCGCTTGCTCACCGTCTTCAGCCGTGTGAACGTCATAGTCATCGCGCACGAGAAGCGCCGAAAGTACGCGTCGTAGATTGGGTTCGTCGTCAACGACGAGAATTTGGTTACGCTCCGGAAGCATGGCGGGGGCTCCTCAAGGACAACGAGCACTCCTAGAAGCGGCTGGCATCAGGCGGTTGCAGAAGAACTCCATGACAGAATCGTCACCTGGCGACCCAGCGAGCACGCTATCAACCGCGGAGACTGCTGCGGTGGCGACCGAAGTCCCCAGCCGGTCCTCTGAACTGGCCGACGAAACGAAGAGCCCGTCGGCGACGTCAAAGCTTTTGTTTCCCATGCGATAAAGGAACACAGCGCCAGCGGCACTCTCGCCGCGCACCGCCGTATCTTGGACGCCCACGATAAGCTCATCGGGAGGGTTTCCGTCGAGATTAGCGGCTGCGATGGACGAGGCAAAGCCAGAACCTACGCACCCGTTGAGATCGGTCAAGTTGGCGCAAGTCGCTCGCGCAATCACTTGAGCCGACCCGATGGGCGTACACGACGGTGTGCTATTAGGCTGCAGCGCTTTGAGGCTTGACCCCGCGATTGCGTAGACCGCAGTAGAATCCGCGACCAATAGGTCGTCGATGCCGTCGGAATCGAAGTTGCCAGTGGCCAGCAGACTGCCGAATTGAGGCGACCCGCTGAGACAACCCACGATCGACGGTGTTGCACTGGGAACCACTTGGAACAACCACACGGTGTCATTGGAGGTGACCGAGCTCGCGGCCACGATATAGGCCATGTTGTTATCCGAATCGTAATAGGGGATTACGGCTAACGCGCGCCCTGCGGTCTGCGCGTTGGGCAGGCTTGGCAGCTCGACGGGCTGCACGCTCGAGTCAGCATAGAACCAGATAGCAGCCGCGTCCGGTAGCGCGGCTGCCAATGCGGGAGTGTCGATGCGATGAGGCGCCGCGACCTCGAACACCGTTTGCGCCGTTACGAAACGATTCGGCGCCGACAACCAGTCAACGGCCGTTTGAGGCAGGTCGAGAGAACGGCTTGAGCCGTCGCAGGAGAGCCACAGATTCCAACTGGGTGTTCCTGAGCTATCAGTCCTGGAACCAAATCCGTAGGCCGCACAACCCAGGTTGCCAGTGAGTGATTGTGATTTCAGCGCAGTTAGGTGTGCTGCGAGGACGCACGAGTTGTCTCCGACGCAACTTTCAGTGGTCGCGGCGGTTGTCGAAGGATCAGTTCCCGAACCCAAATCATAGGCAACGACGCGATCGGAAGCGGAAGCCACCAACCGCCAGCCGATAGTGGTGGGAAATACGGCCAGCGCTGTACCCAGACCGGAAGTTCCCGTAGGCGCGTCGAAGCGCTCCACCGGGGGATTGTCCAGAATGTCATCGAAGCGAGTCCAAGTGCAGCCAGACGACGCACAGGCCAACACGAAAAGGGCCCCAATCTGCGCTCGGTGTGTCACTTTGCACCTCCGGCGGGGCTGCTCATCGACTTTTCGGTGAACTCCCGTACCTGACCCATTTCGAACCGCGACGGCGGCAAGGGATCTTTCAAGAAGTTGTATGTCGCCAGACCGCCGAGGACGGCAGAACCCAAGAACCCAACGTCGGCGCCAATCGAATATACCTTGCCGCGTGTCCCACGGCTGTCGTCCCGAACCAAGACACCGGCGTTGCGATCGGACTTCAACTCATCGTAAAGGCGGTTCGATTCAAGGCCGAAGTATATGCCGCCGCCGAGCAACACGCCGCCAATGATCGCCTGAGTCCACGCGGCTCCGCGGGGCGGCGTGACGACCATGTCGGCGTGAACTAACTGCACTTGCCCGCGGGGCACGACAACGGCCCCCGCCAACGGTTTTCGGCCAGGCGATGTCACGGAGACTTGGTGCGAGCCGGCTTTGAGCCCTTCTACGTCGAGCGGCGGATTGCCCTTGGCCCACGTATCGATCACGCGGCCATCGACGGACACTTGAATCTGTGGGGCATTCGAGTCAATGCGAATTGTCCCGTAGTCAACGCGCACCAAGTCAACATTGATGGTCTCTTTCTGCCCTTCTGTGAGCGAAATGTTCCGCGTCACCGGCACATATCCCGGAGCCGTGATAAGCACTACGTGCTGGCCGACTTGTACGAGTTCACCATGCGGCACCTTGCCCCACGGAGCTTTCTCTCGATTGGCGTCATCCAGATAAACCCGAGCCTGCTTTGGGCTTGCCGACACTCGCAAGTACGCCATGAATGCCCCTTGCGATAGGTTGAGCTTGAGTTGATGGACATGCCCGGAGACCACATCCAAATCCGAGCTGCTGGCATTGAAGTCGCCAAACTGATCGACCGCGATATGATAGTGGCCAACATCAAGGGATGCATTGACGGGGGCCACTGCGGATTGAATCAACTTGTAGCCCGGATTTTCGCCGCCCTGCTGAAAAGGCGTGTCGCCGGAAACTTGACGAAAGAACCGCACGGTCGCTCCGGCCGGTTCCGTCTCGACGATGACGAGCGATTTGGTGGCGCTATCCTCGGCAGAAGTTGCTTGGACCGCCACTTTCTTGCCGGACTTCTCCGCCTTCGCCTTTTCTGCGATGGCTTGCTCGAGTTTGGCAATGCGCTTTGTAACCTCCGCGTGGTCCGGAGCGTTCGGATCGACTTCGGAGTACTTCTTGAAGCGAACCAAAGCTTCGTCGGGACGATCGGCTTTCTCATAGGCAACCCCCGCGTTGAACAAGAACGCGGAATAGGGATGTAGCTCGTAGCCCGCCTCGAAGACCTCCGCGGCTTTCACGTACTGGCCTGCCACGAACAGCCCCTGACCTTTTTCCATGAAGCGCCGAATCGAATCGACACTCGTGATCTCGCGGCTCTTCGGCGCTGCCGCGCCGGTTGCGGCAACCAAAAACAGGCAGGCCAGAATCGAAAAGAATGCGCTGTGGCGTAACCATGCCCAATGCGAACGAATTCTGACCTCGCGACTCATTCAGCTCGAACGATGAACCCAATTTGCGACGGCAGACAAGCAGTATGCGGCTACAAGGCATCCTTTGGTTTGGCTGGTCGATTGGTCGATATTCCATCCAGCAAACCCTGGTTGTTTGAAGCGGTCGTAAAAAGAAATCGGAATGGGGTTCGTTCACGCTATAAGCTGTGCTCTTATAGAGTGTTAGCTGACGTTTTTGAGGAAATCGCAATGCAACGCCGTATGTGTGTTTGGTTGGCCGCTTGCAGCGTTTTCGCTGTTGCTGGCTCGGCTTGGGCAGGACCTACACACCCCTATCCGGAATGCACACTGCATCCGAGTGAGGCTGACGTAACGGCAGCCAAAGGAGCCTTTCAGGCGGGTACGGTATCTTTCAACGAAGCCGACTACGATCGCGCCATTCTGTATTGGGAAGATGCCTTTCGTCGGGACTGCACCGCCACGTTGCTCTTGCACCACTTGGGCCGGGCCTATGAAGGTGAAGGCAACCTGGAGCAGGCGGTGATCGCCCTTCGCACATTCATCGAGCGTTCGCCCGAGTCTCCCGAGCGCGCGCAGATCCAACGCCGCATCGATGTGTTCGAACAGAAGATTGCCGAGGAGAAGCAACAGGCTGCAGCCCGAGCGCAGCAACCCCCCGCGGGTCAAATGGCGGGCGGCGTGCCGCCAAGCCAAAACAATAATGAAACCGCACCGAACGCGCCTTCACAGCCCCCTGAGACGGCGCACAAGCCATTGCCATGGGGGCCGATCATCGTCACGGCGGCCGGCGGTATTACTACAGTGGTTGGCGCTCTCGTTTACATAAAGGCCAAGTCGGATATTAGCTCCGTGGAGAGCAAGTGCCCGAACCACAAGTGTCCGGCAGATCAACCCAGTTTGACTCAGCAAGGCAATGACGCACGCTCGCGCGCCACGACGGGCACGGTCGTCACGCTGAGTGGGCTTGTCATCGCCGGAGCGGGAGTCGCCTGGTACTTTCTCGATTCGAAGCAGTCGCAACAGTCTGCCAAGCAATTCGAACCCCCTGCGATCAGTCCCTGGATGGGAGTTGGCAGTGCTGGGGTAGCCTGGCAAGGGAATTTTTAATTCGCCCTCCCTAAATCCCTCCCCGCCTGGGGAGGGACTTCAAACCCCCCCCAACCCCCCATCCTTGGGCTCAGCATTGGTCTGATCTTTCCTGGTCTTCTAGGGCCTGGAGCAGCTGGGCAGCGGGTAGCAGCCTGTCTAGCCCCCTGCGGATCGTGATGGAACCCGGTGGTCCGCCGGATGATTTGCCAGTGTAGCCGCCTAGTTCAGCTATCCACAACGTGGCCTGCCCGATTGTGGGCATGGCGTCAGTAATGACTTCAGTTCGTTTTTTCTGCTGACGTTTGAGCACAATGAGTGCTCTGATCTCGTGGCGTGTCAGCTCAATGTCCGCTGGTTGTTGGGGTTCAGTTCGCGCCAGGATCTTTAGACGTTCGATGCGTACGGCCACGGCAGCAAGTAGAGTAGCCCAAATGCGCACTGCCTGCTGACTTCTTAGCTGTGTCTGCTCCACGTTGCAGCTGCCGGTCTTCCAGGTTCTGTGGAATTCTTCGATCCGCCAGCGTTGCGTGTAGCCATGAATGACAGATTGCGCCTGCTGGAAATTCCCCACCGGAGCGTTCGTCAGCAGTAGCCAGTCCACAGGCTTCTCACCCGCTGGACATGTACCCTCTTCGCGTGCCCATACGACAGTAACGTCGAGCCAGCATTCACCATAACGTGGCACATTGCGCAGTCGCAGTGTCACACAGGCCCAACGCACCACGATGCGCGCCAAGCGCGCAGTTCGCTTGGGTGCAGCGCTAATTTCGAGCCTATATTCGCCTCCTGGAGCCTCTCGGTCCAGCCATTGCCGCAAGTACTGCTTATCGTTGCCGGTTGCGTCAATCAATCGGTCCCACGACCCACGGACCGTGAATTGTTGTCCGCAGTCGGCAAGTTCGAGCAGGATATGCTTGTTGTCAGCTTCGCGGTCGAGTTGCAACCAAAGCTTCGCATTCGTTGCCTTTGCGTGGGCGCAGGCGTCTTGGATCGCTTCCAACCAGTATCGCGTCTCCTTCTCTTGGACGTCACGCTTGAGGTTGCGTTTACGTTTCTGCTTTTTACTTTGTCTCCTGGCCTGCGTGCGAGCCCACCAGACTTGCGTGAACAGACCCAGCGGCATCCCTTTGGGGCTAATCGCCAGTGCGCTGATTACCTTCAACCCGCGGTTGCCGTCGCTCAGAGTCCCCACACTACCGAAGTCTTTGCCCGCAGTACGGTCAGCCAGTGTCACACTAGAGCCATCAATTGGCACAAACACGAACGGTTCATTGGCGCACTGTCGAGCCGTTGCCTCTGCCTGCGCCACGACCAACGCCACGGGATCCACCTGACCGCTTTCGAGCAAGTCGTAGGCACCCTGCCGTTCCTTATCCCGACAAAACACGTCAGAAACCTTGCCTGAAGGCGACTGAGCCGCTCGAGTCGCCATCGCGACGAGCCGGGTCGTCCGCCGACTATCTCCCACACGAACCTGTCCGAACTGATCCTGAGCCCACGCCGCCTGCTCGCCTTTGAATTGCTGCATGCGCAAACCGACGAGTTGTCGGTCCAAAAAATTCACCTACATGGAATCACAAAGTGCGATGGAACCAGTGCTGAGCATCCTTGGGGGGTATCTAGGCGTGATTCCTTTGGGTCACAAATTTGAGCTCGTTTAACGGCTCACCCACCCCAACCCCGCCCAGATTAGGGAGGGGAGAAAGGCTTACGCTAGTTAACGATCGGCACGCCGTTAACTGTCCCGCAATTCGTGAATGCCAGCGTCGTGTCGATGCGGAAGTTCGATTGGGTCGTGTGACGCTCCGCGTGGAACACGGCAAGGTCATAGGTCGTACCTACAGCTAGTCCTAGCGAATCAACAGCAATTGTCCCCGTCTCCTGCACGTGGCGGCCACCCAGGTCGATAACTAGCTGCTTATTGATGAAGACCCACACGTCGTCGTCACCCTTGAAGGTGAAGCTCTCGCCGCCTTTATACGTGAATTGCGTGTGAATCTCGGTTGTGAAGCTGAAGTTGTGGTCGGGACACCCCTGCGGCAAAGACTGCGTCTGATTGCCGAAACCTTGATTGTCAAGCGGGAAGAACGACGAGTCTTGCAAGCCGCCGCCGTTGTTGATGGAGGCGGAGAACGTGGAGACGCCGGTGCTTGCGTTTGCGACAAGCTTCAACGCCACGATGTACCCCATATTCACGTCCTGTGTGTCGTGGTACCACTGGTTGAAAGCGTCCGCGCCATGTGTTCCAGTGGGTGTCCCATTCGCTGTGTAAAGGGGCTTGTTGTCCGGGCCGAGCGTGCCCTGCACGATGCCCTTGACGTCTTGCGTGGGCGCAGTTTCGAAATCCGGGTGACCGCCTGAAGTGGTGCCCATCATGAAATCGCGCACCTCGCCGTAGAGGCCGATGCAGCCGGTGCCCGAATTGGTGGGAGGGTTACCCGTCCCAGGAAAGATTTGCGGACCAAGCGCGTACGCTCCAATGGTCGTGTCGGTCGCGTTGAGATAGCCTGGCGGGGGCCAAACGGCGGGGCCGCCATCGCCAGCGCTACCACCTCCCGAGCCACCTGTTGCAACGACGAATCCGCTACCGCTCCCGCCGTTATCGCCTTCGACGCCCTTGTCCTTTGAGCTGCAGCCGACTATGCACGTGGGCACGATCAAGGAGCCCACAAATAGGCGCGAAAATCCCTGAAAATAAGGACGAATATTGAACATGTCTGGTCTCCCAACCTAGTGGTAACGATTTGCCTCAGTAGTTTAGCACACAAACACCGGCCGGATAACGTTTCGACGGTTGCTTTGCGTTCGTCGGGCTTTCTCGGCTCAGACGGGGCGCGCGACACCAAGTCTCTTGAGCGGAAATCAAAAATTGCCACGAACTGGTGTGTGCTGAACTTACATT
The DNA here is from genome assembly GCA_963811985.1 of uncultured delta proteobacterium. Classification (GTDB taxonomy): domain Bacteria; phylum Myxococcota_A; class Polyangia; order Polyangiales; family Polyangiaceae; genus FEN-1139. The sequence continues at coordinate 358,805 of CAWEUH010000020.1, forward strand.
AGATAGCTCACCCAGCCGAGAACTTTGCCCACGTGCAGGGCGGCGGCTGCTTCCTTGTCGGTGATACTTCGCGCGCCGCGCGGCGGTGGGGTCGCGACGATCTCGGCCACGCATTCGTTTACGGTGCAACCCATGGCTGCCAGCCGCTGCAGATGCAAGAGCGCCACAGGCGCAGTGCCGCGCTCGCGCTTACTCGCCATGGCAGGGGCCCGCGGACCCAATACGACCTTGGCATCACCCAATGGCAGCAGTGTTCGCGGATCGCCCTGCGATGCAACGAACGCACCCGCCATCATGGGGCTTGCGAGGTCCAAATCGAGCGGAAACTCCACTCGGCTGGGTTCGGTGCCTCGATAGAACGTCGCAGCGCCGCGCGACCAAGCGCAAAGCGCTGCCACGCGGTCTCGACCTTGATCGCGAATCGCCCGAAACACGTCCACGGCGCTGACAAGCCCCATCGCAACCAGTGTGTCGCCCAGCCGTGCACCCTCTTCGCTCAACCGCAGCAGTGCGGCCTCCAGTTCCTTGCGCGTTAGTGCGCCGCGTCGCACAAGGTACTCGCCCAGCAACTCGTCACGCTCCGACGACGCTACGTGCAACAAGCGACCATTGCTCAGGTAGATTTCTTTGCGACGCGGTAGCCCGGTTCGGTCGCTGCGTTCGACGAACAACGCACCGGTTTCCACGTTGCTGCGCAGCCGCGCCAGGATTTGCAACATGGGCATTTCGCGGATCGACGCTTGATAATCGGGAACGCCTACCTCGAACAGTCTACCGGTGGTCGCGGTTGACGACGGCATCAGGTGCCGCGCGAGGGACTCGATTTCACGAACCGGACGAAACGCATCGCCCATCAGCGACACTTCATCGTCACCACGAATATCGCCGATGACGATCATTTCAATCAAGCGAGCCAGCGCAATATCCGTCATCAAGCGACCGTCGGCGAACCGGACCTGGGATGGCACGCGATCGGTAGAGGGCGGTTCCGTCGGGGGCGACGCGACTTGTTGGATTTCAACCTGAGCGATGTCCTCCGAAGTCAACGCGACGCCCTTGACCGCACGCATGCGTTCCACGGAATCGCGAATCTGCCCTTGCAGCCGTTCCGCCAATTGCGCGCTGTCACCGGCCCAGTGGACCCACGAAGCCAATGTCTGCGTTAACTCCGCTGCACTCGAATGACACATCGGCCTAAGAGCTTCCGCAAACTGCGTGGCATTTTCATACCGATGCGCAGGATTGCGAGACAACCCCTTGGTGCAGATCTGAAACAACTGCGACGGTAACTCGGGCTCATGTCTTCTTAGCGGCTCGATATTGCCGTCACGGATCGCCAAGAGCACGGCTAGCTGCCCGCTACCGGGGAACACGCGTTCACCAATCAACGCTTCGCCCAAGATGACCGCCAATGCAAACAAGTCTGCGCGATGATCGAAAGGCTCCCCCGCGATCTGTTCCGGGGACAGGTAACCGAATTTGCCCCGCAAGCCCACGGTCGGTTGCACGGGGCGTGTGCGCGGCTCCGTCACGCGGGCGATGCCAAAATCGCCTAGTTTTACCTCGCCCCGATTAGACAGATACACGTTGGAGGGCGTGACGTCGCGATGAACGAGCCCGAGCGGGAAACCGTAGACGTCGGTTGCGGAATGCACCGCCACGAGCGCCTCTGCCACTTTCAATACGACGTGGGCCGCCAAATCGGGCGGGACGCGCCGCTGTTCCGACTCAGCGCGGCGCAGCAGTCGATACAGGTCGACGCCCTCGACGTACTCCATAGCGAGGTAGGTCTCGCCTTCGACTTGCCCGGCGCCAAATACCGTCACCACGTTGGGGTGGTGAACGGCCTGGTGCAGTTCTGCCTCGCGCTCGAGTGCTTCGTACGCGCCCTCACTACCGTCCTGCATCAAGAGGCGCTTGACGACAAAACACGGCGCCGGGTACTCTCCGATCTTCGGCCTTGCCAAGTAGACTTCGGCGCTACCCCCGACCGCCAAGCGACGATCGAGCAAGAATGGGCCAAAGGAGATGGGTTGTGACCCCGATGCGTCTGAACCTTGACCCGACACAAACCCATTATTGCGGATTTCTCATGCTGGGGTTAACGGCTAGTGGGGCGCAGCGCAATCCGTTGCGACCCAGCGAAGAAAAGCCGCGAACGAGCCCGTTATGGCCCATCAGCCGAATAGCCGCTGCGAGACCCACCTGAGCCCACCGAAAATTAGGCAACCGGCGGGGCGCTGAGCAAAACTGCGCGCGCGCGATTGCGCCGTATTTTGGATGGGCGGCGCGTAAAAAGGAGACGCATGATGCATCGATTGGCAAATTCGGCTCTGGTCCTGGCGATCACTTCCGTGTGTGGGGCGACTTTCGCCCAACCAGCGGCCCCCGCTGCCGCCCCGGCTTCCGCACCTGCGGCAGCCCCAGCACCTGCCGAGGCTCCGGGACCTGCCGCTGCAGCGACACCGGCTGCTGCAAGCGAAGCAACCAAAGAAGCAGGCGAAGAGCCGTTTGGCAAAGCGGGTGTCATCAACGTCGGCAGCGACCTTTCGCTCAACGTACAGCACATAGGCTACAGTGCACCAAGCGGCCGCTCCGCACCGTCGTCGGTGACGACATATGCGATCGGACCGGCTGCGGATTACTTCGTCATCGACAACCTGTCTGTCGGCGCCATGGTTCTGTTTGGCAGAACTCAATCTCCCGATAGCGAAGCCAAAATAGACACGATCGCCTTCGAACCGCGCGTTGGCTACCACATCCCCCTGGTGCCCGAGAAACTAGGACTTTGGCCCAAAGTCAGCTTCTACTACGAGCACGAGAAACTCACGGCGGAAGGTTCCCCGGACCTCACGGGCAAGAGGATGGGCGTCGGCGCGTTCGTGCCGCTGTTGATACACCCTGTTGAGCACTTTCACTTCGGTGTCGGTCCGTACATCACTACCGACCTTTCCGCCAAGGAGGAAGATCTAGACGCGCCCAAAGCCACGACGATTGGGCTTCGCCTCGAGATCTCCGGCTGGTGGAAGCTTTAAGGCGCCTCTGCCCGACTACATCTGAACCAGCTCGAGCAATTCTGGGCGCGCAGCGCACTTGCTCAGCTACGTTCCACGCGGCCTGTCATCGCGGTGAGACACCGATCGGCCGAGCAGCAAAACGTCGATAGCTTGTCTGGGGCTGAAAAATCATTCAGTACGGTGCAAGTCAATGCGGCAGTTCAAAGCGGCTTCGATCTTCAACCTCTGGTTGCTATTCGTGGCAGGGGTCGCGTGCAGCGGCTCGCGAACCCTGCAAGGCTCGTCTGCGAAGGACAAGCACTGGCTGGCACTTCGCGTGCTCGTTACGGGTGACGTCGCAGGAAGTGTGGAGCCTTGTGGGTGCGTCAAAGACCAGCTTGGAGGCCTTGACCGGTTTGCAACCGCTGTTGTCAATGCCCAGCACGAAAAGAACGCGGTGCTGCTCGAGGTTGGCTCATTGCTTTTCCCCAAGCCATCAATCGATGAAAACGAGCGTGACGAACTCTCGATGCGAGCCGAAACGCTCGCCCGGGTGATGCGGCAACTCGGACTCTTAGCATGGGTTCCCGGTCGCGCCGACATGGCGTTCGGTGCTGCCAAGTTGCGCGAATTGGCGGCGCAATCGGGCGCTAGGCTGTTGCAGTCGTCGTCAGGCGCCGAACGTGAACTCCACAGCTATTTGATGAGGGACGTGGGCGGTGTTCGGGTTGGGCTTTATGGCTTGGACTCCCAGTCAACTTCGACTGCACCCAGTTTAGAAGCGCTCGAGGCGAGCCTGCGGCAGGCGGCAAAAACACTCGAGGCTCAGGGTGCACAGTTCAAGATCCTCGGGCTCAACGCACCCGCCGACGTTGTTGCACGCGTCGTGCGGCGCGTCTCGGCATTTCAGCTAATTGTCGCCGGAGGCAGCAGCGACCACGGCTTGGGCGCTGACAGCGACGGCTCGGAGCCGCGGCAAGCGGGCTCGACACTGATTGTAGAACCGCCCAACCACCTAAGGGGCTTGCTCGTGCTGGACTACACCGTCATCGACGGTCACTTCGAATTCCAAGACGCGACCGGCGTTGGACGCGACGCGGAGCGGGCCCAGCTTGCGCAGCGCATCCAAGATCTGTCCGAGCGCCTTGTCCAATGGAAGCAACAAAATCAAAATCCGTCCTCGATGGCTGCACGCGAGGCCGATTTGGCGAAGCTGCGTTCGCGCTACGATGAACTAGCGAAGCCCGTCACGCTCCCCAAGACGAGTTACTTCACGATTCAGAGTCAATCAATCGGCAAGGACCTGACGGGCGAACCAGCCGTCACTCGCGTACTCGATGAGCTCGGGCGGCGCATCAATTCAAACAATCGCGAGAAGTTCGCTGACCGAAGAGCCCGCCCGGCCCTCGCCGGCAAGGCAAGCTATGTTGGGGTTGCCGTCTGCGAGCCGTGTCACAAAAAGCAAACCGCCTTTTGGCTCACGCGGCGCCACGCCCATGCGTATCAGACACTCGTTCAAAAAGACCGTCAGTTTACGCTCGAATGCGTCGGCTGCCATGTAACGGGCTACGACGAGCCCGGCGGTTCGAGCGTCACCGACGTCAAGGCGCTCAAGAACGTGCAGTGCGAAACCTGCCATGGCCCGGGCTCCATTCACGCCATTACGATGACGACTGATTCCATCGTAAAGACGCCCGAGCGGCAACTGTGCGCGACGCGATGCCACCATTCCCCGCACGTGTCACCAAGCTGGAACGTCAACGAGGCCTGGCCGAAGATCCTAGGTGAGGGGCACGGTCGCCAAGGCAGCGCGACACCTTGAGAAGTCTCAAGGTGTCTTTGCAAAGGGCAAGATTGTCTTCAGATCTTCGTCGTTGAAACGGAGCTGCAGGCCGACGAAGTAGTCGCGCCGCGTTGAGCTGAAGATGTCGTCAATGCCGCCGAGCAGCCACAGTCGCGGAATGAACTCGTAGCCGAGCGACACGCGCCAGCGTGGTAGCACGACTTCGCCGAATCCGAATAGGTCTTGCTGCAGCTCGAAACGATCGTTTAGCAACAATGTGTCAAGGCCGATGCCGCCGGTCGATTCCTTGATGCCGAAGCGACCGACAAAGGGGCCAAAGCGCTGCGCGAATTGCAGCGAGAACCGGAACGAGTTGGTCGTGACGGTGCGCCGTTCGAAGTATGTGGACGGCTCGTTCGGGTTGGTGGTTTCTACCACGGTCTGTTCGTAGTGGGTCAGACCCTTCGGATCGCTGACAATTTCGATCGCGTAGTACTTGTCCTCGCGTGGCTGCAAGCGCAATTGCACGTAGCTCTTTACGGTGTTAGCTAAGAATTGGTAATCCGATCGCAGCTGAACGATTGTCTGCAGGCGCCCGAGGCCGCCGACGAAATCACCGACGGTCTCGGTGACGCCCTCGACCTCGTTGATGAGGTGTTCATCCTTGGTAAGCCTGCCAATTGTTCCTTGGCCCTTTTCGATGCGGCCGCTGACCGACTCCAAGTTGGACAGCGTGTTCTCCAGGCTTGAGCTAGCGCGATTGACCTTGTCGAGGATTTCTCGGACCTCGCCGGTCTTCTGCTGCGACTGACCTTGATCGGCGTGCGTCAGAAGGTCGCGGATTTCTTGGGTCGAGTTCTGTACGTTCTCCAAAATACGGTCGACTTGCGGTTCACTCTTGGCTGCCACCGAATCGACCCGAATCAATATGTCGCGGATTGTTTCGCGGTTTTCGCGCACGGTGTCGTTGAGCGCTTGGGTCACCTCGGCCAGGTTCTCCAAGGTCTTTCGCATGTTCTCCTGGCCCTCGTTCGTCCCAACGGATTCAGCCAGTGAATGCGAGACCTTTTGGACGTCCTTCGAGATATCCGCGAGACTCTTCATCAGCGAATCGGTCGTGACGCCCTCGACCACGGTGGGGATCTGGTCGCCGTCCCGCAACTGCGTTCGACCGTCGGTGCCCGGCGCGATCGCCAAGTAGTACTCTCCGAGCAGGCTCGAGCTGTTCTTGGCGACCGCTGCGTCGGTGTAAAGTGGCACGCCGGACTGAACGCGGATGTCAATACGCGCCTTGCCCTTGTCGAGCCGGACGCCCTCGATGGTACCAACGGGAATGCCTGCGACGCGGACCTGGGAGTTCTTGACGATTCCGACGGCGTCCTCGAACATCGCGTAGACGACGTACCCCTTGCCGCTGCCCGGCCGTTTTTCGATGAATCGATAAATGCCCCAGGCAGCCGCGCCAATGGCGACGACAAAGACGGTTACTTTGGCGGCGGAGGTGAAACGGCCCATAGTTGGCGCCGAGGCGAGCCTACCAGCGTGATTGCCGACGGGCGAACTTCCGCCATTGTCAGCGGCCCGGGGAACGTACCGCAACTATGATCGACAAGAGGATCCGGCCGATTTTTCGCAGTGCTCGCATTGCGCGCGCCGCGTTAGACTCGGGCTTTGGCATGAACGACGCCGCGCGCAAGCCCCGGCGCGCCAGCAGCCCGTTGGGCATTCGGAGCCTCGGCACTGCCTTGTGGGTGATCGGTCAATTGGCCTGCACGAGCCGCGATGGGTCCCACCTGGCGAGGCCGCGCGACGCGCACGTGGCTTCGGGAGTCATAGCTGAAGCGTTTCGCTTCGACCGTTGGGAGCAGGACACCTTCTCGCCCCGTGATGTTGTTGTCGCTGCGTCACTGCAAAGTCTCCAGACGCTTTGCGGGCCCGCTGACGCTGCGCTCAGGGCGGTTGCCCAGCGCTTGGCAATGGATGACAAGTTCGGCTATAGGCCAGATGACCTGGACCGCCTCGCTTTTGCGCTGCGTGCGTCCGGATCGCCCTACGTGTGGCCAAGGGCGTGGTCTCTGACGGTGCCCGACAACCAACCCGAGAGTAACGTGCTTTGGTCCCATTTCGAACGCTGGCTGTACGGCGTCAACGAAGCGGGTCAACGGCGCTGCGGCGTCTGGAGCGTGAAGAGTCAAGGCGTCACGACGTACGCTGCGGTCGTCTCGAACGTCGTGGCCGATGTCACTAAGCCGCTGCCAACGCGGGTCCGTACCGGGCAATGGCTGGACGTGCAGGTCCAATTGTTGCGCGACGCAACCGAAGCCAAAGTTATCCTCGAAGGACCCAGAGGTGAACCGGTTTCGGTGCCGGCGTCGATCATAGACAACCAAGTGCGCGCGCGGTTTCCAATCGCAGCGCCTGGACCCTGGTTGATTCAAGTGCTGGCTACTATGGACACGGGCCCGCGCCCCGTTGTTGAAGTGCAGGTCTTTGCAGACACTGAACCTCCGCTACAGCTCGAGTCCTTGCCGGCGCCGGGCGAATCGTCTCGCGCGACCGTCACGGATGCCGCCGCATCGTTGTACGCGATGCTCAACGCCGCACGGTTCGAAGAAGGACGAAAAGCGCTGGTTCGCGATGCACGGCTCGACCGCTTGGCGTACGAGCATGCAGCGGCGATGCTTGCCGCGGGCCAAATCGGGCACGACGTGGGCGACGGATCTCCCAAGTCGCGCCTTGAGAACGCAGGCATATTCGCCAATCTCGCCGGGGAGAACGTCGCGCACGCCGCCGACGTCGTGCGGACGCATCGCGCGCTTTGGGCGAGCCCTTCACACCGAAGCAACATTTTGCACCGAGGCTTCCGCAACGTGGGGCTTGCCGTGATTCGCGCCGAGGACAATACGGTTTGGTCTTGCGAGCTGTTCGCAGCGCTCGAATAATCGACGTAGGATGCCGCGTTGTGATCGCTCGGTGATTCCGTGCCGCAGCGACAAAAAGAAAAGTCCTTCACCTTGGCTGTACCCAACCATCCTCTCAAGAGGGTTGGGTAAGTGCCGAAAGACGGCGGATGTCTGTTTCGGACCGGTCGCCAAGACGGACGTCGATGCCTCTCGGGAAACGACGCAGCGGCTGCTTGCGCGCAGGACCCAAGCCTCAGGGGCCAATCCTTCTTATTGGGCTAATATTCTTTACTGTGGCTTTAGAAATGCCCCATGGGGTGCCGTCCGTAGGCCCGACTGCGCGGTTTGGGCGGGCGAATTGCTCGCCACTCTCGACTGCGGGCACGACATCGCGATAGGTTCCGGGTTACGGAGTCCCGAGCCGGGACTCTATTGCAAGCTCGATGTTCGCCCAGCTTCCTGGAGGGCTCATGCTCAGACTGAAGGGCACGTTCGCGTTAGTGCTGATGATTTTGACGATGGGACTGTTGGCTCGGCCCGCGCGCGCTCAACAAGACTTGTTCTATCTCGATCGGCTGCAGATCTCCGGCGCGCCCGATGACGGCTTCGCGGTGTTCCGCCCGAAGATGTACGAGACGACCCGTTACTATGCGTTTGGAGCATTGGGCTATACGTACAATCCGCTGAGAGCGGAGACGGTCACCAACAGCAACACGGCGCAGACAATTGGCGATCCGGTCAAGGGCCAACTCATCACGTACCTAGTGGTCGGCACCGAAATTGCCAATCGCCTTGGCTTGAACATGTCCCTGCCGATTCTGACGTATGCCTCATACGGTTATACGGGCGACAATCCGACGGTCGTCGAGAATGCGAGCAACAAAGCGGCGCTGCACGACATGCGTTTCGACGCTCGTTTTCGCGCCTATGAATCTGACAGTCATAAGTTGCGTCTCGGGTTGGGAGCCGCCTTGTTTGCTCCCGTTGGCAACAGTGCCGGCGCGTTTGCGGGCGACTCCTCGACCACCTCGTGGATTTTCGGTTCGGGCGAAATCGATTTCGACAAATTCTTCATTGCCGGCAACCTTGGCCCGCACTTCCGACCAGCCTCTGCGATCAATGGACAAAACGGGGTGTTGCAAGTCGGCAGCGAATTGCGTTGGGCGCTCGGCGCGTACGTGCCGTTGCGTGAAAACAAGATACGACTCGGGCTTGAGATATTCGGAAGCACTGGCCTGGAGAAACTCGATCTCAACGGAACGCAGAATACGATTTTCGGTCCGCGTAACTCGGCAACCGAATGGTTGGCTCAAGCTCGCTTCACGCTGGACAAGGCACAGCATTGGGCCGCCATGGCCGGGGTCGGCACCCGAATCACTGGTGGGTACGGAGCCCCCGACGTTCGCATGATTGCCTCGATTGGATATTGGTTCACTCTGAGCGACAAGATTCCAAAGAGTGGTGCGCCTAGGTACTTGGTTGAGAATGTCGATGAAAAGGTGTCTGACCGCGACGGCGACGGGTACCCCGACGACATTGACAAGTGTCCCGATATCAAGGAAGACGGAAAGCCCCCGCATCCGTCTGACGGTTGCCCGGCTGATGCTGATCGCGACGGCGACGGCATTCCGGACTCCGAAGACGCGTGTCCCGACGTTCCGGAAGATAAGGACGGCATCCAAGACGAGGACGGTTGCCCGGAAGACGATGCTGACCACGACGGCATTCCCGATGCTCAGGATCACTGCCCAACGGTTCCGGGAAAAGCCTCGAAGATTGCAGAGAAGAATGGCTGTCCGTCGCTTATATCGTTCAAGGACGACGGCGAGATTCAGCTGCTCGAGCCGATTCAGTTCGACACGGCAAAATCCACGATCAAAGCGGTCAGCTTCCCAATCCTTGACGAGGTCGTGGCGCTCATGAATTCGCGCAAGGAGCTAAAAGTCGGCGTCTACGGACACACCGACAGCGTGGGTTCGGACGCAATGAATCTGCAACTCAGCAAGGATCGCGCGGCCTCGTGTGTGCGCTATCTCGTCAGCAAGGGAATTGCCGCGGGTCAACTGCAATCGGAGGGCTTCGGCGAAACCAAGCCGGTTGCCACCAACGAAACCCCCGAAGGCCGAGCCAAGAATCGGCGCACTGAGTTCAAGGTCCTGCCGTAGGCGGGAACCACGCTCAGCCGCTGGTTGAAGGCAAGCACCGGCGGCTGAAGGCTCGGGTGCGGGCCCGAGTCGCGTGGCTCGCAGCACTTCTCGCGCGGGCGCACACGACGTGTACGCTCCGTCACTCTTCTCGATTGAGCTCAAATATGTAACGCGAAGGAATCGCGACTAGATATCCCCCCAAAACTGCTCAGCACTGGTTCCATCGCACTTTGTGATTCCATGTAGGTGAATTTTTTGGACCGACAACTCGTCGGTTTGCGCATGCAGCAATTCAAAGGCGAGCAGGCGGCGTGGGCTCAGGATCAGTTCGGACAGGTTCGTGTGGGAGATAGTCGGCGGACGACCCGGCTCGTCGCGATGGCGACTCGAGCGGCTCAGTCGCCTTCAGGCAAGGTTTCTGACGTGTTTTGTCGGGATAAGGAACGGCAGGGTGCCTACGACTTGCTCGAAAGCGGTCAGGTGGATCCCGCGGCGTTGGTCGTGGCGCAAGCAGAGGCAACGGCTCGACAGTGCGCCAATGAGCCGTTCGTGTTTGTGCCAATTGATGGCTCTAGTGTGACACTGGCTGACCGTACTGCGGGCAAAGACTTCGGTAGTGTGGGGACTCTGAGCGACGGCAACCGCGGGTTGAAGGTAATCAGCGCACTGGCGATTAGCCCCAAAGGGATGCCGCTGGGTCTGTTCACGCAAGTCTGGTGGGCTCGCACGCAGGCCAGGAGACAAAGTAAAAAGCAGAAACGTAAACGCAACCTCAAGCGTGACGTCCAAGAGAAGGAGACGCGATACTGGTTGGAAGCGATCCAAGACGCCTGCGCCCACGCAAAGGCAACGAATGCGAAGCTTTGGTTGCAACTCGACCGCGAAGCTGACAACAAGCATATCCTGCTCGAACTTGCCGACTGCGGACAACAATTCACGGTCCGTGGGTCGTGGGACCGATTGATTGACGCAACCGGCAACGATAAGCAGTACTTGCGACAATGGCTGGACCGAGAGGCACCCGGAGGCGAATATAGGCTCGAAATTAGCGCTGCACCCAAGCGAACTGCGCGCTTGGCGCGCATCGTGGTGCGTTGGGCCTGTGTGACACTGCGACTGCGCAATGTGCCACGTTATGGTGAATGCTGGCTCGACGTTACTGTCGTATGGGCACGCGAAGAGGGTACATGTCCAGCGGGTGAGAAGCCTGTGGACTGGCTACTGCTGACGAACGCTCCGGTGGGGAATTTCCAGCAGGCGCAATCTGTCATTCATGGCTACACGCAACGCTGGCGGATCGAAGAATTCCACAGAACCTGGAAGACCGGCAGCTGCAACGTGGAGCAGACACAGCTAAGAAGTCAGCAGGCAGTGCGCATTTGGGCTACTCTACTTGCTGCCGTGGCCGTACGCATCGAACGTCTAAAGATCCTGGCGCGAACTGAACCCCAACAACCAGCGGACATTGAGCTGACACGCCACGAGATCAGAGCACTCATTGTGCTCAAACGTCAGCAGAAAAAACGAACTGAAGTCATTACTGACGCCATGCCCACAATCGGGCAGGCCACGTTGTGGATAGCTGAACTAGGCGGCTACACTGGCAAATCATCCGGCGGACCACCGGGTTCCATCACGATCCGCAGGGGGCTAGACAGGCTGCTACCCGCTGCCCAGCTGCTCCAGGCCCTAGAAGACCAGGAAAGATCAGACCAATGCTGAGCAAGGATGGGGGGATTTGGGGGGTTCAAAGTCCCGCCCGGCGGGCGGGATTTAGGGTGGGAGAACAAGTTCCGTCCACCCAATTGCTTCGGGCAGCGCAATGCTAGGCTCGTCCATGCGTCGGCCGGGCGCGCGCATTGCAGCCAGTAACGTATAACCGACCAACGACCAGAGCAATTCCTTGCCACGCTTGAGCAGGATGAATGTGGCTGCAATGTCGAGCGCATCCGGCACGCCGAAGAGCTGCAGCAGCCCGGCGTAGCCAAGATCCTGCACTCCAAGGCCCGCCGGCGCTAAGAATGCAATGCTCTTTAGCATCGAGGCGCTCACCTCGATCAGGCATATGGTGCGCCAGTCCAAATCGACTCCGAGCAGCTTCAAGATGACCCAAGTCTCTACGGCCTCGCAGCACCAAGCCAACAAGAACAACAGCGTGGGCCTGGCCAACCGACGTGGCCCTAGGCCAAAGAATTCAACCATGCTGCGATCGGTCTGCAAAAAGCCGCTTTTGCGCCTCGATATCCAATTGCGCAACGTCAAACTAGGCAGGCGCGCCAGAAGCGCGTACGCCCGCTGGCACAAATCGCCGCGCGCGAACACGAGAGCAAAGCCTGCCGCGCTGAGCAACAGTACGAGCCAGGCTGCTGCGACGCCGGCTGAGAGCAGCCATCCGGAGCTCATGGAGCGAGCCACCGACACCAGCGCAGGCGCTCCTAGCAATGCCGCCAAGCCAAAGTACCCGCAGTGTGCAACGAGCAACAGTAATTTGCGCGAAGCCGTGCCGCACACCGCCTGTGACGCCGTGAGCCGACATTGGTTCACCAAGAGGCCCGGTTTGACGGACTCGGCGACCAATATGCCGCCCGGAACCGTCTGCGTAATGGCCTCGCAGGCAAGCCGGACTTGCAGTAGCCGCGCGAAAGGCACGGTGCAGCGCATCCGCTCAAAAGCGGTCTTCCACGCCCAGGTTTCGGTGAGTTGAGCTAGGGCGAAAGGCACACCAATCAGCCAAACGGGCCCGTCAAGGTGGCCCAGCAGTGACACGATTCTGCTCGTGTCCACGTGCCGGAACATCCATAGCATCAGCAGCACGCCCATTGCGGTTCCCCCCCAGCGCATGGCCTGTCGCATGCGCCCTTTTCGGTATGGATGCATGGGAGGATAGCATGGCACCCGATGGTGCCTTTTTTGTGCCGGTTTTGAAACGAATGCGTACGTTCGATGCCGTCATGGCGGCAGCTTGGTGTCGTCGCAGTGTATTAGTGGCCAACTGTTTACCGAAGCCTAACCCGAGCGACATGAGGTCGTCACATGGACCGGCGATGTTTGTTGCGCGAATGCAACCTACCGTGCCGGCGACATTGCGGGACGAAACGGGTCCCTTCGATGGCCCCTTTCCATTCGCGCGGTTAATCGGTTTGCACGAACTCAATCGGTTTTATCACTCGCTCAATCGCGACGGCCTCGAAACCCATTTCTTTGAACGAGTGCTGCAAGCGCTGCACATCAGTCTCGATGTGGCTGACCAGGAACTGCTTCGAATCCCGAGCCAGGGCCCCACCATCATCGTCTCGAATCACCCCTTTGGCGCCCTGGATGGGCTCGTAGCCGGCGCGTTGGCGTCACGACGTCATTCGAACGTTCGTGTGCTCGCCAATGGTTGGCTTACCAAAATTCCAGAGCTAAAACCATGGCTGCTGTCGGTGGATGTGCTCGGAGAGCGGCCGCACGCATTGGCCAACGCCATTGCGCTGCGCTCGGCGCTCTGTCACCTCAGGCGCGAAGGGCTGCTGGTCGTGTTTCCAGCTGGCGTCGTCTCACATTTGCAACCGGGAAGACCCGGCATTCAGGACCCCCCCTGGAACCGCGTGGTTGCCACGCTGGCGCGCAAGACCCGCGCCACGGTGGTGCCAGTACACTTCGAGGGACAAAATTCCTGGTTGTTTCAGCTTCTTGGACTAATTCATCCGACGCTGCGCACGGCCCTTTTGCCGAGAGAATTGCTGCGACGCCGTCGCTCGAGCGTAAGCGTGAGGATCGGGCACCCGGTCACGAGTCACGCGATTGCCGCATTCGCCGACGATGCCGCGTTGACGGCCTGGCTGCGACTGCGCACGTACGCCTTGGCTCCACGCAGGTCGAGGCTACCGAGCGGGTCGACGCGAACGCCCGCCAGCATCGTGAATCGCGTCCCGCTGGTCGATATTGAGCGCGAGATCGGGCAACTTTGCCCGGAGGCGTTGCTCGTGCAACAGGGTCGCTACCGTGTTTATGCGGCGCGGGCCCCAGAAGTATCGAGAACCCTCATCGAAATCGGACGGTTGAGGGAATTGACGTTTCGCGCGGTCGGCGAAGGCACGGGGGCGGCCCTGGATATCGACCGCTTCGATGGCAGTTACGTTCATTTGTTTGTTTATGACGTCACGGAAAAGTGCATTGCCGGCGGCTACCGCCTAGGCTTCTGTGACGAGCTGTTGCGTACCGGTGGCCCAGCGGGTCTATACACGAACACGCTCTTTCAGTTCGACGCGTCGTTCGTGCGTGCTCTTGGCCACACCATCGAACTCGGACGCTCGTTCGTCAGCGCCGAGTATCAGCGAAGCCCGTTGGCACTGGCTCTGCTTTGGCGCGGCATCGGAGAACTCCTGGTGCGACACCCAAGGTACGAGCAACTGATGGGTCCCGTCAGCATCAGCGGCTCGTATGACTGCTCCGCGCGCCGCCTGATGGTCTCCTATCTCGAAAACCTCGAGAAAGACGCGGCTTTGCGCCGCGGCGTGCGGGGGCGAAGGCCTCCACGCGAACGGCTGCCCGCCCACGAGACGGCGCGCATCCTCTCATTTGACCGCAATTTGCGTCAGCTCACGCGATTGGTCGCGGATATCGACACCGAACGCCGGGGTATCCCTGTGCTGCTCGAACGCTACCTCGAACTCGGGGGTCAAGTGCTTGCGCTCAACGTCGACCCCGATTTCGGACATTGTGTTGACGCATTGATCGTCGTGGACGTGCCGCACGCTCCGGAGACAATCCTGCGACGGTTTCTTGGCGCTGCGGGTCTCGAGCGTTACGCGAGGGCCAGGCTCACGAACGTCGGGCTCTCCGCCTGATGTCCGTTATCGGACCACGCCTCTTCGCACGGCTGTGCCGCGCACAAGCGCCACGCGAGCGACGCCCAATCGTCACGCACGAGCACGCGATCTCGAAAAATGGCACCTAAATGCAATCGCAGCTTGCCACGAGTGTCACGTGGGCTTCGTACTTAAGTCGCATGCGTCACGATTCGACGTGCCCCGCGGAATCGGCACCCAGGGCTGAATGCCGAAACGACCGTGCTGTATCGTTGCCCGAAATTCGGTTGGGTGTCCCTTGGGACGGCGCCTTGCTGGAGGGTCCCAAGGGCAAGCCGCGAGCGCTTTTCGTCTGCGGCTCTCGCAATCAGACCACGCAGTTGCACCAGGTTGCACGCGCGATGCCCGACTTCGATCAGGGTTTTACGCCGTTCTTCGTCACGGGAGCCTACGAATTGGCTCGCGAATTGGGGGTGCTCAACTTCACAATCGCAGGTGGGCATTGGCGCGACGAGTGCCTCGAGTACCTTCGCTCGAACAAGCTGCCGATCGACGTTCGGGGGCATGGCTACGAGTACGACCTAGTCGTCACGTGCCAGGACCTCGTCGTCCCTGGTCTGCTGAGAACCAAGCCGGTGGTCTTGGTTCAAGAGGGCATGGTCGATCCGGTCAATGTCTGGTTCCACCTAGTGCGACGATTCAAGCCGCTACCGCGCTGGCTTGCTAGCACGTCCGCCACGGGCCTGAGCGATCGCTACGACAGGTTCTGCATTGCAGGCGACGGCTTCTTGGACCTGTTCGTCGCCCGCGGCGTCCGCCGCGAGAAGATGGTCGTTACCGGCATTCCCAACTTCAGCAATTGCGACGCATTTCGCAACAATGACTTTCCGCATCGCGGCTACGCACTGATTTGCACGTCCGACTCGCGCGAAACGTTCAAGTTGCACAATCGATGCGCCTTTTTGCGCAATGCCCAACGCCTGGCGGATGGCCGAGACATTATCGTCAAATTGCACCCCAATGAGCGATTCGACCGCGCGATTGCAGAGGTCCAGAAAGTATTGCCCGCGGCCCGAGTCTTCACCCGAGGATCTGCCGCAGAGATGGTAGCGAACTGCGACGTGCTTGTCACCGAATGGTCATCGACGGCACTGATAGGGCTCGCCCTGAACAAGCAAGTCCATTCGTCGTTCAAGCTCGATGAGTTGAAGCGGCTGATTCCCCTGCAGACCCCGCATTCAGCGGCCAATATTGCCCGGGTTTGCCGGCAAGTCGTGATGGGAATCGACTCGGCTCCCGTTGCGGCGCACGGCGAGCGGCCGTTTCGACCCGAGCGACCCGTCTTCGAGGTGCTGGCATGAAGACTGTCGTTGTCATTCAGGCGCGCACTGGCTCAAGCCGCTTGCCCGGCAAGGTGCTGCTACCCGTGGCCGGCGTGCCGCTGCTTTCAGCGATGCTCACGCGCGTGCGCGCCGCGCGCACGGGCTTCGAACTGGTCGTGGCGACGACGTGGGACGTCGAGGATGACCCGATTGCTACGCTTTGCGACACGCTCGGGGTGGACTGCTTCCGAGGACACCCAAGCGACTTGCTCGATCGCCACTATCGGGCAGCGCTTGCCAGAAACGCCGACGCGGTCGTGAAGATTCCGTCGGATTGCCCGCTGATCGATCCCGACGTCATCGACCGCGTTCTGTCGCACTTCGCAGACAACGTGGGTGAGTACGACTACGTCAGTAATCTGCACCCGGCGACGTATCCCGACGGCAACGACGTCGAGGTCATGCGGTTTGAAACACTCGAAACGGCGTTTCGCAACGCCAGTCGCGGCTTCGAACGGGAACACACGACGCCTTACATCTGGGAGCAACCCGAGAGGTTTCGAATCGGCAATGTGCGTTGGAATGGAGATCTGAACTATTCGATGACGCACCGCCTGACACTGGACTACGAGGCCGATTATCGACTGATCTGTCGGATATTCGACGCGCTTGGCGGACCGCAACGGAACTTCGGCCTGGACGAAATCATGCAGCTTTTGCGGCGCGAGCCCGAGCTCATGCGTATCAACGCCCAATATGCGGGCGTCAACTGGTATCGGCATCACTTGGGTGAACTCAAACAAATCAGTGCCGCAGAAACAAAAATGATCGAGGTCCAGTCATGAACCAAGGCCCGCAGTGTTGGGACCGACTCGAACGGATTGCATCGCGGGTACGTGGACACGTGGTTGCCATGTCGCAACGTGAGGGGTGTTTTCTCGGGGCAAGTCTCTCGTGCGTCGATATTTTGGTGAGCATGTATGCGGATTGCCTGAATCTCGCCCCGTCACGCCTGGACGACGAGAACCGAGACTTCGTTCTGCTTTCCAAGGGACACGCAGTGCCGGCGCTCTACGGAGTTCTAGCGGAATTGGGGTATTTCCCTGTCGAGCGGCTCGACGCGCACATGCGCGGCGACGATTTGATCTATTGGCACCCCAATCCGGTCATTCCCGGCGTGGAATTTCAGTCCGGGTCGCTCGGGCATCTGTTGTCGGTCGGCATCGGGTTTGCGCTCGATGCCCGTCTGCGTGGCACCGACTCGAGAGTGTTCGTGATCGTCGGCGACGGCGAGCTCAACGAAGGCTCAATCTGGGAAGGCGCATTGGTCGCCCGCGCGCAGGAATTGAACCATGTGGTTCTGGTCATCGACAGAAATTGCTTGCAGGCCAACGTGCCCACAGAGGACTTGGTCCCGCTCGAACCGCTCGCGGATAAATTCGAGGCTTTCGGCTGGAAAGTGCTGACGATTGACGGTCATTCGTTCGAACAATTGCGCTTCGCACTGACGGAGCCCTCGACACGTCGCCCGACGGCAATCATCGCTAACACGGTGCGCGGCAAAGGCATTGCAGAGTACGAGGGCCGCGTTGACAAATGGTTCGTCAAGACCAACCAAGAGCAGGCAAACGAGTGTCTTGCCGCAATCCGTGATTCGAGCCAACCGGGCCGCACCGGGCCCACGCACAAGCAGGAGTCTTGGTCGTGACACCCTATGAACAAGCTCTCATCGACCTGACGCTCGCGGACGACCGCGTCGTCGTAATGACTGCCGAGAATCGCGCTGCGATTCGTTCGCTACCCGACAAGATCGGCAGCCGCTTCATCGATGTCGGCATTTGCGAACAGACCCTGGTCGGTGCCGCAGCGGGCCTGGCACGGCGCGGACGACGACCCATCGTGCATGCGCTCGCCGCATTTCTGACGATGCGGGCCTTCGAGTTCATCCGAACCGATATCGGCATTGGCAGGCTGCCGGTGACGCTCGTTGGAGCCGTACCTGGGCTGCTCTCTGATGGCAATGGTCCGACACACCAGGCCATCGAGGACCTGTCGCTGATGCGCGGCATTCCAGGCATGGCGGTCTTGGCGCCGTCGGACTCGACTGAGTTGGCGGGCGCGCTGTCGGCCGCGGCTGCTCACGACGGACCTTCATACATTCGCTATTTCGACGGCGCCCCGGCATTCGAACACAAACGACAATACGCTTTGGGTCAGGCCGAGACACACGGGGAGCTCGACGCCGAGATCGCCATCGTGACCTATGGACTGCTCGTTCGGCAAGCCGTCGAGGCCCAGGCACTGCTGAGTCACCACGGAATGCGTGCGTGCGTCGTCAACATGCGGTCGATTGCTCCGATGGACGAGACGCTGGTGATGCGGCTTGCTTGTACCGCGAGGCTGTTCGTCGTGCTCGAGGATCATTTCCACGTAGGCGGGCTGTTTTCGGCAATCGCTGAGCGATTGATCACGATGCCGGTGTCTGCCCAAATCCTGCCGCTCAATCTTGGCAATTACTGGTTCAGGGCTGGTCGGCTCGCCGACGTCTTGAAGCATACGGGTCTGTCTGCGGAGGGCATCGCGGACGCGATTTCAAAACATTGGGAGTATTGTGATGATAGACAAGTCAGTCGAAACGCGCGGCTATCCTTGCATCGACCAGTCCAACTCGATATGGGATAGGGCCTGCAAGGTCATTCCGTCGGGTACTCAGACGCTGGCGAAAGGCCCGACCCAGTGGGTTCGCGGCGTCGCGCCGAAATACATCGAGCGTGCCCGCGGCAGTCGAGTCTGGGACGTGGACGGCAACGAGTACATCGATTTGACGATGGCGATTGGTCCAGTCTCGCTTGGCTACGGCTACCCTACGGTGGATAACGCCATCCGCGCTCAACTCGAAAAGGGCATTACTTTCACGTTGATGCATCCAATCGAGGTCGAGGTGGCCGAGCTGCTGTCGAGCATCATTCCAGGCGCCGAAATGATTCGATTCAGCAAGACGGGCTGCGACGTCACCAGCGCCGCCGTTCGTCTGGCGCGCGCGTTCACCGGGCGCCAGCGGATCCTTTGTTGCGGCTACCACGGCTGGCACGATTGGTACATAGGCGTATCCGATCGCGCTCGGGGCGTGCCGCCTACCGTCAGCGAACTCACGAACACGTTCGAGTACAACGACCTCGATTCCGCGGTTGACGCCATCGACGACAACGTCGCGGCTGTGATCCTCGAGCCGACTGTCTTCGAAGCTCCAAACCCGGGGTTCTTGGATGGCTTGAGACGTCTGTGCAACGAGGTTGGCTCGGTGCTGATTTTCGACGAAATGTGGACCGGCTTTCGTCTCGCCCTCGGTGGTGCCCAGCAGGCCTTCGGCGTTACGGCAGACCTTGCGTGCTTTTCCAAGGCAGTTGCCAACGGCATGCCGCTTTCGGTTCTTTCGGGGCGCTCGGATATCATGAAATTGCTGGATGACGACGTCTTCTTTTTCACGACATTTGGTGGCGAAACACTCTCGTTGGCCGCTGCGCGGGCGACGTTGCATGAAATGCAAGTGCGCCCGGTCCTGTCCCACATGGCGGAACAGGGCCGCAAACTTCGCGAGGGATACAACGAGATCGCTGGCCGAGCGGGACTCGACTACACGCGCTGTCAAGGCTTCGACGCGCGCTCGATGGTCCAATTCGATGCAACTCGAGTTCCGCCCCTGCTGGCGCGCTCGTTCGTTCAGCAGGAGATGCTGACGCACGGTGTGCTCTGGAGCGGATTTCACAACATGAGTTATTCGCACACGGACGAAGACGTCGGCATCGTCATCGACGCCTACGAGGACATCTTGCCCCGACTGCACGAGGCCGTTTTGGACGATTCGCTTGCCGTGCGCTTGCTCGGAGAGCCAATTTTGGCTTCGATTCGCAGAACCCAGTCGTTCAATACGCGCCGGCGCGTCGTCTACGGACGGACAGGATGACGATTTCGAGCCTCGAACTTCCCAGTATTTTCTCGTCCCAAGGCCGCGTCGCCCCGTTTGCTTTGTGTGACAAGGTCGCTGTCGTCACCGGAGCGGCGGGGCTGCTCGGTCGCCAGCATTGCCTGGCGCTCGCGCAAGCCGGGGCCCACGTGGTTGCGACGGATCTGAGCGGACCGGCGTGCGAACGGGTGGTCGAAGAGATAGCCGAGAGCGGAGCAGCGCAGGGGCTCGCGGCGACGGCCGACATCACGCGGCCCGAGGACGTCCGGGAGCTGTACAAGCGCGTCCTCGATCAATTTGGGTACGTCGACGTGCTCATTAACAACGCTGCCATCAACGACAAGGTCGAAGGCCGCGATTCCCCGCTTCCGATTCCGTTCGAGGAATTTCCTCTAAGCCAGTGGAAGTTGGCGATTGAAGTAAACCTGACGGGTACGTTTCTTTGTTGCCAGGTGTTTGGCGCCAATATGGCCAGGCGTCGGCGTGGCTCGATTATCAACGTGGCTTCTACGTACGGCATCGTGGGGCCCGACCAGAGGGTTTACCGCGATGGCGCCGGCCAGCAGTTGCTCTACAAGTCGCCTGCGTACTGTGCCACCAAGGCCGCGATCATCGGCCTCACACGCTATCTGGCAACCTATTGGGGCCCAGCGGGTGTGCGTGTGAATGCCCTGTCGCCGGGCGGTGTGAAGACGACGCAGGACGGTCAGTTCGTCCACAACTACTCAGAACGGACGCCGCTTGGGCGCATGGCAAATCCAGAAGACTATCGCGGCGCGATTGTCTATCTCGCCAGTGATTCGTCCGCCTACGTCACGGGCACCAACTTGGTGGTCGATGGCGGTTGGACGGCGTGGTGAACGAGGCATCGTGACCCAAAGTTTCGGAACAGAGACAATCAAACGGCCCGGAGACAATCATGCAAAATGCAAAGGTTCGTGTCGGCAATCGGTTCATCGGTGAAGGCGAGCCCGTTTACGTCGTCGCCGAGATCGGCATCAACCATAATGGTTCCGTCGAACTTGCCAAACGGCTGATTGACGAAGCCGTTCGGGCGGGTTGCGATGCCGTCAAGTTTCAGAAGCGAACGCCGGAAAAGGCTTTGCCCCGTGAACAATGGGCGGTCGTGCGTGAAACGCCCTGGGGACGAATGTCCTATATCGATTATCGACGACGCATTGAGTTCAAATGGCCTGACTACGTCGAAATCGACCGCCATTGCGCCAGCATCGGTGTAGACTGGTTCGCTTCGTGTTGGGACGAGGAATCGGTCGAATTCATCGAACGCTTCAACCCGCCTTGCCACAAGGTCGCGTCGGCATCGGTCACCGACTTGCCGCTGCTGCGCAAGATTGGCGCGACAGGCCGCCCGATCATGCTTTCGACCGGTATGTCTACGATGACGCAGATCGACGAGGCGGTCGAAGCGCTGGCGTCGCGTCAATTGCTCATTGCGCACTCGACGTCGAGTTACCCCTGCCCCGTCGATGCCCTGAATCTGCGGATGATTCACACGCTGAAACGAAAGTACCGCCGTTGCCCGATCGGGTACTCAGGCCACGAGACAGGCCTCGTGCCCACTTGGTCAGCCGTAACCCTGGGCGCAACGTTTGTGGAGCGCCATATTACATTGGATCGCGCCATGTGGGGTAGTGACCAAGCGGCGTCGGTAGAAATTGGCGGGCTAAAGCGCCTGGTCAACGCGATTCGCGACATTGAGCTGGCGCTCGGTGACGGGGTCAAGCGCATCTACGAGTCAGAAATACCGAGCATTCGCCGGCTGCGGGGTTCGGCACACCTTGAGTGCCTAGCGGGCTAAAACGCCGAATGTCGGCCGTTGCCTCGTGATACGTTGCGCCACTTTGAAGGAAATCAAGAACGCTAGCAGCGCGCAAACAATCGAAACCAAGAGTGCGCCGACACAAACATGCAACCCAATGGGTGCCGCCGCGCTCAACGCCCCGCGGTAGTTGCGCGGCAGCGGCTGAAACCGTCCCGTACACAGAACCGTGCCGAGTTCCATTTCGAGGATCGTGAGCGGCACCACCGTTACGGGGTTGCTGACCCAGGTGAACGCATAAGATATCACCGGGTCTACGCGGAGCGCGGCGCACATGGCTAACCAGGCGAATGTTTGACAGCCCGGGATCGGGAGCATCGCGACGAACACGCCGACACTCGTTGACATCGCCAGGCGCCGAGGTCGGATTTTGCCCCGGCGAGTCTTTAGCACCGCCACCCGCACGGTTCGCTGCAGCAGCCTCACCGCTGACAACCGCCTTGGCCGCCTGCAACCCTGTCTGCTCGTCGAGTCGCGCACGCCTCAACTCGCAATGTCCCGGAGACAATCCGTGATCGTGTCGAACGAGTCGAATTCGACCATGGCAATTGACTGGGCCTTGCAAGCCGCCGCCAGCCTGCTTTCACGGACAGCGAAGACATGGCTGCACAGCAGGGCGGGCTCGAAGTCGGCGCGGCCATCGCCCACGTACACCACGGTCCGATCCCCGTGCTCGCCAATGATTTTGCGCGCACGATTTACCTTGAAATCCTCGCCAGCTTCGAGCGTGCAACCTGCCGGCAGATCGATTCGATACGACCCGTCGAACCGAGCCGAGAAGCACGACACTTGAATCGAGGCCGGCACGTACTGGCGAATGTAGAAATCGAGGCCGTTGCTCACGATGTGCAATTTGGCGCCTGCGGCGCTGGAGCGGGCAACGAACCGTTGCCAACCGTGCCGAATTTCCACGCGCCCAACCAGGTCGCTCAAGATTTGGTCGGGCGCAACTCGTACTTGGCCATATCCGTGCGCGATGTATTGATACATGGTCCAGTTGCGCTGGACGACCTGGCTGACCATTCGTTCACGTTCCCCGCGTGTTATCCAAGGGTCCCAAACCAGATCGGTTATGTCGCGGTCGGTCACCGTTCCGTCGAAGTCACAGAGTATCAACATCGTTTGACCCCCGTAATTAGTTTTCCACTCATTGCTCGATTCGCACGTCACCATTACGTGACATCTTCGTGCCGCGTTCCCGCCCAGGCTCGGGTTCCCCGCTGCAAGTGCATGGAAGCCCCAGTCAAATGACCCTCAACTTAAGTGCAATCGATCTCGAGGCTGGCGCTATCGACGCAACCGCCAGCGTAGACCATTAGGGTCAAAGTAGGACGTATGCTCGAGCCGCACCGATACGTTGTCGTGCTTGCATTCGGGTCCGCGAACCAGCCCGACGTTGCCGTCCAAAGGAACGCGGGCCGCGAACTACCAATCAAGCTTGCGCTAGCCGTGACGCCAACATCCACGCCCGCCGCATGCAGACACGGGCTGACGGAGTAAAACGCGATCTTTGGACAATCCGCACTACCCGTGTTCGTTGTATTCGATACATTGGCCTTCACCCCTAGCGCAGACGTGCGGTCTTGCTGCGGCGCGGATGTGAACTCTGCGCCACCGCCGCAGGATGCACCGAACAGACATAGAAGCGTTGCGAGAAGCCGACCTGGTAGGCCGTGAACCTGCGATAAGTCCCGCGAACGTCTCATTGCCTGAAAAGATGCGTAGCATATTCTGGTTCGACGGGGTAACGCCATGCGGCCCAACCCAAAGCTGTGAGTACATCACTGCGAGGGTGGGGCCAAAGCCCGCGAACAATGACTTGTTCATGCGGGCCTTCACGGAATTGTCATATATTCAAGGAGGCCCGGGCTGGCTTATCGCCCATGAAACGGGACCCTGGCTGGGCACGACTGCTAGGATTTCGAAGGGTTGCGTCTCGATCGCGCCCTTGCCACGCAAAGTTCTCAAGAGCGTCGCAACCCGGCAACGGGCGTGTACTAGGGTCGGAAGCGTCCTTAGAACCGCACGGATTGGCAAGTGTTGAAAGGACAGTACCGTAAGTTGGGTTGGTTATGCCATTGGCTGGCAATCACACATTCTTCAAGCGCTGGACACGCGCACCCAGGCTGGGCGCTTGCGCGCTCTCGTTCCTGACTACTGTCCTGACTGCGGCGTGTCATCAGCAACCCCAGGTCACCCGCGGTCAAGCAAAGCCGGCTGCGACGCCCGCGCAGATGGCTCATTGGGACCCTGGCAACCAACGGTTTGTCAGCGCGCCCGCGGCACCGGCGGCGCCGGTGGCACCCCCACAACTCCCACCCGATGCCGGCCCGATCACCCTGCAACGATTGCCCTCGGGCAAAGGCACATTCATCGATCTGCGCGGGGGATTTCAGAGCTACCTGACGATGCACGTTCGAGACGGCGGCGCGTCAGTGACGGAGTGTCGCGGGGAGGGAGGTCGTCCGTGAAGTGGTGGACCGCTGTGGCAACAGGGCTTGGGGTGGTTCTTGTATCCACGCCGGCTTGGGCCAATGCCACTTTTGTAATTCACAATCTCGATGCCACGGGGCAAGGCTTCAATGACACGACGCCTTTTTCGCCCGTCGGTGGCAATAACGCGACGACGTTGGGCCAAGCGCGCCTCAACGCCCTGCAGGCGGCAGCAAATATCTGGGCATCCAATCTCACGAGCATGGTTCCCATTGAAATCGATGCTCGGTGGGTGACCACACTCACTTGCACGACCACCTCGGTCGCGCTCGCCTCTGCCGGAACGCTCGCCGTGTACCAGGACTTTTTGAACGTACCATCCGCGCACACGTCGTACCCGGGCGCGCTAGCCAACGCGATTGCTGGCGAGGACCTCAACCCCTCGCAGTCGGATTTATCGATCCAGTTCAACGTCAATCTTGGCACGTCTGGCTGTTTCCCAAACAACCCGTGGTACTACGGTCTCGACGGCGCCGGTCCCGCCAATTCCGTTGATCTGGTCACCAATGCAGCGCACGAACTCTGTCATGGGCTTGGGTTCCAGACTTTCTTCGACCGAACCACCGGGGCCAAATATGCATACTTGGACGACGCCTATCTTCTCAACCTAGAGCAATATGGCGCGTCGCCATCAGCGTTGAGTGCCATGACCGACGCGCAACGCGTGACCGCTGCCATCTCGGAACCCAATTTACTCTGGACCGGGTCAGCCTTGACCGCAGCGGGGCTCGCCAAGCTGACGGCGGGCACGAACCACAGCCTGGTCAAGCTGTACGCGCCCAATCCGGTTCAATCGGGCTCGTCCGTATCGCACTTTAGTACTTCACTCGTGCCGTCGCAGCTGATGGGCCCCGCCTATCTTGGCCCATTGCATGATCCCGGGCTTTCCGTGCCGCTGTTGCAGGATGTAGGCTGGTCGCATGCCAAGATTGCCGCGGTGCCCGCTGAACCCGGTTGGAACATCGCATTGCTTGGCGCGGCGCTCGGAGCCGCCGCGCTGCTTGCGTTGCGCTGGCGGCTGTTGCGGGTTCGCGGTGGGCAGGAGGGGTAGGCCCGCTACGGCGAGGTTGCGATGTTCGAAGCGCGTTCAATGGCGTCGCCGACGGCTGGAGCGCTTTCGCACCAAGTCGTCCATGCGTACCGATACGCATTCTCGAGATTGCGGGCAAAGCGAGCTGTGTCCATAAGTGGTGATTGATGCATGCGGTCGCGCAACCCCGCGCGAAGCTCGCTCAAGCGACCGAGATCCTCTGCGAAGGCAACGGCTGCTTTGACATAGTCATCTTCGGAGGTCGCCACGAATTCAGGGAGGCCCAAGTTAGAGGCGATTGACAATCCCGCGCGACCAACGGGCGTCTGGCCGAGAAGGCTAAGGACGGGCACGCCCATGTACCAAGCGTCCAGGCTCGTGGTCGCGCCGTTGTACGGAAACGTTTCAAGGCTGATGTCAACTCGGTGATACGCGCGGAGATATTCGTTCCGTGGCCTTCGCGGCAAAAACTCGATGCGATTCGCATCTACGCCCTCACGCTCGAACAATTCGAGCATGCCTGCTTGGGGCTTTTCCGGCGCGTGCATTACGAGGCACGAGCCCTGCACCGATCGAAGGACGCGCGCCCAAAGCGCAAGCACACCGCGGTGGATTTTGTGAAAGCTGTGTTGCGAACCAAAAGTCACATGGCCCAATGACAGTGCAGGAAGTTCGTTCACATCAGGCGCGGCTTCGAGAGGACCGTAGCACCAGAATGTATCGGGCAACATCAGTGGCTTTTCAGTGCACCAACTGGCGTCAACGCCGGGCCGCTCGAGATACGGGTCGGTGATGCGGTAATCCATGGTGGGCATCCCTGTCGTGCCTACGTAGGCCAACCAGCAGATTTGAATCGGCGCTGGTTTACGTGCGAAAAGCAGCGGCCTGCCGCCGCCCGAGTGCATGGCCAGGTCAACCAACACGTCGATGCCGTCGCTGCGCACGAGGTCGGCGACTTCCGCGTCTCCGACACCAGTGATGTTGCGCCAACCGTCGGCGCGCGCGCGCAATCGCTCGGTGGTCGAGTCCGGATGACGCACGCTCGAGTAGCAGATGGCCTCGTACCCAGTGCGGTCGTGATGCGCAAGCAGAGGCAAGACAAATGACGCGACGGCATGTTCACGGAAATCCGGTGAGACATACCCAATCCGCAAGCGTCGGTCCCGTGAGCGATCGTTGGAATGCGCCGCAATCGACGGTGCCAGCGGGCTTGCGTGCCGCTCGGCCCAAGTTCTGGCTTCCTTCCCAATCACCTCGGTGTCAACGCCCGGCACGTACGACAGCAAAAAAACCAGATTGCTGTGCGCGACCTGTTGCGCGGGCCAAATCTCGATGGTGCGGCGGTAACAGTCGAGCGCCGCCTCAATCTCGCCGTGGCCTACCAGTGCGTTTCCCAGCTGGAAGTGCGCCTGCCAAACGTTTGGGTCAATTTCGATGGCGCGCCGGCAGGCTGTGACGGACTCTTCGTGCTTCTGCTCGTCAAATAGCGCTGCCGAAAGGCTAGCGAGCGCGAGGGCGTTGTTGGGATCAACATCGAGCGCACGGCGACAAGCTAGGATGGCCCCCTCGGTGCGCCCGAGTTCCAGCAGCACGCCGCTTAACGACAAGAGCGCGTCGATGGAACCCGGAGCCAGTGTAAGCGCGCAGTAACAGTGCCCGACGGCTCGCCCGGGTGCGCCAACCCTATGCAGTAATCCGGCGAGCTCTGAGTGAAATAGGAACACTTCGGGCTTGAGATCAACTGCGCGCTCCAAGTAGATAATCGCGCCCTGCAATTCACCATTGTCCCGCAAGACCAACGCGAGATTGAAGAACCCCTCGGCAAAATCTGGCTTGAGCGACAGAGCCTGCGTCAACGTCTTGACGGCGTCAAGGCGACGTCCTAGCCTACGGTACGCCTCCCCCAGATTATTCAGGCAAGCTAGGTTCTCCGGCTCTACTTCGCTCGATCGGTTGAGCAATTCTGCTGCGAGTTCATCTTGCCGTGTCTGCAGCGCCAAGACGCCGAACGAATACAGTGCTTTCGGCTGACGGGAGTCAGCTGAGAGCACGCGCCGATACAGCGTTTCCGCCCGCGCAAAACGGCCAGCGCGGTGATGGTCCATCGCATCGGTGAGATCGATCTCAGTTTTGGGACGCGGCCGCATCGCATGCCTCTTGATTCTTCTCCGGCGCTCTGATCAATCTGGGCCACTTGCGGGTGGTGACTCGATCGTCAATCCTACTATGACACGTCAACGGTGATGTCGATCCGCTTTCGTAGGTCGGGCTTGCCGCTGCTCGGTTGCCGAATTGTCAAAATTCACGAAAGGACTTCCGCTGGCGCGGCAAACGCTGCATCACAACGTTCGACCGATTAGTCAGGACGCCATCGGACTGAACGTGGCTTGACGTCAAGCGGATCGAAAACACATACTAGCGCGCCGTGTGCTCTGCCGAACGCCAAGAAAGCCGCAAACGCCTTGCAAAACGCCGCCGGCGTGAGGCAAAAGCGAAGAAGATTGCGGCGAGGCGTCTTGCGCATAAGGCAGCCCCAGGCGGTGCAGCGGCAGCCACTCCACGGGTCGCGGACACTGCCCTTAGCACCGCAAATTCGGAGCGAGTCATGGTTGACGTCGCAACGGTTGCTGCGAACACCATGCACGTTAGACTGACGCAGGTGTGGCAAGAATCCGGCATGGTCTCCGCTTGCCAGCGCGGCTGCATGTATTGCTGCACCGTTCGCGTGTCGGTGACGATCCCGGAACTCATCCGCATGGTCAACTATGCTCGAGCCAACTTGTCACCGGAGCAACTCGATAGTATCAAAGAACGTGCTCGGGCGAACGCGCCGCTCACTCATGGCACGACCAATCTTGGCTATCCGCCACGTCTGCCTTGCGCGTTTCTAGACATGGACGGCACGTGTCGGGTCTACGCCGCGTGGCCGCTCATGTGCCGGCGTGAGCATGCGCTCGACGCAACGGAATGTAAGGCTGCGTACGACTTTGCCGCGCCTGGGAAGGACTACCCTATCGTGCGTTTGATATCGGTGAAGTCAGCCAGCGAAGCCGTTCTCGACGCGTATCACCGTGGGCTCGCTGAGGCCAGGCTTGACGCCCAAGACTACGAGCTTCAAGAGGCGGCCCACATTGCGTTCTCCGAACCGAATGCAATAGCGGAATGGTTACGCGGGCAACCGGCATTCGCGAGCGCTCGACTCAACAAGACGTTCGAGGAAGGGCAAATCGTCTACGCGCCGGAACTCGTAGCGTCCAATCGCGAGCCGTAAACAGATCCCGTCAAACCTTGGACGTTCCATTCGGCCGAGCCTGCCTTTGTTTACTAACGAACCACGAGAGCACCACAACGACAATCACGGCAATCCCGGCTAGCAACCAATAGCTGAGCCGAGATTGCGAATCCTGGCTCAACGAAGCCGGGATCGGCTCAGTGCGAGCAGTTCGGGGTGTCTGGGCGGACACAGGCTCTGGGCCCGGTGTGGCCTTTGAGATCTGGTCGGAACCAGGCAAGAAGGGCTGGCTCGGCGCGAGGTCTACCGGCGGCGTTGCTTGACCGTGCTCAGTGCCGTCCGAGGCCTTGTTCGCTCCCCAGCACGCCACCTCCCCGTTGGTTCGAAAGCCACAGGTGTGGGCAAGACCAGCGCTCACCTCGTTGAATTTGCCCTCGGGTGGCTCTGCAAAGCCAGTTAAGTTGTCGAATACCTTGTTCGAGCCCCAGCATGTGACGCTCCCATCGGTTTTGATGCCGCACGTGTGGACTACACCCGCCGAGACATGGGCGAATTGGCCCTCGACCGACACCGGCGCCTGATGGTCACGATTGTTGCCCCAACATTGAACTTGCCCGTTCAGATCAATGGCACAAGTGTGGGAAAAGCCGGCACTTACCTCCTTGAACTTGCCAATTGACGCTTTGGTTGGTGCCTGACCCCCTTTGTTGTCACCCCAACAGATAACCCTAGCGTCGTCCATTATCCCGCACGTGTGTCGCGCTCCTGCGCTGACTTGAACGAACCTTCCATGGGGTGGTTCGGCTTGGCCGAATCGATTGTTGCCCCAGCACAAGACTACTGAATCAGACCTGAGGCCGCAGGTGTGATAACTGCCCGCACTGACTTGCAGGAACGTCCCGTCTGGTGGCTTTGCCTGCCCAGTGGGTTGCCAATGCGTTATGTTGTCATTCGACCCCCAGCAGACGATTTTGCCATCGGTCTTCAGAGCGCAAGTGTGGCGTCTTCCGGAGCTGACCTGCTTGAATGTGCCTTCTGGCGCGACCGGTGGTGCCTGCCCATAGTTGTTGGCGCCCCAGCATTTGATTGCCCCATCGGATTTGACGGCGCACGTATGGGCATCGCCGCAGCTGATGCGGCCCGTGAGATTCGCCAAATTGCTGTCAGAAGCCCAGGCCTGTGCCGCGGGCACGGTACTAACGACGCTCGCGACAACCGCAGCAAGCTGGAATTGGGTCATTCGTACAGAGTTGATCATGATTCCTCCATGGCGGGTTGCTGGGCGCGGCGCGTGAGCGCCCAAAAGACAATGAGTGGCACGGCATACACCACCACGGGTGTGGCGATGGCTCTATACAGTGTGACGACCGCCAAACCTGGTCCGGCACCCAGGGCCCCAGCTTCACCGAAGCGCGCGAGAATCGGCAAGGACGAAAACAACATTCCGAAGCCGATCATCAGCAAGCTGCCGCCGAGGACGACTTTTGCCGCGTTAGAGCGCCCGCTTAGCGGCGCTGCCAACGCGAGCGCTAGGTAGGTTACAAGCGGTCGATACGAGAACGTGCGAACATTGAGTTTCATGTGTGCGACCTCCCCGGTTCTGTCGTCCCGGATACGCAGCTGTCCCTGCCAGGACCCCTTTGTGTCGATGCTTTCTGGCGGTTCGAATTGCAATTCGATGTGCGATAATGCGTTGATCGGCGATAGTACGCCATTTGCGGCCACATCGAAGGCCGAGGTATATGCGTCGGCGAGCCACGGCAATGGCATCAGGAATGCTCCGAGAAACAGTGCAAACCGGAGCAAGAATAGCAGAGCCTGTTTACGATCGAGCCGCTGCATGGGGCCGCACCTTGGAAACGAACGTTAGAAACAGGACCACGGCAATCACCAGGATGATGATCGGCCACAACTCCATGTGCACGAACTCGAAGGAGGAGGGGGCGTAGAGGCCCACATAGTATAACGTGCAGATACGAATCGTGTTCACCACGACGAGCAGCGCTATTCCCGAAGCGGCGGCAATCAGGCGAGGTCGCAAGGCACAGGGCCAGGCCATTATCGCGCACGTGAGAAGAATGTTTATGTCCATTGCGTCGCAGGACCTGACGATGCGCAGCGAATAGCGGCCGATGATGTCCTGGCCGCTAACCACCAGGTTCTGCTCGAAGAGCCGCAGCACGGCGCCTGCCATCCTGGCGTATCCGCGCAAATAATCGATGAGAAGATTCGCCATTGAGCCGTTAGCAGCGTACGGGAAGTAGTAGGCGACAAGCAGGACCGAGACGGGCGCTCCGAACGCAAGCACGTAGCGCCAGGAAGCACTACCAACGACGAATGACAGCCCCAGCCGCTCTCCAAGCGCTACCTCGCGAGCAGGACTCGCCGCTTTGGTTTGGGAAAAACGCTTCGGGGACATGATCCGTGAGCCACCGCGATACTATGTCTGAATTGACTGGGTTCTCACGTGACGGTCACGTGTCGAGCTGTCACGACGACTTCTGAGTTTCCCCCCGGGCCGACCATCCCATTGGCAAGACCGCGGGCAGAATAGTTCCTGTCTGATTGGGTTGTGCCGTCACGGGGCCTCAATCACTCTCGTGTTGTACGTCTGCACATACGCTGCATGTGCCGCATCGTTAGGATAGGCTTGAGGCGCCGTGTACGGGTAGGCTGTCATGCCGTGGAACGGCAGCGGCTCCACATGCGTAACGACCGTGGGGTCGAGAATCACTTTGTAGAACACATCCGCCTCGAGCATGAGGGTACGCACCCAACCGTCCGGCGGTGGGGCCGCACCTGGGAATTTCAAGGTAATTTGATCGCCATGACGCATAATGGCAAACTCGTCGTCTGCTTGGCTCAACAAATCGAGAACGTCGCCGTACCTGGTGAACGCGCCATAGGCGTACTCAGCAGGATCATCCGGAACCTCGTCATCGATCGCGACAATTCGACTAGTGAATGTCGAGCTGGTCGTCGTGGCGCTGCCCCTATAAATTAGATTGGCTGAATTGGCATCAACGTAAGTCAGCGCCACATCGACGGGTGCGGATTCATCCAAGCGAATTCGGTCTAGCAACAAGCGTCCAGGCGCCCACACGCCGAGATGCACTCGCAAAAGGCGCGCAGACGCGGGGAGAAGATTGGACAAATCTACGACCACAGTCTTTAGGTCGCCAGCGGTTGGACCAAATGTGCGAACCACCTGCCATTGCCCAGAATTGTCCATTGCCTCCACGAACGGTTGAACATCAAGGGTAGTCGGTACTTTGTATTTGGACCAAGCGTCGAGCAGCAACTTGACGTGATCTGGGTTTTGAATCGGTCCAAAATCCAGCGTGTATTCATCAAGGCCTGCCTGGTCAATGGGAGCCGGCGTGTTGTCCAGGTCCTTCAAATAATCCAGGACGTCATTGCCGTTCTTGTCTACCGCGCTAAGTGGCATTCTAGCGTTAATGGATGTGTAAACTTTGAACGGTTGCACGTAGTCCCACTCATACGTACTTTCCGCGCTTGAGCTGAAGACTTCATAGTCGGCGGGGTGGTCCACCAACAGCAGCCGCGCCCGATCGAAATACGTCGCTTCGGGGAGCACTTCCCGCAACCTGATTTCGATGCCCTTGTCGGAATCGAATTCGGCGGATGTCAGCTTGACATGCGAGGAATGATAAAGAGACATGCCGCGGTTCACGGCCGCGCTCGGCGGTAGGCCAATGACCTCGCCTTCAATGTCAGTCTGGTATTCGAATTCAGAACCGTTCCAGGCAAAGATGTAAGGGCAGCTCGAATCATGTACACTGGGTTGATTGTGAGTAATACCGGTACCGGCTGAGCCGCCCGCCGTGTTCGTCGAAGTGCCGCCGTCAACGCAATTCGCAGTACCCGGATCTGGGCAAGCCCATCGCCCGTTTTGGCAAGAACAACTTGAAGTAACGCTACTGGTGGTTCCATCACACGCCGTAATGGTTACGTCGTACGGGCACTGCAATTGCTCCCCGTGGCAGGGATCACCCGTTACCATTGGCCGTGGGGAGGGCAGCTGCCGCGGCCGCTGCAGTCCGCAGACAAGGCGCCGAGCGCCGCCAGAACGTACAGCGTTGATCTTCCGGAATCTCGCGACCAATTGGACATGGCAATCCTCCCAAACAAATTCTACTTGTGAAGGTCGAATGACTGGGTTTTGTCCCCGTCAACGGTGAGATCTTGTTGCTCTAATTTGACACCCGGTGCCCAGACTACCAACTTGTATTTGCCAGCCGGAACATCATGGATCGTATACGCACCGTTCTTGTCCGCCTTCGCAAAGTAGCAGGAAGGAACAACGAGTATGTACGCCTTCATATTCGGGTGGACATTGCACAGGACAGTGTATACGCCAGGCTTATCGAAACGGCGAACCCGAACACCGTGCGCTGCAATCATGCCCAAGTCCCATTTCTCATTGTCGGGAGAGAACACGTTGTGCGGGAACGGGTCGCTATTAGTGAAGGTGATTTTGGCCCCAGCCGTGACGACAAGTACGTGAGGGATGAACGCCATCTGACGGTTGTCCATCGTGCCATTCACCGTCTTGTCCTCGGAAACGCCTTCGAGATAAACGACAGCGCTCTTTGCGGCTGCAGCCGGTGTTGACGTGATCGATCCACTGAGGGTGCCTTTGGCCGAAGCGGCTGTAGCCGGCGCCGCGTTGGCAGCATTCGTGCCTGCGGGGGCCGCCGCCGTGGTCTCGACCGTTGCGCTTGGCGGGTTCACAGAGGATGCCGCTGGCGGGTTGGCACCGGTCGATGCTGGGCCCGCATTCGGGTCCGCGGATGACGTCGTGGGTTGAGCGTGCTGCGAATGGTCCATTGCCATTTCAGCGCTCGGCGCTGTTGCCGGCGCTGCCACTGGGGCTGGTGGGGGGGTCGATGAACAAGCAGCTAGCAGCGCGCAGAGCCAACCGAGATAACAACTGACTTTCATGGCAAACAAAACTCCTTACCGTTCAGGATCAAAGGGCCCAGGAAACGACAGCGCTGATCTGTTCAACTTCAGTCTTGCTGCTGCCTGGTTCCGGCAATATACTGCCGCCTGCTAGTGTCCACCAGCTTGCGTTCGACGGAGCAGCGGGAGGCAGCTTGTAGGCATGCTCAATATCGCCCACTACGTAGATACGGATATTGGGTCTTAGCAAAAACGTCGCACCTGGCAGTACTCGCAAAAGGCTGCCTTTGCCCCAATCGCTGCCGAGCAATGTATATTCCGCGCGGACCGCTGGAATCAACCAGGGGAACATAACGTAGGCGATCTCTCCGGAGCCAATGTAGCCGTGGCCCTTTCGATTGTCGGGCGCACCCGGCAAGGCATTTGGCTGAGCCGGCGGGTTGGCAGGGATGGGCCCCGAACCCATATACGGCCGATGGTGCACCTGGTATTGAAACATGCCTGACAGAACCAATGACTCGATATTCAACCGGGCGGCATGTCCGACTGCGTCCACAGCGCTTCTTTGTCCAGTGAGGCTCGGTGAATTGGTCAAGTTATCCGCGATAGTGACGCCGTGGTACCCAAATGTGTCAAACGTAAACGAAGTTTCAGCCCAAGGCTTCTTTGCATTGACGGTTTCCATGCCATGCGCGCCCTCCCCATCGAGGGACATGCCACCGAACTTTGCACCAATGTGCACGTAGGCGTCTTCCGAAGTGGGCACCGTCAAACCCGTTTGAGCCGTTGACGCGAGCCAGCCCGTTGAATAAGAAATGCGGTGGGCCGCGATACCATTGAGTTCGGCACCGTCCGATGGTCCCAAGCCTAGAACGAACGAATTATTAGGATTGAACAATCCGGCGATTGACACGTTGGGCATGGCTTTGTCGGCCACGAATGACCCGCTTGCCCCGTAGCTGGTCAACTGTGGAGCCGTCAGCCGCCCAAAATAGATGTTTATCAGATGTCGCGGTCCGATGAGGTCATTCCAGGCCAAGTACGCCGCGCCAAGAGTTGCGCCGGAGGTGCTCACCACAGCCTTGATATAATAGGTGAGCCGGTCACTGAACGAGCCAGCCGCAAAAATACTGATCGGATTCGCCACACCATTCCAAGTGAATGTATTGCCAGTGGACGAATGCAAATCGGAATTGGGCATCACGTAATTGACGCCACCACCGACGAGCAGGCTCAAGGGCGGCGTTTCGGAAATGCGATCGGGCCAGACGGAATTCGGGAATGTCTTCTCGTACTCCTCTTGGCCAAGGGGCAGGGTTTCTTCTTTGGCTGCGTCGCCGTCCTCACTTCCGTTTACACTGGGAAAA
Organism: uncultured delta proteobacterium; assembly: GCA_963811985.1. Taxonomy (GTDB): domain Bacteria; phylum Myxococcota_A; class Polyangia; order Polyangiales; family Polyangiaceae; genus FEN-1139. The sequence goes on from CAWEUH010000020.1 coordinate 393,601, forward strand.
CGAAAGCCGTTGCGTCGAAAGGCTTCGCCAAACGGGTTTAACACGGGAAATGCCGTGTGGCAGGTTTGACAGCTGGTGTTGTACTTCCGAGCGAAACTGGGCACCGCCAATGCCGACGTGACGTGCAAGAGCGCCACGGCCAGGCAGGCGACAACGATTAACGCGCGGTTTAGCCACCGTTGCGAACGACTGAGCTTTGTTCCCACCAGTGCAATCAGGCGTGCTTTCGAAGTCATCGGATGTGGCCCAAGGTTGTGATTTGCGCGCTGGCCCTGATTAGCGTCGAGGCGACACACCCCAGCCACACCGCGTTGGAACGCAACAAAACTTGCTGACCGTATGAAATGACGAAAATCCAGCAACCGCGGTGCAATTGCCCGCTTGGGCTAAGCCCCAAAGCGAGGCGACCCTAGCATCGCTGAAACAGATGATTGTGACCTTTACGTGCCGGCTTCGTGTAGATTTGGTGCCACGCGCCGCGCCCGCAACCTTCGCGGTTCGTCCGTATTAGCGCGCGAAGGTCTGCCGCCTGGACGACACAACCGTGCCTTTCGGGCGGGCGCCGCACAAACCGAACAATCAAATACGACTTAGCTTGTGGTCGCTGCTGTCAGCCCAAAAAGTCCGCGTGCTCAGTTCAGGCAAGTGTTGCAGTGATTGTTGTAGAGACACGTGGCCAGGTTGTTGGCAGGTCCGCAAGCCAGCGTTTCGTCCGCCATGATGTTTGGCGTGGCGCCCGTGGTGTTGTTGCACGCGATCTGTTCCTCAACTACGCAGGGACCGTTGATCGGGCCGGTGTCAAGGGGAGAGCCCGCGTTCGGGTTCGTCGGATCGCCATCGCCGCCGACGAAGTTCGTCCCGTCCAGGCAGTCCCCGCCGATTGCCGAGCCGCAGTAACAAGCGCTCAGCAAGGCGCCATCCCCCTGGCATTTGCTTTGAATCATGCAGTTTAGCAGGTTTACGCAATAGACGTCACCGGTGTTGGTGGCGCCCTTGGCGAAGCTGGTGACCGGCGCAATCGTCGTCATGTTCGATGTACCCGTGGTCAGCGGATCGGCTTTCTTGGCCGCGAAGCTGAGGCTGGTAATGGTTGGCGCAAAGCAGCCGCCGTACAGAGTCGCTAGTACAACCGGGCTCGTGCCGAGGTCAAATCCGCAGTACTGGTTGGCGCAGGCCAAGCAATCCGCTCCCTTGGCGCTTAGAAGTGCCACGTCAGCCGTGACCGTGCCCGTTGTACCGCCCGTGGCCGCGCCACCAACAGTTGACACTCCGCCATTGCCGGTTGTTCCACCTGCAGACACCCCGCCATTACCGGTTGTTCCGGCTGTGGCTTGCGTGCCACCTGTAGCTTGCATGCCGCCTGTAGCTTGCATGCCGCCTGTAGCTTGCATACCGCCCGTGGCAGTTGCACCGCCCGTGGCTGCACCTCCAGCCGTTGAGGTTCCGCCAGCCGCAGAGGCTCCGCCTGTGGTGGCATTCGTGCCGCCGGCAACCGTTGATGATCCACCTGTCGCTGCGCCACCCGCCGCTGAGGTTCCGCCGGGCGAGGCCCCGCCAGTGGCCTTTGTGCCGCCGGCAACCGTTGAGGATCCACCTGTGGCTGCGCCACCCGCCGCCGAGGCTCCGCCAGTGGCCTTTGTGCCGCCGGCAACCGTTGAGGTATCCACCTGTGGCTGCGCCACCAGCCGCTGAGGTCCCACCCTTTGCGGACGTTCCACCCGCAGCGACCGTGCCACCGGTTGCGGAAGCACCGCCCGTGGCTGCGCTTGCCCCGCCGGTGGCTTGTGCTGCGCTTGCGCCGCCGGTGGCTTGTGCTGCGCTTGCTCCGCCGGTGGCTTGTGCGCCGCCGGTGGGTAGATTTCCACCGGTTGCAGCAGAGCTGGCTTTTGACGAGGTCCCGCCGGTTGCGTGAGCTCCACCCGTGTGTGATGTGCCACCGCCGGCAGTATTGCCACCCGTAGCTGCATTACCGCCCGTATCAGTGCTGCCGCCTGTGTTGTTGTCGCTACTGCAACCGTAGCTTGCCGAAGCGATGATGCCCAACGACAAAACCCAGCGCGCCGTTACCTTAGATCCCAACATCCAGCTAGTTCGTTCCATTAGTTGATCTCCACGTAAAGAGGGACGCCGATCTTGCCCGCGAATGGCCGTACCTTATGCGGCAAGCCTCTACCACTTACGTCCGAAGCCTGTCAACCCATTAATGGGACTGCTCCCAGCTGGTGAGACCCTGCTCACCATGCCAGCGAGGGACGTCGGCGACCTGTACGTTATTGATACTAGAGCTACACGTTCGTCCGTCACGACGTTTTGATTGTGTTGGTGTTTCGGGCCCGAACCCGTCAGCGCGACGTTCGTCAGCAACGTTCTTTTGCTTTAACGGCACGGTAACGAACCGTTGAGCACACCATTGCGATTCAGTGCCGCAATGGCCCAATGCGTCTGCAGAACTCTCCTTAAACAGGCCTAGGGCGCCGGCCTGCGCCAGCGCCCTAAACCACTCAACAGTCAGCCGTAATTGTCCGACTGAGTCTGCTTACTTTACTGCAAGCAAGCGGAGCAATGGTTGTTATAGAGGCAGGTGAGCAGGTTGTTGGCGGGCCCACAAGCCAGTGTGTCGTCAGCCATGATGTTCGGCGTACTGCCCGTGGTGTTGTTGCACGCGATCTGTTCCTCAACCACGCACGGACCGTTGATTGGGCCAGTGCTCAGAGGAGCGCAACAGCCCGAGAAACCGACATAGGTGCTGCTATCGGTTGGATCGCACGCCGGGTCGGTACTGCAAGTGGTGGTGTTCGTCGGGTCGCCGAGACCACCGACGAAGTTCGATCCATCGAGGCAGTCGCCGCCAATTGCCGAACCGCAGTAGCATACGCTCAGCAGACCGCCATTACTCTGGCAACCGGTCTGGATGACGCAGTTGAGCAGGTTCACGCAGTAAACGTCACCGGTGTGGGTGGTGGACTTGGCAAAGCTGGTGACAGGCGTAACCGTCGTCTTGTTCGACGTACCGGTGGTTAGCGGATCAGCCTTCTTGGAAGCGAAGCTGAGCGCAGTGATCGGCGGCGCGTAACAGCCACCCTGCAGCGTTGACAGGTTGATCGCGGAGGTACCGAGGTCAGCAGAGCAGTACTGCTGAGCGCAGGTCAGACAAGCAGTGCTCTTGTTTTGCAAGAGTTGCTCGTCACCGGGCGGCGGTGGAGAGCTGGTTCCGCCAGTTGCATTGGTGCCGCCAGTCGCATTGGTGCCGCCAGTCGCATTGGTGCCGCCAGTCGCATTGGTGCCGCCAGTCGCATTGGTGCCGCCAGTACCCGTGCTAGTCGCACCGCCGGTGCCGGTGCCGGGGCTCGGCGGCTGCGTGCAGTTGATGGTGAACGAGGCCGAGGATTGCGGCGTGCACGTTGCGCCGTTCGCGCCACTGAAGTTGTCGTTGGCAGTGACGGTGATGTTGACCGGGCCAACCGCTCCGCAGGTGTATGTCGCGGAAGTGCCGGTGGCGCTAAAGCTACCGCCGTCGCTCCAGCCGATCGTCACAGTGGCACCGTCCGTCGGGGCAGTGGCTGTGGCCGACAGAGCGATCGAGCTACCCACGTTCACCTCAGCCGGTGACGCGCTGTAGAACGTCAGGCCAGCGCAGGTGTGAACACCCTGAGTTGTTGTGACGGTGCTCTGCGTGCTGATTGACTGCGTTCCTGAGCCAACCTGGATGGTCTTCTGATCCACGCAGGTGAGGCCAACCGCGCTAAGCGACCCAGGAGCCACGTTGGCTACTACGCCAGTGCAATTGGGCACCGTGCTCGGAGCAAGGCTATCGCTGGCGCTGAGGCTGAGCGTGCAGAACCCGTCTGCATTCGGAATGCCGCCGATAACGCCAGAAATCGTATTGCTGTGGCTAACATCCCACGACCCGGTCTGATGATAGTAGGTGCTAGGGATTGACACGGGATTGGTCGGTCCGCAATCCAGCGTCCAATTCACGGTGCTGATGGTGGCGCCGTCGGGGAGCGTCACGTTCATCCGTACCTGTCCAGTGCCGCCGACCTGGGCCTTATCGCTGCTGCTGCAACCAGATATCGCAACGAGTGCGAGTCCAAGCATCATTGATTTACTAATTACTGATCTCATGAGACATCCTCCGTAGATTCTACCTGTGCCTGAAACCGAGCCGCTGTCCGGCAAGGGACCTTGGACCCGTTCGTGCCCCCCTTCTATCAAGTTGCGGGCCAACCACTGTGGGCCCCCCGGTACTCCGCAATTTCCCAGAAAAAACCCTGTGTTACCAGGTTCGGTCAACCGATGACCCACCGCGACCCCCACTGATTATCGGAAAACCCTTCCGACAGTCGGAGGCGTCACACAGTTATCATACAAATTGGGCCGCACTTTGCTGCAGAACTGGCGCCAATCTGAGCGGGAATTGTAATCCAGAAGTTCCAATTTCGTCACTGTCGGTGGGCTGGGAGCCGGCTAAATGGGGGGTCTCGCATGAGCCAAAGCATCAGCAGCGTCTCGCGTTCAGAGTGTGGCGAGCACACCACACGCAATGTGGACGGCATGAAGAGCGTGCTGTGGAGCGGCATCTGGTTTGTCGCATTGCCCGCATTGGCTGCCTGTTTGATGGTACGTTTCCTTTTGCCCTCGCCAACGAGCACCGGCGGTTTCTTGAAGCTAATCTCAAGAATTGGCAACGCCAGTCCCGTCTATTTCGGCGTGGCGCTATTCGTGTTGCTGTCAGTCGTTGCGAAGTATTGGCGTTACTACTTGCCCGGCTACCGGCGGGTGACACAAGCGCGCAATTGGCCGAAAATAAGCCTCGGCCATGAGCAATTCCGAATTCTGGAATCCGCGGCAAACCTGCGTCATCAATTGTCGCGCGCGCGCGCCATGCAACTGCGTAGGCGCAGCCTTTCAGCAGACCAGGACGCGCAATTGAGCGCCTATCTGCAGCAACTCGATGCGGCCGTTGGTCAAGGCAGCGCGGCCCAGGCTGAATCATTGGGCCATGAGGTTCGCCGAATCGCCCAACGGGTTCTATCGAAGCAGCGGCGCAATGAGGTTTTGTTGCTGACAGCTGCGATTGGGTTGCCAGCGTTGCTCGCATTGCTACTGCGCGCCTGGGTATTCGAAGCTTATGAGATCACGAGCAATTCGATGTTGCCCACCCTCGAACAGGGTGACCGTGTTGCCGTCAGCAAGGTCGCTTACCGCTCGTTGCTCGGCCTGTTGGGGCCGCAGAATTCGGCCACGATCCCGCGCCGCGGCGATGTCATCGTCTTCGATCATGAGACAGGCAATGGCCCAGAAAAACTCGCGAAGCGCGTGATAGGAATTCCCGGAGATCGGATCACCATGAACGGCGGCGTGCCCCTCATCAATGGTTGGGAGGTCCCGCATTGCGACGTCGGAATATTCATCACCATAGGCGCGGAACTGGAGTCCACTGCGGGGCGATTGATGGTTGAATTCCTGGAGGATCGCGCGTATCTAACGCTTTATACGCCGTTTGCGCCCGTCTTTGAATCTCTATACGAAGTTCACCAAAATGAAGTGTTTGTGCTGGGCGACAACCGAAATTCCAGCGTAGACTCGCGCGCTTGGAATCACGGGCGCGGCGCGGGTGTCGCAACCGGGAAAATTGCCGGCAAAGTCGAGAGCTACCTGATTGGAACGGTCCACGGAGATACGGCAGATTATGGGCGGCTCTTGCACCGCCTGAGCACGGACGTGCACATCCGTTGGGTCGATACGTCGCAGTTGGCGCAAGGGGTTAAGGCTTGTCTGCAGAAAAAGCCTGCGCAAACCTACCCGCCGCGAGTCGAGGCGCGGTCAACAAGTTAGGAATCACATCGGGCCTAACGCGTTGCTGCGACGAGCTTTGTGACAGCTCAACACATTGAACGCAACCGTTCAGTGATAACCGCGTCACACGACTGATTCATTCGGGAACTTGCGCCTTGTGCGTGTTCGCCCCCGCCCTTCGAAAATCGAATACACAATTCTGAGAATCGAAGTCATGGTGAGCGACCCGGCCCCAACTGTCACACCTATTCAGCCTTAATTACGCACCACACAACAATGTTCCCGACTCGCACAATGTTGGTGCACTATTTGTAAGAGAGAAGCCGTGCGCCTTGTGCCATAGGCCGAGCGCGCGGCTCAACGATAGTACATCTGGAGGATCTATAAATGAAAACGACATACGCAATTGCCAGTTTCCTTGTGGCCGGCGCCGGTGCCATGGGCGCTGGGGCAGCGCTGGACTTGGCCCACTATGCGGGTTCAGACACGCTCCTGACAGTGACCAAGGCCCTCATATCGACAGTTCCCATTACGGGCATCACGTACGTGGGCGGCGGTTCCGGAGCCGGTGAAACGAACATGTACTCTGGAAAACAGCAAGCAGCACCTATGTCCCGTTTCTTCAAGGCTGGAGGCTCCACCACGACGAACAACGTTTGCGGTTCGGGCGGGCCAGGCCCGCTCGCGGCTGAAGGTATCGTCCATTCATTGGACGGCCTGTCCTTCGTCGCCAATGGCCCCGCAGTCTCGCAGACCGGCCCGAACGGCACCCCGGGCTGCAAAGACCTCAACGACGATGGCAGCGGCATGGACAAAATGCTCACCCGCGGCCTTCGCTCTGACGGCGATTTCACGTGGACCGGCTTCTGGGCTTCGGACCCGCACAACACGAATCCGGGCACTCACGTGGGTACCGATGGCTGCAGCTACGTCACGTACAACCAGAATAAAGTGTACGTTCCGGGCGGCAAATACACCTTCCTCGACTGGCAGGATGTCCTGAAGGTTCTGCTAGCTGGCGTGGTGCATCCGTATGTCCTATTTACACCCGACCCCAACGGCGCCACAGTCGACCCTGCAAACTCCACCGTCTGCGCTGCCGGGTGCCCCGCTGGCGGCGCTGCCGGCACCTGTTTTTGCGCTGGCGGCCAGGACGCAGGTCTTCCGCCGAGCGAGGCTCCGGCCAATCTGGACGCGGCCGTCAACGCGTACGACGCGACCAATCCGGTTCGTTGGGCGCTCATCGCCAACTTCGGTTCGATCTTTGAAGACCAAGCAGACGCGAACTGCCCATCGGGTCAGTGCAAGTGCATCCAGCACATCTTGCGTCGTGATGACTGGTCGGGAACGACAGACACGGTCGTGTCTGCCCTGGGTCTGACCAGCATCCCCGGCAATCACTCGACTGATCCGTTCGCGAACTCCCTGCAGGTGACCCAGCCTACCACTTATCCAACCGGCTTGCCGGTTCTGGATCCGGCGTACGAGCAGTCCTGGCCGCCGCCAACAGATCAGGATTTCGACCCGATCCGCGTTGTATGCAAGGGCGACGGTAGCGCAGCGGGTGATGACATCGTGTGCGAAGGTGATGGCACCCTGGGTGTATTGCTGCCGGTCGAGCCTTCATCCGACCTGAATCAGGCTGATGCATACCCCACCGCATTGGCGGGCCAGCCTTTGGTGGTTGGTTTCGGATTGGCACAATGGGCCAACCAAGGCCCGACGCCGTACACTTGCCCCAACGGCGACATTCCGCTCGGCGGCAACAACTGCTTGGTCCCGTATGTCAAGACGCTCGGGGCAAGCGGCTTTGCCAACCTGGTGGAAAAGGGAACTCCTCCGCTACAGTGCCTGTCCCCGAATGGGAAGGCCGCGTTGCCGTATCTCTCGGTCGCCGGCCTCTGCCAGACGGGCGAGGATGCCCGCGTGTATAACAAGATGGTTCATACCACCGTCGGCTCATACCAATTCGGATCGAACGGAATGCCCATTCAGAGCGCATTTTATCGCAATTGGAGCAATCCCTTCAATCTAGCGGGCGTGCCGAGCTGCGGCCTCACCGATGCCACGCAGGACATCGGTTGCGTCGTCGGCTCGTATCAGTGCGCCCCCGGCGCTCAGAACCATGGCGCTATCATCGGTTACGCCGGTTTGCTGGCGACACTCCAGGCCGGTGCGGAGTCCATGCGTCTCGACGGCGTACTGCCCAACACCACAACCGTGCAGGCGTTTAGCTACCCGGCTTCTCGCAAGCTCTACTTCAACACGATGGTCGGGTTCCAGAATGTCGCAGCTCCTGAGCTGGACCTGGCACAGGCCTACGCAAACGTTGCTCCTCACGCCGGCTTCCTGCAAGGCATCATCACGGCGCAGGGCTTCGTGAACCTGCCAGCAGCCGCTCCGAACGGGCTGGCCCCCTACAACGCTGGGAATCCCTACACGGAAGACTTGGATGAGCATGCCAACTGCGGAGTAGTCGCCGCGAACACGGATGCTACCGCCCTGAATGGCCCCACTGGCATCCCAGTGATACACACGACATGCGGCAACGGGACAGTTGAACCCTACGAGAGGTGCGACGATAGCGACGCCGCCACCGGCAACGGCTCTGCGGGCAGCAACTGCACCAAGAACTGCATCTGCGGCAAGGGCGGCGTTGGAACCGATGGTATGTGCTGCTACCGCTTCGACGTGGCCGGACATGCCGGCGTACTCTGGGGCACGGGTGTCGCTGGTTGCCCGATCGTCGCATACCCAGTGGTGAACGTTGATCCATAAGAAGCAGTTTTTGCGACAAACTAAGCATTAGCATAGCCTGAAAGTGAGAGCGCACGCCCGAAAGGGAGTGCGCTCTTGCTGCTTAACCCGAGTGCACAGACTGCAACCGCGCCCGTGCTACCCGAGCTTGCGCCGTGCACCTGGCCCCTAAGCAATTTGGATGTGTCTTAGAGGCCATCTTAGCGGGCCGCAGGGGGGTGCGGCGTCGCAGTTGTGCTGCGAAACTTGGCACGGTTGTCTTGGCGGTTCGCTCAAAACGCGGTTCCGCCTGCTCGCCTGTCGCGCCGGCTCAGTATGAGCAAGACCAGGCCCAGTAGCACGAACGCCTTCCCTGATGAAGCTGCGCGGCGCGGGGCAATGCGCGCACCGCAACCAAACTGCTCTGGCTCGATATTCTTCAAGCTGGCGCCTGTATTTGGATCAGAACCGGCTTTCAATTGCTGTATATCGGGTATGCCATCCCCATTGGAATCGACATTGGCCTTGGCAAGCGCATCGAGCGCAGGGTCGAGCGTCGCTATGTCCGTGGTTAGGCCCGCGGAGCGCATCGCTTTTCCGAATGGCGTGACCACAGTACCGAGACCGCCGGCGTTGCTCGAATGGCACAACGTGCATGGCGGGGCATAGCTGAGGCCTAGGTGCGATTGAATCTCGGCCGGGTATGTCGGGTCTGCCCAGGCGAGCCGGGTCAAGGCTAGTAAGAACGTGGTCGCGAAAAGGGGAATGTTACGCATGGATACTTTGACCTACAGCGAAACGTGAACTTGACCCAACGCTGCTACTGAATTGAGCCGTGCCGTGGGAACCCAAGACTCCGAAGCCCAATACCCATCCACTCTGAGATCCAGATGTGGATAGGCAAACCAAGCGACGGATAGCCAATCACGGTTCGACCAAAGCGCCTGTACTTGAGGCGGCAGAAAAAACTCTGTGGTTACCAGGCCGTGAAGGCCCCGAACCACTTCGTAATCCAATTGAGCCATGCTGACAAAGCCCGTATGGTTGGTCGAGCCGTTGACGATTGAATGGACGATATCGGCCTCCGCCAAAATGGCCGCCTTGACATGTGGCGACCAGCGCAGCATCGCGCCGTGCGCGCCATGGACGGCAGATTGCAGTAAGTCGGGGTCCAGCTTCTGGTAGGTAAGCAGGCTACTTGCACCCAGTTGCAGTCGCGGCATGACGGCAAATTCAACGTACCCCGCATAGCCCCTTTGCCGATAGGCATCGGGGAAAATCTGATAGTTGCCGGCAATGACCATTACTTCAGCGTGGTACTTTTCCGCTTCGTGAAAGAGTGCGGCTCCGTATTGTTGCTGAGAATCGATGTTGGTGCCCGTGTTCGTGCGCACGTAAAACGGGTGTTCTATGACGCGCAATCCAAAAGGCAAATACAGGCGCCCGGCGCGTATCAGCGTTTGTTGATCTTCACCCAAATGGTAGCCGATCCAGAACTCGCGCGACACGAGAACGTTTTGGTCGCCCCGAGTGATCTGCGCCGCATGGTGGCCGTTTCGCAGGTAGCCGATCGAGCCCGTTGCAACCAAGCGATCGGCTGTAACGGCCGCCCGCAAGTCGGCCTGCATCAGGAGGAACCGCGACGTTGCGGGGCCCTGCACCGGGCTCACTTCCTTGTACGACATGTACGCCTCACGCACGCTCGCGCCCAAGTTGAGCCAACTCGGCAGTGGCAGCAGACCCATTGCGAATTCACTACGTCGATCGACCTCATCGCCCGCTGGTCCACGGCCGAATGTGGAGAGCAGCGTTTGCGTTTGCGCTCGCCCGTACGCCGTCAGCAAGTAGCCGCCGGAAGGATCGACGTGACAAGTAGCGCAACCGGTGTATTCATGTCGAATCATCCATGGGTAGCCGTAGCTGTGATTGGCCCAACACAGCGTCGCCACGAACCAAAGGGTAAGCACAAACCTTTGCAGCTTGGATTGGCGCATTGACTCCTCTTACCCGCAACTATAGTGTCCTAACGCCGCCAGAAAGCATTTCCGCCGCGACGCCCGCGGATCCTAGCCGGGCCTGCGTCAATTGCCCAACAACTCGCAATGGTCGTAGGCTGGTTTGGGCTGCAGGCCGTGAGCCACGACCTGATCGAGGTACAAAAAGACGGCCAGCCCCGCGTTGATGGCACCTCGCGTGGCCCAATCCTCGAGATCATGGTTGGCGCCTCCGGTCACGGGATCTTGCAGCATCTGATAGCCGCCCGTCAGAAGTGACGTTGGACATAAGGGAAGGGGCATACCGCCGACGGCATGATCGACGACGTATTTGTCCGCTATGGCCGCCTGCGATGTGTCCGTTGGCCTAATGATGCACCAGGGCATTGTGTTGCCGACCTGCAAAGACGCTGCAACATTTCCGTTTTGGTCTCCAACAGGCGTATTCGGTGGGTAACCCGCAGCCCTGTATATGCCCAAAAACGTATAGTTGATGAATGCAACGGCTGGGGCCGTCCAATCCTGCGCCGAGATCGCTCGAATCGGCGGGGGGTTATCGATGCTGCACAGGTTTTGCCAGAGCTCGGCGTCCCCGTTGGTCGCAATCAGTGCGGAGGCATCATAGCTGAACGACCCAGTAACCGGGTCAAAGGGCATGAGATTATGTCCCCCTGACATTGGCAAGACGTACCGACAAAGCTCCTGGGCCGTTGCCAGCATATTGGCGGAGGTTACGGTGGCACTCTCGAATTGACTGGTCTTTCTTGTGACACCAAGCACCTGCGTGTTGCCCACGATATTGAGCAGGCTGGGGGGGATCTGCGCGCTTGTACCCCCAAGTGTCATCCACGCCAAGTAGCGAGAGGCCATGTCGTCGGTCGTGATTACCAAGCCATTCGCTGTGTCACCAAACACACGCACGCGATTGGCGCCGCCGCCCGCCAAGGGACCAAAGAGCCCATCTTGCAAGTTTGCCACGCGAACCGAACCCCCCGTCATTGTCATCAGATTATCCGCCAACCGTCCATGCGAATCCGCATGCGGGCCATGGCAATTAGTACAGATCATATTGAAGACTGCCGCTCCGGGCAGTTCGGTATAAACGGGGCTGTTCGGATCTGGATTGGTTCGACTCATCCACTTGGGCTTTGTGTCTCCTGTGTATTGCGCGACCTTGGGTACACTGGCCAAAGCGTTGGAGCATTCTGGTTTTGCGATCCACAACCCAAACGGCAATTCGTTCAGCGCGAACGAACGGACCTTCTGAGTCAGAGTGACATTTTGGAGAACTTGAACCACGCGTTTCTCTTCATCTTGCTTCTGCTGATCAATGCTGCAATCCGCTCCAGACAGCTGTGGGAATGTCTGGTGCACCAGGACGTCCTTCCAGTCGGACCGTCGCGGGTACCAGTCGCCCGGAAGATCGGTGAGATCAGTGACCACCCAATGCGCTCGCAGCGGAACGCCCAGATTCGGCATGATCAACTGGGTATACGAGCTGTCGAACACGGTCCCCGCGGCGGGGACGAGATCAGGCGAACAGGTATTGCCGCTGCTCGTTCCATTCACCACGGCGGGATCGATGATATCGGAAGTGTCCGGGCAGTAGTTGTAGCGCGAAATAAACGGCGCATACCAAGGAGGCTGCCATGTGGGCTGCCCAGAGTGGTACATTCCGATGCGCAGCTGAACATCAGCGAGGGCCGTGTCATAGTCACTGTCACCCGGCAAGATCTCTTCGTAGGGCTGAGGCTCCTGATCGCAGCCCAGGATGCAGGCCCCCTTGACCGGAACGGCGGCTTCCAGAGTAGTGGAACTCTTCCTACGCGCTGGAATACTAACCATCCAATCCCCCATGATCTGCGCGACGCGACAGTCATAGCCAGGCACATGCTTGGGCATGTGGGGAAACAAGGCATAGTCATCTGAATACGCAAATGGAGTATCTACGTTGCGGTATATCAGACTGCGCCAGGGCGCGAAGACGACTGCTCTGGGTATGCCGTTGGGCAAGCCCGTAAGGTAGGTTGACGCGCCCGAAGTGAGCGGCCAAGTCCAGTCACCATCAGCCTTTGGAGTCCAGGTCAACCCTTGGGTATCTCCCTGCACAGGATACTCCATGAGGGACGGTGTGATGTACGGTATGGGAACATCGCCGCCTGGGCCTCGCGTAATTCGCGGGCTGAATTTCTCGAGCGGAAATTGAAAAATGCCACCGTCGGGGCCCGGGAGAAAGTTCAATACATTCGCCAGTTCGGGGTTATCGACTGAAGGTTCACCATTGGGGTTGTGGCAATGCGCGCAATTGCCCACCATATACCCTTGAGCTACGAGCTCCTGATCGTTGCGTGGTCTGCGACTTCCTTGCGAGTCTTCGAGGTTGGCGACATCATCAGGGGAATTGATGCCTGTGATGACCCCGTAGTCAACCAGCCGTTGTAGCTGCGTTAGTTCGTCCGCGGCAGATGGCTCGATGACGCCCCCTTGTCCAGCCGGTCGCCGCTTTATTTGCAGGGGTGTAAATCCAAGCACGAAGCTCTGGCTGGGGCTCCCCATGTGACAATCCAGGCAGCGGTCACTGCCCGGTATTGCGTACCTTCTGAGCACATGCTTCTGATCCAGTGCATAGGTAAGATTGTATGGGTTAGTGGCGCGCACGGCAGCGGCACCGGGTTCATCCGTAACGTACGTGATTAGTCGATCCGAAAAGGGCTCACCATTGCGAAGTGGATCCGTCATCAGCGTGGCGGCCGATTCGTCATCGTTCCACGCATAAGTCCCGAAGATTGCCGTTGGTTGGTAGGAGCCATCCGGCAGCTGCTGGTCAGGACGCGAAACGATAATCCGGGTCTCAATCTTTCTGTATCTCGTCGAGCCGTCCGTATCCGTAACCTTCTTGAGAAAGGTCTTGTAAAATCGAGTGTTTGGCGGAATATTGAATGTCTGAGTGGCCTTATCGAACGTGATAGGCTGCCCGCGAGGGACGCGGACAAGCCTCCATTTGCCTGCATCATCAGACCACAGTGGGTACCCCGGCGCATAGGCGACGACACCATAGCGAGCCAACGTGGCCGTGTCCAACGTGAACAAATCAGTCTGCTCAAGCCGCGGTGGCAAGCCGATTTGTTGCTCCAAGGTGCCTTGCCCAGGGGTTGACGGACTGAGCTGCGAAAAGATGGAGTCGAGCGCGTCCATCTTGACCTGTTCCACTCCAACGGCAGACTTGTCTGGCAGACAGGCCCCAATGTTGGTCATGGCGTTGCCAACGTCCGACGAAAGGGCAAATTGAGTCGATCCGACGCCTGCATCCCCCTGAGTGGGTGAAGTGTTGGACGGATAGAAAACGTCATTCGGACTGCCTGCTGCCAGCCATTGCTTTAGCAGCGAATCAAACAGCACAACCGGATCTTCTGTGCCGCGTGTTGAGAACGCCACTCCTCCTGCCGAAACGGGCGGCATGAATGTATTGGGGTCATCAGACTCCATTCGGTCAACTGCCTTCTGGTCAACCAACGTGGGGAACGTAGTGCGTGACACCTGGAGGCCGCCCTGATTCGCTTCGACATGGCATCCGCCGCAAAGTGACTTGTATTGATTGAAAAGGTCGTCAACAAAGACAACATTATTGCCAGTCCCGCTGGACGGCGTTTGCGACATTGCGACCAGCTTTGCGGGAATAGGCTGACCCTGCACCGGCGAGCACCGGGTGGCGACTGGGCCGGCGTCGTCGGTTCCTGCGTCAGACGACTGAATCTTGTAATTTCCGGATCGATCGAAGCCCGAACAGCTAGTAAAGACCAGCACAACTAGCCCAGCGACGAACAGCGACACACTAGGTCCCAGGTTCTTCACATTCATTCTCCACAAACCAGTCAAGCGTCCGACCCGCACGGCAAGCCTTGGCCTGGCCCAATTACCCTAATGCCTAGGACTCAGCGATCGGGTGTGGCAAGTGCCACCTGCCAAAACGCCCGTGTCCTTTCGGCAACCGTGCGTGACGGCGAGGAGGGGCAGCCAGCTAGCCCTCAGAACGAGGCAACAATACAGGGAGTGGAGGCCGGGGTTGGTACCTCTGTCGGTTACATGAGTCCTCCGCTGCATGATCGTTCACAATTTCGTCACGAGCAAGCCTTGAACTTCCGGCTGGCTTGGGCCAAATCAATCCGCGTAGCGCCGCGCTTGATCGTCGCTCATATTTCCCCCGGGCTCTAGAACGCATTCCATAACCGGTAGGCGAGCGTAACTGATCGATATTACTCCATCTTTCGCAAGGGTCTTTCCATCCAAGCGAGGATATGTTTGTAGATTGGTCGATGGACCTCACCGACGAGCAATGGGATATCGTTAGACCCTACATACCCGAGCCGGAACAGGTTCGGACCAGCGAGAAGGGCGGCAGACCGTGGCGCGACCCGCGGGATGTGCTCAATGGCGTGTTGTGGATTCTGCGTACTGGTGCACAGTGGTCGGAGATGCCGCGCAAGTATCCCCCGTACTCGACCTGCCATCGCCGGTTTACCAAATGGAACCGAGGGGGAGTTCTCGATAGGATTTTGCATGCCTTGGCGCTGCACTTGCTTGCCAAAGGCAAAGTGGACTTGACCGAAGCATATATCGACGGCTCTCACGCCGGCGCAAAAAGGGGGGTCTTGATGTTGGCAAAACTCGACGCGGCAAAGCGACCAAGATCATGGCAGTGGTCAACCGCCATGGTCTTCCTATCGCCGTCGGGATTGCGAGTGGTCAGCGCCATGAAACGAAGCTTGTTCGGCGGACGCTCAAGCAGCGCTTCCTGAGGGCACTTCCCAAGCGCCTCATTGGCGACATGGCCTACGATAGCAATCCGCTCGATGCTGATCTGGCCCTGATGGGCATCGAGATGATCGCGCCACATAACCCCACTCGAAAGACGAAAACGCAGGATGGTCGCCCATTGCGACGCTATCGCCATCGCTGGCGGATCGAGCGATTCTTCGCTTGGCTACAACGATTTCGTCGCCTGGTCACGCGGTGGGAATGCCATTCCACAATGTTTTTGGCCTTCCTCAAGCTCGCCTGCATCGTTATCCTCTTGAGGGGGTTATGGAATGCGTTCTAGTTCACGCCGCCCTTCTTGCGCACCTCGGGCGTCAGGTCGTTGTTGCGCCAGTAGCACTTTACGCCCTTATTATTTGCATCGGCGAACCCGACCATTTGCATTTCCGCTTCGATGGCCTTTGTGCCCTCCGGCACGTGCTCTTTCTTGACGCAAGAGAACTGCAGGGCCGCCTTTTGCCCGGGCTTCATGACGCCGCCGAACATGTTGCCGGCGCACGCATTAAACCGCTTTGGCTTCTTGGAAGAGCCGCTCGCCGCCGGTACGTCGAGCTGCTTGCCAGCCTTGTCGTAGAAGTAGACTGCGACCTTCCCATAGAGGATGACCGAGTCCGACGTGTTAGTGACGTTGAAGAACGGACCCTGGTCGTCGATTTTGCCTGTCCAGACGACGTCCATCATGCGCGCGTTGCCGGTTGCTTCGCACGGGCTGCTGAACACGCCTTCGCCTTTGCAGCTGGCAGGGCATTCCGGGGGCGGTATGTTAAAGATTTTTGCAGGGGGCGATTTGTCCGAAGCTGCAGGCGGGGGCGGCGGCGCAAGCTCTTGCGCGTTCGGCTCAGCGGGGCGTTCCGATTTCGCTTCCTCTTTGGAGCAGCTCAGTGTCGCCACTGCGGCCAATACTAGTGCCACGGCCGAGAACTTCCCCGCGGCGACGTTCGTCCATTTGATTGCAGTCTGCATTGTTTGCTCGCTGGTGACGCGCACGCCACTTTGCGCGGCGTAAAGGGGCGACCAGCTTATCGGACACGGGCGTTAACATTCAAGTGGGCTAATCGCGAGGACCTACGAACTTCGTTACATGCTTATGACCGCTCGGCTAACGTTTGGCGAACAGGTGTGCAATTGTCAAGTAGCCATCAACGTTCGCTGCGGACTGTCTTAAGCTGTGCCGCGGCGCGCAGCGTAGGCCCGGCCATTGATGTCAGCGACTTGGACTCCCAGCCAACACTGAGAAAAGCCGGACGACGCTCTGCGTTTGCTTTGTTGGACGTCAGTTACTCCGTCATCCGTCGGGTCCCACCGTTGCGAATCGTCGTGATGCAGGGTCGCTTTTCTTTCGGAACACGAGCCATCTTAGTTCCACGGGTGACTTATCGGCTCCAATCCTGATCGTATCTTGCCCCTTGCACCAAGCTTCGTACCAGCCTGTAGGCGGCCATTGATCAGCGGGAAGATGGGAACGCTCGTATTCCAACGCAGGCTCATCGAGCTGACAATCGAGCTGCGTCGCCAAGGCCACCAGAGTGAGCTCATGCCGCGTAAACATGGAGCCCCACGCTACCTCCGACATCTGTCGGGCTACTTCGTCCGGCTCGTAACCGTCCATTGCCACGAAAGCGTTGAACAGGAAGATACCTCCCGGAGCCAATAATCGGTTGGCAAGGTCAAATACTCGGCGAACTTCGTCAACGCTCCTAAAGTGTGTCACCACCTCCGACAAAAACATCATCGAATAGTACTGGTCTGGTACCTCGAGCTTTTCACTTAAGATGTCGACCTCGAAGATGCGCACTGACAGGTTCGACGCGGCAACTTCGCTTTGCAGTACTTGCAGCAACAAGGGCGCAAACTCGACCACGTCAACCCGAAAGCCTTCACGAGCCAGCGGTAAGGCGTTGCGGCCCGTTCCAGCTCCTATGTCGAGCACGGTGACCTGGGCTGAATCGCCCAAACTCCTCGCCTGGTTCATCACCATTGCGTCCGGGTGGAGGCCAAAATAAGGCGGCGTACGACTCTTTGTGAAGTCGTCGAATTCATCTCTTATGTTACGCTTCTGGACGTATATGTCCCAATAGATCCCGGTCAACGGCTGCGAATTCGTACCATACTCCACGATCACGAGTGAATCGGGTGAGTATTCATAGGCCTCCTTGAGATTGCTTTCTAAGGCACTCCTCAGGTTCGCGCGCCGGGCCGGAGGGTACGGTTGGCTCATACTGGCCCAAGTTGTACAGAGTGCCTCAACGAAGTGATCCACCAACGCCGGTATCGCCGGCAGCGTCACAGTGGCCTTGAACTTCCACCGAGACGACAGTGCACTGATGATGCCTTGCCTGATGTTTGGTGCACTCATCTCGTACATAGTCTACGCCGCCGTTGGATTTGCTTAATTGGAAGCGTTCTATAGCACTCTGCCCAGCGGCAACCAAAGCACCGAATAGCATGATCAGAATGCCACTCAAGCGACTCTGCGGATCACCCCTATGGCCAAGCGATCGGTAGACTGGCGTCAAGGTTAAAGGCCGCTTGTGCGGGGCTTCGGATGTTATGTCCACCGGCTAAGTCCCTGGAATGGCGTTCCCAAAACTTGGTTCAACAACAACGAGTTTGGTGCGTTAGAGTCGCTAAGCGTTCTTCCTATAAACCAGCCACCTGAGCTCGATAGGTGACTTGTCGGCTGACAGCCTGAACAGGTCTTGCCCTGAACACCATTGTTCGAACCAAAGTGTTGGTGGCCAATGGCCCTCGGGATAGTGGGCCCGTTCGTACCGTAGCGTCGATTCTTCTGAAACGAAATTCAACGGCAAGCCGCAAGCCGCTTCTTGCAATTCATGGCGCGTATAAATCCGGCACCACATGACCTCCGAAACTTGCCTTGCCAGCTCATCGGGTTTGTATCCGTCGAGAGGCACGAAGGCATCGAACAGCAGGTAGCCACCCGGGACCAACCAGCGGGTTGCGCACTCAAAGAGCCGGCGAAGTTGCTGTATGTGCCTGAAATGAAAGACGACTTCCGACAGAAAGACTAGTAAATAGGATTGTTCCCTGATATCGGACACAGGGTCCAAAGCATTGCCCTGAATGACTCGAATCGGCAACGCTGCTTTGGCAGTCTCCTGTTGCAAGATGCTTACGAGGCTCGACGTGGATTCGACGGCGTCTACACGAAAACCCGCGCGAGCCAGGGGCAGCGAATTGCGGCCAGTTCCGGCGCCTACGTCGAGCACCGCAACCTCGGCGGGCACCCCCAATGTTCTTGCCAAATCCATGACCTTGGCGTCAGGAAATGGACCGAAGAGGGGCGGTTCACGCTCCTTGACCCAGTCATTGTATTCATCCTCGATTGATGAATGAACGATTGCAATGTTCCAACTGAGGCCCATCGAGGGCGGCAGGTCAGTCCCGTAGGCGATGGAGACGCGCGAATGCGGCGAATGCGAGAACGCTTCCTTCAGATTGCTGTCAAGTACTTTACGCAGGTGCGCGCGCATCGTTGGATCAACGGGGCGCCCGAGACTTGCCCAAGTGAGGCAGAGACCTTCGACATAGTGATCCACCAAGGCGGGAACCGCTGGCAGCAACAGCACCGACTTTGCGACCAGCCGCGACGGGAGCGCGTTGAGAATGGCCTGCCTTACGACCGCAGCCCGCGTCTCCCGCAGTGACTGCGCCGTCCTAGGCAAGGACTTTGCTTTTGTGCCCATGGCAGCAGCGCTGTAGCATTGGTAGGGCAGCTCTGCCGACAGCTGTCACCGGTAACCAATCGTGTCAATGTGGAACACGGCTGTTGTCGGCAACAGGGTGCCTCCATCGGCTGTGCCTGCATCCGCCGGAATATAGCCGGCTTGGGGCGCCGCGATTTGGATCTGAACCGACGTGGTGTGCGCGGGGTCGTAGTCCAAGATTTGCTGGCCAGTGCCATCGTCTGCGTACGTCGGCTGTATTGGCAAGGTGAGCTGCCACCACCCGGCCCCTGAGTTCGGGCATAGGCTAAGCGCAACGGAGCCGTAGTTGTCCGTGCTACCAAAGGCAAACAATTTCATCTTGACGCAAGCGTTCAGTGGAGTGCCGGGTGGAAACAGCCCCGAATCCAGGCGGATGCATGCAAATAGTACCCTGTTCCACAGGTTGACCTCTGAAGGCAAAATGCCCTGCAATAACGCGACTTGACTCCATTTTGTGAACGGAATAGTGACTCGGACCGAGCCTGGGTCTGGGCCAGCATCGGCATCGCTTTCCCAGCTCACCGTTGGCGCAGTCGTTGTAGTGCTGCTTAGGACCGACACCGCGCTAGCATCCGCGGCCGTGGCAAAGCCGTTGAAAAGAACCGTGTCACTACTTGAAGTGGGACAACCGGGCGTGATATCCCCAAAATTGGGCATTCCACCCGTGCCCATGGCGCCACCGGATGCACTTGGCGCCCCACCAGTAGCGTTTGGCGCCCCACCGGTGCCCGCGTTCGGTGCGCCGCCAGAGCCTGTCGCGGGCGGCTGGAGCTGGCATTCGTGGGGACATTTCTGTGCCTCGCAGTTCAATTCCCGTATGGCCATTCCAGTGGGTGTCGTCTCGTCGGTAAGCTCCGCTATGACTGTTATGGGAGTGGTACTGCCGACTCCTTGCTCGATTTGCTGCCGACACGGCCCGTTCGGCGAATCTAAGCATGCAGCACCCTCAGCGGTCCCGCAGTAGCAAGTCGAGGCTACGAAGCCCGGAAACGTCGGAGTGTACAAACCGGACAGTCCACACATGTTGCTCGTAACGCAGTTGTAAACGTTGAGGCACAACTGCGAATTCGGCGTGCCTGTGTCCGGGTCCTTTCCTTGTAGATTCACGCAGGGGGGCAAATCAGCAGACGTAAAACCGGTGCAGTTCTTGTTAGTCACGTTCGATGTGAGGCAGTCAAGGCAAGCCGAATTGGGGGTGATGCCACTAGACCCACCAACACCAGCGCCGCCCGTGCCAGCAACCATGCTCGTCGAGCCGCCCGTGTTGCTCACCGTGGCAGAGCCGCCGGTTGTTGCCGTACCGGGGACACCACTCCCCCCCGTGGATGTACCAGAACCGCCGTTGTTGGTGGCCTGCCCGCCGGCACTCGCCGTAGTCGTCGATGGGTTGCTGCTGTTGCTGCAACCGAATGCGATGCAAAGCGCCAACACACTAATGGGAATCCTCCCAGCCGGTGGTGCCATGCTTGCCGTGCCCGAAATGCAATCCAATGCGCCAGGTAAGCGCGTCCCCGTGCGCCGATCCGGGACCTGCTTATCGTGTGGTGTTCCGGGGCCCGACCCGGAACACGGCGCAGCCGGTGGCCGCTGCGTGAATGGGTTGTTTGGCGAAGCGCGCATGTTTTCCTCCTAGATGAGCGTAGCGATCACGGTCAAGTTGGCTGCAATTGCGGGAACCATTGGACTCATTGTCATGAAGTTATTGCGACAGTTGGCTGCACTGGTCATATGCGGGTGTCGGGGCAATATCGCCGTTGGTAAGCTGATCGAGATACAGGTAAACCACGAGACCCGCGTTTACCGCCCCGTGAACGACCCATTGATTGAGCTTGTCCGCGCTCAAATTGGGATCACCCTGGCCGGACGCCGTGATGTATTGGGCGCCCTTCGAGTCCTTGTAAGGGCAGAACGGCAGCAGATTTCCATCGGGTGCGGGATTATTCTTGATCCATTGTTTGGCCGCGACAAGATTGCTATTATTGGCATTGTTTGGGTCGTCTGGATCGACGGGAGCCCGGATGCACCAGGCGAAGTAATTGTCTGACGTGATTCCCTTTACGACATTGCCGCGCTGGTCCACTACAAAGCTGTCGCTAGGATACACGGATGAGTCGTACAAATCATACGCCGATCTAAACCGCGCATATTGCATTGTCACGTCGCCGCCTTGCGCCCAATTGTTGGCCGATACTGGCGAAAGAGCACGCACCGGCGGCGGATTGTCTACGGAACACACCTTGCCCCAGAGCATGGCGTCACCGTTGGAATAGATCAGCGAGGTCTGGGGTGGCGCTGACCCATCATCGCTTTCCAACATACCGGCTTCGAACTTGAACCGGTTTTTCTGGGAATGAATGGATACTTCCGTGATTCCGGTCGGCATGGGCAAGATGCTGGAACACAAATCCGCCGCATTCGACAGCATGTTGGCGTCGAGCGGCACCTTTGCGCGCGGACGGGGCGCGCCGATCACGCGAGTGCTGGCCACTATCGCCAAGATACTCCCCGGGATTGTCTGCTTGGTTCCTCCGAGCGCCATCCACGTGAAATAACGCGCAGCCCAGTCGTCAACCGAGCCGTGGTCGGACGGCGCGCTTGAAAACACGGCTTGGCGATATTGAGGATTGAAGAGCCCGTCTCGCAAATCCGTTACATTCGCGTGCCCGCCGGTCATTTCATTGAGAATCAACGCCTGCCGCCCCGAGGAATCTGCCTTGACCCCGTGGCAATTAGCGCAAATCATGTCGTGAATCGCTTCGCCGGGCAGCAGGCTGTACACGGGTTCACTGCCGGTCAATTGCTTTGAATCGACTTGTGATTGCATCCAAGCAGCCGGATACTTGTTGGAACTAGTCGATGTACTGGCATACGACGAGACTGTGCGTTGCGACGAGAAATCGCATTGGCTGTCAACCTTCCAAAGGCCCATCGGCAGGACAGTCTGCGATAGCTGCCTTACGTCGTCAGTCAGGCTGATCGACGACTTTAACATGTCAAGCAACGATTTTTCAGCCTGCTGAGCGGCGAGTGCGGAGGCATACGGGGCCGAACCGGGAGCAAGCGTTGGATCGATCTCAGTAGGTTGGCCAAGCACTATTGTGCTGAACCAATCGGGGCGCCGTGGCGCCCAATCGCCAGGAATCAGTGTCAGATCCAACACGACCCAATGGGCGTGATCAGGAACACCATCCGCCGGCATCACCAGGCCCGCCCCCGTCGTCTTGCGGATCCCCATGGGGTCGGGGTCGCCAGGCGCCAAGCGGATCCCGTTGACGTCATCAACCGGCACGGGGTGCGTATCGGGATCTTTGAGTACCAGCGGATCGAGTATGTCGTAGTTGTCCGGACAGAAGTTGTATTTCGAAGGGATTTGATCAAGTGGGATCGGATTCGGATTCTCGTTGGTTGGATACACGATCAGCGGCACGACAGGTGACGTGTGGTACTTCGTGACGCGATCGGCCGCTGCGGCGCTTGCCGCTTTGAATCCCGATTGCCCGTTGGATACCTCCCGGTACGGTTGTGGGCTGGCATCGAAACCGGATTCCGGGATTTTGAAGTTAGCGTCTGTCCGGATTGCGTACTCTTGGACGTTGGGATCCTTGAGGACGCCAGGAATGCTAACCATCCAATCGCCGAGAATCCTGGGGGCACGACAATCAATGCTCTGCGTGTTCATTGGCATGTGCGGGAACAACGCTAGATCGTCCGAATAGGTGAAGGGAGTGTCAACACCTCGGTAGATGAGGCTCCGCCACGGGGCGTAGATGCAGGTTGCGGTCACGTAGTTGCACTTGTATCTCCAGAACGGGGGGTTACCCTGCGGACCGTATTCGTCGCCGTAATGGTCAATGTCCATCAGTGACGGCGTAATATACGGTACGGGAATGTCGTTGGCAGGACCTCGGAAGATGCGCGGGCTGTACTTTTCAAGCGAGAATTTGAAGATTCCATGGTCATGGTCTGTTGCTGAGGACGGTTGAAAGTCGAGAATGGCCGCAAGGCTTGGGTTGTCTACCGAGGGCTCGCCGACTGGATTGTGGCAATGCGCGCAGTTTGCCAACAAGTACCCCTGCGCCTGCAACTCGTAGTCGTTGCGCGCGGTCCGCGTACCTTGTGAATTCTCTAGTGGCGTGACATCATCCGTCGATGTGATTCCAGTAATCAGCTTGTACTTTATGAACCGATTCAATTGATCCAAGTCACTATCGCCAGTGTTGTCAATAATGCCGCCTTCACCCTTGCTGCGCCGCGCAATCTGCAACGGCTGGAAGCCGATCACGAAATCACTATTGACGCTACCCATGTGGCACTGCATGCAGCGGCGGCTGCCGGGGATTGCGTAGCTTCTGAGGGCATGCGCCTTACGCAACGTGATCGCGGAATTCACACCGGATGTGAGTGTGTCCAGCGTCGATGCGGCCAGCGGTTCATTAGATACGTACGTAACCACCCGATCGCGAAACGGCTCTCCATTTTTCGTGGGATCAATCACCAGCGTGGCTTGAGACTCGTCTTCGTTCCACGCGTACGTCCCAAACAACGATGCAACAGCGCCGGAACCTACCAGACCATCCAGATTTGGCCATACTACGATAAGTTGCGTCTCAATTTTGCGCCAGCGCTCCGAGCCATCCACGTCCATTACGCGTTGAAGAGACGTTTTATAGAACCGGGTGTCGCCGGGTATCGTAAAACTCTGAGTCTTCTTGTCGAATGTTATCGATTGACCCAAGGGAACGCGTACATGTCGCAATGCGCGATTGTCTCCATCGACCCAAACGGGGTAGTTGAGCGAGTAAGAGACAACCCCGAATTTCGCCAATTCCTTGGAATCAAATGTGGTAAGATCAGTCTGATCGAGTGTTACCGGCAGGCCAATACGCTGCGCAAGTGTTCCTTTTCCCGGCGCCAGGAAGGTCATGCCAGCGAATTTCACGTCCATATCCGCCATTTGCTGCTTCTCGGTTGCGTACAGCGTCAGATCCGGAAGACAACTCCCCAAATCAGTGAGCGCGTCGGCGAGGTCCTTGGACATGCGATAGGTTCCAGTAGAAGCGGTCGGATCCACTTGCATCTCGAACGAATCCCGAGGTCTGCCTTGGTCGAGCCAAGCCTGCAAAGAAGCCGCGAGTGCATTCACCGGGTCGTCAGCGGGGCGTTTGTTGTAAACGACCCCGCCCACAGACGCGGGCGGCATTACAGTGTTGGGGTTATTGTATTTGATCGAATCCACCCAATCTTGGTTCACTACATCGGGAAAGGTGGCACGACTTGTTTGGAATCCGGCTAACCCAACGTCCACGTGGCATCCGCCGCAGTATGTGGCAAAAGAGCTGTATAGATCGTCTACGTAGACCGTTGTCGTGGTGACAGGGGGCGCGCTCTCTAGGGCTGTGGCACGCGCCTTGAGCGGCTGAGCGCCCGTAATCTCCGTGCACGGGCCCTCAGCTTGGCCAGTCAACGTATCGGGCTTTTGCATTTGCACCCGGGAGTCAACATTGCTCTCGTTGGAACAGGCCGCAAGTGAACCAGCGGCCAAAAGCGACATACCGCAAGCGAGTAAGAACTTCATCGCATCACCCTCCGTGCCACAGCCGAGCAGTCCAGGCTGCTCCGTCTGAAAAAGCTAGCCACAGCTACCACGCACCCAAAAGGTTGGACCGAAACAATCCTGTAACCACCCGATGACAATTTGATGCGCATTCATCGACACGGCGAAGCTACGACCCTTCAGCCAGCCTTGCCTGTGCCGAATGACGGGTTCGCTTGAATCTGGCGACCGCATACCCCAAGGTCAGGAGTACGAGAACAAAAAGCGCTGCGGCCCACGAATTGCTCAATGCACGTTGCCACCATGGTTGCGCCGTCTGGGCCGTCATTTCGACCATATTGCGCATTACCTCTGGCTTGGGATTAGTCTTCTTCAGTTTCTCCAACAGTTGGCTGGCAGCCGAGTAGTCGTTACGCATTACGGCGAAAGCCCATTGATAGGTGAGTGTCTTCTGATTGTTGGGCCAACGCGCTGCGAGGTTCTGCGTACAGCGCTGCACGCGCATGCGGTCCTTCACCTTGAGCCCAAGCTCGCATTCTACTTCATCGGCAACGCTATTGTCTGGCAGATTCTGCCGCAGATGTTTGACGATTTCATCAAGATCCGTAACGTCGGCTTTGCCAAAGTTTGGCTTTCTTCGGACGACCAAATCTGCATAGTTTCGGTAGTCTTGATCGGTCACGCCGGCAAGGCCCAACGCCGCACGGCAGCTGTCCAATGCCTGTTTCCAATCACCCAATGCTTCGTAAGAGCTGCACAACCTAGTATACGCGATCGATCGATCGGGTACGGCCTTTGCGAGGGCGCTAAAATACTTGACAGCAGCCTGATGGTCATCAAGGCGCACGGCCTTTTCGGCACGTGAAGTCAGATCCATGATAAAGTACGCGTAGCCTACTGGATTGGAATCGCGTTGTTCTGGCGTTGGCACACTGCTGACTGGATCCGCGTCATTGATCTGCAATTTGCCAGCTGCCGGCGGTTGTTTCGACTCGATCTTGGGTGCCACAATCGGCTGCGCGCTTGCGCGACCGGACAACACACTCAGAATAATGATGAGAGCGGCCCCCGGAACGCCAATCCTAATTCGACTCTTGGCCCTTACTCTAAGCATCGCCGACCTTAGCAGATGTAACAGGGTGACCAAGACCACGGCCAGAACCGCATGCCAAAGCGCCCAAACGAGCCAGCTGGGCCTACTCTCCCGAACGGCACGCTGGAATCGCTTCGCGTATGGGCTATTTGGCGCTGAGCGCTGGATCTGCGCAGCACACTTTTCCATGAACGCCCAGTCATGCTGTTGCTCGGCAATCTCGCATTGCGCCGCGTAGGGGAATGCTTGGTTCGGTACCAATCGCGTTAGTGCTTGTGTCATTAGGATTGCCTGGTACAAGTTATCGGGCGTGGGCGCGAAAGCCGCAGCTACTGAGGCGTGGACGAATGCCACCATCTCACCGGCGCCCCTGCCCCGTGCATTCATTGCCTGCTGACAAGCCTTGATTGCCGCTGCGGGTTGCTTGAGCGAAGTCAGGGCTTCGCACTGCCGACGCATGATGAGCGCGTTGTCCGGTACGAGCGCCGCTGCTCGTTCGAAAGCTTTCTCCGCCTGTGCCGCCTGCCCGGAATTCAGCAACCTCTCCCCTTGCGCGAGCAGGCCCAGGGCTGCTGGTGACACGCGTCTGACGTCTTGAAGACTTCGCTCCTCGAACCAGTCCGAACTAGCATTTTGTGCAAAGGCCATTGTCTCAGAGACGGGGCACAACAGCAACACCAACAGCCACACGGCGCGCGCGGGGTGCCGGGACACAATCAACGCCAAGCTACTCATCGGTCCTGTCCTGCGGCAATGAGTCCCTAGGTTCTTCGTACACCTGTCCGTGCTTCTTCAACTTTTCGTAGAGCGTTGAGACCGCTATCCCAAGTAAGTGCGCAGCCCGGACCTTATTGCCTCCCGACAGGCTCAACGTCTGATGAATTGCCGCGCGCTCAATTCGCTCGAGCCTGAGCCCGCCGAGCGGCAACCGGTCAATGTCGCCGTCATTGACCGCACCCGAATCGAACACCGCCGTAACGTGCTGAGCCTCAATTTCAACATCCTCAGGGTTGAGGAACGCCAGGGCGCAAGCCAGGGTATTTTTAAGTTCCCGCACGTTGCCGGGCCAACTGCGAAGCCGCAGCAACATCAACGCGCCATCAGAAACTCTTAGCTCACTGCGACCGAGGTCATCGAGAATCGACCGGGTCAAAATAGGTAAGTCGTCAAGCCTCTCGCGAAGTGGTGGAATGGACACCACCGCCGAACCGAGGCGAAAGTAGATGTCGCGTCGGAATCGACCTGCAGATACCTCCGCCTGCAAATCACGGTTGGTTGCCGCGATGACGCGAACGTCAAATGGACGGTCTTCTTTGCCGCCGACCCTGCGAGCGCGTCTATTCTCAAGCGCACGCAGCAATTTGGGCTGCAGATCCAATGGAAGCTCGCCTATTTCATCAAGAAACAGCGTTCCCCCATCTGCTCTTTCAAACGCGCCTGCATGCGAGTTGATGGCTCCAGTAAAGGATCCACGTTCGTGACCGAGAAGCTCGCTCTCCGCGAGGTTGGCCGCAACCGCACCGCAATCAAACACGACGAAGTTGCCGCTGGACCGGGCGCTCTGAGCATGAATTGCGTGAGCGAGGACGTCCTTGCCAGTTCCGGTTTCACCAACCAACGTGATAGTTACGTCCGTGGGTGCATACCGCGCGAGCGTTCCAAGAGTGGCCTGCATCGCTGCAGATTCGGCAACAAGCTGACCGAACGAAGCCAATCTGTCGGCGGCTGGCCTGCACGTCGGGGGCGGCGGGATCGTCTGGCGTGGCGGCGGTCGGCCCGAACCTGGATTTGTTGCGAGCGTCTTGGGCGGGGGTGACGATGGACAGCCATTGAGTCTTGCCGGAGGAACGCTTGACCTTTCTCCCCGATTGCCCGCAGAAAGGAACCCAGAGCTTGGACGACTGCTCGGTGCATCACGGGTCAGGCCCTGCGTGTCAATTTCCATACGTTCAGTCCAGATTTTTGGGTGAGCAGTTAGATTGGAGCTCTTGACGGACATGCGCAGCCCCCCCTCTAAAGTGCGGCTGCCCAATCAATCGAGGATTTGACTACAACCATCAAGAATCTTGTCGCTCATTCGCGTTACAGACACGTAGTGCAATGATTATTGAAGAGGCAAATTTGAAGTGCGTTGGCCGGCCCCGCCGCGACAGTCATTTCTGCAAACAGCAACGGGATCGATCCGCTGGTCGAGTTGGCCGCGTTTTGTTCCTCGATTACACAGGGGCCGTTGATGGGGCCAGTCGATAAGGGATTGGTTGCATTCGGATTGGTTGGATCGCCGTCACCACCGACAAAGTTGGTACCATCGAGGCAGTCGCTCCCAATGGCGGCGCCGCAATAGCAACCGGTTAGGTACACGCCGGTGCTGTTGCATTTGCTTACGACTTGGCAATTCAAGAGATCAAGGCATAGCTTGTCTCCGGTGACAGTGTCGCCCTTTGCGAACGAATATATCGGCGTGACTGTTGTCATATTCGAAGTACCGGTTGTGAGCGGATCCGCTTTTTTGGCAGCGTATGACAAGGCCACGATTGAATCCGACAGGCAGCTCCCCTTGAGAGTCGCTTCATCAATTGGGGCGCCGACACCAAGGTTTGCGGAGCAATTCCGGGTTGCGCACTGGACACATTCGCCAGTGGGGTCATGCGCCTGAAGAATCTGTAGATCTGCCGAGAGACTAGTGGTGCCACCCGTGGCGGACGCTCCGCCTCCGACCGCGCCTGTGCCACCGATTGAGGAATTACCGGCAACTGCGGTACCCGTGCCGCCCGTGCTCGAGGCACCACCCAACGATGAATTTCCAGCTACGGGCTGACTGCCACCCGTGGCGGCGCCGCCTGCAGCCGAGGTTCCGCCCACGGTCCCGGACCCGCCTGTGGCAGCAGAACCGCCGGGCGCCGTAGCTCCGCCCGTTGCTGACGAATTGCCAGCGGTGACACTGCCGCCCGTCGACGTGGCGCCTCCAGTCGGCTTGCTGCCGCCGGTGGAGGAAGCTCCTCCCAAGCCACTGCTCCCGCCCGTCGCCTGTCCGGCACCACCGGTCCCCGGAGTAGCGGTTGTACCACCAGTGGTTTTGCTGCCACCCGTTTGAACGCTGCCGCCCGTTGCCGTTGACCCGCCAACAGCGGCAGCTCCTCCGGTTCCAGCACCATTACTATTATTGTTATCCGAACCGCCGCAGCCGATGAGTTGCCCCGCTACGACTAAAAGGGTTGTCGCTACTATTGTTGATCTACTTCCGAGTTTCATAAGAGCTAACCCCAGTTGGCCTTTAGGTTATTTGTTGATTGGAACCCTCGCGGGTCGGAGTTATCTGGTCCACTTTGCAGGTTTACTGACAACGCTAGGTCAAGCTCACGAGCATTTTTATCCTTGCGCGGAAACAATCCGTTAGCGTGACCTCCTACCTCAAGCGATTCTGGCGTCAATAGTACATTGTTTGGCACGCAGCTTGCTTCCAGATGACGCCCGAAAACTGCCAGTGTCTTATAGCCTCGAAACCACCGAGCCACCGGTGAAGCTTGCGTGACTTGTACGTGAAGGCGGGCGGAGCGGTTCGCTTACCTCGTTCAATTCGTTTAGCGTTTCATGATGCACGTGATTTCGACGCTACGAATAAGTTCCTAGTGTGACTTCATAGCTCGATTATGTGACATTAGTTACATTATTATGACTTTTGTTATGATAATGTAACTGATTCGGGCGTACTTTCAGGTGCTTGTTGATTGTGATAGTGCTGCCCCGAGCATGGATAGGCATGACGTCATTCACGCGAGCGCTACCCCAACCCGGTGGCGCCGGTTCCTTGGCTGCAACGCTTTGGCGATTGTGGCCTTGACATCGGCGGGGTGTAGCCGCTGCAATCCTTCGTCCGAGCCTGAGCCCGCTGCAAGCGGCAGTTCGACGTTATCGTCCGAGCAGCAAGCAATTCTTGGCCCAATTGCTCCCGTCCTGGAGCACAACTCGGCCGAGTGCGCTGTCTGCGCCATCAACAATTGCAAGCCGCAGATTGAACGGTGCAATACCATGCCAGGCAATGCCGATGCCGGTCCAGCAATGGGTAGGCCCAAATCGCAGCTATGTATGGAGACCTTGGATTGTCTCATAAAAAGCCGCTGCGTGAACAGGTTGACGGCTATGCAATGCTATTGTGGTACCGCCTTCAGCGTTGATTGCCTCAGCGGCGCGGGCAACGGTTCTTGCAAGCGCAAGCTCGAGGTTGGAATGGAAACGACCAACTCAAGTACTGTCCTGACGAAGTATGATGATAAGGAGAAAGGGGCCGGCGTGGCGATTGATCTTGCTATGTGTTTAATAACAAGAAAGTGCCACATGTGCTTATAGGGGCATGTCGCCGTGCAATCTACGCGCGTTCCGAACCGTCAACCGTCAGCCCGCCCTGCTGGCACGGGCCCTCATGAGCTTCAGGTGGCGAGGGAAAGCGAACGACGCGTCGCCGTTCTTCAACTCATCAGCGTGACTTGTGCTTTGGTACTGGGGCTTGTCATCGCGCTCGCCGGCCTTGCTTTGCCCATCATTCGCGGTCCCGGCACAGTCGCCGCGATATTCCATGCCCGTGCAACTACGCTACACGGCATCGTAATGGTGTTCTTGGTCCTGGTTCCCGGAATTCCGTTCGCGCTGGGGCGGTTCTACGCCAAGGGCCAACTTGGCATCGAAGGCCGTCGCACTAGCGGCTATATTGGCTTGTACCTGTATTGGGTGGGCGGCGCCGCAATGCTGGTATCGGCAATTGTCGGTCGCTTCGATCGCGGGCTATGCTTCTTTGAAGGCTACGATGCGCACACTTCCGGAGCGGTCATCTGGCTGACATCAGGCGCGCTGTTGGTCGGGCTTGCCGGTACCAGTAACGGCTTCAGTCTGTTGCGGTCGGCGCAAGGGCTCACGACATCTCGAAACGAAGCGCCGGGACCCAACGTGTTCGTCACGCTCATGTGCGTAAGCTCTCTGATGCAGACAGTCGCGTTGCCCGCGTTGGCCTCTGCGGTTGCGCTGCTGCTTGTGGAGCGGGCTGGGGCTTTCGCGGTTTTCGATGCGTCCCGTGGTGGCGATCCGATGTTTCTGAGGCAATTGTTCTGGTTCTATGTGCAGCCAGCGATTCTCGCGTCAATCGTGGCAGCTGTTGGCGCCATCACGCACTGTTTGGAACGGCTTGGTGCTTCATTGGATCGCGAACGCGGCTGGATTGTGGGCTCTGGTCTGGCTTTCTCGATGATCGGCCTGACCACCTGGGGCATCCATTTAGTTGGATTGGGCCAGAGTCCGCTACTCTCAACACTGTTTTCGGCGACCAATCTGCTGCTACTCGTTCCGCTTGCCGTGCCTTTTTCTGTTTGGATTGCGGCCATGCGTCAACTCGCCGCAAAGCGGCGCTCGGCGCTCACTGGGGTTGCCGGAGTCACAGTGCTGCTAGCGATTGGCCTATTGCTGGGGTTGCCGGCGTCCGTCTTGGGCCCAAGTCAAGTATTCGGGCGTACCTACTTCGACCTAGGCCAGCTGCATTTCAGCGGGGCTGCCCTGTGCGCCACGATATTGCTGCTGACCGCGGATGTTGCCTGGTCCAGTGCGTCTAGCGCACATGCCCCTGGCCGCCTGCGCCCTCTTGAACTCTTGATTGGAACGGCGCTGCTCGCGGCGTTAACCCTATCATTGTATCTTCAGACGCGTTCGATTCTCGCGCCGAGCTTTGATCATTCGAGGTTGGCCGCGAGAATGCAACGAATGTGCGTTGTCGCTATTGGATTGTCGTTGATAGGGTTGGGTCCGATGCTTGTGGCGCGCCTGCGGCCCATGCTGTCGTTGAAATCTCCGCATTTAGGGGATCAAGTCCGGTAGTCGGAGACCCGAAGTTCGCAGGATCGATGCGATGCTTCCCTCCACGACAACACAGAATTTTCTCGCGCAGGCGACCTCTGTATGTCATTCGAAATTCATCCCATCGAACGTACGCGTGACGAGTGCGCCGGAAGTTGAATGGATCGGAAAAATACCGAGTCCGTTGAGTCCCCGGATGTGTAACTATTTTGTCACATCGTCACGTGACCATCAAGTCGAAGCGCGAAATCAGGAAAAGCGCTCGCCCGGAAAGGAGTTGAAAAGCAGTGCGCGTGCGCGTATAGGACAACCACGACCTTCGTGTGCCGCGGAAAGCAAGAGTCGTCATGGAAGCACAGCCGGTCAACAGCACTGCCAATTGGTAACGTTCGCGAATCGCGGCAAGACTTGCAGTTTCGAAAAGTGGCGCAGCACTCACCAGTCAGTTAGGGAAATGAATTCGATCTATGAATCAATGTACGAAGTATCCAAAACGGACCTATGTGGTCGCCACCGTGCACGCGTTGGCCATCGTGGTGCTAACCGGATGCCACGGAGGTGACAACCCCTCGGGTTCAACCGGAACCACCAAAGCCGCAGGTACCTGCGCCGATCCAATCGTGCTCGCAGGTGCCACGAGTTTGGCTGACGAATCCACGGCAAAGGCTAGTGACGGCTTGTCTGGCGAGGACACGAGCTGTCTAGGGTATAAGACACATGGCTCCGATCAGGTCTACAAGATCCAGGTGCCCAGCACGAACCAAGCCAAGCTTCACGTCACGGTAACGCCCAAGCAGACGCCAGGTCCAGATGCATTCGATCCCGTTGTCTACGTAACGGAGAATTGCACAGTGCAGCCGCAATGTTCGGCTGCAGCAGACAGCTACGGCGGCGGCCATGCCGAATCCGTGGATTACGTAAACACCGGGAGTCAAACCAAGGACGTCTACGTTGTCGTTGACGGCTACGACTTTCAGCCAGGTGGTGGCCAATACAAGTTAGCCGTCGAACTGGGAGCCCCCTAGACGATGATTCACTCATGTTCGTTTCAGCGAATAAATCCGCGCTGGCACAATAACGAAGAGGGCAAGGCCATATGAGCATTACTCGCAGAGGTTTTTTGGGCTTGTGCGTTGCATCAGCTGCCGCGCTAAAGCTCAGTCCATTTGACCTGTTCAAGCTGCGCGCTGCACTGGCCAATCCAAACACCCCCAAGATCGTTTGGCTCCAAGCTGGGGGTTGCAGCGGTTGCTCGGTCTCGCTTTTGAACCTCGTC
Organism: uncultured delta proteobacterium; assembly: GCA_963811985.1. GTDB lineage: Bacteria > Myxococcota_A > Polyangia > Polyangiales > Polyangiaceae > FEN-1139. The sequence continues at coordinate 426,434 of CAWEUH010000020.1, forward strand.
GCTAGCGACCCAGGAGGCGACCCGAGCGTCACGATGCCTACGTCTGCCGCAGCCCTGCTCACAGACACCATCAATCTCGTGTACCACCCCGTGCTGATGTCCGCCGCGGGCGAAACCGCAGCCAATGCAGCACTGCAAGCGGCTGCCGGCGGGAATATTATCTTGGTCGTCGAGGGAGCCGTGCCAACGGCATTCGCCGGACACTGCGGCATCGCTTGGTCTGTCCAAGGACAAGACACCACCATTCAAGACGCCGTCACGCAAATGGCCGCAAAAGCCAGCGCCGTCGTTGCCGTCGGTACCTGCGCGTCATTCGGTGGGGTTACGGCTTCAGGCTCGCCCCCGACCGGCAACCCGAGCGGAGCAAAGCCTGTTTCCCAGGTAATCTCCAATAAGGTCATCAACGTTCCGGGGTGCCCGGCGCATCCGTATTGGATTGTTTGGACACTCGTGCAAGTGCTCAACAAGAGCAGTATCGCGCTCGACGGCCACAACCGACCGACCTTTCTCTATGGCAAGGAGGTGCATGCAAACTGCCCGCGCAACGAAGCCAATGGCAACACCCTGCCGCACGCAACGAATTTCGGTCAGGACAATCGGTGCACTTTGAAACTAGGTTGCGCCGGCCCCGGCACTTTCTCGCCCTGCCCCACGATGAAATGGAACAACGGCGTCAACTGGTGCGTGGACGCCAATTCACCGTGCCTGGGCTGCGTTGAACCCACCTTCCCCGATCTCGCGGATTTTTATAACGTCTACTGAACGGAATTAATCATGGGAATCCAGATCATCGATCCAGTGACTCAATCGAAGGTCACCTCAGGGTTCAGGTGACGATAGACACGAAAGACGGCGTGCTTCAGGTCATTGACGCTCAAGCGAGCGGCACCCTGTTCCGAGGCCTCGAGAACGTGCTCATAGGGCGGCACCCTTGGGATGCACAACAGATCACGCAACGCATGTGCGGCGTGTGCCCCGTTCCGCACAGCATGGCTTCGGTGTTGGCGTTGCAACAGGCTGGACAATACAACCCGCCGAACAATGCCACGTGGATCCGAAACTTGGTGCTCGCAGCGAACTTCCTAGACTCACACATCATCCATTTCTATCACTTGAGCGGCCCTGATTACATTGACGGCCCAGCCATGCCTCCCTGGCAACCCACCTCGGGGCCCGACAAACGCCTGGACGCAACAACGACGGCGGCCCTCGTGCAGAACTACATCGCCGCGATCGATGCGCGTCGCAAGGCGCATGAAATGACGGCGCTGCTCGGCGGCAAGATGCCGCACCCCTCCGCCTTCATGCCAGCCGGTGTCAACACGACGCCGCGGCAAGATCGAATCGACCAATTCACGGCACTTTTGGCGGATGTTACGGCTTTCATCAATGGCACTTACTTGGATGATGTGGCGACACTCGCCAGTGTTTACTCGGACTACTACAACATCGGCGCGGGGCCGGGGAATCTGTTGTCATTCGGCGTTTTTGGCAGCGGACCCGGCTGTGACCAGAATCCGCTTTTCAATCGCGGCTACGTGCTAAACGGCATCAGCGACGTGCAAGCAGTCAACACGCGCGCCATCGCGGAAGACGTAAAGTATTCCTGGTATGACGACACGACGGATGGATTGAAGCCGAGCGCCGGCCTCACCACCCCGAATTATCCAAAGAATAGCAGCGCCTACTCGTGGACGAAATCTCCACGGTACAGCGGTAGGCCGTTCGAATGCGGTCCAATCGCGCGCATGTGGATCAACGGCGAGTACAACAACGGCATATCGGTTATGGATCGGCATATGTCGCGGGTTCAGGAGGCAGTGAAGCTAGCGGCGGCCATGCCAGATTGGCTGCGTCAACTCGACCCAAGTGCGCCCGTGTTTCAAGACGGCTCCATTACCATTCCAGCGTCGGTAGTCGGCGAAGGGCTCACCGAGGCACCGCGTGGCGCCATCGGTCACTGGTTGCGCATCGGTTCCGACTCGCGCATTGCGAATTACCAAGTGATTACACCCTCTTGTTGGAATCTGTCGCCGCGCGACGCAGCCGACCAGCTCGGCCCGCTCGAATCCGCTTTGGTGGGGACGCCTGTCACGGATGAGTCACAACCCATTGAAGTGTTACGCGTCATTCACTCATTTGATCCTTGCCAGGCCTGCGCGGTGCATGTAATGCGTCCTGGAAAGGATAAGCCGGTCGCTGTCTTGAGCCGGGCGTAGTACCCACTCGCCCGCTCGAGAACGGTTCATGTCGGCCCGATCTTGGCTGTGACAACGGAGCGACAATCTCATTCAAGCAGGCGACGCCGTCGTCTGGCGGTGCTCGGCATTGGCAATTTACTCATGTCCGATGACGGCGTTGGCGTTCACGCAATACATGAACTTCGAAAACAACCTCGAGCCGGTGTTCTCGTAACGGAGGTTGGCACGGCTATATTGGATGCAATCCCGATTCTGGCTTGGGCTGACCGGGTGCTGGTCATTGATGCTCTCCATGCGAACGAGCCACCGGGGACGCTTTACTTTGCCGAGTTCTCCGCTATTTTGCAGACCCAGGGGCGACTATCTCTACATGAACTCGATCTAAGCACCGCGCTGGAGATGATACCGAAGACAGACTCCCATCCCGAGATGTTTGTTTTGGGCGTGCAACCCGGGTGTCTGGACATGGGGCTCGAGCTATCGCCTCCGGTACAACGAGTGCTTCCTGATGTCGTCTCGAGAGCAAATGAGAAGATTAAGGAATGGCGCGACGAGGATCGAATCAGTAGGCAGCTCAATTGGGCATCTCGCGAGCGGCAGTCAGCCTGATGCGGCTTCAACCGCGTGCCCGTGGAACGCTCAGAACCTCCCTTCGCACGCGACGGCCGCGAACGGAAACCATGCCCCGCAAGCGAGGGAACCCTTCGCCGAAGCCGCGTGATCGCTGCTAGTGTTCGCGTTGCCGCCAATTGCCAATATCGTTAGTCCCCCTGCCACGAGTGCGCCACCAGCCGCATAGAACCCGATGGCGGCACGTTCTGCATTGACTCGATCGGTATTCACGCTGCCACATTGTTCAAGTCGTGTTGGGCCAGGTTGCTCGCAGGCGGAACTGTTCCATGTATGAGCCGCGTTTTCGCGTCGCACGTTGAAATACACACCCGCTCCGACCGCGGCAAGACCCACCGCCACCATGGTTACCGGCAGAACTACTGGACGTCCTCGGGAACCAGTATGGCCAGGAGCGTCCAGCCCGTAATCCCGAGAAGCGGCCACGGAGCTTCTCGTCGGAAGCAGGCGAGTCTCGATGGGTTCCGACTCGGTGCCGAGTTCGAATAACGAGTTGTCATGTGAATCAACGATGATGGCGTAATAATCGTAACCTTCGCTCAGCTGTTGAGAGGTCAACGGGACTGCAATGCTTGGCGATGCGTCCATCTGGGAAAAACGAAAATGCGATGTCCCTGCCGCCCGTAGATAAACCTTCACTGTTGCGGCAAGGTGAGCTGGATCGACAACCTTCATCAGCAGTTTCTTCGATGACTCTTGCCTAGTTGCGCGCAACGACAAACGGTCGCTCGTGTCTGACCAAAACCCCTGTGCCTCCAGATAGGGACTGCGAAGCTTTGGAGACAAGTCCCGTTCCAGTCGCAGATCCGGCTGCAATGCCAGCGCCACCGTGAACTGCGCGCGTGCCTCGTCCCTTTTGTCCAACGCAGCCGCGGCGATGCCGCAGAGTACATTTAGGCGCTTAGTCTGTTGTGCGTCGGCGTGTCCTCGTTCCAGAGCCTGGCATGATGTCTCGTAAGTTGTCGCAAAGTCAACTTGTTGATAGGCCTTTTCGGCAGCGGCCAACAAGTCCTGGACCTTCGTGGAATCGGAATCTGCGGCAAGGGCCAGCTTGGCTGCCTGCATGGTTGCTAACTGAGCACACAAGCAAAACGTTAGCTTGGCTCCAAGGCTTGAGGAAGACGACCGACGCATCGGGGGGCGCAGTAGGTTTGTGAGGTAGCTTCTAGTTGTCCCAATCACTGTAGCCCCACCCGGCGCGCGGTAACCTTGCCTGACTCGATATTTACGGCGTACTTGGTTTCCAAGCCAAGGTCGGGATTTCGCAACGTTAACACATGCGTCCCGGCGGGAAGTTTGACGCCCAGCAGCGGTGTCTGCCCGAGCGATTTGCCATTCATGCTGACCAACGACCAAGGGGTCGTATCAAGGTTGAGCGTGCCCATCTCCGCCGATGCAGAACGGGTAGGTGCGAGCGGACGCGCGTAGCTCGGCTGTGGCGCGGGAGGTACCGAACGCGGTTGAGCTGCTACCACGAGCTGGGGCTTTGGCTTTTCCGGCGTTGGCACTGTGTCAGACTTGACCTCGCTCGGCGTTCTGCGCGCCGGCTGAGTTTCGAGTGCCTTTGAAGCCATCGCGTAGCTTGCCGGTGCAGGCGCCGTGTGTCCCAGCTTGAACAGCAATGTAAAGACGGCAAAAGCGCCGATGGCCGTGACGAAGAGTAGCGCGCTGAGCAACGTACGCACGACGAACTTATGGTTTCGTGAGACCTGATCCATCAGGCTATCCACACTAGTGACGTCGTACGCCACCGGGGCATCTGTTACAGCGTGAGTCGCGCGAACCCCCGTGGGCGTCTGGGTCGAGGGAACGCTGGGTCCGTCCTCGTGATCGAGCAAGTCGAAGATAAGCCGGCGTTGCGCGGCCATCTGCTCGCTGAAATATTGGCGCATCAACATTGCAAGCGACGACATGTCCGCGTTGTAATCAGCGCGCGAAGCGAAGTGCTCCAAGTCACATTTCATTGCGAATGCGCTTGGGTATCGCAATGACCGCTCGCGCTCTAGAGCACGTAAAATGATCTGATCCAATTCCGGCGGAACTTCGGGCCGCAGGCTCGAAGGCACGGCGATCTCCGCTCCGAGCACGGCGGCCAACGTGGCGGCGTCCGATTCCATGCGAAACAGACGCGTGCCGGCCAGCATTTCCCAAAGCACCACTCCGACGCTCCAGATGTCAGCGCGCTTGTCTACTGGCTCTGCCTGAGCCTGCTCGGGGGCAATGTACGCGAGTTTTCCCTTAACGTAACCTGTGGCCGTTCGCGCTTCATGGCTCTTGGCCTTGGCGATACCAAAATCGAGCAACTTTACGTGTCCATTGTTGGTAATCAAGATATTGTGCGGCGATATATCTCTATGGACTATGTCCAATGATGCGCCACGGTGGTCCCTGGCTTCGTGAGCATAGCCCAGCGCGTCGAGCGCCCGAATCGCGATGTACACTGCAAGGTTGATTGGAATTCCCCCCTGCACCCAGCTGCGACGGTGCAATTGCTGCAGGGATTGGCCTGCCAAGTACTCCATGGCGATACAGCAGTTGTCATCGATAACGCCGACTTCGATGGTCTTTACGATGTTCTCGTGTTCGAGCGCGCAGGCCAACCGAGCCTCGTCGATGAACATCTGAACCAAATTGGGGTCGTCGCCAAAGTGCGTGTAGAGGCGCTTGATGACAACGGGGCGCTGCACGCGCGGGGCAACATCCCATGCTGCCAGGAACACTTCCGCCATGCCACCCTTGCCGAGCGGAGCGACTATTCGGTAACGTTGCAGCGGACCGAGCGGGACTGGGTAGGCATTGCCCGTCAAAGTCCTGCCGCTCGACGGCGCATACGCTGGCTCCGGCAAATCGTGCCGTTGCAAACTCGAAGCTGGCGATTCGCTGGGCGCTCTCAAACTCGTCCAAGTAGGTCACCAAACAGCGCTTCCGACTATGACAATCGGGCAACTTTTCGATGAAGTCATACTCGAACTGGACAGCCAATCTTGGTGAAGGCGCGGTTGTGCACAGCCCGCTGTACTTACTCCGGTTCCGGGCCGGGCCCCCGATTGCCGGGTTGGATTCGTCACGACATTTTCGGGTCATTTTTCGCAATAGCCAAGCGAGCAAGTGGCACTCGCGTCACAATCGCCCTGAACCTTACAAGGTTTGCAGGACGTTGAGCCCGTGGCTTTGAATTCGAACAGACACCCGCACGGACTGGAAGAAACGTAAGGGGTGATGTTCCCACCGTCCTTCTGCCGCGCTACGCGCATCGCGCACTCGGGGATAAGACCACTTTGCGCGTATACGTCAATCAACTCAATGCCATTAGGGAGCGCCTTGGTTCCCGACAGATAGCCAACTATATCGAGGATCTGCTGACGGCTCGCCGGATTTATCGGGTTTCCGGACGAATCGGCTTTGTATAGAATGTGAAGCGGACTCCAAATGGGATAGTGGCCATCTCGCACATTTTTCTTGTCGCGCGCCGACGCGGTCGAATCAGGGTAGAAGGCGCACGGTTGATTGGTGTCCTGAAAAGCCAGCATTCGGATCTGTGCGCGCAGATTCCTGGAGTCAACATAGTCCGCGGCCAGTATGCCAAGCGCCTTGTCGGCTGTCTGTCGAGCGGTGCCCGCCGATACCACGTCGGCGGACATATCGTCGGATGACTTGTGAGGCTGTCCCTTCCAGAGATTCGCGGGGACGCCGATTGCCGCGGCGATCATCGCCTGTGTTCCAGAGGTGGCACTTCTCTGAAATAGGTAAGCTTCGTCATTCCACAGCGGTGTGGTCGCGTCTGCATCCAGCACTCCACCGCTGCTTCCAAAGCCAAAGACGAAATAGGCCGCCTGCGCGCTTATCTCCGAATGCGAAGCGTTCGCCGGCACCACAAACGTCATCGTCTGAATTGGACCGTGCGCCTCGCGCACTTGGCTTGCTTCAAGGCTGGACAATTCGAAACCAGGGCAAGTCTGGGCAAATACATCGGATACCCCTAAATCCGCCGTGACACCGCCGCTCGGCAGATCACAGGCAGTGCCAGCACTCGATACACTGTCCCAGTATGTAGCCGATACAGCCGGTGCCGGCGCCGATCCAGTCGTCATGGGTGTGCTGTTCAATATGGCATCCACGCCGACGCATGACCCTGTCGACGTGTAGACCACGTAAACGCCGAGATCCGAAATCTGCTGGGCGATTTGTTGTAGAAAGGGTTTTGCGGCAGAGGACCCGGTTACGTACACAACGGTACCGCGGCTGGTGAGCGTATCGCAAGCTGAGTTGGACGACCCTGCGACTTGCCCCAAAGTCGTGGCAATGCCGGCAACTCCGCCCGATGAGCTCACGCCCCCTGCCACCCCACCGTTGGCAGAGCCTGCTGATCCACCGGTTTCAAGTGCCGCCATAGTGCCGCCGGTTGTGCTCGATGCTGGAAGAGGCGGCAGTTGCCCATTCGGAAGCAGTTTTGTCAATCGAGTCACATTATTGAAAGCGCTGCACGTGGAGGTTGTGCACGCATTCTCCAGACTCGGAAAATCGATTGGGGCGCAAGCGTAACAACCGTGCCCATCAAATCCGCTCGGGTCCGTACAACCCGCGTCGCTGTTCGAGTGACCGCCCGTCGAAGGCGAGCCACCGTTGGCTACGGCGCCACCGCCACCGCCGACCCCCCCGAATCTATCGTTCGGGTTATCTAGTTTGGTGCAGTTGAGACTCACCAGCAGCGGACTGATGATGCCTCCCCAGAACATTATGAAGTGACGCTCCATGAGATTCACAGCGCTTGCGCGACAACTGTAGCGCCAAGCCATCGCCCTGCCCGCTAAGGATTGAGGCGTTCGTGGGGAATCACGTGCGTACCCGATTGACGGTGCCACGCGGCCTCACCGCCGCGGTCGGTGACCCGCGGCACCTCAGGCCATCTCACATTCGGCGGCATTTTCTCTGGCTTTGCAAACAGGTAGCCCTGCAACAAGTTGCACCCTAGTTCGAGCAACTTCTCGTATTCCGAAGTTGTCTCAATTCCTTCAGCGATGATAGATGTCGTCATGTTTCGACTAAGCGACACCAGCGACGACACGAGTTTCTGCTTGATCGGCGATTGATCGATGTTCCTGATCAACGCCATGTCCAGTTTGATGAACTCTGGCTCAAGCATTGCGATATTGGCCAACCCGGAATAGCCTGCTCCCAAATCATCCACTGCAAATCGAAACCCCAAGCGGCGCATGTCCCGAAGCAGCTCGGGCAAGTTGTCAACTCTTGACAAGCCGCAGCGTTCGGTGATCTCGAGCACCACTCGGTCGGCTACCTGACTCAACGGTGAGCTAGGGTCCCGCAACTCCGTATCCAACAGATCTCGCGGGTGAAGGTTGACGAAGAGTAGAATATCGTCGGCTTCCGCGAGCAACCGCCGAGTGGCTTCTTGTCGGACGCGTCGACTGAGTTGATCGAGGGCACACAGCTGCTCCGCAGCATCGAGAAACGATTCGGGCTTCTGAAGAATCGCGTGGTCACTTCGCAGCAGTGCCTCGTAGCCGATGATACGCCGATCCGAGATACTCACCACAGGCTGATACGCGAGCCAGAGGGTCTGCAGGGCTTCTTGGAATGCGCCCTGGATTTGATCCAATTGCCCCATTCGATCGTCCCAGCCAAGTTGTCTGAGGGCTTCTCGTTTCTGACGTGCCGCGCGATACGCGTGTATCGCACGCTCGAGGGTTAGTAACAACACCTCGGTTGGAGCGGGCTTTGTCAAGTACGAGAATGCACCATGTTCAACGGCTTCGGCTGCTGTGTCAAGACAAGGTACACCGGTAAGCAACACGACCGGGATGTCGGCATCGAGACAGTGAATCTTCCGCATCAGCTCGAGCCCCGACATTTCCGGCATTGAGACGTCCGTGACAACGACCTGGATCGCATGGTTCTCGACGATGTTGATCGCTTGCTGGGCTGAGGTGCACGAAACGATTGCAAAAGGTCCCTCCGCTAGCGTGCGTTCAAGGCATCGAAGGATAATTGGGTGGTCGTTAACCAACAATATCGTGCCCGGGGCTTCCGTTCGCGTCTCAATCCGAATGGCGTTGGTCAAGGCTGTCACCTTCAGATCAACACGAATATCCAAGTGCCCATCGGCCTGCAATAGACATTCGACCGACAACCGTTGCCGTCAACGACTTGTCACTCACCGCTCAGTAGGGATTTCACATGCGACGCACCTACTGAAAGCAGACGCAGTGTCAAAATGCGACCGACAGCGGCCATGACGGGTAGATATCGGCCAAACTGTACGGTCAGGCACCAAGTGCGCGAGCGCGAGATTTGCGCCTATTTTTCCGAAAGAACTCCGAATTATCACGAGCGTGTCACAAAGATGTTTCGATACCCTGCAACACCAAGCCCATGCCCTTAGAACCGACTGACTCGCAGATTGACAACAGTTGCACGCACGCGTTCGAGAACTCCGCTCCTCGGTTGGCGCGTTTTGGCGTGTGGTATCGCGTCAACGGCGAGATCCGGCGAATTCCCGAAGGTATCGCGTTGCCTCGACGCCGGGCTAACGTTCCGGCCGCGGCGAGAAGAGCCGCCGGTCATCAACTGGTAAGGCCGAACTCTGAGCGAATTGCAAGAGTTCGCCACCCGGAGTGCTGCGAGCGTGACGCGGTGTTTAGGAGAGGGCGTTGTGGTGCATGATGGCCGCCCCAATTCCTCAGTAGCAGCCGAACACAAGATTGAGGGCCCAATCAAAGTCAGTGCTTCAACTAGCGGACTTGTCCGCGAACCTCGCTGGCTATTGGGATTGATCGTAGTCGCGTTCGTTCTCGTGCTTACTGGGGCCGCGCTAGCCTATTATGGCACCGACGCAAATCTTGCCGTCGGGTACGGTCCTATGCAGCCCGTCGAATTCAGCCACAAGTTGCACGCGGGCGACCTGGGGCTCGATTGCCGCTTTTGCCATCACACGGTCGAGCGAAGCCCATACGCGGCATTGCCATCCACACAAGTCTGCATGAACTGCCACAACAAGGTTCGAACTGACAGCGTCAAACTTCTGCCGGTTCGCGCTACCTACGCCGAGAACCGCCCCCTGGCCTGGGTGCGCGTGCATAATTTGCCTGATTTTGCGTATTTCGATCATAGCGCACATTTGGCGGCCGGCGTCGGTTGTTCAACTTGCCACGGCAGAATCGATCAGATGACTCGTGTTGCGCAGGTACAATCACTATCCATGGGTTGGTGCCTCGACTGTCACCGTAGCCCGCAGCCGTACTTGAGAGCGGCGGCTGACATAACGAATATGAGCTGGACGCCGACAGCGGTCACGCCTGCGCAAGCAGCGGGTCTGCAGCCGTCGTCAGGGCGCCACGTCGATCCCCCAACCCATTGTTCAGGGTGCCATCGATGACGCGCAAGGTTGAGTTGCCCGTTGCCTCAGGCGCTGGCGTCGCTCGATGGTCGCGGCGCGACGTGCTGTCCGTTTTCGGGTCACTGACGGCCTTGTCGTTGCTGCCCTCGTGCCGCCGACCCGAACAGACGATCGTCCCTTGCGTCATACAGCCGGAACAGCTGATCCCTGGCAACCCTTTGCACTACGCAACGGCGGTGCCGCTTTTTGGCACTGCAGTCGGCATTTTAGTCGAAAGCCACGATGCAAGGCCCACGAAGATCGAGGGCAATCCCAAACATCCCGAGTCCTTGGGTGCAACCAACAGTTTCCTGCAAGCCGCCGTTTTGGACCTCTACGATCCTGATCGAAGCCAAGGTCCAGTCGAGGACGGCCGCGTGCAAGCGTGGCAAGCAGCGAACGACGTCTTGCAACGTCTGGGTGAAACCATCCGCGCGGATCGAGGCCGCAGTTTTGCCCTCGTGACAGGGGAACACCGCTCGCCGACGCTGGGTGCGCTCATCGACGAGTTGCGTCAAGTGGCACCAGAAGCCCGCGTGTTGCGACACGAACCGTTTGACCGCAACCATGCCTACGACGGTCTTCGTATTCTGTTCGATCAGGACCTTGAGGTCATCTACGACTTCTCCAATGCGGACGTCGTACTCGCACTCGACGCCGACCCATTGAGCTTTGAATGCAGCCCTGTTCGCGCGGCACGACAATGGGCTTCACGCCGCTGCCCCGAAGCAGGCTCCATGAATCGATGGTACGCCGTCGAGAGCACGCTCAGCCTGACCGGCGCAGTTGCCGACCACCGCGTGGCATGCCCGAGCGCGCGCGTACCGGCGGTACTCTGCGCGATTGCCGAAAGGCTAAGTCAACTGGGCCGTCTAGACATACCCGAATCGTTGGTTACGGTGGTGCGGGGTATCGCCGCGACACTTGAGCCACAATTTGCCGATCGCAGACTCGACGCGATTGCCAAGGATTTAATGCAATCTCACGGACGTGCCGTCGTCGTGCCTGGGCTTCGCCAGCCAAAAGAGGTTCACGCGCTGGCACACTACGTGAATGCCGCTCTAGGAAACGTCGGGTCCACCGTGCGCTTCGTGCCGCGGTTCGACGACTATGAATCGGGTTCGGCCGCGCTGCGCAACCTGGCGCAAAGTCTCGTTGCCGGCGACACGAAGCATGTCTTGATCCTGCACGCAAACCCAGTCTACGACGCCCCGGGCAGTCTCGATTTTGCGTTGGCGTTGGCGTACGCTCAAACATCCATCCATGTGGGCACGCATCAGGACGAGACGGCCCAGGTGGCGCAGTGGCATCTCAACCGCACGCATTTTCTGGAATCTTGGGGCGATGTGGTCACGGCGGACGGCGTCGCCTCGATCATCCAGCCGCTAATTGCGCCGTTGTGGGCAGGACGCACGGACATTGAGGTCCTGCAATCGCTGCTCAAAGTACCCTTGGGCGCGTACGATGCAGTTCGCGAGCATTGGCGCCGCCGCTGGGGTGCGAGCGATTTTGAGCGCCGCTGGCGGCAAGCCTTGCACGAAGGCATTGTCGCGGGGACCTCGTTCGACTCGCCAGATGCGTTGGTAGACTCTGAGCGCGTGGCTCAGGCGTTGGCAACGATGCCTTCGGCACATAAGTCTGGCTACGAACTCACCTTCGTGCCCGACGCGCACGCCTTCGATGGCCGGCACGCGAACAACGCGTGGCTGCATGAATTGCCCGAACCCATCACCAAAGTCACCTGGGACAATCCAGCGCGAATCTCGAAATCACTGGCAAACGAGCACAAGCTTTTGGATGGGGATGTTGTCTCACTGGTTGCCGAGGGCCGGCACATCGACGTGCCCGTCGTGATCGTCCCGGGCCAAGCCGACGCTACGATCACGCTCACGATGGGTCACGGACGCCGTGCCGGCGGCCACATCGCCGTCGGGTCCGGCGTCAACGTCAACCCGCTTCGGCGCTGGGAGAACCCGCACCTGGCCGCCTGCGACGAGTTGCGCAAGACCGGCAGGCAGGTGGTTCTCGCGCGCACTCAAGAGCATTTCTCCATGGAGGGCAGGGCGATTGCGCTACAGGGTTCACTCGGGCGGTTCGCGGTTCCCGACGAACACAGGGTAGCTGCGGCCTCACTGCTTGACGGTTTCGCGCGGCAGCGGCCTCCCCACGCATTTGGCATGAGCATCGATTTGTCCAAGTGCATTGGGTGTCACGCCTGTGCCATCGCGTGCCAGGCGGAAAACAACGTTCCCGTCGTCGGCGCCGACGGCGTGCGACGCGGTCGGCACATGCATTGGCTAAGAGTTAACCGCTACTATTCGGATGCGAGTGACGCGCCAACGACCATTGCGCAACCGGTTGTCTGTCAACAATGCGAGAACGCGCCGTGTGAGACAGTTTGCCCGGCAGGCGCAACCTCGCACAGCCCCGATGGTTTGAACGACATGGCGTACAACCGTTGCGTAGGTTCCAGATATTGCGCCAACAACTGCCCCTTCAAGGTCCGCAAGTTCAACTACTTCGAGTACTGGACTTCAGTGCCCGCGACGCGACGCATGCAACTGAACCCGGACGTAACCGTCCGGTCGCGCGGCGTCATGGAAAAGTGCACGTTTTGCGTCCAGCGCGTCAACGCCGTCAAGATCGCCAGCAGGAAACGGGGGTCTGACGCAATCGCGGACGGCGCCATTGCCACAGCCTGCGAGCAAGCATGCCCGACACGGGCCATCACGTTCGGCGACTTTTCGAATCGGACGAGTCGCATAGCGCAGAACCTTGAGAGCGTGCGCAGCTATTGGCTGCTCAACGAACTCGACTTGCACCAGCGGGTCTTTTACATGGCAAGAATTCGGAATCCAAATGTGGAGTTTGGTGCATGATGGCCAATCCAGAAAGTTGGGCTGTGCGGTCCGATCCGGGCCGGTCAGAAGGCGCCGGTCGAGCGCAGTTCTTGGACTTGGGGCTGATCACCGAGAGCGTGAGTCGAGTCGCAGAACGCCGCTCGTCGAGATCGTGGTTGCTTCTGTTTACGCTCTGCTGTGGGCTGGCAATCGTGCTGCTGGCATCGCTGACTCACCTAGTCCGTACGGGCATCGGCGTTTGGGGCAACAACCAGACCGTTGCCTGGGCTTGGGACATTGCTGGCTTCGTGTTCTGGATTGGCATTGGCCACGCCGGCACGTTGATCAGCGCGATCCTGTTCTTGCTTCGCCAGAAATGGCGAACCAGCGTCAGTCGCGCTGCCGAAGCCATCACATTGTTTGCCGTTGTCACGGCCGCCATTTACCCATTGTTTCACATGGGCCGCGTTTGGTTGGCGTATTGGTTGCTGCCGCTGCCCAACCAAATGGGTATTTGGCCGAATTTCAAGAGCCCCTTGATCTGGGATGTATTCGCCGTCACTTCCTACCTTATCGTCAGCATACTGTTTTGGTACATGGGGCTGGTTCCCGACCTGGCGACGTTGCGCGATCGGGCTGTTTCGCCAACTCGACGCCGGTTGCTGGCCGTGCTCTCTCTGGGGTGGTGCGGCTCACAGCGGCACTATGTGCATTACGAGAAGGCCTACTTGATCTTGGCCGGGCTGGCGACACCGCTCGTCATCAGCGTGCACAGCGTCGTGTCGTTTGATTTCGCTGTTTCGGTGGTTCCCGGTTGGCACAGCACGATATTCCCGCCTTACTTCGTGGCTGGCGCCATATTCAGCGGCTGTGCCATGGTCGTGCTGTTGATGATCTTCGTGCGCCGGGCGCTTCGCTTTGAGTCATTCATTACGATTCGACATCTTGAGGCAATGAACAAGCTTGTGCTCGCAACCGGGACCATGCTTGCCTATTCCTACGCCGTCGAATTGTTGATGGCTGCCCAGGGCAACGACCCCTATGAAAAGGCCACGATCATAGGCCGTCTCACCGGGCCCTACGCACCCTACTGCTGGCTCATGTTGGGGTGCAATGTTCTTTTGCCTCAGCTGTATTGGTCACGCAAGATTCGAACGAACGTGCCGGGGATGTTGGTCATCAGTGTTGTCATCACTGTCGGCATGTGGCTGGAACGCTTCGTGATCATCGTCACAGGCCAGCATCGGGGAGCACTGCCGGCAACCTGGTTCGATTTCCACCCGACGCTCTTCGATGCGTCGACATTTCTAGGGACATTCGGGCTGTTCTTGACGCTATTCGTGCTTTTCGTTCGCTTCGTTCCCGTCTTGTCGATGAGCGAAGTCAAGGGGCTGTCGTCGGATGCCGCACACCCGATTGAACAGTCGTCCGCTATGGCGGAAGATCAAGCCGAGGAACGGACGGAGCCGGAGCATTCGCAGCACAGCGGCGTGCACGCGGGAACTGGCCTGGAGCCTTTAGACAATGCGCTATTGGTTGGTTCGTTTCAGGACCCGACCGCCGTAGTTCGCGCCTGTGAGTATCTGACCATGGCCGGCGCTACCAAGGTTGACGCGTATGCGCCCTACCCCGCGCACGGTCTCAAGCGCGCGCTACGCACCGGCGCATCGCCGCTTCCGTGGCTCGCGCTCCTTTGCGGTTTAGTGGGAGGCGCCCTGGCATTTTGCGCGCAATGGTGGATGGAGGCCATTGATTACCCGGCGCGCATTGGAGGCAAGGCGCCCGGTGCGTGGCAAGCCTATGTTCCCGTAACGTTTGAGGTGACGGTTCTGAGTGCCGCGCTCGGCACGTTCTTTGGGTTGTGGCTTTTGTGCGGCCTACCCAGACTCGCCAATCCAATCTTCAAGGTTGGGGGATTTCGGCGCGCAACCGACGATCGATTCTTGGTCACGGTAGAAGGAAGCGCTCAGCAGTGCCGGCGGCTCGCCACACAGCTCGTGAACCGGGGTGCTCTTGAAGTGTCGCAGGTGTCGCTATGAGTTTCGGCCTATCCTTGGCGCGGCACCACACTGCGGCGCACATAAAGGTGGCGCCCGTTGTGCTGAGTGTGGCGTTGCTCGCCTGTCGCGGTCATGGTAGCCAGCGTCCCCCCGTGCGAATCATCCGCGACATGACCCAGCAGGCACATATCTTGCCGCAAAGCGCGCTGGGTCAGGGCAGAAGCAACGTGAATCTGCTCGAGCTACGAGTCGCCGTTGAAGAACCCGTGGAGCTTGGGCCGTTCGAAACCGGGAAAACAAGCCAGAAATACGTTTCGCGCACTCCTGTCATGGTCGATGAACAGACCGTTTCCCGCGGTGAGGAGCGTTTCAATATCTACTGTAGCCCGTGCCACGACCGCGCGGGCACAGGTCACGGCATCGTGCCGCAACGGGGGTCGCCCGGCCCAATCGAGCTTGCGTCGGATAACACGCGTAAACTTACAGACGGCGAGATCTTTTCCGTTATCACCGATGGCGCGCGCAACATGCCGGCGATGCGCGAACAGGTTGCCGTGGCCGACCGTTGGAGCATCGTCTTGTGGGTTCGAGTGCTGCAGCGCAGCCAGTCGGCGACGCTAGTGGACGTCGAGCCGCCATTGCGCTCTAGCATACTTGCTGAGGATTCAAGCGAATGACAGGCACATCGAGACAATCAGGTTTTGCCCCGGCGCGGACGGCAGAGACAACGGCCTGGGTCGATGCGGGCTATATCGCATTGTGTGCAGCAGTTGCCTTGACGCCAATGGCTTGCGTGCTCTCCGCGCAACGCTTCGGCCAGTTGTGTTTCGTTGCATTCTGGGTCTTGGCGACGATTGGGCTAGGCGGTCTGTTCCTCGTCTTGTTGCACCACATTCTGGGCGCAAGTTGGACTGCCAGTTGGGTGCGGCACATGCGCTGGACCGTGTCGCTCATTGTGTGTTCGGTGCCGTTGCTAATTCCGGTAGCCATTTGGCAATGGAAGGTTCTTGCGCAAGCCTGGACTGCGACTGGCGGTGGCCATTCCTTTGCGGGCGTCTACTATCGCTTGCCCTTTGTCTTAGCGCGTCTCATTGTCTGCTGGCTTACGTGGTGTCTGCTCGGGTTCGCCTATACGCGCTCGAAGCCGGACCGCGATGTCAGCAAGTCCGCAGCTCGCCTGCGGCAATTCAGCGGTCCCGCGTTAGTATTGTATGGGCTTACCGTCACCTCAGCCAGCTTCGATGCGCTCATGAGCCTGCAGCGTGGCTGGCATTCCGCCGTCTTCGGCGTGTATCTTTTTTCGGGCGCCGTGTGCGCGGCGCTCGCCGCCTTGAGCATCTCGACAGCTGCGTTGAACTCTCGACGACCTTTGAAGGGCTTCTCGAATGACAGCCAGCATGACTTGGCAAAGCTGCTATTCGCCTTCGTCGTCTTTTGGGCGTACATCGCGTTTTCGCAATACATGCTCATTTGGTACGCGGGGCTGCCGGCAGAGTTGTCATTCTACCGCTCGCGATCCGGCCCCACGTGGCATGAGATTGCGCTGGCGATCATTGCGCTTCACTTCGTCATTCCATTTGTCCTATTGCTGTCCGAGCGCGCCAAACGTTCAAAACCAACATTACTGTTGGCAGCCGGCTGCGTCTGTTGTGGTCATGTGTTGGATATTTATTGGTTGGTCATGCCGGCACTTGGCTACAAGGTGGCTCAATTCGGCTTCGCCGAGCTGGTCGCCGTCGCTCTTACCGTCACTATTCCAGTTTACCTCTCGATCACTGGGGCTGCGCGCGACCTTCGCCAGGCTCGCGTGGATGTTCCCGTTTCCATGCGCAAAGCCGCCTGAGGCAAGGAACGAACGACATGAACCCTGCCGAAGCAGCCCAATACGAAGTACCGTCGGGACAATCCCCCAGCGAGCCGCGGGTCTTCGGCGATTCGGCACAAGCCCAAGTGAGCTTTGGCAGAGTGGCGCTTGCCACAGTCTTTTTCTTGATTCTTGCGGTGGGTGGCATAAGCGAGATGTTTTATTGGACTACTCGTTCCGAGATCCGTAGAAAACAAGGGATCCCAGTCAATGACCTGTTGACGAAAACGCAGCAGTCCGAAGACACGCTACTGAACGAATATCGATGGATCAAGAAGTCCGAAGGCAGGCTGCGCATTCCTGTGGCTAGGGCCCGGGCGCTTGTGATTCTGGAGTATGCGCGTCCTACAGTCCAGGGTGCGACGAGCCACATCGTTGCCGGCAGCGACAGCCAAGGAATTCCCAAGTGAACTATATGCTGAGCGCACAACTGGCAAGGCTCGCGCGTCACGTCGCTGCGCCAGGCGCAAGTCGAGTTGACTTTGCGGTAAAGGTTTCGTTGTTGGTCGTAGGCGTATTGGTCGTGCTGCTCGTGGCGCAGGTGGTGTACGCGCTTTGGTTTCGGCGATTCACCGTGCATCGCGATGGCCGTCTTGTGTCCAAGCGGACAGTCTTCACTTGGCTTCTAGGGGCCAGCGGTATCGTCACAGGGCTGTTTTGGCTTGGATATTCGGCGTTCTTGGACGAGATCGTGCCGCCTGCGTCCGCGTACGAAATTCAGGCGTTGTCAGCCAAAAACGCCTGGCAATTCTTGTACCCGACCGGAAAGCATTCCCTCAACCGGCTCGTGGTGCCCACCGATCGCCCAGTGCGCTTGGTCCTGAGCTCGAAGGACGTGGAGCATAGTTTCTTCGTGCCGCAGCTTGGATTGCAGCAAACAGCGCTTCCCGGTCGTTACACGAGCCTGTGGTTTCAAGCGCCGCGCCGGCAGACACTTTCGATTGGGGATGGGCGCACGGCGGCCGCCGCTAAAACGTCGGCCGTGCTAGATGTTATCGACGCTTCATCCTTCGAGCTTTGGCTGTCTACAAAAGACCCCAACTTTGGACCGTCGGAAGCGAGGTGACCCGTCATGTCAGCGCAACGTACCAACCGCACGCTTCGATATGCCCTCGGCGGAACGGTCTCCGGATTGATCGCTCTGGGAGTGCTCGCTGCGTCGCTTACTTTGGATCGCTCCGCCCGGGGAGATGTAGATCCAATTCTGGCCGAGCTGCCCGCCAAGCGAAGCGACCCATTCGCAGAGACATGTGCCGAACGGCTAATAAGGTCGCACTACAAGGAGCCCGCGGATGAAGTAACCGCGGCAGTGCCGGTGGCCAGCCCGAAAAGCCGCGCAATCAATCCGGACATATCAGACGCGGCGCGGACGAAAGCCCGTCGAATCTACCAGGAACGCTGCGCATCGTGCCACGGGGACAAGGGCGATGGCAACGGCCCCGGCGCGTTCGCGGTCAAGCCCAAACCACGCGACTACACGAATGCCGACTGGCAAATGACGGTTACAGACGCAGAACTCGCCGAGGCGATTGTTCGCGGCGGTGCTGCCATTGGCAAGAGTTACATGATGCCGGCCAACCGCGATCTAAAGAACAAGGCCGAGGTTGTCGCTGCATTGGTTGAGCTAGTACGCTCATTTGCCGATCCAAACCCGTGACTCATCGATCCCTGCCCGTTGACGCTAACTGGTCAAGTTGATTCCGCAACACAAGTGGCCGCGCCCGTGTGTCTGCAAGGCGGCATCTCAGGGCCGGCTCGTTCATTGATCTGTCACAATTCTCCAATGCATTGGCTGACAAGAACGCTTCGATGTGACAAATCGATGACGGCGAAATGCCTGGAGGTGCCAACGTCGCAATGCTAAAGACACTCGGTTTCAAGTGTGTCAGCGGCGTCGATCCACACAGGAACCTGGCTGGAGGATTCTTCCGTGATTCAAGACAATCGAAGCCGACAACCTATGTTGCACGGTCAGGCGGATGACCTCGAGTTCGAGCCAACACAGATTGCGCACATCGCCGAGCCACTCGAAATGATGGGCGAATCTGATGCGGACGCTGTGCAGGTTCGCGACGAAGATTTGTTGCTCGGAGACCAGGACCCTCCGATCCCCGGGTCGCAGGCCGCGATGTACGAAAGCCATCCGGCGCCGCAAGGAACGGCACCCCTGTACAAGTCGTCACTGCCCGTGGGTTCCGAACAACGTCGCATTACGCCCCCACCGTTCGTACCGCCACCCCTGACGAGAAAGCAAGGGGAATCGCGAGTCAGTTCCCCGCCACCCCTTCCGACATTTACACATCAGCAGGCGGAGCCCGCTATTTCTGATGACAGGCGCTTCGATCCTTCGACGAGCGTAAACCGGGTCGTTGGCTCATCGCGCAGTGCGGGATCGGTTTCCAGAAGTCTCCGAACCTACTCCAATCAACCGGACGCGGCGTATCGCGCTGTCAGCAGCGCAGCTAGTGCGGTGCAGCAATCGCTGCGCGCAAGCGAGCACAGACCGGGTCAATCCGACAGGGTGCTGCTGGAAAGGCGCAAGTTGCAGCGCAAGGAAATCATCCGGGAAGGGGACGTCCTGCTCGGCAAGTTGCGTATCGAGCGTGTGACTTCTGAGGGTCTGTTGGTGACCGCTGACGCCGTGCACTTGGGACTGGGCACGCGTGCACAAGTCGTTTTGCTTTCACCACACGGGCGTGGTTTCCCCGAGGCCGAGGAACACTTTCTGCGAACCGCTCGCACGGTTGCTCAGATGCAAAGCGAGCATGTCGCGCGCGTGACAGAGGTGGGCACGCTCGAATCGGGCGCGCCATTCTTGGTGGCTGAGCTGCCCGGCCCGTCTGATTTGAATGAAGTGCTGCGCGTGCGCGGTCCACTTGCCGTATCAGACGCCGTTGATTACACGGTTCAGATTGCCGAAGCCCTCGCCGAGGCGCATTCGTTGGGCGTGATCCACGGCAATCTGAGGCCGGCGAGTCTTCGCTTGTCGGAAGGCATCGACGGCTGGCCGCTGATCAAAGTACTCGGTTTCGGTGCGATGGCCCAATGGTCGCTGGGCTCGGTTTCAACGCGGGCACCGGGGCACCGCGGATTTGCCGCGGCGCACAGCGCGCTGCCCTACCTGTCGCCCGAGCAGATACGTTCGCCGAGCAATCTCGATACGCGCACAGATATTTGGTCACTCGGGGCGATGATGCACGAAATGCTTGTCGGGTGGCCGCTCTATCACGCAGACAGCACGGCGGCGCTCTTGGCCATGATTGCCGCGGACGCTCCGCCACCCATCACGAGCGTGCGGGGCGATGTCCCGCGGCAACTTGAGTCAATCGTATTGAGGTGCCTGGAGAAAGACCGGCGGGCGCGTTTCGACACGGTTGCCGAGCTGGCGCGGGCGCTGCAGCCGTACGTTCCCGCTGAGTCTCAACCGATGGTGGATCGAATCGTTCGCGTGATGGCTCGGAGTTCCACGATGCCGTCGTCAGCCTACAGCCGTCCACTGAGCGCAATGGTTCACGTGCGCTCGCATGCAAGTCCTGGGAGCGCAGGTCCTGGGAGAACCTTCGAGAGCCGGCTCGCCCCGCCACAGGCACCAAAGAAAGGGCGCCTTGGCATCACGATTGGCGCTGTCATGTTCCTGGGCGCGGTGGCGGGGATTGCCAGCGCGTTCCTTGCAACTCAGACGGTTCGAACCCTGCGTTCAGCCGACAAGAACCCGGCTGCTGCTGAGACGCCGAAGCCAGCTTCCATGGCCGCGGCGCCGACGAACAATAGCGTGGTTGCGGATGCCCCGGTTCAGGCAGTCGGCTCAGCGGCGCCCGCTGCGGCAGCCAAGCCCATTGTCGTCCCTGCCACGAAACCACCCGTCGCCGCCGATTTGCGACGCGCAACCACGCCGGTCGTGCGGCGAACTCCTTCAGTCGCTGCGCTGACAACGCCAGCGACGTCGAGCACGGACAAGGAGGCTCGAATGGAAAAGGTTCAAAGCGCACCGGCGGCTAAAGCCGCTGACCTATTCGACGACATCAAGTGAGCCAGTACTCATGCGTGGGCACTTCCTACAATCATCCCTGCTGATCCTGCTAGCTGCCATCTTCTTCATTTCAAGCGCATTGGCTGACGAAGATCCCGACGTTGCGCGGGCGCTGTTCAAGGAAGCCCGGCAGCTGGTGTCCGACGGCAAATATGCGAAGGCCTGTGCATTGTTCGAAAAGAGCCTCAAACAACAAGCGGGCATAGGTACTCAGTTCAACCTTGCGGATTGCTGGGAACACACGGGCAAGATTGCAAGCGCCTACGAGCTATTTCGTGAGGTGGCTGCGACTTCCAAGGAAAGTGGTCAATCTGACAGGGAACACGTTGCGCGGCGGCGCGCTGAAGCCCTGGAACCACAACTTTCAAGGTTGCAGCTCAAGTTTGATGAATCGATAGCAAATGTTCGGGTGACACACGACGGCGTCGTCATACCCGATAAAAGCTGGCGCGACCCGACGCCGGTAGATCCGGGTCCCTACGAGGTCGCTTCGGTGTCGGGCGGCAAAGTGCTGTGGAAGACACAAGTTGTCGTACCGCCGAAGGCCCTAACCGTGCTGGTCAAAGTCCCGTCTGATAACCGTAATGCAGACGCCGAGACCGTCGCCGAGGAAGCCCCCGCGGCGTCGAAAAGGAAACTCCGCCGTGCTGAGCCCCACGCATTGCCTCAGAGCAAATCTCGACAGGACTCTAGCGGAGTCTTACCGGCGACGGCTTTGCTGATTGGTACCGCAGGACTAGCCACCGGCACTGTCTTTGCTCTCATCCTGCAGTCGAAAAACAGTCAAGCACGCGACATTTGCCCGACAAGCGTGGGCTGCTCCGACTCCGACATACGAACGCATGATGGTTTGGTTAGTGATGCCAAGACAGCTCGCGCGGCGTCGTTCATCGCCTTCGGTGTGGGTGCGGCCAGCATCAGCGCGGCGACAATCTATTACATTACGAGGCCGACGAACCGCGAGAAGCCGCCTCCGACGGCGTGGCGTTTAGCGCCAATGGTTGGAGCGACAAACGGCGGGATCTGGGGCGCCGCCGCTCAAGGGAGCTGGTGATGGGCAAGCACTTAGTTGGGTTCGACAATTGGCAATTGATTCTCGTGACAGCAACGACGCTCGTCCTACCGGCGTGCGAAGTGGACGACAGGCACTTGCTGGGCGTGACATCGAACGCGGACACGGCCGGCACAGGGTCGGCTTCGTCCGGAGGCAGCGTAGATCCACTCTGCACCGATCCCGGCGAGAGCGACGCAGGGGCCACCGGTGGAACGGGGTCTACAGTTTTTTGCCCCAATGGCGGTACCGCCTCGATCTGCCCCGACTTGAACTCCAACAACATTCCCGATAGCCAAGAAAGTCTCGTACCCAACTCGACATTCGATGCGCCTTTCACCAGTGACTCAGTCGGTTGGGTCACGGAGGTTGGCACAGGTTTTGGCTGGAACCCTGAAGATGCCTGTGGACACTCGGATTCCGGCTCGATATCCGTAACGAATCCATTCGCGGGCGGCACGGGCCCCAATATTACCAATGGAGCCATGCTCTGCCTGAGCGTCGCACCAGGCCACATCTACGTAATGATAGCCAACGCAAAGCCGGTCAAGGACTCGTTGGCGGGCCTGGGTTTGGCGTTTCACACGTCATCGGATTGCTCAGGCGATGCGTCGACCCAGTTCAATTCGAACTTCATTATCAATGACGGCTATTGGCACAAATCAACGACGAGTGGCGTGGCACCCGAAGACGCCGGGTCGCTTGCCGTGCGTCTCATTGTTGCGGCACCCAAAACACCGTCCAGCGGGTTCGGCAACTCACTGTTTGATAACATCCTAGTGTTGGAGCTATAGGCCGTTCTCCCGACGCTGTGAAAAGCGGTGACTTAGCACGAAAAGCCCTGCCGCCCGCATTTTCTATCGCAAACCGTGGACATGTGCCGTCACGCCACAAGCGTCAAAGCCGGCACCGAGTGACAAGTTGGTAGGCTGCGCGATTGCGCGCGAGAGGCCCAATGTTTGAGCCAAACACAAGGCATCGCGAGCCTGCTCGAATTTGCCAAGTTGGGCCAAAGCGCGGCCTAACCCCAACGCTGCGTCAGCCGACCGTGAGTCGCTTTCGAGCGCGCTCAGGTATTCCTCGGATGCGGGTTGCCATTGGTTGAGTCGAGCCAACGCGTCGCCGATCAAGACTTGCTTTGCCGCGCTGTTGTCAAAGAGGTGCTGAGCACGGTGGAGTTCCGCGATGGCTGCGTTGGGATCAATTTCGAGCAGGCGCTTGGCCCATTCGAGCGTGGCTTGCTCGCGGTACGGATTCATTTGCGCGGCGCGAGCAAAGAGGTCAAGCGCTGCCGCTGGCTCGCCAAGCTTTTCCGAGATCATGGCAAGCTGCGATACGGCGCGGTCGAGATGCGGTTCATCGCGCAGCAGGTCCGTCAGTTCGGCTTTGGCTGACGGCCATTGCCCCAGAGCCATTTCTGCCTCAATCAAGGCCTCGCGTGCCCCAACCGCGTGCGGATCTTGTCTGAGCGACGTCGTCAGAACGCGTTTGGCGGCGCCGGGTTCGCCTTGCGCCAGTAGCGCCACGCCGAGGTTTTGATTGAGCAATGCCCATCGCGGATACTTCGTCAGAAGTTCGGCGAATCGACGGGACGCCTGCCGGGGTTGATCCAAGGCGAGCCAGATGAGCCCCTCGTTGAGACTTAGTCTTGGGCTGTCACTTACAAGGCTGAGGCCTTTGCGAAAGATCGACTCGGCTTCGTTTGGATTGCCGAGCGACGCCAACTGAGTGCCCGCCTCGAAGAGGCGTTCGGCGTCGCTTGGGTACAATTCGGCCAAGCGCGAGTAGTAAGGCAAGGTTGTCTTTGTCTGCTCGACGTACCGGCGAATCTTTTCGCTCGTTGGATAGAACGTCAAAGCGCGCTCTAGCTGGCCGGCGATCACGAACCCTTGGGCATCAAAGGCGCGTTCGATATCGCGGTTGAGAGCCTCGCCCAATGCCGTGCGATTGATCAGATAGGGGTCAGGAAGCTCGCGCATGCCGAGCAACAAATCGGGAGTCATGGCCCGCCCACGCGTCAATTCGGTCGTGTACGCTATCACTGGACGGTCATCAGTGAGCAGCGGGACACCTTTGGTCCAAGCTGAGATCCGCTCAGGGCCTGCCACGAACTGGTCTAGAATTTCCGGCAATCGGCTCATTGCGTAGCGTTCGAGATCGTGGGTCACATTCGGCGTTGCAAGCCGCGCTCGCATCCGCTCCACGTCAATCAGCAGCGGCTCGTTCCCCTTTCGCCCAACCAGCTTGGCATAGCCAACCTGTCCGTACGTCTCGAATCCGACGCTCGCCCACAGTGTCATCTTCGGAAACACGGAAGCGAATGTGGCAACGACACTCGCGAATTCTCGTTCGCTTAGCCCGTGTAGCGGCAACCACTCTACAACGATGCCGCCCTCGTTGAGCCGATCGTGCAACAGCTGGAAGAACTCGCGCGTGTAAAGAATCCATGAATCGACGGATTTGGGATGCGTGGAATCAACGATGGCAACGTCGTATGCCGAGCGCGTTGCCAGCAGAAACTGGCGGCCATCGTTGACGTGAAGTATTAGGCGCGGATCGGCAAGGACATGGTTATTCTCCTCGTCAAAGAAGCGGGCCCCGTTTTTCACCGAGACAATGAGATCCACGACATCGAGACGTTCCAGCGGATGGGTCAAGGCCGAGCCTGCGGCTAGTCCCGCTCCCAGGCATACCATGACCGCGCGCTTCGGTGCCGGGTGCAGCAACGGGCCCAACTGGCCCAAAAGCTTGAAACTCTGATCGTGCACGAGCCGGGTTGTCACTTCGTTGACGGCATTGATCAACAACTGCCGCTCGCCTTGGATTGAATTGCGAATGACCGAAACGGTCGCCGTGCGTGCCTCCTCGTAGTAAAGGATTTGTTGATGTCGTTGACCCACTGCTGAGCCGAGCATCCGCTTGGACAAGTGGCTCGGCAGCAGGGATGTCACGGCCACGACGAGCAGCACGGCGGCCAGGGCGCGGCGCGATTCACAAGACCTTCGCAACACAATCCACGACGCCAGGCCCAAGATAATCGCCATGGCTGAAATGGCTCCCTGAATTCCCACCCAAGATACGAGGCCTAACGCCGCCATGCCGGCGCCGAGTGAAGCACCCAGGCCGTTGACCAAGCCGATGACACCCGTTGCACGCGAGGCGGAGCCTCGCGACCCGGCAAACATGGCGATAGCAGCTGGGTAATTGATGCCGCTTAGCACGCAGGGCAAGAGCACAAGCACGGGTGTAAAGGCCAGTTCGCGCAGCATCTCTATCGACAGTGCACCGGCGCCAATGAATCGATCCGCTAGGCCAAACGGATCACGACCATGGCGAATAACCAGGCTCGTCGCTGCGTAGTACGAAGCCAGTAGCGAAAGCGCCATGGCGACCAGCGCCGCGGCCGCAATGCGACGCGGATCGCGGCGGGCAAGGCCTGTATAGCATAGCCCACCGAGTGCCAAACCGAGCAGCACGACCCCGAGCAACGTGGCAAAGGCGTACGTATCGTGCCCAAAAACGAATGTGAGAACGCGCGCCCACAGGACTTCTGCCACGAGCAGGACGAACCCGGAAACGAATGCAACCAAGAGCGCCGGTGCCGCGCTCGACGAATCGGATGGCTCGGCAGCGGGTGATGCACGGGACGTCGCGTACGCTTTGCGGGCCCCGCATAGCGCGCGATTGGCACCAAGGGCTAGACACGCCGCCAGAGAACTTAGCAGTGCGGCTCGCCTGGAACAGCCGGAAATTCCCCACGCTGGGATGCCGACGAACCCCGTGACGGCCGCTGCGAGCGTCGCGCCGAGTGTATTGACGCCGTACAGAAATCCAACGATTGCACCGGGCTCGGTTGCGCGGCCGCGAGCGGACAATAGCAGTGGAAGTGTCGCACCCATCACCAAGCACGGCACCGCGATCAGCAGTAGTGCGACAATCCAGCGCAGGGCTGCGAGTGCGGTGTTCGAAATCCATGGCGCCCAGTTCAGCAGCGCAAGCGAGCTAATGAGGCGTGGCACGACGAGCGCGAACAACGCAAGAAGTAACTCGAGGCTCGCGTAGATGGCGAGCGTACACTGCGAGCGTCCAGCAATGCGCGCGCCGAGTCTTGCTCCGACAGCAATGCCCAACATGAACCCAGCCAACACAGCCGTGGTCGAGTCCGACGAATTGCCGAGTGGCACCACCAAGGCCCTGGACCAAACCACTTCCAGCGTTAGTGACGCGGCACCGGAACAAGCCGCGGCCGCAACGACTAGCAAGAGCGGCAGGGGGGGGCAGAAGCGTTCTTCTTGTTGCACCGCACTTTGCCGTGACGCCCAAAACATGATCGAACCAGTCCAGGTGGGTTGTCACCATAGCTTGTCGCGCGTGAAAGGTTGAACGATATCGATGCCGTTGGGGCGTCGAAAGGGGCACAGCCGCTAGATCGAGAGCTGAACTATTTATCAATAATTTCCGTGAGTTGCCAGGCTGCGTGAGCCAACACAGGTGCGCCGCCGGCAAGTGACTCGGTTGAAGCGGTCCTGCACACGATTCTGTTCCATGTTGCGACCTCTGGGGATTGACGGCACGGAATCTGGCAGCATGCACTGGTTGACAACTTAGCGCAGGGATCGGCCGCGTAATGCATGTGAAGTCTCGACATCGTGCCGTAACGCGCTAGTGGGTCACCTGCGGTGCTTGGCAATCAACGTCTTGTCGGGGCAAAGAGCCAGCGCTTGGCGTCAAAGACTGAGTGGGCCTGTCTTTGCGTTGGTTTGCTTCTCATCTACCGATATCGGTGGGTCCTCGATGATTCGACAATCTACTATCGGTATGTTGACAATCTCTTGTTTCTAAAGCGCGGGTTGGTCTTCAACGACCTTGAATATGTCGAAGGCTATAGCAGCCCGCTCTGGCTTCTGCTCCTGATCCCACTTCGCGCGACACATTTGGACTATTGGACGCTCACGCTCGTCGTGGGGTGCGTGTCTTGGCTGTTATTTTGGGCGGCACTCGTCTACGTCAATCGCAGACTGTCTGGAACTGGTTCGGGGCCTGCTATCAACCTCCCGCTCCTGTTGCTAGGCACAGCGTACGGACCCTTGAGCTATTTTACGTCCGGCTCGGAGTCCCCGTTGATGCAGCTTGCTGCCGCGGCCGTAGCTATCCACGTGTTTCGTCGGCAATCTTGGCTGTGGCAGGCTTTGCTTGGACTGCTTCCGCTGGTTCGCAATGAATTTCTCTTGCCGTTGCTTGTGTTGGTCGTCGGTCATCGACTTCTATGGCGACGCACACCATGGGTCATGGTCCATAGCGCGTTGATCGCTGGGTTGAGTTGGACGGCATTTCGCATCTACTACTACGCGGACTTCTTTCCCAATACGTATTACTTGAAGGACAAGGTAGATATTCGACAAGGTCTCTATTACCTCGTCAACGGCTTTGGTCCGTACGGGCTCTTGGCCATGTTGCTCTTTTCTGGGCTAACCGCCATCGGCTTGTGGCGAGTTGGCAACCACGCTTTGTACTTGCGAGAGAGAGCCCTGCTTGTTGTCGTAGCGGTATCTGGGTTGTTGTACGTCGTGAAGGTGGGCGGTGACATGATGCACTACCGGATGCTCGCCTTCCCGTTCTGCCTGTTGGCCATTGCATCGGGCGGCGTCGCCGAGAGCGTCGCCACATTGTTTCAACTCACTTCTGCTCGGTCTCAGCGGGAGCTGGTTGCCAGTTTGCTCGGGTTCGCCTCATTCTTGGCGTATCCCCGTTTTCTGTCTCAACACCCGGTGTTCGGACATGAAGAACGCATGCTCGACCGCGGAATCAGCGATGCGGCTTGGCATCGCCATCTAGACAAGCTTGCCTACTCATCGGAGCGCAAGCATGAGAACCACGACTTGTTGACTCAGTATGCGCGCCTTGCGCCCAGCCATCGCAACGTGGTGATTGATACCTTCTGTGCCAACATGTTTCAGAAGCCGCCAATGCGTTTCGTGCACGCCTACGGATTGACGGAACCAATTCTTGCGCGAGTTAACATCCAAGAAGAGCGCCCGGGTCACAAAATGGGGCTGTTTGGGTTGGCGAATGATTTGGCCACGTTGCGTACACGAGCCATCTCTGAGTGTCGCGAAAATACCGTGTCGGTCATCAACAAGCAATACATGCCACAGTGGATTGTGAACAACGTTGCGACGATTCAGCACATCGAGCGAAGAATGTACAACCATCACGATTTTCTCGCCAATCTACGGTTGGCGTTGACCAATCCTGGAAGAATCAGAATCGGTAGGCCATGAAATGCGCCCAAGGCCTGATCATTCATCACATTTCAATACTCAGGCTCAAGGCCAAGGGGTTTGCCAGCAAGCTTTCGCATGACGCCATGCATAGGTCAAACCCACGATGGCCAACCCAAACCACACGATGACAGCGACAGCGGCTACCGTAAGCCAGCTCATCGGTCTAAACGCAAGTTCGATGCGGTGGTGGCCTTTGGCGATCTTCAAACCGTTCACCCATCCGTCCACACGCCACAGCGATGTCGGCTTTCCATCGACGCGGGCAATCCAACCCGGGAAATGGGCCTCATTGACCACGACCCAGCCGGCGGTTGGAGCCTCCAACGAAAACGTCAGGGTGTTGTTATGGCGGGAATGGAGGGTTAGTGGTCGGTCGCGGCTGATTAGGGGGGTGCCGATCGGCGGTTCTGCGCCTTGCGCCGCCAGCCCAGGAACTTGCAGCGGCGCGCCAAGCGGATCTTTCACCAGGGCTGACCACAGCTCATCGTCGCTGTACGGTGTGGCGATACGATCGGTGAACGCTGCAGCCGCCCTGGGCGCAGGCAACTCATATACGTGAGCTTCCAATCGACGCGCAATCGGGAGCTTCGCCACGTCCACCCGATTGTGGCCTCGGCCAATTCCGGGGAGTTCGCCGGTCAACAACCATCGGACGCCCCACCGCTCGAGCAATGCCGGCGCCTGCGACAAATGCGCCGCCATTGCTTCGTAACTCGAAAGCCGTAGCGGGTCCATGTAGCCGCGCAGATCGCGAAGGGGCAGTCGAGAGCCTGCTCGATACCCAATTCCAAATTCGTCCCAAACGCGATAATTGGGCGCCTGTTCTTCAATCGCTCTCAACATCGAAGCGCTGATGTTCTGCTCGACGGTAAATGAGCCGACCCACAGGTTGTAGGCCAACGGCGCTGCGGCACTCAGGTCGGCAAGCACGACTAGTGCGGGAGCGCAGGCGCCCAGGATACCCGCCGCTGGCCGGCACGCCACCATTGCAGTTCCCCAGATTAGGGTGATCCACAGGATATCACTGGACGATGCCTGCAGGTACCCGGCGCCAACCCGAGAGGCATCGTTTCGGATGATCAGAACCGCCGCTAACGAAATGGCAGCCACCACGCTCAGGATTGCGCGTGCTCTATTTCTGCGTGACTTTGATGAAAGCAACTCATCAATGCCGATGGCAGCCAATACACCGAACCCAACTTGAAATAGGTAGAGGTACCGAAAGGGAAGCCTGAAATATCGAATCGGGGGAAAGATCACGTAGACCCAGCGGAGCAGTGGGGTTTGGTTACCTAAGGCGAGAAGCAAGCCAACCGCACCCAAGATTGCAGCACTTAGCGTTACGCGACGAAAAGGACGGAAGCAGAGCCCATTGGCCGCCAGCACAATGACCGAAATGCCAGCGTACATGGTTAGTCGGTGTTCCAGTGGAAAAATCAGCGCCGGGACCTCCGACAATCCGAGTGAAGACCCCGAGACGTATTCCCAAGTTCTGTGCTCGAGCACCGACGCCTGCGTAAGTAGGTGGGACCCCAACAGCACGGGTGTGGCCAGCAATGCGGCCGTCGCAAACGCCACTGCGCCGGACCGCATCAAGTCGAGTCTCCGAGCGGCCGGGGATCGGTAGAACTCGCTCGTAACATGCGGCAACCCGAGACCCGCGATCGCGAAAGCACCGTACAGGGCTCCAGGCGGTGATCCCGCGGAAAACATCGCCCCAACACACGCACCAATAGCCAGTGCCGGCGCTATTTGGGCCCTTGTGAGCCACCGATCGAGCGCTACGAGCGTCCAGGGAACCCAAGCAATCGGCCAGACCAGCGAGAAGTGCACATTCTGAATCGTGAAGAGCCCAAGACCGAGCGTGATCGCCCCCAGTGAGGCAGCGGGCTTCGAACAACGCCGTTGCAACCAGACGAACCAACCCAGCGTAGCCAGCATCAGATGCATCAGGATCTTTAATTCAAGCAATGCAAAGGGCGCACGACCCAAACACAAACCTACGGCAACGAGCACCCAATTGACTGGATAAAGAACGCCAGGCTGTGGATCGAATGCAAAGGGGTAGCCGCCGCGATCCCCTGGATTCCAAAGCGGCAACTCACCGTGAGCCATTGACCGAACGAAAAACGCTAGGTCTGGCCAATAGGAGCCTGTCGTATCGCCTCCGAAATAGGCCGCATCATTGAACCAGTGCAGGTATACGCGGTGGTACATCAGCAGCGGCGCGGCAGCCGCGAGGATGAACGGCAGTGCGCCACGTCGTGCCCTAATCGATCGCCAGGCATAGTCTACGAAGCTGCCCGGTTTGAGTTCTAGTCCCGCAAACGCCATGGAGCCTTGACCGCCGACTATAGCGAATTCTCACTCAGTCTCCACTGTCTGCGCCGCGTGCCAAAGCTCCATGTATTTCTCTCGTACATAGGGATTTATTTCGTCGGCAAAATCGCGGGGGAGACTTGCGGCCCGAATCAGTTCCAGTACGTCTGCCAGGTCTCTGAGGCGGTGGGGGGCCGTCATGCCCGAGGCTAACTTTAGCTCAATCAAGACAGGCAGCTGCAACACGCTGAAGTGTTCGCCGCGCAGCCGTACAGCTGCCGGCGCGGGGAACACTACGGGCTTGGGTAGGCCGTCACCAGGATAGTCTCCTGCAAGTAACACGTCTATCATAACGCCGTTTTCCGTGTCCTTGAGTCCCTTGCTCCCCGCGTATTTTTCGACATAGCCACGGCCAAGATAAGCCCGTTTGAACCGCTCGAGCCCGTCAGGGGTGACTAACAAACCGACATTGCTGGTGAACCGCTCATAACCATGGGCGACCATGGCCACTGCCCCTGCAATGGCATACTCAATGCCCTCGGCCTCAAGGCGGCTGGCTATTGCGAGGGTCGCTTGATACACTTTCCCCTGCATTGCGAAGTACTCCTCGGCTTCTTGAAGAGCCGTCGTAAGTCTTTGTACCCAGGCGGGCGGGGCCAATTGGGTTCCGCTCTCGTGCTGGGGAGCTATTTGGCTTGCGGATGCCACGCAAGCTATCCTAGCACAACTAAATCATGTAATCGGGGTCAATCGGTCCATGACGTCCGAATGGAATGATGTTCCAAAGGCGCTCATGCAGGAAATACAGGACCATCTTGGTGAAGACTTCGACCGCTCCAATCGACAACGCGACCTTGATGTGCCCGGTAACGAAGAACGATACGACGATGGTATCCAGCGTGCCGGTGGCTCGCCATGATGCGGCCTTAACGATACTTCGGATTGGTTTGTCCGTTGGCATGAGGCTACGCGCAAGTCCCCTATCGCCACGCGACGCCGTTGAATCGCGCGCATCGCTGGCAATGCTCTGGCAACCCAAGGACCGTATCGCGAGCAATCGGGTCTGTCCAGTAAATAGGAGTCATGTCCTAAATAACAGACAACGCCACGGGGTCAAGCCACCCCTGAAAGCGCCAAAGCGAAAGCCGCGGTCAATGCCGCGCCGATTGGGCCCGGTGAGAATGTTGACTCTCTCCCAACCGGTGAGGTCGTGTTCGAACGCAGGGCAAACGCAGCCGGCGGGCGACGGCGCGAGCGCAGCGAAGCGGGCGCCGACGGCGGCCAGTGAGTGGCGGGCGTTCCAACAAGATGCGACGAATCTTCAGGCTGATAGCAGCTTGATGTCCGGCAGATGTTGGCACGTCAGGCCAGTCTTGATGAGATCTTGATGGAATTGCCCCCAGCCTTTACGAAAACGAGACGGGCCAGGTCGTAGATAGAACGACGGGAATCGCCCATGCACGATCTATCTTTCATTGCCGTTGCGTTTGTGTTTTTTGTTGTGTCCGTCGCGTACACGTACGGTTGCGACAGGCTTCGCGGGGGGCACCATGACTGACGCGGTCTGGGTCGGCGCCGTGACCCTGTTGGTCTTGGTATACCTGGTTTACGCCCTTCTGGTTCCGGAGAAGTTCTAGCCATGTCCAGATTGCCTGCGCAACAATTCTTGTCCCTGTGGCGGTATCAAGCTGAAGGTGCCCAAATATGACTGGTCTCGCAATCCTACAAATAGTGCTGTTTTTCGGCATCTTACTGGCAGTCACCAAGCCGCTGGGCGCCTACATGGCGCGCGTGTTCGCGGGCGAACGGACCTTCTTGCACCGTGGCCTCGGCTGGCTCGAGCGCGGCACTTACCGGGTGCTCGGCATCGATCCGGAACAGGACATGAAATGGACGACTTATTCAGTGGCCATGCTCGCGTTCTCGTTCGTGACATTCCTGTTTTCGTATGTGGCGCTGAGGCTGCAAGGTCATCTGCCGCTGAACCCGCAGCACTTCGGCACTAAGCAAATGACGCCCGATCTCGCCTTCAACACGGCAGTGTCGTTCACCACGAATACGAATTGGCAGTCGTACAGCCCGGAGATCACCGTTTCGTACTTTTCGAACATGGTGGCGCTGGCCATCCACAACTGGGCCTCGGCAGCCGTTGGCATCGCGATTGCCATTGCCGTGATTCGAGGCTTCGCGCGCAAGAGCGCCAATGGGATCGGCAATTTCTGGGCTGATACTGTGCGCTGCACGCTCTACGTGTTGCTACCAATTTCTCTGGTCGGCGCGCTCATTTTCATCGCCATGGGTGTACCTCAGAATTTCGACCCGTATACAGTGGTCACGACGCTCGAAGGCGCCAAGCAGACGATCGCACAGGGGCCGGTCGCGTCCCAAGAGATCATCAAGCAGCTCGGCACCAACGGCGGAGGCTTCTTCAACGCCAACTCGGCCCACCCCTTCGAAAACCCGACGCCGCTATCGAACTTCTTTACGCTGTGCCTGATCTGGTCGATTCCTGCCGCCATTACTCACACGTTCGGCAAGATGGTCGGCAACGCCAAACAGGGTTGGGCAATCTTCGGCGCCATGGGTGCGCTGGCGCTCGCCGGCATGATCGTCTGCACCGTGGCCGAGCAAGCTGGCACGCCGCATCTCGCTAACGCACACATTCAAACCGCAGCGACGGCTCTGCAATCCGGCGGCAACATGGAAGGCAAAGAGGTTCGCTTCGGGATACCGGCCTCGGCGCTGTTCGCCACGGTGACGACCGGCGCCTCGTGCGGCGCCGTCAACTCGACGCATGATAGCTTTACGCCGCTCGGCGGGCTGGTGCCGTTGTTCAACATGCTCACCGGCGAGGTCATCTTCGGCGGCGTCGGCGCGGGGCTTTACGGCATGATTATGTACGCCGTGTTGGCGGTCTTCATCGCGGGGCTGATGGTGGGAAGGACACCCGAGTATATCGGCAAAAAGATCGAGAGGTTCGAGGTTCAAATGGCCATGCTCGCCATGTTGATCTGCACCGTCAGTGTGCTCGGCTTTACCGCGCTCTCCAGCGTCGTCAACTTGCCGAAGCAAGGATCGCTCGCGTGGATCAACACCTGGTCCGGGAGTGCTTATGGGGGGGCGGACACGGTTTACGGTGCCGCCACGGGCAACCTGAACAACTCCGGTCCCCACGGCTTCGGGGAAATCTTCTACGCCTACGCTTCGGGTACCGGCAACAATGGCTCGGCATTTGCGGGTATTACGGCGAATACTCCCTGGTACAATACCACGATCGGGCTTGCCATGCTGATGGGGCGCTTTCTGATGATCGTGCCGCTGTTGGCAATGGCGGGAGCGCTCGCCAAAAAGAAGCTCGTGCCGGTGTCGATGGGGACCTTTCCCACGGACACGACGACGTTTGCCGTACTGCTGGTCGGGATCGTCGTCATCGTCGGTGCGCTGACGTACATCCCGGGGCTGGCGCTCGGTCCCGCCATCGAGCACTTCAAGATGCATTCACTGGCAACGTATTAGGGTCCTGGCCCGCTGACACTCGAAGCAAACTCAGGGAATTACCGATGACTGTCGAAACTGCTCCAATGGTTACCGCACCCGCGTCTTCGCCTGACATCGTCTCCGTCGCGCCGACAACGGTTACTCGGCCCAAGCACGCGCCGCGCTCCTTGTTCGAGGCCGCGATCGTCAAGCGCGCGATCCGGGATGCTCTGGTCAAGCTCGATCCGCGTGTGGTGGCCAAAAACCCAGTCATGTTCGTGGTCGAGATCGGAAGCGCGGTTACGACATACTTCTGGCTCCGCGGCCTTGTCACGCATGCTCCGAACACGAGTTTTGTGGGACAGGTTTCGCTGTGGCTCTGGTTCACAGTCGTGTTCGCCAACTTCGCCGAGGCCATGGCCGAAGGGCGGGGCAAGGCCCAGGCCGACGCGTTACGCAAGACGAAGACCGACACGATCGCCCGACGCCTCGTCAGCAACGGCGCGGACGAGGAACGCGTGCCGGCGCCCCGGCTTGTCAAGGGTGATCGGTTCGTGTGCGAGGCGGGGGATATCATCGCGGCCGACGGCGAGATCATCGAGGGCATCGCCAGCGTCGATGAATCGGCAATCACGGGGGAATCCGCACCCGTCATTCGCGAAAGTGGCGGCGATCGTAGCGCGGTCACCGGTGGCACGAAGGTGCTCTCGGATCGCATCGTCGTGCGGGTCACGCAGGACCCTGGGCATAGCTTTCTCGATCGAATGATTGCGCTCGTGGAAGGCGCCAAACGCCAAAAGACGCCGAACGAGATCGCGCTGTCGATTCTGCTGGCGGGCCTGACCATCATATTCCTGGCTGCAACCGTGACGCTGCTGCCGTTCGCTCAATACGCGGCGGGCAAGACCAACAACGTACCGACGATTACGGTCCTCGTTGCGCTGCTCGTGTGCCTTATCCCCACTACTATCGGTGGGCTCTTGAGCGCCATCGGGATTGCCGGCATGGACCGCGTGATGCAGCACAACGTGCTTGCCATGAGCGGCAAGGCGGTCGAGGCAGCCGGCGACGTCGATACGCTATTGCTCGACAAGACGGGGACCATCACGCTCGGCAATCGACAGGCGACCGATTTTTATCCAGCGCGTGGGGTGTCGCCGAAAGACTTCGCGCGGGTGGCGCAGATGGCCTCGCTCGCCGACGAAACGCCCGAGGGTCGAAGCATCGTCGTCCTAGCTAAGGAGAAGTTCGGAATTCGCGCCGTGGAAATCGCCGAGCTCGGCGACGCGCAATTCGTCGAGTTCACGGCGCAGACGCGCATGAGCGGGCTCGATCAACGCGGCAAGCAGATCAGGAAAGGCGCTTCCGACAGCGTCAAACAGTTCGTCGAGGCCGGCGGTGGCACATTCCCCGCAGACGTGCTGGCAACCGTGGAGCGCGTCAGCCGCGAGGGCGGCACACCGCTGGTCGTCGCCGAAAATGCGCGCGTGCTCGGCGTGATTCACCTGAAGGACGTCGTCAAGGGTGGCATCAAAGAGAGGTTCTCGCAACTGCGCGAGATGGGCATCAAGACCGTGATGATCACGGGTGATAACCCCTTGACCGCTGCGGCCATCGCCGCTGAAGCCGGCGTTGACGACTTCATGGCGGAAGCAACGCCTGAGATGAAGCTCTCGTACATTCGCAAAGAGCAAGCTGGAGGGCGCCTGGTCGCCATGACCGGGGACGGCACGAACGACGCGCCGGCGCTGGCCCAGGCGGACGTCGGGGTGGCAATGAACAGCGGCACACAGGCGGCCAAGGAGGCGGGGAACATGGTCGACCTCGATTCGAACCCGACCAAGCTCATCGAGGTTGTCGAGATTGGCAAGCAGATGCTGATTACGCGCGGCGCCCTGACGACGTTTAGCATTGCGAACGACGTCGCCAAGTACTTCGCAATCATCCCTGCCATGTTTTTCGTCACGTATCCAGAACTGGACAAGCTCAATTTCATGCGCCTCTCCAACCCCCAATCGGCTGTGTTGGCGGCAGTCATTTTCAATGCCCTCATCATCATCGCGCTGATTCCGCTGGCGCTCAGGGGCGTCGCCTATCGACCCGCTAACGCGGTGTCGATTCTTCGGCGCAACCTGATGATTTATGGCGTCGGCGGCGTGATTGCCCCCTTCCCGGCCATTTGGGCGATCGACCGCCTGCTCGTGTTGCTGAGGCTCGCCTAGGCGGGCTTTGCCAGATTATCGAGGATTCCAATGAAACACTTACGTCCCGCTCTCATGCTCACGCTGTTCTTCGTCGCGGTCACCGGCATCGCCTTTCCGGTGGCGGTCTGGGCCATTGGCAGCGTCGCCTTCCCGCACCAGGCCCACGGCAGCCTGATTCGCGACGCGCACGGCAACGTCGTTGGGTCCGAGCTGTTGGGTCAAGCATTCGCCAAACCCGAATACTTCCACCCCCGACCGTCTGCCGCCGGCACCGGCTATGACGCCGCCAATTCGAGCGGCACCAATCTTGGCCCCACCAGCGACAAGCTGATCAACGGCGTCAAGGACGACCCGAACACCAAGGACGTCGATGAGAGCTATCCCGGCTTTATCGCGCTTGCCAAGGCCTACCGTGAAGAGAATGGCCTTGCGCCCGACGCGCTAATCCCCGCCGATGCCGCGACGCGCTCGGCGAGCGGGCTCGACCCCGACATTAGCCCCGCGAACGCCGCGATCCAGGCTGCGCGTGTCGCAAAAGCCAGAAAAATGTCCATCGAGCAGGTTCGACGCTTGATCGACGCGAACACCGAAGGGCGTACGTTGTTGTTGTTGGGCGAGCCGCGGGTTAACGTGCTGAAATTGAACCTCGCGCTCGATCAAAGCTAGGCTGCTTGACCCACTCGCGGGTTGCGAGGGATGATGCGCGCGACCGATGAACGAAACCCTGACTCGACCGGATCCGGATGCGCTGCTGCGGCGCGTGAAGGAAGCTGAGGCGCGGGAAAAGCGAGGCACACTCAAGATTTTTTTCGGGTTCGCACCGGGTGTGGGTAAGACATACCGCATGCTGCAAGTGGCGCGCGACTTGGTAGCGGATCAAAAGGTGGATCTCGTCGTCGGGATCGTTGAGACGCACCGCCGGCGCGAGACAGCCGCGATGGTTCTCGGGCTCGAGCTACTGCCACGTCGCCAAATCGAATACCGCGGTCACGTGATCGAGGAGTTCGACATTGATGCCGCGCTCGCACGGCGGCCAAAAGTGATCCTGGTTGACGAACTGGCGCACACCAATGCCGTGGGCAGCCGCCATCCGAAGCGCTGGCAAGACGTCGAAGAGTTGCTTGACGCGGGAATCGACGTGTTTACGACGATGAACGTGCAACACATCGAGAGCCTCAACGATGTCATTGCACAGATCACGCACATCCAGGTTCGCGAGACCATTCCTGATTCGGTGCTGGACGCAGCCGACGCTGTCGAACTCGTGGATATCGCTCCCGAGGAGCTGCTGCAGCGGCTGCGCGAGGGCAAAGTGTACCTGCCGGAACAGGCCAAGCTCGCCGCGGATCATTTCTTTCAGCGCGGCAACCTGCTCGCACTACGCGAGCTGGCCCTGCGCCGCACCGCGCAGCACGTGGACGAAGACGTACTCGCGTATCGCGAGGAGGTCGGTCTCTCCGCCAACGTGCCTGCCAGCGAACGGCTGCTCGTGTGTGTCGGGCCTGCGCCGAGCTCGGCCCGCCTCGTGCGCGCAACGGCGCGGCTCGCGGCGGGGCTGCGCTGCCCTTGGGTGGCGGCCTATGTCGAGACTACGGCCCTGACGACGCCGAGTGAGGTGGATCGCGAACGGCTGGAAGCACATTTGCGCATTGCCGAGTCGCTCGGCGCAACCGTGACGCGGCTTTCCGGCAATCGCGTTTCCGAGGCGCTGCTAGTGTACGCGCGCCGTCACAACGTATCGCGCATTGTCATCGGCAAGCCCACTCATTCGCGGTTGCGCGATCGACTGCGCGGTTCGCTGTTGGACGAGGTCGTGCGCGGCAGCGGCGACATCGACGTGCACGTCATCAGTGGCGACGGTACCGATACGGTCCGGCCCGCAGCCAAAAAGAGCAGCGCCAAGCCCGCGATAGGCCTGTCGCCCTACCTGGCTGCGACACTGCTGGTGGGTGCGACGCTGGGTCTGGCCGCGTTTCTGCGTTCCACGCTAAAGCTGCCCGATCCGGAAATGTTGTTTCTGATCACTGTCATGATTACGGCGATTCGGTTCGGGCGCGGGCCCGCGCTGTTCGCTGCAGCGCTGGGTGTCGGGGCTTATGATTTCTTCTTCGTGCCGCCTTATCTCACGTTCAACGTTCAGGATCGCCGGTACTTTTTGACCTTTGCGATGATGTTCGTGATCGGCTTCGTGTTGAGCGAACTGGCGGGGCGCATCAAGCGTCAGGAACGAGACGCCCTGGCGCGCGAAGAACGTACGGCCGTGCTCTACGCGCTTAGCCGGGAGCTCTCTTCTGCTGATTCGCCGGCGCGCATTGCCGAGGTTGGCGTGCGCCATGCAGCGGACATCTTCGAGGCCAAAGCGCTCGTGCTGCAAGCGAATGCCCAGGGTGAGCTCGTCAAAATCGGCGCCGTACCCCCAGACACCACGTTCGACCCGAAGGAGCTAGGCGTCGCAAAGTGGGCGCTTGATCACCGCGAACTGGCAGGCTACGGCACGGATACGCTGCCCGGCGCGGGCAGCATCTGCGCGCCGCTGCGGGTAGGAGCATCCACGTCGGGCGTGCTACAGTTGCAGCTGCGCAAGCCACACGCGCTTAGCGCCGAACAGCGCTCGTTTCTTGACGTATTTTGCCGCCAGATGGCCATCGCGCTGGAACGCGTGCGCCTGGCCGAAGAGGCTCGGTCAGCAGCGGTTCGCGCTAGAACCGAAGAGATGCGTTCGTCACTGTTGTCCGCCGTATCGCATGACCTTCGCACGCCGCTGGCGTCGATTACCGGCGCGGCCACGGCGCTGCGCGATGACAGTAACCTCAGCGGCGTTACCCGCATCGATCTCATCCGGTCGATCTGCGAAGAAGCCGAACGCCTGGAGCGGCTCGTGGCGAATCTGCTCGACATGACTCGGTTGGAATCCGGTAGCGTATCGCTCAAACGCGATTGGATCCCGCTCGAGGAAGTCGTCGGCTCGGCGCTGACGCGCTTGGAACGGAAGCTCGTGAACCATCCGGTAAAGCTGGAAATCCCGGTCGATATTCCCTTGATCTTCGTCGACCCGGTCTTGTTCGAACAAGTATTCATCAATTTGTTCGAGAATGCGTGCAAGTACACACCGTCGGACACAGTGATCGAAGTTCATGCGAGCCGGCGCGGCGAATCGGTGGACATCGAGGTGCGCGACCACGGCCCCGGCGTGCCCGTCGGCACCGAGGAGCAGCTGTTCGAGAAGTTCTATCGCGGCCAGCACGCGGGCACGTCAGGAGCCGGGCTCGGGTTGCCGATCTGCCGCGGCATCCTGGAAGCGCACGGTGGCTTGATTCGCGCCGTGCACGCATTGGGCGGCGGCTTGTCTTTTCAACTCAGCGTACCGATTGGTGGCATTCCCCCAACGGTCGCCGACACTGGGGCGGTAATCTCATGAGTGACTTCAATCCGTTGGTACTCGTGGTCGAGGATGAAGCGCCGCTACGCAAGTTCATTCGAGCGTCCTTGACCTCTCACCAATACCGCATCGTCGAAGCCGATCACGCAAGCGAGGTCACCTCGCTTGCCACAAGTCATAACCCGGATCTCGGTGTTAATGGACCTGGGGTTGCCGGACGGAGACGGCATCGAACTCACCAAGCAACTGCGCGAGTGGTCTCGGGTGCCCATCATCGTAATCTCCGCGCGTGGGCGCGAAGACGACAAGGTGGCGGCGCTCGATGCCGGAGCAGACGACTATCTCACAAAACCATTCGGCGTCAACGAGCTGCTGGCTCGAATGCGCGTCGCGCTGCGGCATGCCGCGGACGTGAACGCACCTGCGGCCGCTCAGGTGCTAGAATTCGGCGATCTGAAGATCGATCTCGCCAAACGCCTGGTGACGCGCGCGGGTGAGGAGCTTCACCTAACGCCTATCGAATACAAGCTATTGGCGCTGTTCGCACGCAACGCCGGAAAGGTCCTGACACACCGCCAGATCCTGGCTGAGGTGTGGGGTCGGGGGTACGCGACGCAAACGCACAATGTTCGCGTGCATATGGCGGAGCTGCGACGAAAAGTCGAGCCCGATGCGTCGCGGCCCGCGCTGTTCGTCACGGAGCCCGGCGTCGGGTATCGGCTGCGCGAGCCCACGTGAACGACGAGCGGCCGCACGGCGGGAGGCCCGGCGTTAGCGACGACTCGAAGCGACCCAGTCGCTAGGGGCCGCGCAGCGCCACCGCGAATCGTCGGAATAATAACCGGGTCGAGGAACTCCAGCGCACGACCGTGGTCAAGTAGATGGAAGTCTGATTAACGTATAGCCGCATGCGTCCCCCACTCGATCTGTTGCATAGCGAACCGCGCACTCGTCTAAGAACCGAACCGTTCGGCCATTTGCTCGCTTTTGCATTCGCAACCGGGGCCGGAACCGAAGAATGGGAACGCGCTCAGGCACCGCGCGATTTGGACCCAAGCGGCTTCGAAGCGGCGTGCTTTTCACAGGGGCTAGGGCTAAGCGCGCTGGCGGATCGGCTTTCTTTCACGATTGACGGGCGATTGCATCGTCCGCACAAGAAAGTGATATTGCAGCTACTTGAGACGCCACCGCGTGACCGCGCCTCGGTCGAGCTGCGTCACGGAATACTTCGCGAGCTTCTGGCACGGCCGGAGTTACATCGCGCGGTCGAGCGGGTTTGGCAAGCCGTCGACGCCCTCGAGCAAGTCCTTCTGTCCAAGCAGCTCGGGCAGCGCTTGAGCTTCATTCACCGGCGGGTCGAGATACTGCGTCGGCTGGTCGAAGCGGTCGACACCTTGTCGTCGCCGTTCGATGAGTCGAAGTCTGAACTCTGCCGCATTGCCATTTGGGGGCAGACGGTCCGGTCAAGCATGGCCTACCGCAACCTGCAGAAGGTCCTGGACCATGAGGACCATCTTGCTTCGGTGGACATCCAGGTGCGCCTTGGCTACGACGGTCAAATCCGCAATTTGTCCATCGTTCGTGTCAGTGAGAACTCCGAGAATCTGCACTATCGCTCGCCGTGGCAGCGCTTATTTTCCAGGCTAAAGTTCTGGTTTCGCGGCTACGTGCTAAGAGAAAGTGAGATCTTGGGGCGTCTTGTCGAATCGCTGTTCGAGTCCGTTCAACCCTTGGTGGCTCAGCTCATCAACTTGCGGCTTGACTTGGAATGGTACCTTTGCGCTCTTGATTTTCACGCACGCGCAACCAAAGCTGGCCTCTTACTTTGCATTCCCGAATGGACGAGCAGCTCGGAAGAAGCGACTCGGCTAAAAGGGCTGTTCAATCCCTTCTTGTTGAATGCGGGGCACGCCCCGGTCCCTTGCGACCTCTGTTGTCCCAGCAAGCAGATCGTGCTCATCACCGGCCCCAATTCGGGCGGAAAAACACGACTTTTGCAGGCAGTCGGTTTGGCACAGCTGCTCGCGCAAACCGGCTTTTTCGTGACCGCCGCCCAAGCTAGCTTGACCTGGCGCACGGGGCTTTTCGTGTCGGCATACGAAGAGTTGACCGTTGACCAGGATGAAGGACGCCTGGGCACGGAACTGGTTCGCATTCGACACATATTCGAGCGTATCAGTCGCGACCAGCTTGTGATCGTCGATGAACTCTGCTCCGGGACAAACCCGGCTGAGGCGGAGGCGCTGATCCGGTTCGTCCTGGAACTCTTGGACCGTTTCGGACCGCTCGCGCTCATCACGACGCATTTTCTCGAATTCGCTCGTGGCTTGTCGGAACAGCCTCCGGTTCGGCGGATGTCGTTCATTCAAGCTCAGTTGGATCACCGGCAGAAACCCACATTTCAATTCGGGCCCGGCGTCGCGTCCACTTCGTTGGCAGCCCAAACAGCGGCTAGGCTCGGGGTCACGCGCGAGGATCTCGAGGCGCTCATCGCTCAAAGGCTGGGCTGATTCACAAGCCTATGAATTCTGCGCTGCCTGCAGTGCAGTGACACAGGCCGAATTGTTATTCAGTTGAGTGCTGAGCG
Organism: uncultured delta proteobacterium; assembly: GCA_963811985.1. GTDB lineage: Bacteria > Myxococcota_A > Polyangia > Polyangiales > Polyangiaceae > FEN-1139. The sequence continues at coordinate 468,693 of CAWEUH010000020.1, forward strand.
CCAAAATCTGTGTCACGCATGAGCTCAGCGGAACAGGAAGCGTGATCCCGGACTCAGTAGCGCATACCCATCCCGTCGGGTGCGCGTTGCCACACTCCAATACGGTGAGCAATGCATCGCTGCAACCGGAGCTCACTCCCGCAAGCGCGTTATTGTACTTGACGCAGGTTGCGGGGCAGTCCGCTATTTGACACGCGGTGACCTCGGATGAACTGGTCATAATCGCGCAATAGGCGCTACAGTCCTGAGCCGCAGTGGACGCGCCACCACTGCCGCCCGTTGAGTTGGCGCCGCCGTTGGCACTGCCACCCGTTGCCGTTGCACCGCCGTTGGCACTGCCGCCCGTTGCAGCGGTGCGACCGCCCGTTGGCAATGCGCCGCCCATTGGCAATGCGCCACCCGTTGGCAATGCACCACCCGTTGGCGATGCACCGCCCGTTGGGGCTGTTCCGCCGGTGCTCGTGGCACCGCCGGTATCAGGGGTTATCGCCGATCCGCCTGTCGCATTATCGCCTCCTGTCGAGCTTGTGCCGCCCGTGCTCGCAACGCCACCGGTTGCATCCGCTCCGCCACTGATGCTGTCGCTGCCGCCGCACGCGCCCAGAGGCAGCGTGAGCGCGACAAGCACCGACAAGTTACGCAAAGCCGATTTTCTCATCTTAGTGTCTCCGGTTCGATCTTGGCTCGAAAGATCCAAAGCGCCAACGAGGATCGCTACCCGTTCTTAGATTAACCGGTGAGATGCGGGTAGGCGATTCGGTGTCGTTGGCTCTGTTGGGTGCCCACCGCAGCATTGTAGGTACCTAGATTCGCTAGCAATATCGAAGACATAGCAGTGTAGCTGAACGAGCAACCCGACGTATCATTGGTGTGAGGCACGACAGCACGGTGCGTCGTACGCAACCGCGCCAGCGCATGTTGGAATCGGCAAGCCATGGGACAACGGTTGTCCAAGTGCCGCAACAACCAACAAGCATCCATCACAGCACCGTCGAGCATTCGGCCAAGCCGCCGCGTCCATAACGGTGCCGAGCCCGGGCCGACGCCGCTCTGTGGCACCGGCTAGGTCGCCGGGGGCGTTGATGCTTCTTTTTTCGTGCTGGCGGCCGCGCTTGCGGACGGTAGCGACAGCCGCCCGCCAAGCCACTCCACCAAACGCTTGCCTAGCTCAACGCGCGCAAGCGCCAATTGCCGACCATAGGTTTCCGCAGCCTGCGAACTCAAGGGTCCGTACGAGCGAACCGTGATGGGCGGAGCCTCGAATGTGTTGCGTTCGTTCGCCGTGATAACCCGAACGTGAATGGCGGGAGTCAACGTGAAAACGACCGGGTCCCAGTTATTCTTTCGTTCGACTTCTTCCACGTAGGTAATGTCTTCGACGAGCACGTTGAAGGCATTGGGCTGCCGCAATTTGCTGCGCTTCATCGCCACGACATCAAGGCCCATCTCGCGCAGCTGCTGCTCGACCAACGGCTTCTTGATTGAAACAACATGGCTGAGCGCGGCCACCTGAACCAGCATGCTGGACGTGTGGCTATCGACGCTGGCATGCGACGTGCGCGTCGAAAAACGGCTTTCGCTACGCCGGGCCGTCACCGAATTGCCCGGATCTACGCTCACGACCACGGCCCGCTTGGGCCACTCGGGGTCCTTGTCAAAGGCGCTCGGAACCTCCTCGGCTACGGCGGGCGTCGAGTTCACTGCGGGTGCAACGGGGCGGGCGCTGGAACAACCCGGCACCGCTGCCATCCCGTAGAGTATCAGTACAATGGCCCCAAAATCTTGCAGACGCGGGTGCATGATGCCTCCCGAACCAGCTGAAATGCCGTGATTTGTGCCGCGTAACACGGCCCGAATCACGGCGCAAGCAACCGTTTCCCCGCTTCGCAAATCGCCGGCTCTTGGGCTATTTCCTGTTAGCGATGCAACGTGACTGCAACGTGCAGAGCAAAAGTTGCCGCCGCCGGGGCCGCGCCGCACTGTCCCCGGGCCCTATGTCGTAGTCCTCTTTGCCTTTGACCCCAACTGGGCTTATCCTTCGCGATCGTTGGACCTGGTTCATCGTGCCTGCAAAGGTTCAGTATCGAGGCTTATTCTCGGGGCCCAAGTAGGCGTGTCTCGGGGCAACCGCCCCAGAGGAGGATAGAGTGAAGAGTTTACAAATCTGTTTCGCGGCTGCCCTCATAACTTTACTTGGCGCAGGTTGCAGCAGTAGCAGTAACAAGGCCAGCAGCCCAAGCCCGCAGGATTCTTGCAATGCGCTCTGCACTGCAATCGCGAATTGTGACGCCGGCACTGCCGTTATGACGGTGGACGATTGCAACGCAGAGTGCGCTCAATTGCCGAGCGCGCCGGCTGCTTGTCAAACGTCAGCGCAAGCTTTCTTCGAATGCAAGACAGCAGGTGACGCCTGCACCGACACGTGCACGGACCAAAATGCCAAGATGACTGCAGACTGCGGGTAGTTCCGCGTTTGCACCTAAGAGTCGATGGCGCATCGAGCAATCGGTGCGCCATTTCAATTTTGTCGTGACGGCACGGAACCGTCGCGTTTCTTTGAAGCCGCCAAGTCCGCACCGTTGCCTACCGAGACAGGCTCTAATTCCGATGAACTCGGATGATGGCACAGGAAGATCGGAAGGTCGGAAGATCGCCTAATCACGTCAGGTCATTCCACTCTTCCGTCCTTCCTGTGCAATCCAAATGAGCCGATGGCTCAGGAGAAACCCCGGACAGCCCTAGTCCACTGAATCGCGCCTCCGGAAGTACTCGAAGTTGTATCGGTACCCCGCCGCGTAATACCCGCGCCCCAGCCATTCCGCGAATTGCGGGAAGTCGTCGATGTCGGTGGCTGAGTCCGTGTCGTGGCCCGTGACGCCCGGGAATATGTCGGCGTGTTGCACCGCAACGACGACGGGCTTGTTCTTTCGTAGGTCGTCCATGAACCATTGGCGGGCTTTCCCCTGTTGCCACGGGCTGCGCTGGGCGACATTGTAGATGAAGCGACTTGCAGGCTTTCGCTCGGCAAACCAGTAGATGGCAGGTTCGAATCCCCAGACGAGCACCGTGTCGTCCGGGCCGGTTTGTTCTTTCATCCAACGCGCGACATCGCGGTCCGCGGCAAGGTCGAAGCTGGCAGCCTTCGCGATCGCGTCATCGAGTTGGTCGCGCGCCGCGGCATCGCGCGGGTGCCGTAGCAACCACAACCGTTGTACGGTGCGTTGCCAGGGGCTGCCGGGAAGATCGTACCTGGCTGGCGCAATCAGCCCCGCCAAGAGCATTGCCAGCGCAAAACCGAGCACGGCCACGACGCCGCGAGCCTGCGCCGTCCACCAGAGCTTTGCCCAGCCAAGCCCGGCAAGGAAGGCCAAAAGCGGAATCGTGGCCCCATAGTGGTATTCGAAGAATTTTGCCTGCATCGCGATGCCGACGATCTGAAAGCTCACGATGCCGCAGATAAGGTACACCCCTTCGCGTTCGCGGCTGTGGGCTGACGGCAGTACCAGTGCCGCCACGACCCCAATTGGAATGTAAACCGAGAATTTCACGAGCGCCTCGAAGAGCGCGTAGTGCACCATGCCGAGCGGAGAGCTGCCCGGGTGCCAGCCAAGCGCGGTATACCCAGGAACGAAGTCGCGAAGCGTCCACAACAGGGCCGACATTGCGCCGTGCCAAACGAAATATAGACCGACGACGGCAAACACGAGCACCATGCCGGCGACCAGCGCCGCGGCAGGCAATGCGCGGCGCCACAGGCGGCCGTGATCCCGTTGTTGCCGCAACAAATAAGCCAGCACGACGATCAACGCGCCGCCGAGCTGCGGCTTCATCAAGCTGGCCAATCCCAAGAGAACCCCCGCGACCAGCGCCTCCCAAGGTTTCGTGGTCTTGTCAGCGGTTGGCGTCACGACACACAGGCCCAGGACGGTCAAAATGCCACCGAACGATTCCGGTTGACCCGTATGCCAAAATCGAGCATCACATGCGCGAACAACGCAAAAGCCGCTGCGAGCCAACCCGCAAGCGCATTGCCGTGCAGTTTGCGAGCCAAGACGACCAGGCTCACTGCCATGCTCAGAAGGCCACACGCTTCTAGGATTCGAATCGACGCCATGCCGCGACCGAACAGCGCCTGGGCTGCCGCGTACACGAAGTAGATCCCGGGCGGCTTGAAGTCCCATAGCGCCAAATAGGGCGCTTTGTCGTGCAGAATGCCGTCCCCAATCAACGCGTAAATGCTTTGGTCGCGGCCCCATGAGAATGTCACAACGAGCAGCAGGCACAACAGGCACCCGAGCGCGGCCACGCATGAAAGCAGCCGATCAGAGCGTTTCGTAGGGGAAGCCGCGAAGGATGTCACGGCCGATGCGCGTAAGTCATGACCAAATATGCGACCGTCTCGTGCCCGGTTGGATTGTGGTACTCGTGCGGTACATCGGCCTGGAAATACGTGGCGTCGCCCACTTTGAGATCGATCGTGGTGCCGCCGACGCGAATCTCGAGCGCGCCTGCAGTGACCACGATGTTCTCGGATGTGCCGGGCGCGTGGGCATCCGCCTGTTCGACACCGCGCGGGGCCAAGCGCAACTCGTAGAATTCCGCCAAGTGCGGGCGATCCAACGGAAACAGTGCCCGCGTCGAGAAGCTGCCGTCCGAGGACTTCAGGAGCTTGGCGCGCACTGCGCGAAACACGAGCGGGTCCTCCGGCGCGGGCCCGCCGAGCAGAGCCGAAAATGGCACGCCAAGCGCGCGGGCAATGCGCCACAGTACCGTGATGGTCGGTGTGCTGCGGCCAAGCTCGATTTGACTCAGCATGGCTCGACTGACCCGCGACTCATAGGCAAGCTTGTCGAGCGACAGGCCACGCTCTGCGCGCAGCTGGCGCAATGCGCTTCCAACCTCGGGAGAATCAATGGCAGCAACGGGTTCCACGGCTGCGTCCACCGCGGCTTCACCGCGCACGCGAGCCACGGCTTTCGACAGCTTGGTGACGTCCGCGGACTGCGCCTTCTTGTCAGCAGCCGCCCTAGCATGGGTCTTGGATTTGGTCCGTGTTTTGTCGCGCGACATTGTCTTTTCCGTATCAAGAGAAGCGGCTACTGCGTCAAGACAATTTGTGAGAGTACCCGCAGGACTCGCGCCACGCCACAATTCGTCAGGCTAAGTCTGTTTTGGTGGACAGCGGCAAAATGCCAAATGCCACCGTCCGGGCTGCCTTTACCCCTGGCGCTGAAGTCGCCGCGGCCCCACAAATCAAGCTCCGGACGGCGGGCGACAGATCCCACGGCCCCATCTAGACCCGCTGGGGAGCTTCGGCCGTTGAGCTGAAGCGGCGCGCAGTGTCCCTTGAACATGCTCGAATTCTGCTATAAGGGACAGACATCTTAGATCTGAGACAATCCCGTCCCTGCCCGGTGCACGGCATTCCGCCTCAGCTAGTTTTTTGGAGAACCTGCTATGTCGTCTGAAACGGTCCCCGTTGCCCCTAAGCCGATTCCGAGCGGGGTCGAAGGACTAGCGTTCGAGTCCTCTGCCATCCACGCGGGTCAACGTCCCGATGCCACCTTGGGCGCCGTGATGACGCCCATCGTGCTTTCGACCACGTTCGCACAGCTCGCACCGGGCCAACCGCGCCCCTTCGAATACGGCCGCTGCGGCAACCCGACCCGCGCTGCGCTTGAAACGTGCGTCGCAACGCTCGAGTCCGGGCGCTTTGGCTTCGCGTATTCGAGTGGTTGCGCCGCCGCTAATAACGTCCTTGAACTGCTGGGTCCTGACGAACACTTGTTGTGTTGTGACGACGTGTATGGCGGTACATTCCGGCTCTTCGAACACATCGCGCGTCAGCGCAATGTCGGCACCACCTATGTCGATTACACGCATCCGGATCGACTCGAACGGGCAATCACGGCGCAGACGAGAATGGTCTGGGTCGAATCGCCGACGAACCCGTTACTCAAGGTTTTCGACATCAGCGCGATCGCGCAAGTCTGCAAACAGCGCGGGCTGATCCTGGTCGTGGACAACACCTTTGCTTCTCCCGCGTTGCAGCGGCCGCTGGAGCTGGGCGCCGACATCGTGCTGCACTCGACGACGAAATACCTCAACGGCCATTCGGACGTCATCGGCGGGGTCGTCGCCACCCGCGACGAAGCGCTCGCTCAGCGCATCGCATTTCTTCAAAACGCATTGGGTTCGGTACCGAGCCCATTCGACTGCTACTTGGTCCTGCGGGGGATCAAGACGCTACCGTTGCGTATGCGTGAGCACTCGCGACTAGCCTTGGAATTGGCAATTCGCTTGGAACGGACGAAAGGGGTACGCAAGGTGCTTTACCCCGGTCTACCCAGTCACCCGCAATTCGAATTGGCGCAACGACAAATGCCAGGCGGCGCGGGCGGCATCATCAGTTTCGAGTTCGAGGGCGGGCAAAGAGCGGCTCACGCATTCTTGATGGCTCTTGGTCTATTCACACTCGCGGAAAGCCTCGGGGGCGTCGAATCACTGGCGGAGCACCCGGCAACCATGACCCACGCCAGCGTCCCGAAAGAGCAGCGCGAAGCGGTCGGCATATCCGACGGCATGATTCGGCTTTCTGTCGGCCTCGAGAATCTTGAGGATCTCTGGCGCGATTTGGAACAGGCTATCGCGCGAGCCAACCAAGCGTGAGGGGCGGGATTTCGAGCCGCAACGGCGCGGCGCGAAGCAACCCGTAGCCACGTGGCGCCGTGCCAGAAAGAATGTCACCGGTTCGCCTCATCGAGCCGCCGCATGCCTTCGAGCAGCAGCGCTTCGGGGTTGGCCTGGATAAGCTGTTGCGGCGCTTGGTAGTTGGGGTCGAGCGCAAAGTCGCCGTCGTCGAGGCGCAGCATTGCGTAGAATGCTTCCTCGCCGCGCAGCGAAGACCAGAGCGCGTTGTAAATGGCCCCGTTGACGAAATGAATCTCTCCGGACTCCGCTTGCGTACGGATCCTCAGCCGACCGTTCTTTCTGCCGTGCCAGAGGATTTGCACAATCTCGGGCAAGCCCATCTCTTTGAGTGACCCGGTGACACCGCGCGCACCCTTCACCGTGCTTTGACGTTCCAACACTTGACGCGTCTTGGCCACGAACAGTTCGGGGCTGACGGGCTTGGTGAGGTAGTCCGCGACACCCATGTCAAAGGCACGCTGCGCATCGGCGCGCCCGGTGCGACCGGTGAGGATAATCCACGGTACCTCGCGCCAGCCTTGGATCTTGCGCGCGTTGGTCAATAGGGTAAGCCCATCCTCTTCGCCGATGTCCAATTCGCTGACAACCAGCTCGAACTCGCCCGTGGCAAGGAGCCTGAGCGCGGGTTCGGCGCTGTGAGCCTGGCGGACTTCGAACCCTTGCTCCATCAATCGCAGTTCCAGCACCGTGGTTTCTTCTGGGTCCGGATCGATGAGAAGTACTTGGTAACGGTTGGCCAAGAGCCGCGCTTTGAGGTCTTCGCCGGTGACCGTAAGCCTGAATATGTGAACCAAATTCGGATCGAAGATCGTGCCTGAATAGCGCTTGAGCGCTTCGCACGCTTGCACGGGGCTAAGCGTCTTGCGAAACGGGTTGCGGCTGTTTTGCGTCAGGTCCGCATAAGTGTCGGCGAGCGCCAGCACTCGCGCCCCCAGCGGGATTTCCTTGCCCTGTGCGCCGTCGGGCAGGCCCTTGCCGTCGTAGCGCTCGTACATGGACGCGACAATCTCCTCGAACTCGCGGGGTAAATGGACGCCTTCCATCAGGCGACTCGGCGTGAGTAGCTGTTTGCTCGCCGCCACCTTGTGCCCCTCGTATTCGGCCACGTTGAGCGCCGTCAGGTGGTAGGTTCCCATCTTGCCCAAGTCATGCAGCTGCGCGGCGATGACGAAGGCCATCTTCTGCATGTCGGACACGCCAATGCGCTCGGCCAGTTTGCGCATCAGGCGCACGACATGCGCGGAATGGCCGCGCAGCTCCCCGCGGCCGTTCTCCAGGACGGTGATCAACACGTTGAGCGTCTCTTGGTAGGCGTCAACGCCGACGCCTTCGTGACGCAGGAAATTCCCATCCGGACGGCTCGAATCGAGATCGTTCGTCGTTAGGACTCGCTCGCGCGACACTGATTCGCGCGCTAGCGACGTGGCCATGGACTCCTCGGAGACCAAGTTGCGCTCGAACACGTTCAACATGGTCGTGAACTGCTCGTGCGCGCTGCGATCGAGCGCCGCAAACGCGTGGATGTCGCCGCCGTACGCCTTGACGATGGCCGCCTTCACCGCCCGCGGGCGTCCGACGAACAGCTGCACCTGTTTGACGGCAGCCACTACCTTCAACTCTTGCACCACGGATGGGTCGTCTGGATCGGGCGTGACGACGCTCAGCGAGCCCGTCGCCGCGTCGTACATGATTGGAAAGACCGTGCGCTGTTCGGCGAACTTATGCGGCACCCTCTGCAGAACCGCGCGGTCAATGTTGGCCTTTGCAAGCTTGTCAGTGGAGACAAAACGCGTCTGGTGCTCGGTGGCAAGAAAGCGCAAGATCTGTGTCTCATCCAATATGCCCCGATCGAGTAGCGCCTCCTCGAATCGCTCGCCGAGGCTGTGAACACCGCTAAGTACACTTTCGCGTTGCTCGGCCGTGATAAGGCCCGAAGTTGCCATCTTATCGAGAAGACGTAGGTTTCCCGTCGGGTGCATGCGATCGGCTCATTTTCTATGCGGTTGGCCCGGCGGGCAATGGCGGAGAACTTCATCTTCGCGCGTTTGTGTCGGCTAAACGGCCGCTTGGGGCGGGCACGCGTCACTTGATCTGCGCATCAGGCCGCAGTGTTGCCCTGCAACCAGGCCAAGGGCCGCAGGCCCTTGACTGCTGTTCGATGTGCGACTAGAAAACGCGCCCTTTCCGGCGGGCCGAGGCCCGTACCGAGGTATTGATGCGTACGTTTGTAGAGAAGCCAGCCACCGCACAAGCTACCCGCAAGTGGTGGGTAATTGATGCGAACAACAAGCCCCTGGGGCGGGTTGCCACGCGCGTTGCCACGATTCTGCGCGGCAAGAACAAGGTCACGTTCACGCCGCACGTTGACACGGGTGATTTCGTTATCATCGTCAACGCTAGCAAAGTGCGTCTAACTGGGCGTAAGCCTGTGCAGAAGCATTACTACCGCTACAGCGGCTATCCGGGCGGGTTGCGCGGCACCTCGTTCGAGGAGACGCTCGTCAAACACCCCGAGTTACCCATTCAGCAAGCGGTCAAGGGCATGTTGCCCAAGAACGTTTTGGGGCGGCAACTCATCACCAAGTTGAAGATCTACGCTTCGGCTCAGCATCCCCACGCCGCGCAGAAGCCCGAGCTCATAACGCTCTAAATCCGGCAAGGACGAATATGAAGATGACTGAGACGACCCAATCCTACGCTACCGGCCGCAGAAAGACTGCGGTGGCCCGCGTTTGGCTGAAAGCCGGCACCGGAACCATCGTTGTGAACAAGATGCCGTGTGACACGTACTTCGAGCGTGAAACATCGCGCATGGTCCTGCGCCAATCGCTCGAACTGGTGGAAGTCACCGAAAAATACGATGTTCGCGCAACCGTTGTAGGTGGCGGCAAAAGCGCACAGGCCGAAGCCGTTCGCCACGGTATCGCCCGCGCACTGTCTGCGGAGAGTCAGGATTACCGTCGGGTATTGAAGCGCGCCGGCTACATCACGCGCGACGCCCGCGCCAAGGAACGAAAGAAGCCAGGGCAACCTGCAGCGCGCAAGCGGTTCCAGTTCTCCAAGCGCTAAACCAGTTCCGGCTTCGGCCCGTAGTTTTGCCGCTGTTGGACGCGGCCGCAGCAGGTCGCAAAGGCTGTCTTGCGGTGGTAGCACAAATGATACGTCTCGAAATTGGGCGTGTGTAGAAGGGCCGTTACCGATGGCTGCCAGTTTTGTCTTGCGAAGTGACTTCACGCCCAAGGGGGATCAACCCCAGGCTATCGAAGCGCTCTGCAATGCGCTAAACGATGGCGTTCCCCTTCAGACGCTGCTGGGAATTACTGGCAGCGGCAAGACCTTCACCGTCGCTCACGTGATTGCCCGCTTGCAGCGGCCGACGTTGATCATCGCACCGAACAAGACGCTGGCTGCGCAGCTCTACGGTGAGATGCGGGATCTGTTTCCGGAGAACGCCGTAGCCTACTTCGTAAGCTACTACGACTACTACCAGCCCGAAGCCTATATTCCGACGACCGACACGTTCATCGAGAAGGACGCCATTATCAACGACCAAATCGATCGCATGCGGCACGTCGCGACGCAGGCGCTGCTCTCGCGCAGCGACGTGATTATCGTCGCCAGCGTCAGCTGCATCTACGGTATCGGGTCGGCTGAGACGTACAAAGACCTGTTGATCGAAATCAACAAGGGCGAAGAATTCCCAAGGGACATTCTGCTGCGGCGCCTCGTCGATATCCAATATGAACGCAATGACATCGATTTTCATCGCGGCACATTTCGAGTGCGCGGCGACGTCGTCGAGATCTTCCCAGTCTACGAGGCCACGCTAGCAATTCGTGTGGAATTCTTCGGTGACGAAATCGACAGTATCCACGAGGTGGATCCGCTGCGCGGGCGGGTACTGCGCTCGCTTGACAGCTACGCGGTCTACCCAGGGTCTCACTACGTGACGCCACGGCAGCAATTGACGCGTGCCATTGAGTCCATTCGCGAAGAATTGCGCGAACGGCTGCAACGGTTCGACGAGCAAGGTCGGTTTCTGGAGAAGCAACGGCTGGCCCAGCGGACGCAATATGACCTCGAGATGCTCGAGCAGATGGGCTTCGTCCAGGGCATCGAGAACTACTCGAGGCACCTTTCCGGACGCAAAGCGGGCGATCCGCCTCCGACCTTGGTTGACTATTTCCCAGATGATTTCCTGCTGATCATCGATGAGTCGCACCAGACGATTCCGCAGCTCAACAGCATGTATCGCGGCGATCGTTCTCGAAAAGACACCTTGGTAGAGTACGGCTTTAGGCTGCCGAGCGCGTTAGACAACCGCCCGCTTCAATTCGAAGAATTCGAGCGATTCATGAAGCGAGTCATCTGCGTTTCCGCAACGCCCGGTGACTTCGAGATCGAGCGCTCTTCGGGTCACGTCGTCGAGCAATTAATTCGGCCCACCGGGCTCATCGATCCTGAAATCCTCGTTCGTCCGGTAGCGGGGCAGGTCGATGACCTCTTGGGCTGCATTCGAGAGCGCGCCTCACGCGACGAGCGCGTTCTGGTGACGACGCTCACCAAGCGCATGGCGGAGGATCTCACGGATTACTACTCCGAGTTGGCGGTTCGCGTGCGTTATCTGCACTCGGATGTCGAAACACTCGAGCGAGTCGAGCTACTGCGCGCGCTTCGCGCGGGTGAGTACGACGTCCTGATTGGCATCAATCTGCTGCGCGAAGGGCTTGATCTACCGGAAGTGAGTCTTGTAGCGATCCTCGACGCCGACAAGGAGGGCTTCTTGCGCAGCGCACGCAGCCTGATCCAAACGACGGGACGTGCCGCGCGCAACGTGCGCGGGCAAGTAATCATGTACGCCGATCGAATCACTGCCGCCATGAAACAGTGTATCGACGAGACTGAGCGACGTCGCGCAATCCAGACCCTGTTCAACGAGGAGCATGGGATAACCCCGGAAACCATCAAGCGCGCGATACTAGATATGGGGCCTGCCAGTGGCACGCGCGACTACTACGCGGTTCCGAAGGGCAAGGCTGTCACACGGCAAGAAACAAGCCCTGCAGCGGCTGAACTTGACCTAGCAGAACGTGTGGAAGAGATTCGCCAACAGATGTTCGTGGCAGCCGAGAACCTCGAATTCGAGACGGCGGCGCACTTGCGCGACGAATTGCGACGCTTGCAGCAAGGCTTGCCACCGGAACAAGCCATCGCGCCGGCGCTGAGTCAGCCCGCTTTGCGGCAACGCTCGAGCCGCCCCAAGGCGCGGCGCGGTGGGCGGCGCAGCGGGAAGAACTAGAGCCCGGCCGTGGAAATGGGCCCCGTATCGACGACTTCGAAGTCGCTGCCGTGGACCTTACCCAAGTTGGATACGAGGTCGTCCATGTAGTCGTTCCAACCATCGTTCGACTCGCCCGTGATGTACCAATTGCTGCCATTGTCGGCGACGATTACCCCATACTTCTTGAGCGCCGTCACAATTGCAAGCGATGGTCCAGTCATGCCACTTGCGTCAAACGACGCTTTCAAACGCAACCGGAGCCCCATGGGCGGATTCGCCGTATTGGAATTTCCGGCAGCGTGGGTCGCAGGATGAATATAGCCTTGGTACGAACTGGCAAACGTGACGCGAATTGCGTGACGAATCTCCCCCGCAACGGCTTCTTGGTAGCGCACGAGCCCAGGTAGGATAGGCAGCCCTGCCGCGTCGGCCGACGTCCAACCGTCGGGCCTTAGCGCGTTCGAACCCAAGTGGAAGATCGCGCCATTGGCCGCAGTCCAACCGCTGCTGCCGGTTGGGTTCTGCGCGTTGTAAAGTTCATAGAGCGTGCAATTGTTAGGCGCGCCCGCCGTGTCGATGTAGAGCACATGCCGGTCATCGCCGGTGTCAGCGCCGGGGCCCCCTTCGATCGGCGCGGTCAACGGAATTGGGTAGCAGAACTGGTTATTGTCGGTTGGGCAAGGATTCGTATCGCTCTCAGTGGGTCCCCAATCGGCAGTCCACGTGATCGGCTGAGGCGTCGCTCCCGTCCCGGATGAGAACGGAATGCCGTAGTGATCGGTGAACCAATTGCCCCAATCGGGATGCAGGCCACGAGTCGGCGCCATGTTGTTGATATAGGCCGCGCTATTCGGATGCAGAGACGCGGTTGAAATGTCCTGATTCCAGGGATTATCGCTGGGGAAAATCGCACAAGCCCCGATGGTGCCCACGTTGCCTGAGCCGCCCATGGCGCTGTTCGTTCCTCCACCGCCGCCTACGCCCGGCGCACCGCCGTTCGATCCGCCGCCACCCGGGCTGGACGTGCCACCCACGCTGGACGTACCGCCCACGCTGGACGTGCCACTACCGCTGGGTTGACCCGAGCATCCAAGAACCACAAGCACGCTGGACAGAATCGGCTTGACAAAACGCATAGCATTGCTCCTTCGCATACGACCCAACCATGAAGCATGCACGTATCGACATCGCATCGCAACACTCTTTGACGCGGCTGGACCGGTTCTCAACGAATCATCGAGGAGAAGGTGTGCGTTTGAATTCTCTGGCGGCTGCAATTCAGTGTGGATTTGTGGGCGCAGGTGCACAAGGCGTGATTAATCGCATTTCATATACTGAATGTGATTGCAGAGGTGACGCCAGGGATTGAATTGGGCACACGGGACAAACTGGACTAATCTTCACACATGTCCTGGAGTATCGGCCCATGAACGATGCAGCGCGTAGTGAACATGTCGCCTTGATGTTGGTTTTTGCCTTGAGTCTTGTGTTCGCTTGCAGTGGCTCGCCCTCTGCGGGTGCAACATCTTCGGCGGGGGGAACCGCCCAGGGAGGCGCAAATCCTGGATTGGGGGGCAGCCAGCAATCCGGCGGCGGCACCGATAGCGGTGGGCTCGAGTTCAATATCGACGTGCAAAAGGGTCCGGCAAGTCAGTACGCAGCCCCCTCAGCGCCGAGGACCGTTTCGCCCTACATCTATGGCATCAACGGGTTTGGCAATTTCGTCGCGCAAAAGACCAAATGGGGCCTAATCCGGCAAGGTGGCGATGCAGACAGCGCTTACAACTGGACCGTCGACTACACCAACACGGGTGCGGACTATTGTTATTTCGTAGGCCAATGCACGAACGGCAACCTTGCAGGTCAATATACAGCGACCTCCGGCGACACGATTCCAACGGCGCAGGCTAAAGGCGAAGCATTCCTGGCGACGATTCCGATTTTGGACTATGTCGCAGCCAAGTGGAACCGCAACGTCGGCTGGAGTGATAGCGGCGTTGCCCCCTGTGGCGCTAGCGGCAGCGCAGGTTCGGACAGCGCGTGTCCTTCGCGAAGCGGCACCACCAGGGCCAATGTCGTTAACATGATGAGCGGCGACCCGGGCTACGGTCAAGCGTTGAGTTTTGCATCGAGCAACCCCAATAGTCCCGCATTCGTCAAGAACTCAATGGCCAAGGGCAGCGCCTTTTGTAGTTGCGCCATTGGAACGCCCACGTGCAGCAGCTGCGCCACGGCTATGAACCCCGTGGCACAGGACGAATTCGTGAATTTCCTCAAGGTCAACTTCAGTTCCGGCGCATCTCCCGTGTTCTTTGACCTGGACAATGAACCCAACTACTGGCCTGGAACTCATCCGGAACTCTACCCAAACAACTGCGGCAGCGGCACTGTTACCTGGGACGATGTGATCACGCGCAACGTAAACGCCGCCAAAGCAGCCAAGGGCGCCTGGCCCGACGCAAAGATCTTCGCACCGGTTGTGGCCCAAGACGGGGTCGTCTACGGCGGGGATTACTCAAGCCCGCATTTTGTCACTGCAACAACGGAATTCGCGGACTATTACCTGCAGCAGCTTGCCGCGCAGTCCGCTGCAGCCGGGAAATCACTGTTGGATGTTTTCGACATCCATTACTACACCCCCGGTAGCAACGACGCGCAATGCCTCGAGGCGCCCCGGCTGTTCTGGGACCCGAACGCTACCGACATCTCCGCGTCCGACACTAACAGCTTGGATTTCAACTACGGCGACCATTCCTATTTCGACAAGAACTGGTACCCGCGCCAGACGATCCCTCGCCTGCAGAGAAAAATCGCGGCTGCCTACTCTGGAAGTTCGTTCGCAGCGCCGGGGCTATCGTTCAGCGAGTACAATGCCGGCTGCGAAAAGGCGATCAGCGGTGGGGTTGCCGAGGCGGACTTACTCGGCATTTTCGGCCGCGAAGGCGTGTTTGCCGCCACCGCCTGGCCGCTGCAATGCAGCAGCGGCAGCTGCGGGACGAACTTCCTGGTCGCAGCTTACGACTTGTATCGCAACTTCGACGGCAATGGCACCACGGTCGGCGACACGGCCGTGCTGGCGACGACATCCGAACCCAAGATGACGTCCGTCTACGCATTCTCGAACTCGAGCAACGCCAATGAGGTACACATAGTCGCCATAAACAAGAACTCTAGCGCGCAATCCGTCAGTATCACGATTACCAACGCGCCCGCCCTGAGCACAGCCACTTTGTACCGCTTAGCCGGAACGACGGCAGCTGTTGCTCCGGTCACGGGCACGCCGCCGGCTGTTTCTTGTAGCGGCGGCACGTGTACACTCGTCTACTCGATGCCAGCCGTCAGCGCGACGACAATTGTGCTCAAGTGATGCGCGTTTCGCGGCCGATTGAGTCGGCGCAGCATTCGCATTAGACTCCGCTCGAGCATGGCGCCACCGGCATTCCGACTCGAGTCGGCCATTTTTCAGCACCAGGGGCAAACCCTGCTCGGGCCGCTTTCCCTCGAAGTTTCAGTTGGGGAACGCCTGTATGTGTTGGGGACGCCTGCAAGTGGCAAGTCGCTTCTGCTGGAAGTCATGGCCGGCAAGCACGTGTTGAGTTCCGGACACCGGAGCTACCCAGCTTGGACGGCGTGGCACGCTGACTCGGCTCTCGGTATCGCGCCTCGATTTGCGATTCAACTGGTCTCGTCCGAGCAACAGCGCCGCGTAGCCTCGCGCGTTGCGACGTTTCACCAGGCTCGCTGGCACTCGGCGTTTTGCGAGCCCGACACGGTCGCGGCGTTTCTAAGCGAGCCTCGAGTCTTCGGTCTGAACGAGTTCGAAGTGCCGCCACCGGGCTTGCTCTCGGCCGACTATGCCAGCCGCCGCCGAGAACTGTTGGGAGAAATGGGCATTGAGTATGTGCTTGAAAGGCGCGTGGCCGCGCTTTCCAACGGCGAATTGAGAAAGCTGTTGCTGGCGCGCGCTCTGTTGGCAAAGCCCCGGTTGCTGCTGCTCGATGATCCATTGGGCGGACTCGACCCCGCCGCACGGCGCCAGGTACTGCAGGCTCTGATTCGGTCGTGTGAGGCATCGCAGACCCTCGAAGGTGCCGCGTCGCAACCGACCGCGTGGCGTCAACCGGGTGAGCCGATCACGCTCGTTGTTGCGACACCGCGCCCTGACGAGATTCAGCCGCTCGTGAGCCGCACGTTTGAACTCGAGGCCACGCGCGCTTCCGTGCCGAACAAAACCCCATCAACGAAACAACCGCTCGAGCCGCCGCCGGCCATCGACAACATTGCGCGCGACGATGCGTGTCACAACCGCGGCCCGGTTCTGAAGTTGACGCAAGCGTCCGTAAGTGTCGGCTCGACAGCGATTTTGCACGACGTGACGTTCGAAGTCAGGCTTGGAGAGCATTGGCTGATAACCGGCCATAATGGCTCGGGTAAGTCCACGTTGCTGGCGCTGCTACTCGGGGATCATCCGCAGAGTTACGTTGTGGATCTGGAAGTGTTGGGGTTGCGCGCCCAGCCGGGTGTGACGCGCTGGGAGCGTCAGCAACGGATTGGATTCATGGCGCCGGAATTGGCGATGCACTACCCGCCGGCTTGGACGGCAAGGGACGTTGTTTTGTCCGGTCTTTTCGGCACAATTGGTCGGTTTGCCGAGGTCGATTCCGCGGCAGAGATGCAAGCCAAGTTTTGGCTGAACCAATTCGATCTCACGATGCGCACGCGCGTGCCGTTTGGCAACTTGACGGAAGCTGAGCAACGGCGGGCGCTTCTTGCGCGCGCCCTTGTGCGTCAACCGGCGCTGCTACTGCTCGATGAACCGACGCAAGGCTTGACCGAGGCCGACCGCACGCGAATCCACGACACACTCGACACTGTTACGGACGGCGGGGATCACACGCTACTGCTCGTAAGCCACCATCCCGATGAGCGACCACGTTGTATCACGCACCACCTTGACCTTGAGGCGGGTCGGGTTGTGTCCCAAGGCCCACTGCGGCAACAGTAATGCGAGCTTGGCTCCGTTCATGGGCTTGCGACTCTGTCGTCATAGTAGCCGAATGTCTGCCAGATCCTTGCCGAGCGCCTGAAGTTTCTGGACTTTGACGCGGTCCATCGCGATCGAGAACACTAGGTCATCGATGAAGACACTGCGTTTGACGCCTGAGGTGGCCTGCGACCACCAAGTGCCACAGTTTTGGCCAGCCGTGCCGTGGTTGACACCACCCAAGCGGTGAAAGCCCTTGTTCGTCAACACGTCGTAAACCAAAAGGCCTCCGAATGCGAGCCGGTTACCGAAGACGCCGTCGCCACCGCCCTCACATATCGTCATGGGCACCGCCAACAGGCCCCGCTCCGCGAAGTAGTTGAACGCCAAGTGATCCGTCGCCGCTTCCGAGCTCGATCCGCGCGTGCCGATCTTTTCCTTATACATCAACTTTGGTTTGAGTGGGTTGGTTACATCGAAGAGCTGCAAGATGACGCCGTCGAAGAAGGCGAAATCGCCGTGGTCATTCGCGTCAAATCCGATCGACAACAGGTGATTGTCGTCGATTCGGTGCATGTACGTCGAAAACCCGGGGATCTTCAACTCACCGAGCAGTTTGGGAGACTCCGGTCGTTTGAGATCCAGCACGAAGAGCGGATCGGTCTTCTTGAATGTGACCACGTAGCCCCGGTCAGCCTCGAAGCGTACGGAGCGTATGTCTTCGCCGCGAGCCAAGTGCTCGACAGCGCCGACTCGCACCATGTTGCCGCTCGGCGTCGGTGACATGACGGACACAGCGCTTTCGACGTCTGGGTTGGGAACACGACCGCGTGTAGTCGCAACCCGCAGGGAACCCGACCACTCGTCCATCGAGAATTGATTCAGCACGTGGCCCGGGACGACTCCGCTGCCAGAGTACGTGGTCATTTGCGGACGTTCGCCAATGTCGAAACGATGCAGATCCGAGACTTCATTGATAGAAGAGTAGAAGGAATACCAACCACCGGGTTCGTTCTTTGGTTGGTGCGTCACTGCTAAGTAGATATTGTCGGCAGTCGCAAAGACCGCACCCGGATTGCTTTCAATCGTCGCGTCGCGGGCCGCCACGTTGTCTGCTTTCATGTCGAGCGAGACGATGCTCGTAAACCCCCCCTTTTCTGCAATGGCCGTGTGATACACCGAATTGCAAAGGGTCCGTGTGACGCCGTTGTCCGTAATCGTCGGCAGCTTCAGTTGGGTCGCCTGCCGGATTAGCCGTTCGTTCTCGTCCTCGAGCCGTTTGAGCTGCGCTTTGACCGCTGATTCGTAGATGCCGCAGCGCGGTACTTCGTAGGGCCAGGACGAGTAGTAGGGCTTTTCCCGCGCGTCGCCGGTGGTCACGACCGTGTGGACCATGGTTCCAACACGCCGCGATGCCAGTAGCGACCCGGAAAAATCGATGCGTCGTGCCAGCACGGGATGGGCGCGATCCTTGATATCGTAGATCATGAGCGACGTTTGCGTGCCGTCGCCGGTGAATTGGCAATCGTAGCCGTAGGTGCACTTTGGTTTCGTTGCCGTGCCCCGCGCAACGTACACGGCAGCTCTATCGCCTTCGATGAACATTTCGCGCGCCTGACCAGGGAGCTTGGTAACCGAGATCAAGCGCGGATGCTCGGTTGAAACAATGCGTAGCGCGCCGTTGACCGTCGAAATAAACGTAGTCGCCGTCGCTCTTGACAATGTCCGCCTCGTCCACGTCCTTTACCTGATTGTTCGTACCCGACATCACATGCGACGTGCGCTCCGCGGACGTGTAACCTAAGCGCGGCGCTGATCCGCCGAGGCGGCCGTGGCCCGAGCCAAATCCGGAGCCGACGCCCGAACCCGCGCCATGCCCTATCACGCCGATCGACCCCAGACCTATGCCCTCACCTACCCCACCGCCGCCTTCGCCAACGCCCGACAGACCGAGACCGCCTGCTCCAAAGCTTTCGCCAATCTCGTCACCCCAGATGTTCCCGCGCCCTGAGGCCTCGTCACTCCATTGCTTGTACATCTGCCAGCAGCTCGGCTGCTCCGCTCGCCAATTCACCAATTCTTGGCGCACGGCCTGCCGCATCTCTTCGAGTAGGCGATCTTGCTCTGCTTGCGCTTCGCGTTCGAGAGCCTGACACGACGTCGTGACCAAGCGCGCTTGCCTCAGTGCCGCATCGTCGGGTTCACCGGCCATGGGGACCAGTACCATCGCTGCATTCTTCGAGCCTCGATGGGTTGCCCGCGTGACGCTTCCAGTTTGAGCAAGGGATTTGCCTTGGCCCGACCCGCGGCTTTGCCCAGCGGGCAACGCCGGCGTACATCCAGCCGCCATGGTCGCAAGCAGGCACACGGACCCCGACATGCGTAACATAGAGTTAGCCATGATTCACACCTCTGTCTAGTTCTCAGCGAACAATGCGCCCGTGCCTGACTTTTGGCCAAAGTGGGTGCTCTCGCCGTGTTTTTTTTATGGTTGTTGCGTCACTCGCCAGCCCGAGCGTGCGGATTTCAGGGGCGAACTCGCCTCGGTCACCGCTCGAAGACCACCGGTTTTCAGTAGGGTTCGACGCCGCGCATTCCCAAAAGTTCCTGCTGCGATCTCCGATCGGCGAAACCTCCTTCGGCCCAGGCGCGCTTGCGCCGACGCAGACCCAGTAGCAAGAGCCCGGCTGTCATTAGCAGCCAGCAATTGCCCGAGCGCATCGATTGAACGCGGCAGGCGCAGCCGCTGTCTTTTGCAGCCGTGGCGGGTTCCGTAGAACTACTGGAACTGGGCGCAGCAGTGGGCAATTTGCAGTCCGCTTCGCACACACCGGCGTCGCCATTGGCCGCGCCGTCGTCGCATTGTTCGCCGGTGTCGATGACTTTGTCGCCACACTTGGGTTTGACACAGGTCGTGCGGCACGCGTCGGGGGTCGTGTCACTGTTGCTGCTGCCGTTGTCGCACAGTTCACCTGTATCTACAACACCGTCGCCGCACTTTGCCTTGGTGCAGTTCGTACGGCACGCATTGGCAGTGGTATCGCTGTTGGCGCTGCCACTGTCGCACTCTTCGGACGGTTCCAACTTTCCATCACCGCAGAAGGGCTCCCAGCCAATATCGCGCAGCAGCCCTTGCTCCACGGTTAGATTCTGCGAATGCTCGATCGTGGCCGTAGGTTCCAGAAGAAGATTGGGCCGTGCCAGCGGGTCCCAGTGCGACATCGAGCTCTGCCCCGCCGTCGGCACCGACGCGTAAATGTAAACTCTGCCGGACGTATCCGCGCCAACGTGCTGAGCCGTGTTGGCAACCAACGTGATGTTTTCGCCACTGGCCGCGCGCAACTGATCAGCTTCAGTCCTGGAAACCTGTACGGTGGGTATCGCCCAGGTCATTGCATTCAGGTACTTCGCCGCATACTCGAGTGACCCTTTGGGCGGCGTCGTTGTGTCTTCACTGGCGAACAGTACGGCTTTTGCTCCGGCCACTTCAGCGCGGTGAGTCATGTCCATCTCACTGCAATCGCCCTCGTAGAGCAGAGCAATCGAGCCCGATATGGAGGTGAGGCTTGCGCAGCCATCCAACGGATTACCTATGGCAAGCGGGCCCGTGATGGGTTGCGACGGCAGACGGGGGCCGTAGTTGACCTCCAACAGGGCCCCAAAAAAGCCGGAAATACTTGGACTCACCGTTAGATTCGGGCCTCCGGTCGCAAGATAGCTCGCCGCGGCCTGCGTCGCGTGCTGCCCGTCCCAAACGATGTGTCGCACGTTGCCAATCGACGCCAAGCGCTCAGTTGTCGTCATGACATCGAAGTGACGCCCCGTGCTGTTGTCGAGCAGGTGCCGAGTGTAGGGATCGGGCATGTTCTGCCAAAACAAGTCGCCGGTCGTCGGGTCCGGCAAATAGGCAAACCCGAGGCCATGACCAATCTCGTGTAAGACGACTGAGGCCAAGTCGAAATTGTCGCCGGCTTGACCGTCGAAACCGTAGTACCAGTCGTAGCCCTGCATGCACTCGGCAATGCTGCTATTGAACTGGGCGCTGATGTCCGGCTTGTCGGGGTTCAAGTCGTAACCCGCCAGGCGGTCCGCAAGGGCTTCAGGGAAGAGCACATTCGCTTCCAAACCCGGCGCGTCGTACTCGACGCCGGTCGAAGCCGCTTGCCCCAGCGGGGCGAAGCCGTTCGCGCACGCAAGCGGCTGAAAGCTGGCTTCGACGACAATCGGCACGGCGCTGTCGATGGCCTTGCCCCAGAGATTCAGGGCATATTGAAATACATTGAGCCGCTGCTGTCCCACGGTCGTGCCTGTGTTGCCGCCGACCGGAGTTGCAGGGGTGGGATCATTGAAGCCAATACCCGCCGGTTCGATATTATTGAGAACGAAAGTCGCCTTGGCCTGGACGTACGGTGCGCTCGCCATCAGCGTCGAAAGGGCGGACAAGCAGAGCAGCGCGGCACCATTACGCCATGTCATGGCTGCCTCCCCACTTGACGGCGATCACGCTCCTGCTTGCGAGCTAGCAACTGACTTAGCTCTTCGGGAGTCGAAACACATTGCTGTCTAACCTGACCGTCGGCATCACGAGTCGCCACGCTCATGTGCTGAAATTGGCCACGCAGATCGATATGGTGGCTGCCCGTGGCCGTGCGAGTAACCCGAAGCCCTTGAGTCAACCGCGAGAGCCGCGGCGCCAATGCCTGCTCCAACCGGGTTCGCTGCGTATCCGTCAGCGGCGAGACGTTTGACCTGGTTGGCTGCCGACTTGCCTGATGCGCACGCGAGCGCGTAGTTTCGGCAGACGCGTTGGCGCACGCGCAGAGCAAAAGGCACAGGCCTGCTGTCGCCCAGAAGGCACCCCGATTACCGCAGATTTTCATAAGCTTACTCCTGATTGTGAGCCAGTATTATACGCGACTATAGGCAATATCCTCCCAAAGATCTCATTTAACGAATCCTCTTATTCGGTGACACATGCTTTCGGTGCCCGTATACGACCAAGCAGCACGTGACAGACAAGACGATGTGGGAGTTCGGCTGCAAGGTCGTTGTCTGGATTGAGGTGCCAATTGATGCCAAGAACCCAGCGTTCTTTGGCAAATCTCACGACTGGCGCGTGACGTGAATTCAGGCTAAGAGCGCGATTTGGGATCCCTATGGCAGAAGATTCCCTTGCCTGCAGCCATCCAATCGACACCGCAACGTCGGGCAATGTTGGCATCACGCTGAGCATCATCATCCCCTGCTACAATGAAGAAAAGACTCTCGAAGCCTGTGTGACAAGCGTTCAGGCTATTGCGGACGACTCGTTGCGCCTTGAAATAATAATCGTGGACGACTGCTCGAAAGACAAGAGCTGGGACGTCGCGAATTCCCTTAAGGGCAAGTTCACCAATTTGACGCTATTGCAACACGAGCGGAACATGGGCAAGGGCGCAGCCCTGCGCACCGGGATCGCCAAGGCGACTGGCGACTTCGTCGCCGTTCAAGACGCTGACCGAGAATATGATCCGCTTGACCTAAAACGCTTGCTGGTTCCCTTGCGCGCCGGTGTCGCTGACGTGGTTCTCGGTTCCCGTTTTCTCTCATTTGGAACGCACCGAGTACTGTACTTCTGGCATTCGCTCGGCAACAAGTTCCTGACGCTTCTATCCAACATGCTGACCGACTTGAACCTGACAGACATGGAAACCTGCTACAAGGTCTTCCGCCGTGACGTGATACAGAGTATCGAGATTGAGGAGAACCGCTTCGGATTCGAGCCGGAAATCGTGGCAAAGATCGCGCGGATGCGCCTGCGGATCTATGAAATGGGCATCTCCTACTTCGGGCGTACTTACGCGGAAGGCAAGAAGATCGGCGCCAGGGACGGCTGGAGAGCCCTGTATTGTGTTTTGAAATACAACCTGCACCGGGTGCCGGTTGCGATCCAGTTCTTCTTCTATGTATTCATCGGCGGTTTTTCCGCCGTTGTCAATCTCTTGCTTTTCTTGGGTTTGCTAAGGCTCAGCCAAAATGTCTCGTTATCGGCATTGGCGGCATTCTTTATCGCGGCCTTCGTCAACTACTACCTTTCAATCAAACTGCTGTTTCGTCACCGCGCCAAATGGAAAACGTTAACCGAAATCGTGGTATTTCTCGGGGTTGTGTCGGTGGTTGGTCTCATCGACATGTACTGCACGCGTTTCTTCATTGCGGTCGGTTTGCACCCGTCGCTTTCGAAACTCATTTCAACAGCGATCGGGTTGGTGCTGAACTTCGCTGGGCGCCGCTTCTTCGTCTTTCCGGAGAAGCCCAACCCC
Organism: uncultured delta proteobacterium; assembly: GCA_963811985.1. GTDB lineage: Bacteria > Myxococcota_A > Polyangia > Polyangiales > Polyangiaceae > FEN-1139. The sequence goes on from CAWEUH010000020.1 coordinate 491,971, forward strand.
GATTGGAAGCCGCAGAACTTCGGCTAAGGATTGGGAACGTATGTTGATGCATAAGATTTTGGTCACTGGAGGCGCAGGCTTCATCGGTTCACATCTTTGCGAACGCCTGGTCAGAGAAAAGCACGATGTGCTGTGTGTCGATAATTACTTTACTGGAACCAAGCAGAACATTGCGCATTTGCTCAATGATCCGCTTTTCGAGGCTCTTCGGCATGACGTCACATTTCCTATCTACGTGGAGGTGGCTCGTATCTTCAACCTCGCGTGTCCCGCCTCACCCGTTCATTACCAATTCGATCCCGTGCAGACCACGAAGACGAGCGTCCACGGCGCGATTAACATGCTAGGCCTTGCCAAGCGGGTCCACGCCCGAATTCTTCAGGCTTCAACCTCCGAAGTATACGGCGATCCCGAAGTCCACCCGCAACCTGAAAGCTATTGGGGTCGGGTCAACCCTGTTGGAATCCGCAGCTGCTATGACGAGGGGAAGCGGTGCGCGGAGACGCTTTTCTTTGACTACTACCGGCAACACCAGGTCGATATCAAAGTAATCAGAATTTTCAATACGTACGGACCCCGCATGCATCCTAACGACGGCCGCGTTGTTTCCAATTTCATCGTACAGGCAATACGTGGTGACGATATTACCCTCTACGGCAGCGGACAGCAAACGCGGTCCTTCTGTTACGTTGATGACCTCGTGGATGCAATGCTACGCATGATGGAGACTGAAAAGGGGTTCACGGGACCGATCAACCTGGGCAATCCCGGGGAATTCTCGATCGCCGAACTTGCTGAGAAGGTCGTGCGTCTCGTCGGCTCGAAATCGAAGTTGGTGTACAAGCCCCTGCCCCAAGATGATCCCAAACAGCGCAAACCGGACATCAGTCTTGCTAGGACTAAGCTCGGGTGGGAACCAAAAGTGAATCTGGTCAACGGGCTGAAGGAGACAATTGCCTTCTTCAAGCGCCTCCTTGCTCAGTGACTGAATACTCGGTGCGAGGCGCGCATTCGTCAATGCGGACGCCAGCACGCCGCGCTAGAACTGCAAACGAGTGTTGAGGTCATCCCTTGAGCCGCCGGTGGCGAAGACAAGGCAACGACGATCGCACTCGCGATAGAAGTTGCCGATCAAGATCGGCAACAATGACCCCGACTCCGGACTCGGACTCCGCCAACACGTTGCCCCATGGGTCAACAATTAGCGAATGCCCATAGGTAGTCTTGCCCGTTGGATGATGGCCCCATTGATTCGCGGCGATGACCCAACACTGTGACTCAATCGCGCGAGTTCGCACGAGCAGGTGCCAATGATCTTGACCTGTCTCGAGCGTGAACGCCGAAGGAATACAGAGTAGCTCGCTGCCGCAGTCAACCAACCTGCGAAACAGCTCCGGAAACCGCACGTCGTAGCAAATGGAAAGGCCTACGCGATAGCCGTTCAAGCTGCAGCAAACGACGTTCGAACCAGCCGTCATGGCCGACGACTCCTGGAGTTCTGCGCCGCTCGGCAACGTCACGTCAAATAGGTGGATCTTTCGATAACTGGCTAGCACGGAACCGTCAGGCGCATAGAGCGTGGCCGTGTTGAAGGGGCGGTCTGGGTCATCACTGATTTCTGGCCATCCGCCTGCAAGAAGCGCCAGACCATGTTCGGTCGCGCAGCGTACGAGCGTATCGCGAATGGGTCCAGCGGGTCCGGTAAGTGACTCGGCAATGGCTCGCTTTCCTTGAGCGGACCCGAAATACGCAAAATTCTCGGGCAGGACTGCGAATTGTGCGCCCATTGACGCGGCTTCGGCTACCGCGCGCTCGCAAAACGCCAAGTTCTCGAGTAGGTTATCCTGCGATTGCATTTGGATTGCCGCAACGCGCATTGGCTTCGAACCACACATGGCCTAACGATACTCCTTTATAGTCTGAGAAGGCCAGAACCAAACAGGGGCTCCAGCCTCAAACGCAGTAACGTAAAAATGCTCGGCAATTCTCACAGAAGCGCTCAGGCCTGACGCTGGACCTTGCGAGCGCGCTTTTGCTCGTACATCAAGCTGTCGGCGCGGGCCAGCACCTCCTCGATCATCTCTGCCCGTGACGGGTCATAGGCTGCCGTGCCGACACTGAATTGCAACTCGAAACGCCTTCCGGGCTTCGCATTCAACTCAGCAAGTCTTTCATAGAGTCGTTGTTGTATCGTGCCGATCATTTCTTGCGCGGCGTCGATTGCAAGCGCGACAAACTCGTCGCCGCCCAATCGCGCAACCACGTCGGAATAGCGGAAACAATGCCTTAGCGTGCTGGCCGTCTCGATCAAAGCCTGGTCGCCGAAGTCGTGGCCCAGTTCGTCGTTGATTCGCTTCATTCCGTCGAGGTCAACGAAGACGACAAGCGCGGGACGCATTGTTCGATCGCAGAGCTTGAGCTGCTGCGTCGCCAACGTTAGGAAACCGCGACGGTTGTAGAGCCCGGTCAATTCGTCAACCAGCGACAGTGCACGCAACTGATCGGCTTGGCGTTGAAGCAGGTCTTTTGATTGTTCGCGCTGAGTCACATCGCGATACACCCATAGATGCCCCCTGGGGCGATCGTCCAGGGCAAGTGGCGCGTAGTCGCGCTCGATGATTCGCATATCTGCGAGGTAAATCAGCTCACGCCGTCGAGACGCATTGGCCTCGACCAGTTGGTCCGTGCTTTCCTCGAACGCCTCCGGAATGAAGCAGATCGACGCCATCTGGCTGGCGAGTTGGCGGCCGTCGCAGCCAAAGTGCTGTTGGCTCGGCAGATCGAGACGCATGATCTCACAGAGGCGGTTGCTGCAGACCTGGACGCGCCTCATCTCGTCTTCAACCAGTATGCCGTCGTCGAGACTCTCGACGAGAGCTTGCAGCCGGGTACTGATGGTTTGTGCATGCAGCTGTTCATGTAACTGTGCAACTTCGACCGTCGCGCGTTCACGCTGGACAATGATTTCTTCTTGCCTTGCCAAGAAGCCCAGTTCGCGCTCAACAAGAGCTGCAGATTGCTCGAACAGTGCAAGCTCGTGCCGCAAGAAGGGTTCTGATTGCTCGCGTGCGATCCATATGACGCCGACGTGATTGCCCCAGCGCGACCGCAGCCGGCGCAGGCAGAAAGTCCAACTCGCCCAATTTCTCTGCAAGGGCAGGACAACGCCGTTCGACTCGAGCTGAGTTCCGCTAAGCGTTATGGTGTGCTCGACACTTGAGACCTTGGAACTGATGCCATGTTGGCTTGGACTCTCGTACGACGCCAACCCCAGGGTACAAACCGAACGTTCTACTTCGCCGTCAACCATGACAATGGCGACAGCGAGCGACGGCATAGCGGCTGCCATCAGACGCAGCAGGCACTCCAGCGCGTCACGCGCTTCCTGTTTGCGCGCGAAGTAGAATGTTCCGGGCAAATCCAGGTCCGCTGACAGCGGCGAAGCAAGATCATGCATAGCGACCGCCGACGTACGCCATCAGCCCTCAGCAGTTGAGTCGCCCAACGGCGTTGCAGTTTCGAAGCTCACCCCTAAAAAAACGGCCGAGAAAGTTACAGACTTTAGCCTCGGCACCCTAGGGACCAGTCAGTTCTCAGCGAACGATGCGTCTTTGCCTGAATTTCGGCCAAAGTGACGCTCCTGCGGTGTGTTCACGCAACCCCGGCCTACAGGCCGCTATGCTCTCGCTGGATCGGTCGCGCAGAGCTTGTGGAACACTTCATCAGCCTTTCAAGTGGCTTGGAGGCGGGCCCTGGCGGTGATCCTCTTCAGTCAACACCGAGTACACGATGATTGCGCCAAGCAGCGGCAGAAACCAGATAAGCCTGAATTGGGCGAACTTCTCGTTGCGAACATAGAGATCCGTTCGCCAAACGCGCCACGTTACCCACACTTGAAAGGCAAAGAGCAGGACGAAGAACGCGACCGGAAACAACGGCATAACGGGCCGAAGCTGAATATGTGTCGTTGGGTTCAGGGTTGCAAGGGCCGGCTTGGGGCCCCCCCTCGTGCTGAGCTTGGTTCTGCCCGTTCAACCTGAGAGGCCAATGGCCCAACGCGTCTCACTAGAGCCTGTGCGCCGCCCAGCCGTCGCGCTCTAGCTTGGCAATAATGCCGTCTTTGCCGATGAAGTGGCCGGCTCCAAGCACGACGAAGAAACGCTCAGTGCCGTGCAGCCACTGTTCGATTTGCTGCGTCATTCGGATGTTCCGCTGAGCAATTAGCGAGGCATATACGGGCGCGTATTGCGGGTCTTCATAGTCCTTGAACATTTCACGAGCAAGACCATCGGCGTCGCTCTTGTTCCAATAGTTGATCAACGACTTCAGTTCGTCGTCTGGTCGATCCATGGCGTCGAGCTGTTCGGCGAGCATCAGATCCTGCGTCGTGGCCGGCAACTCCGCCAATGCTTCAATCTGTTGTTCCGCCGTCTCTATGCCGAAAACCTTTCGATCGCCGCGTTGCTTGAAGAAATGCACGTCCATCCCCTTGTCAGGATCGTAGCCGTCAATCGTTGACTGCTCTAGGGACAGGAAGACAGCGACAAACCAAGGCCGAAGCCGCGCGAAGTACGCTGCTTGGTCGGGGTGGTCCTTGGCGAAACTCTGGTACCGAAGCCAGGTCCTGTCCGACAAACAGTCATGAAGTGTTTGCCCCTGTGGCAATTGGGCTTTGGCCATCATCAAAGCCGCGATGTTCTCCGACGGTTCCTTGTCGAGTGCCAATTCCATGGCAAGTGCCGTAGACTCGCGAAAATGCCGCCTCGACGGGTTCTGGCAGCGGATAGAGGCCTTCGAACCCTACATGAATGCTGCCGACAAGCGTCATGACAGTTCGAGTGCCTGCCACGGACCAAGCAAATCCGCGGCTGGGCTGCGCATCGGGCGGCGCCACAACCGACGCCGGCATCGCTTGTTGAACGGTGGGCGCCTGGTTGCGCGCCGCGCAAGCCGGCAGGAACAGGGCAACTGCAAGCGTCACCCGCCACAACGCCATCCACGTCGAGCAACGTCCTTGCTGCAGGCCTGCGCGCGTCACGAGTCCTCTTGTTGAAGCCTTTTTTGTTTTGCACCCACTAGTAGCCTGTGTGCTTCCATCAAGCGCTCGGGAATAACAGCCGCGTGGCGGGACTGTCTGAGGGCTTGCGTGAAGTCAAGGTCAGGGACATGGGCGGCGTTCTTCCCAGGGAACCAGTGCCCGCCATTTTCCAATAAGTTGTAGCGGCTCTGCGCGTACTCCAACATGTCATAGGCGGTTGCCATGTTGTACAGGCGCAGAATCTCGAGCACATTGACGTGGCCTGGCATCGTGGGCCATTCGGACAATCCGTCAAACCACGTGTTGGCCCAGTCTTTGCCCAGTGCGCGCTCCAATTCAGCCTGGAGCCGCGCCTCGACAGGCGCTATGAGCGCACGCAGATCGAGCGCTTCACCGCTGACCAGTTCAACCGCTTTCAAGTGTTCGTCGAAATCGCTGGGTCTCTGAGCCCCTATCGAAAGGGTGTGCACTGCAGAATGCGCCAAGCACCACAAATCATTGAACACCATGGAGAAAACGGCGCCGTGAGTTCGACCAACTTGGCGGGTGGTCTATACAGGTGCCCACCCTTGTCGGATGGGCTGATGATGAGCACGCCCATATCCCGCGCCGCTGCCTGGCTTACGGCTCTCGCATTGCTCTGAAATGCCCAGTAGTAATGTAGATTCACATAGTCGAAGCGACCGTCTTGGATCGCGGTGATGAGGGTGTCAACCGGGGCATGGCTCGACAAACCAATGAAGCGCGCCCTGCCGTCTGCTTTGAGCTTCAAAGCGCGTTCAAGGCAGCCGCCAGGACGAAGTGCCCAGTCTAACACTTCATCATTGTTGACTCCGTGCAGCGCCAGTAGATCCACCCAAGGCAACCCGAGCCGACCGAGGGAATCGAGCACGTCACGCTCGAATTGTTTCGTGTCGGCGATGGGGGCAACCTTTGTTTGTACGATGATCTTGTCGCGCGGCAACTTCGGCAGTACTTGCCCCAGTTGTTTCTCGCTAGTGCCGTAACCCCGGGCGGTCTCGATGTGCGTAATGCCAACGTCGAGCGCCCGCTCGATGATCGCTTGGACATTGGCCTGGGACTCATTGCTGACATCGGCTGCAGCCGTCCACGACTGCTGGAACCGCATGCCCCCGCACGTTACAAGAGGCATCTTGAGTTCCGTGCGCCCAAACCGGCGATAGGGCATGGCGCTTTGTTGGCGGCTAACTGGCGCAACGTCAAGCGCGCACGCCGAGCATTCGATCCATTTTCAGGGACGCAAAAGCGGAGCAACACCGGGCTGTCGGGACGGTGATTGGCTCTTAGTGCCGCAAAAAACCCAATAGAAGATCCGAGGACGATAGTCAGGAGGAGCAACTGACCGGTCGTTCGGTTCGGTCGCGGTAATCTCGAAACACTCCGAGGAAATGCGGCTAGTCTCGGGCGCGAACGGTGGCTTGTGACCCGTATGTCTTCGGACGAAACCACAGAGCGTTCGGTGCGTTACAGCGAGGTACCAGAGTGTACCTGGCAGGGTGCCGGAAAATGCCTGCGCGTGCAGTGCCGCTATTCCCTGCTCCAAGATCGGCCGCACATCACGGAATGGCACGCGGATGACTTCAGCGAACTCGTCGAGGCTTTGCCGTCAACGTGTGCGTTGGATTTGGCTGACCTCGGTGGTATGCGCCTTGAGGAAGTTGCAATGGCCATGGGGCTGCCGCGGCCGCGCGTGGAACAAACGGAGATCACCGCCTTACGCAAGCTTGCGAAGAGCCGCGAGATTCGCAAGGCTCGTTGGGACAGCCGCTGACCTCGCAAGAAGCTAGATCGATCGATGCCGTCCAATCCCTCACATAGCAAAACCCAAGCAGCAACGGTATCCGTTGTTTCCAATACGGCACTTGTGCTCGGAAAGCTGCTGGTCGGCATCGTCATTGGCAGTGTCTCAGTCCTTTCGGAAGCCATTCATTCGGGCATTGACTTGGTGGCGGCTCTGATCGCGTGGTGGGCTGTCCGCGCTTCTTCGGTTCCGGCCGACGACGAGCACCCATTCGGGCACGGGAAATTCGAGAATTTGTCGGGTGCCCTCGAAGCGCTTCTTATCTTGGCGGCCGCGGTTTGGATTGTCGTCGAGGCAGTCAAAAAGCTGATACATCCAACGCCGCTCGAAGGTATGTCGCTCGGTGTCGCGGTGATGGCCGTCTCGGCCATCGCAAATTACTTCGTTTCGAATTGGCTGATGCGCGTGGGTCGAGCAACCGACTCGATTGCACTCACGGCAGACGCTTGGCACCTTCGGACGGATGTATACACCTCCGCTGGCGTCATGTCGGGGCTGGTCGTGATCGCGGTCGCGCAGCGCGTCGCGCCACAACGGTCGTTTGCTTGGATCGATCCGGTGGTGGCGCTTTGCGTTGCCTTGTTCATCGTCAAGGCCGCCGTCAAGTTGACCATCGGGGCCGTAGCGGACTTGTTGGATAGTTGACTCCCGCTCGAAGAACTTGGCCGCATTGAGATGTACATCCGCAGTCGCAATGATGTGCTTGGTTATCACGACCTTCGCACGCGCAAGGCCGGCGGCTGGCGATTCGTGGAGGTCCATCTCGAGCTGCCGCCCGACATGACAGTGCGCGATTCGCACGTGATTGCACATAGCGTTTCCATCGAGATCCAGGAGCGTTTGCCGTCCACCTCCGTCATGGTCCATATTGATCCAGCTGATGAGGATCCTCCGAGCAGCCGGCGCGGGCGTCGGAGTAGCGCTGCGCCACCTCGCGTATGACCTCGAGCGACGAATGGCTCCCCCTCGTGGACGCCGATGGCCATACAGTCGGCAAAGCTCACCGCCGTGAAGTGCACGGTAACCCTGAGTTGCTGCATCCGGTGGTGCATTGCCTGGTGGTCAACGCCGCCGGTTCGCTGTTGTTGCAGCTTCGCAGCCAGTCGAAAGATGTTCAACCCGGTCGCTGGGACACGTCAGTCGGCGGTCACGTGGGGCTCGATGAATCGATTGAAGCGGCGTTGCTGCGAGAGATCCGCGAGGAACTGGGGATTGTCGTGCTTTTAGGGCAGCTGTCATTCTCACACAAGTACGTCATGACCAATTCGATCGAGAGCGAACTTGTCCATACGTATCTGCTGAACCACGAAGGACCGTTTTGTCCTGAACCGCACGAAATCGACGCACTGCGTTTTTGGACCATCGACTCAATCGAGCAGGCTCTCGGCACGTCGGTATTCACTCCGAACTTCGAGGATGAGTTCGGACGGTATCGCGCGCGTCGGCATGCTTAGGCGTCGGACTTTACGAGTTCCGTAATGTCCAACGTTTGCCTTGGCCCGGGGTCTTGGGCACAAGCGGAATTGCTAGGGATATCGGGTGATCGAGTTCGATGATGCCGAGGTTCAAGTAGACGCAGATGGGTTCTTTGACTTCTTCTTTAAGCGTCACATCAGCGATGATGCGTAATCGTCCCGGTCCCGTGAAAACGGCTTGATGTGGCGAACCCTGCACGATGGACTCGTTCGGGTTCACAGACGGGCTCATATCGACCAACGGATAACGATCAATGCCGCTGACCAATTCTCCGGAGCACCGGTGCATGGGAAGACAAAGTCGATCATTAGCGTGGGGTATGACGAAGATCTCGCAGTCGAAGCGTCCAGCTCCCCAGGGTGACTGGGCCTCGTAATCCGCCCTCAGAATTTCAATCTCGGGCTCGCGTAGCGCTGGCACCAGTAGCCGTAGCAGCTCCTCGCGCTTGGCACTTCTGACGCGTGTAGCCTCGCGCCATGGCACTTCGTGCGTTACAGGCCCTTGATCGCCGACGTTGACGACGTACGGGGCACGATCGGTCTCGAAGCACAGCGCGGCGACCGTGCGTCCTTCGTAGGGTACGTTGACGTCCACAATCGCCGGCGTGATACCTTCGAACCAATGTTGCACCTGCGGCCACCAGAACGCGAGGTTCGCGAAGTCCGCACCGACAACGGTTCGCGCTCCCTCGTCCACGCCGATTAACCAAAGTATCGACTCTTGCCGAGCGGCGTTGGCATGGCCGGCGAGACGCCTGGCCGCCTTTGCCGGATCTCGGGGCCACTCGGCTTTGAGCTCCACGCGTGAGTCCTCGACCGGTTGATCCTGAACGATCCGGTCGATGATCGATAGCGTCCAACTCTCGATTTCGTGAGGCCGCATGCCTAACGATACATTCAGGTATTTGCCGCCTGTTTACAAGTGACCGCGGCAATCCACCGGCCGGCCTCTTACGTCAGAGGCTTGCCTGAGATTGGTCGGCGTGGTACCAGCGGGCCGCTATGCGCGAAAATATTCGCCTCGTTTCTTCCGCCGGTACTGGTTTTACGTACTACTCGAAGAAGAACAAGCGCACGACGCAAGGCAAACTGGAATTGAAGAAGTACGATCCAGTTGTGCGCAAGCACGTGCCCTTTAAAGAGGCGAAGATGCCTCCCCACAGTAAGTAGTGGTTCGCCCCACCCTAAATCCCTCCCCGCTGGGGAGGGACTTTGAACCCCCCAAATCCCCCCAGTTTTGCTCAGCATTGGTCTGATCTTTCCTGGTCTTCTAGGGCCTGGAGCAGCTGGGCAGCAGGTAGCAGCCTGTCTAGCCCCCTGCGGATCGTGATGGAACCCGGTGGTCCGCCGGATGATTTGCCAGTGTAGCCGCCTAGTTCAGCTATCCACAACGTGGCCTGCCCGATTGTGGGCATGGCGTCAGTAATGACTTCAGTTCGTTTTTTCTGCTGACGTTTGAGCACAATGAGTGCTCTGATCTCGTGGCGTGTCAGCTCAATGTCCGCTGGTTGTTGGGGTTCAGTTCGCGCCAGGATCTTTAGACGTTCGATGCGTACGGCCACGGCAGCAAGTAGAGTAGCCCAAATGCGCACTGCCTGCTGACTTCTTAGCTGTGTCTGCTCCACGTTGCAGCTGCCGGTCTTCCAGGTTCTGTGGAATTCTTCGATCCGCCAGCGTTGCGTGTAGCCATGAATGACAGATTGCGCCTGCTGGAAATTCCCCACCGGAGCGTTCGTCAGCAGTAGCCAGTCCACAGGCTTCTCACCCGCTGGACATGTACCCTCTTCGCGTGCCCATACGACAGTAACGTCGAGCCAGCATTCACCATAACGTGGCACATTGCGCAGTCGCAGTGTCACACAGGCCCAACGCACCACGATGCGCGCCAAGCGCGCAGTTCGCTTGGGTGCAGCGCTAATTTCGAGCCGATATTCGCCTCCGGGTGCCTCTCGGTCCAGCCATTGTCGCAAGTACTGCTTATCGTTGCCGGTTGCGGCAATCAATCGGTCCCACGACCCACGGACCGTGAATTGTTGTCCGCAGTTGGCAAGTTCCAGCAGGATATGCTTGTTGTCAGCTTCGCGGTCGAGTTGCAACCAAAGCTTCGCATTCGTTGCCTTTGCGTGGGCGCAGGCGTCTTGGATCGCTTCCAACCAGTATCGCGTCTCCTTCTCTTGGACGTCACGCTTGAGGTTGCGTTTACGTTTCTGCTTTTTACTTTGTCTCCTGGCCTGCGTGCGAGCCCACCAGACTTGTGTGAACAGACCCAGCGGCATCCCTTTGGGGCTAATCGCCAGTGCGCTGATTACCTTCAACCCGCGGTTGCCGTCGCTCAGAGTCCCCACACTACCGAAGTCTTTGCCCGCAGTACGGTCAGCCAGTGTCACACTAGAGCCATCAATTGGCACAAACACGAACGGTTCATTGGCGCACTGTCGAGCCGTTGCCTCTGCCTGCGCCACGACCAACGCCACGGGATCCACCTGACCGCTTTCGAGCAAGTCGTAGGCACCCTGCCGTTCCTTATCCCGACAAAACACGTCAGAAACCTTGCCTGAAGGCGACTGAGCCGCTCGAGTCGCCATCGCGACGAGCCGGGTCGTCCGCCGACTATCTCCCACACGAACCTGTCCGAACTGATCCTGAGCCCACGCCGCCTGCTCGCCTTTGAATTGCTGCATGCGCAAACCGACGAGTTGTCGGTCCAAAAAATTCACCTACATGGAATCACAAAGTGCGATGGAACCAGTGCTGAGCATCCTTGGGGGGATATCTAGCCGGAATACCTCGCGTTCGCATTTTTGAGCTCGCCTGAGAAGAGTTGCGTAGATTTGGGAACTAACACAATCAAAACGTCACGACGGACGAACAGGTAGCGTGCGTAGCGCTAAGGTACAGGTCACCGACGCGCCAGGTTGACACGGCCAACATGGCTTCAGAGGCTGGGAGGAACTGCCATCAATCTAGTGGACGGTAATACGTTCCCAAACGTCCGCTCCGCTGTCCGCCTTGCCCCGTAGCTCGACATACAGCACGTTCGGCAACGCCCCCCCCTTCGTCTGTTTTCACGTAAATCGAACGAAGCGTAGCGATTGCGGCTCCGATGAGCACCCGCGGCCGATACGTGCCATGCAAGGACTCGACGCGGACCTCGCGCTGTTTGAACGCCGTCAGTCGCAATGAAAAGCCGGCGGCGCCGACGCCGGACACGGAAAACCCGTAAGCGAATTGACGTTCCATGAACGTAAGTTCCTCGCGCCTGCCGTCTTGCGCCGCCATCAGCCAATAGGCGTCAACCGGATGTTCGAGATCGAGCTTGCCCCCGGCAGTCCGATGGACGTCGTACCTAACGATATTGGCGTTCAGGCTCCGACTGATGACGAACAGATTCTCTGCCGGCGCCGCGCTGGCATTGGCACTCAGGGCACAGATCACGACGGCTGCGACCTTGGCCACTAGCGGGTAGGAGCTCACATGCATCATGGGTATTCTTCGCCAACGTCGAACGATCTGGGCAGCCGCGCTAATCGCTGGACTGTTTGCCTGAACATGGCCATATCGAACGGCTTGATTAGGCATTCGCTTGCCCCGTACTCGAGGGCTTGCGCAACGCTAAAGGGATTCGGATTCCCTGTCATCAGCACCACCGGCAATGTGGCGTCGAGATTGCGAATCGCACGGAGTAGCTCAAGACCCGACATCTCCGGCATCGTCATATCAGTGACGACGAGCACGATATCTTGGCGCAGGACGCACTCAATGGCTCGATTCGGAGTAGCACAGGGCATGGAGGCAAACGCAGTGCGCTCCAACATGCGAGCCAAGCCTCGCAAGATAAACGGCTCGTCGTCCACGAGCAGCACCGTACCCTGGCATTTGCGCAACGGTGCAGGAATGCAACTGCCGCATTCATTCTTGTGTGATTCAACGTGAGTTGGCAATTCGAGATAAGCCATTTGAGATAAGCTACCGTAGCGGCTGCAATTGACGATTGGTGAACGGCATCGTGCCAAGGGCGTGACGACTACACTACGGCAAGAGGCGCGGAAGACTAGATGCCGTAGTTGCGCGTTAGCGGCATGGTCTTTGACTTGAACGGCTTCTTCATCGTCTTAGGAGCTGCCGGCGCCGGAGATCGCGAGGATTCCGACAATAGGGTCGAATTGGCGTTCGTGGAGCTTGCAATTGGCGCCGGTGCCAGGTCGGGGTTGATAACAATCCCTTCCAATTCGAGAATTCTGGCCTGTTCATCGAGCAATTGCTTGCCATCGGTCGAGACGGGTCCGGCTGCGCTGGCCATGGGCACCGGTACGACCGCCGATTTGTGCGGCTCCGATGCTGTGGGTTGACGACTAAACGGGCCCAGGAAATAGCAAGCGACAAACGAAGCAATTGCCATGGAAGCAAACAACGCAACCAAGACAACGCGAAAGGCAAGCTGAGGGTGCTTCGTCAGTTCGCGGACGAGGCCGTGAACGTGCGAGACCTCCGTCGAAATGGCACCCTCGCCCAGAGCAGGCGTCGCATCCGCGTCAGCAAATGCTTCGTCACTTTGCCCGAAGTGGCTGCTCTGGGGTGCCGTCAGTTCATTCGTCAGTCAACGTTGCTCGGTTATTTCACCTGGGAACAGCTCATGCATCAGCCCTGCCAGCGCCTGCTGGCACGGGCTCTGATTCGTTGAAACGAGATAGCCCTCCAGATCTTGCTTCATCTGCGTGGCATTGGGGTACCGCAAGCTGGGATGTCGCTGCAACGCGCGGGAAAGTATTTGATCCAACTCGGGCTCTACCTCGACGCGAAGTGTAGAGACAGGCGGAATCTCGGCGCGCAACGTGGCACGCAACGTCGCCGCTTCGTTCTCCGCTCTAAACAGTCTGGTGCCGGATAGCATCTCCCAGAGCACGACACCCATGCTCCATAAGTCGGTTCGACGATCCACCCGCTTGCCATAGGCTTGCTCGGGAGCCAGGTATGCAAACTTGCCCTTGATTAGACCTGCCGCCGTGCGGCCTTCTTGGCTCTTGGCCTTCGCTATTCCAAAGTCGAGTACTTTGACCAGCCCGTCATTCGTCACGAATATATTATGCGGAGTAATGTCGCGGTGTACGATATCGAGCGCGCGACCCTGATGATCGCGCGCGTCATGCGCGTACTCCAATGCTTCGAGTACCCGAATCGCGATGTAGGCGGCCAAATCGATGGAAAGCCCGCCTGCACTCCAGGTTCGGCGCATTAGGCGCTGCAGCGGCTGCCCTGGCAGGTATTCCATTGCGAAACACAAATGTCCGTCAATGGTTCCCACGTCCAAGGTCTTTACGATGCTTTCGTGGTCAAGGCAGCAAACCAGACGCGCCTCGTCCATGAACATCTGGATGACGCTTGGGTCCTCACCAAAGTGGGGGTATAGCCTCTTTATCACCACCGGACAGCGCTCGCGTGGCGTGACCTCGTAGGCCGCCAAGAATACCTCGGCCATGCCACCCCTGCCTAGAGGTGCGACAAGGGTGCAGCGATCGAGTAGCCCGAGTGACAATCGGCCGATCGCGTGCGCGCCTGAACTCGAAGGGTTCGGTACAACGCCGGAAATCGGTGTTTCGAAGCCTTGCGTTTGGACACGCGACGTCCGCATGTTGATAACGTGAGCCTGGCCCCAATTCGTCGCCGGACAAGCATGGGTACATGACATCCATGAAACTTTTTGGCGATACCCTGCAACATTTCATGCTGGAACGCGCGCCAATCAAGGTTCAATGGCTCGGGAAGTGCGCCAAAACGTTTCGGCCTTCAGCGCGTGGCAACGAAAGTCCAATTCGGGCCGCCAAAGTTGGCGCAATGTCGCGCATGTCGATTCGGCCTAACGAACTTGACTCGGATATGCCTTGTCCAACTATGAAAAAGACCGCATCCATCCCCGGCACGTCGGGTAAATAGCCGTGAGTGCCCCCTTCATGACGGACAATGATGGGACCCGACAAATTTCGTCCCCATTTGTAGCCAGGACGAAGGGCCATGACGTAATTGGCACCGCGATACCCCGGCAGGTTGTTAACGTCATGACCACGAAAGACTTCTTGTATTCCGAATTCCGGATTGTTGGATATTTCGTCAACCAGCTCATCAATTGAAACTCGAACTTCTCCGCCTGCGGTGGGATTGAGAACAATCGCACCCGTGCCACCGGCCGTCCAAGCGGCAGCTTTCCATGAAGACACTTCGTTGTTCGATCCCACTTCGAGGAACTTTCGCTCGCGTAGCAGCGATCCCAATTCGATTTCCGTACTGTATGCGATAAACCCGTGATCGGACACGATCGCAAGCGTGCGTCGGTCTGAGACCGAACGTTCAAACGCGTTGCGAAGTTGACCAACTAGATTGTCGATTCTTTCCAGCACGCGGAGCGCTGGCGCGCCGCTGGGACCAACTTTGTGTTGTGCTTCGTCTAGCGAACCAAGGTACACGGTCGTGAACGAGGGGCGTTTTTCTAACAACACGTATTCGGCGTATTTCGCACGCATTTCGTCCGCTTCCGGGCTGTAGTCGGATCCGAGCGGAATCGGTCCGACACGCGTCGTCAGCTCATCGACAAGTCGCGGGGTCAACAACGCTCTGTAGAGTTTCACGTCGTCGGGAAGCGCCGCTCGCCAAAACTGCACGAGGTTGTAGGTGACAGGAGCACCGACGCTAACGGGCCAACAGACGTTCGCAGTCACCAGACCAGCATCCTTGGCCACGTCCCACAGCGTGGGAACGCGAATGTCTCTTGCGTACCAGTACCAACCGTCTTTGTTCGTCCCCATCGGATCGAAGACAATGTTCGATGCAATACCGTGAATCGCGGGACTGGTCCCAGTTAGAATCGTCGTATGCGCGGGATACGTCAAGCTGGGAACTACCGTGCGAACACCCGTCGCGTACGCACCTTGATTGACGAACCGTAGGAGGTTGGGGACAGCCACCCCGAGGGACGCGGCCTGAAGCACCTGGTCAGGCATTAGGCCATCAATTGAGATTAGTAACAGCACGGGTGGCGCTTGGGGCGCACGCCCTCGAGAAGCAAGACTTGCAGAATTTGATATGGGGGCGCAGGCGAGCAGCGCGACGAAAGCAATAATGACGCTGCGTACACGTGCTTGCAGCAGGAAAGGATGATTCAAGAATCCTCCACTAAACGGCCCCGGGGTTCACACTGCAATGATGGGCCCGTAACCCCATTCTACGCTACAAAATTGCCTTCGGCAGGCGATTGTCGCAACTTGCGCGGGTATTCGAATTTCAATCCCGACATTCACAGGGTGAAATCGCCGCGCAATTCGCCGGCGCACAGCGAAACATCGACGAATTCGAGAAACTGATGCGCGCGGCACTCGGCGGATGTTAGTACGGGCTGCCTTATCTAAGCAGACCGGTCGTGAACGATTGAACGTGATGCGGCAATGGGTTAGAACGAAAGCCGGCGTCCGACAAAGCTTGCACGATATTCAGTGTGCCATCCGATGGGATGCGCGTGAATGCCGACCAGGCGGCGGCGGCCAGCGTGCCATCCATTAGCCACTCATCGAACCACCCAGGCATGTGCTGAACATTGCGTTGTTTGAGGCCAGCGCCGCGTTCGCGCAGCCAGCGGCGGTTGTACCGCTCGTGAGTTCCAACCGGATGCGACAAGATCAACGGAATGCCTAACCCTGCATAGAAACTGATCTCGCTCGGTTTGGTCCACAGCACGTCAGTGGTTGCCAACAATGCGTTGAACATCCGGTAGTATTCGCGAAACGATGCATCAAACCAGACGTTGATCGATTTACCAAGACGTGACGTCAACCGGGCGTTTTCAACCGCATGCGTGAAGCGCTGCGCTACCTCCACGCGAGTGCCGGCAACCAGATTCAGGACCAGGCGTTCACTTCGGATTCGATCGGCAACGCGCGGCAAGAGATCATCGACGATACTTGCCTGCGCCCCCGCTCCGCCAATTGCAATGGTCAAGACAATTGGCTCATTTTTCGCCAGCGGGCAATTCGCCCAGCAATCGCGACAGCATTGGCGCATGTAGTTTGCGAAAGGTTCCCTCTGGATCCAGTTTCACGATACGCCGTGCGACATGTTCCCGCACCGGTGGCTGCTGTGTCAATTCGTGCGGCAGGGGAAAGCCGGTTAGTGTGATGTGGTCCTCACGAATTCCGTAGGCTTGAAGTCGCCGCGCTACCCGAGTACTTGGGGCAAAGTAGTGGATTCTGCTCGTCCGTTGGATGATACGGAACCCACACGCGCTGCACGTCGGCATCGGTGACAACACAATAGATGTGTTCAATCCCGGCCGCATTGGCAATCACGGCCGGGGCATAGATGGTCGTCAACAGGGCTGAGTTCTTCGCGCGCAAGTGCTCGACAAGGCCGCGGCCCAGGCCGCGCTTGATCAGGAGGTTCACGAATTTCGTGGCAAAGTCGGGGGAACTTTGGTCCGCCTTTTCGTGCATTGGCGGTATTATGGTCACCAGGTCCATTAGCGCATTGGCTTTGCGCGCCAACCATTCACTTTCACTCGGCCGAGAAAGGAATGCATGCCCGCGCCGAATCCACTTCCACAGTTGTGCCTCGGCAACGTCCGCAATGGACGGTTCGTCCGCCAAGTACAAGGGGACAGCCCAGCGCATCCGCGATCGGGTAGGCAGCCCGTAAATGCCCGTAGCCCATTTCGAGCGATATGATATCCAACTGCACTTTTATTCCACTTCCGATATTAGGCAACTTGCCTGTACAGCTCCTGAGCGTCAGGGTGAGTTGCTTGAGGTGGAAGCTGCAATTTGGATCCTTTGCCAATTCGCAGCTTCCTGCCCCGCCACACAACGTCGTTGGTAAACCAGGCCGCGGCCCACCATGAAAACTGTAGGTACTGGCGGACGCCAAAGGAAAGCATACCGGTGACCAGAGCCGCGTTCACGCCTGACCACTTCCGCGTCGATGCCAAACTCTCGGAGAAACAAACGGTCAAGTACGCTAGTGCACAGCCAAGCAAATGGTCAGTTGGTGGCTCCCGACCCTGGCCCAAAGTGAGTGAAGCGTTGTCGTCGCGAGGGCGGCAAGCCAAACGTTCGGCAGCAGTGCGAGCTCAAGCAAGTGACCGGAGATTCCCAAGCTCCTACGAATCTGCGCCCAACGCAGATGACGCTGCCAGACGGCGCGCAGCGTGCTTCTGTTGCTCACCGATTGGATTGGGGTGGTGCTGGTGACCACCCGATAGCCGGCACGTGCAACTGCACGCCCTAGCAGATAGTCTTCAGCCAACACATCGGCCACGCTCTGAAAGCCGCCCATTTGTTTCAGCACCCTGCGACGCAACAGCATTGATTTACCAACAACGCATGCGTGTTTGCCGATGAAATTGGCCAGCACAATGCCCTGCAGTACATATGAATTGAACTGCAGATTCTCTACCCTCGACCCAAATGTCTTGCTGCCAACACCAACAATTGGGTTAGACACAAGCCCAACGTTTGGATCCTCAAGCTCGGCTGACGTTGCCGAAAGGTAGCTGCGTACTCACTCGAACATTGGAGTCAGAGATCAGGACATTGTCGTAGCGAGCATAACTCGCCAGACGCGTAGTAGCCGCACCTTAGGGTTAAGGCCCGTTGCCCATTGCTCCTACCACGACGCGAATAGCGCAGCTCAGGATGCCTGCGTGCTACCTCGCGAGCTACCTGCAAAGCGGGATCAGAACCATCAGCGGCACCAAGAATAATCTCGTACTGAGGGTGATCCTGACGGCATAGGCTTTCAAGGTTCTCAAATAGTTCGTCGTCAACACCCCACAGTGGCCTCAGCACGCTCACGGGAGTGACCGTCGAGCAGGCGAGACTTCTGCAGCGACAGCCAGTGGATCGCGCTGTGCGCCATCAGCGTCACGAGTGAGAGATGTTCCTACTACCAGCAACAAGCAGATCGTCAGAACCACGTCTCTAGTTCCCGAGTATTGATTCAAACATCACTCGGCAACAGATGCGTGTCACGCGCCCAACATGAACGTCACAGGCTGATGAATCGCTCACCATGGCCACGCCATCAAATCGTCACAGTTGCGCCGGCGTGGCTGATGTCAGCCAAACCGAGGCACACGATATTCCGCCAATTCATCGTGCGTCACTCGGTGGCGCTTCAATCGCACGTGTACGCGCTCGTGTGCTTTCGTGTGGAGCGATTGCGCACTCTCACTGACAAGTTTCCGCCTTGGCGCACAATCGCCATCTGCTGATGCCAAGCAATAGACTCGTGATTTCTGTACCAAGATCGAATGTGACTCCCTCTGGTCCGGCGAGGCCATGCTTGCCGTGCCCCCCTGAAACGTCGGGCGCGCGGCGCCGAAAATTGAGCAATTTAGCTTGCTTTGCCTAGGATCTCTGATGGGTCTTCTCACGCTACTCGGCTGCAGCTCACATGTCGAGCGCACGAGTCTGCCTACGCCGCGACCGCGGCTCTTCGCGTCAGCCCCCCCGAAACGCGACGACATTGTCGTGCTAGTGACCATTGACGGCGTGCGCTGGCAGGAAGTGTTACAGGGTATCGACAGAACACTGGGCCGTAACCTGCCCTTATCATATGGGGCTATGCGCTCGGCGCAGGGGCTGATGCCCAATCTTCACGAATTGGCACAGACACAGGGCGTGCTGATAGGCTCAGATTCCGCCCCGATGGTGGCAAGCAGTCCGAGCACGGTGTCATTGCCGGGATATTCCGAAATCTTCTCGGGCCAGATTCCCACTTGCGCCAACAATGATTGCCCTCCAACGACGGACAGGACGTTGCTCGATGACTGGCTGGAATACGATTCTCACGCCCAGCTGGCAGTGATTAGCTCGTGGTCGCGAATTGCGCGGGTGGCGGCGAAGGACATGGCACGGTTGACAGTTTCATCAGGACAGAGCGTGCAGTACAACGCGGAGAGGTTCTGCGAGAATGCTGCTGAGTTGTGTTTGACGTACCACGCTGGCCGCAACATCTCGCCCTGGCCTGGCGTTGAGGATTATCGGCCCGATATTGCAACGTCGGAACTAGCGCTCGCCTTTCTTCGGGAGAAGCGGCCTCAATTCCTGTTCATTGGCCTTGGCGACACGGATGAACACGCCCATCGCGGTGACTATCGAAACTACATTGAGGCACTGCATATGGCCGATGCAACACTAGCTGCCGCAGCACGCTGGCTCAAGGAGCAAGAGAACCTGGGGCACCGCACATTGCTTGTCTGCACTGCGGACCATGGCCGGTCCCACACGTTCAGGCATCACGGCGCAGCGCCTGAGGCAGCGCGGGTTTGGGCGTTGTTTGCTGGTTCTGCCGTTGCGGCGCGTAAAGTGAATTTGACGACCACTGCCCGCCTCGCGGATATTGCCCCGACAATTCGGTCAGTCGTGGGTCTGTTTCAAGATCAGCGAATGGACGCAAGGCTATCACTTCAAGCTCCAAGTCCCCAGGCTCAGGCGCTAGCCAATTCATGGCCACTCTGATTTGTACATCAATTCTATTGGCCTGATCTGCCAGAAAATCGTCTGGGACGGGTGTCCAGCGAACTTGGGTTTGGGTGATGCGGATCAACGGACACCCGTCCGACCACAATGACGACCGCGTTGACAGCGTGATCGATACCGGCGACGAGGGACGGGCGCGGTGGCAACTGAATGGCCTGGGTGCGAGCCTCTGTGGCGCAGCGCAGTGGTGAGTAGGCTGCATGCGGATTGGTTCATCAAATCATCATTTATGTCATTGAATTGTCAAATTCCTGTAGTAATGGCCCACGCGTTTGGTGCCCCGGTTTGGTTTCACGGCCGCTACCGGCCTGGCAGCGGTCAAAAAGCTCCAACTGCTGAACCACTATGAATACCCACCTTGTGCTCATCGCTGGAATCGTGCTGGCTGCGTTGTCATTCGACTTCATCAATGGCTTTCACGACGCGGCGAACTCCATCGCGACGGTAGTTTCGACCCGGGTTCTTACGCCCGGCAGAGCCGTTATTTGGGCGGCGGCTTTCAACTTCCTTGCATTTATCGTGTCAGAGATGAAGGTCGCCAGCACCATCGGCAAGGGAATAATCGAACCCCGAGCTGTCGACCTACCCGTCATCATTGGCGCACTCGCAGGGGCTATCGTTTGGAACCTGCTCACCTGGTGGTGGGGATTGCCATCGAGTTCGTCCCACGCGCTCGTTGGCGGACTTGTGGGAGCGGGCATCGCAAAGGGCGGCCCGGCGATTCTAGGCTGGAGCAAGATTGTGAGTACCGCGGCGTTCATTTTCCTGTCGCCGCTGATCGGTTTCGTCCTGGCCATTGTGATCATGATAACGCTTCGGCAGATCCTAGCTCACAAGACGCCAGGCAAGATCGATTCATGGTTCAGACGCCTGCAACTTGTTTCTGCCGGTGCCTACAGCCTGGGGCACGGTTCCAACGACGCGCAAAAAACCATTGGCATTATAGTCGTCCTGCTCTACTCGCAAGGCTATCTTGGCACCCATTTTCCGTCTGGTCACGAGATCCCGTTTTGGATCGTGATCGGATGCTACGGCGCCATGGGCCTCGGAACCATGATGGGCGGGTGGCGCATCGTTAAGACCATGGGAGGGCGACTCACGAAACTGGCACCTTTTGGTGGATTCTGTGCTGAAACGAGTGGAGCCATCACACTCGGCGTGACTTCATTCCTGGGTATTCCGGTCTCGACGACACACACAATCACTGGGGCCATTGTGGGTGTCGGTGCCGTCAATCGCGTTCGTGCCGTACGGTGGGGTGTTGCGGGCCAGATTGTATGGGCGTGGATACTGACGATTCCGGCAAGTGCGGCAATCAGCGCGCTCGGCTATCTTCTTGCCCGGGCCTGTGGTGCTTGAGTACGTTCGCTAACTAGCCGACGCCACTGCCAACCAGTACAGTTGTTTGCGACGCGGGTTCGGCGCGTTTCACGGCGCGTTCGTCGGTCAACCGGTATCCGACGCCGCGGACTGTTTCGATCTGACTGCCGCCCGCACCGAGGCGGTCTCGTAACCGTTTGACGTGAGCGTCCACGGTTCGTAGCGCTACGCTGCAACCCGCTCCCCACACGAGTTCGAGGAGTTTTTCGCGCGACATGACGCGCGTCGGGTTCTCGCAGAGCGCGACCAAGAGTTTGTACTCCGTGACTCGCAGTTCCACCTCATTGTTCGCGACCCAGGCGCGGTGCGCACTCAGATCCAAGCGAATCAACCCGACCCTGAGATTTCCGTCACTTCGGCGCGTTCCTGCGTGCCGATCGAGCGAGCGACGCAACCGCAGCAACAGTTCTCGCACGCTGTAAGGCTTGACGATGTAGTCGTCCGCTCCCACTTCGAAACCCACTACTCGATCGATCTCTTCGCCGCGCGCCGACACGATGACAACGGGAATGTCCTTGGTCGCCGGCAGCGACTTCAGCGTTCGGCACACTTGCATCCCGGGCATGTCCGGTAGCATTAGATCGAGCAAGACGATGTCCGGGTGCACCTCCTGGCCCAACCGAATCCCCTCGTGACCCGTACCGCTGACGAAGGGTTCATATCCGGCCGACTGGAGGTTATAGGCTAACAGTTCGGCAACATCTGGCTCGTCTTCTATGACTAACACACGCGCCATTGCCGAGACGTCATAGCCTTGAGCAGTGAAGATTTCGTGACAGGGTTGTAAAATCTGTCCCATATTATGGACACAATTTGTGGCCGACAGCCCGCGATCGCCTCTATTGCGCCACCTGGACGTCGAACTGCGTCCAATTCACGCCTCGTCGGTCATCTCGAATAACCAACCAGACACGAACGGTCGTCGCGTTGCTGGGAGCAGTCCAGACGTTCGAGGTGTTGTTCGTGTCTGCTTCGGACTCAGCCCGCCCTGTGCTGTCGTGTTCGAACGTGCCATCGGTTGCGTACCAAGCAACGCGGATCGACTCGCGCCGGTTCTGGAGGGCTTGCGACGACGGGTCATAGCTCAGATAGTATTCCGAGCCCGCGCAACCTTGCGGATTCTCGCAATCGTCGGGACAGTCCGTTGAATCCTCGCCAGCACTGCACACGCCGTCTCCACAGCTGGCAGTTGCCGGGCAAATCGGCCAAGAAACCGTGAAGCTCAGTGCCTCGCCTTTGGCGACAGTGGCAGGGGCCGTGGTAGGGTCAATTGTTATTACGTCCCCGTTGCTTCGTGCAAACGCAATGCTCTGTATATTCGGGTTCTGATTGGCGCGGTAGCTCTTGTTGTATTGCACAGTCTGCTCTAGCGTTGCACCACCAGCCATACCGCAATTCAACCGCGTAACTCCGACGGCGTATTGCGAATTGTTCTGACCGTAGACCGTCAAGAGGCGAACCGGCTGGTAGTAGCCTCCTGTCGTGTCCGGATCGGCGGGCCGCAGTGCGGGTTCCCCTGTCTTTGGCGTTGGCGTAATGGGACCAAAGAGCTGGCAGTCGTTGGCGGGAATCGTTGCAGCTGCGGTTAGTGTGCCTCCAAGGTCTTGCAGGTCGCTGCCCGATGGGACAAGGCAGCTCTCGGCAACGGGCCCCGGTGATGCGAGCGGTTCGCGCGCAAGACACAATGCCCAGTCGTAAGTCGGGGTGCTCGTGTCATTCAGTGGCTGAACCAGGAGCAGGTCATACTTCACTCCGTCCCCGGCCAATGCTTCGGCAGGAGTCGAGCGAATGGCGACGACTTGCGGCGAGTCGATTTGCGACGGTCTGCCTTCCAGATCGGGCTTGCAGCCCGCCGCTGCGACCAAAAGCATTGGAGATAACGTTCGGCAGAGACGGTGTCGAGTTACCATGACAGTTTTCCTCCGAGCACCGGCAAAATCGGCAAGCCGGTAATGTACGTCTTTTGCGTGTAGTTGTAGTTGTAGACAATCTCCTCGGGGTTCTTTCGGTACGTGACGTTTTGGACATCCAAGTAGACCTCGGCGCTTGTCTTCTGACCCAGCTCGAAATGCTTGGAAAAACGCACGTCGAGCTGAAAGAAGTCGGGAATTCGAATCGAGTTGTGCGCCCCAAAATTGGGCTGGTAGCCACCGACGCGTGTGTCGTAGTAAGCGTCGATTACGGGCGTTCGCGGATAGCCGGTCGCGTAGCGAAAGCGGCTGCCCACCTCAAAACCGCGCCCCAAGTCGTACGAAGCCAAAGCCGTAAACACATGAGTCTGGTCGAAGTCGAACAGGCGGTATTCGCGACTGCCCCCGTCCGTGCGCTCGCTTCGCATGATCGTGTAGCTGAGCCAACCAAATAGCCGATTCGCCAAGTCATGACGAACTAGGAACTGCGTCCCGTAGGCCCGGCCAAGACCGTCTTGTATCAATGCCTGCGACTGCAGTGGGCTAGGCAACGGGCTGCGGGTCGCGAGATCGCTTTGACTGACATAGAAGCCAGTTATCTCGACCGTGACCGGTTTGCTGAGTCTGAAGCTAGAACCTAGGACGGTGTGCCAGGCGCGAGATAGACCCAACTGTGGGTTGCCGAAAACCGTGCTCAGATCCTCGGGCAGCGGCGCCTGATGATAGACTCCGATGGCCGCGCGCAGGCCAATTCTCGAAGTTGCGGCCCAGCGCACGGCCATCCTTGGTTCGAGGGGCGCCGATTCATTCCAATATCCCACGGGCGGCTGCCCTGGCTTGAACGGCTGAATCCGGCTGCCGCCCACCAATGTGGGTTCGAAGCGAACGCCAGGAATCAAGTGGAGCTTGTCGTTGAAAAGGTTGACGTCCAACTCCCCATACGGCGCAATGCCGCCAATGGTAGTCGACCACGTGTCCGCGTTCACCTTGTCCTTCGGCATTTGACCGAAGACATAGATATCGCCTTCACGAGGTGGCGTCGTCACCGAGCCTTGGCGGCTTAGGTTGCTGCTCAAGAACTCCGTGTCAAGCCCCATGTTCGTGGCGAGGTACTCGTTGATACTCGCGTTGTGGCTGACGCGAAAACCATAAGCGGTTGTTCGATTCGACAGTTGTGCGGGGATATCCCCATACTTGCTCGTTATGTCGGAACGATCGGTGCCGTAGTACGGAACAAAGTTGACATTGCCGCCGTCCGCCAGCGTTCGTTTGTAGGACACGTAAAACCGACGAAAGCCCGTTTCCTTGGTGTCGGTTTTCGTGTCTTGGGGATCGGCTTCGACCAACGAGCGATTAATCGAATCCGAAGACAACAGCAACCCGAACTCGACCGATTCGTTTTCGGACGGGACATAGCCTAACCGTGCTTGGGCGTCCCAGAACCGGGGGATCGGCACGTATTGCCCCACGTCCTCCGAGGTTACCGCACCGAGGACTGAGTCGAGGTGACTCCTACGGCCAGCTGCCATGAAGCGCCATTTGTCGCCGACGTTGCCGCGAAGACTTGCAGATGCGTCGATGGCATTGAGCTCGGCGCTGCCGTGGTATCCCTCAGCGGTGAGTCGCTTCATGCCAACCACAACGACGCCGCCAAGCCCGCGGCCGTAGGTCGATCCGTAGCCACCCGGTTGCAGCTCGACATTCTTGACCAAGTCGGAGTGAATGACCGAGCGATACCCTCCCTCGTGATAGAGCGTCGGAACCCGCACTCCGTCGACATACACGTGCGTGTCGGCAGAACCCGCTCCCCACACGACCAATTGCCCCGAGCCGACACTCGAGCGGGCGACGCCCGGTAGATTCTCGACAACCTTGATGACATCGCCGCCGGTGCCAGCCATCTTGGCACCCTGCTCCGCGCTCACGGTCGTCACGGCTACGCTCTTCTGTAACCGCGTCGATATGACGACGATTTCCAGATCCGCCCGTAATTCAGGCGGCAGCCGTTCGACCTGCACTTCGACGTCGTACGTAACGTCGTTGTTTGTCTTGGGAGCCAACGTTTCCTCAGTACCAATGGGCGTGAAATTGGGCCCTACCAACGTCACGCTGTGCGTGCCCGGCGCCACGTGTTCGAACTTGAACCGCCCGTCCGCTTCCGTCTTTTGCGGCGGGCTGCCGTCGAGCTCGACACGCACGTCTGCCAAGGGCTTGCCCGACTTTTTGTCGCGTACGACCCCCGTAAACTGGACGTCGGCTGGGACCTCTTCGGTCGCCTCCGCAAAAGCGCTGAACACGTAGCGATACTTGATGCGCACTGCTGAAGGTTGATTGTCGATTTCCGCCGGTTCGAACTCGAATTTCAGTGCGGCGTCGCTGGCCGCCTTGTCGAGCACTTCATCGCCCGAAGACTCGACGACGTTGGCGGCCTCGACCTTGCCTTGCGCATCAATTGCAAGTTGTAATACCACAGCGGCCGAGACCGCAGGGTTCTCAGCCCCAGCTGGCAACTCGGCGCGCTCGAAGTGAACTAGCTTCGGGACCTTTGTGACGTTCCCGGACGGCTGCTTGTCGGACTCCTTCCCTTTGGGCTCCTTGCCCTGAGCCGCGGTCGCACCAACCGCCGTGTTGGCAGAAGACTGCACCTGACCCCTGACGATTCCGGTCGCCAGGGCCGCACCAACGAATGCGGCGGTTGAAAGAATAAGTCTCATGATCCCGAGAACACCACGGACACGATGAACGACGCGGCGACGGGCTTTCCGCACAACGTTGCAGGCTTGAACCGCCATTTCTTCACGGTCGTAACTGCCGCTTCATCCAACCCATAACCCAAGCCCTGTAGTACCTTGGCTGATTCGACTTCGCCTTGTTCGTTGACTTTCAGATCCAATCTCACCTTTCCCTCGATACCGGCATTCTCAGCTTCCGGAGTGTATTTGGGTGACGGCCTAGACAGCGGAACCGCTTTCACCAACTCTTCAGTGCAAGGCACTTCATTGCTCTTGGCGACGAGCCATTTCGGCTTATTGGGCACAAGCTCGGCTTTTACTGCAGCGCTAGCTTGAACCGCCGGGGCCATGCGGATGGGCAAGCCGTCAACCGACGACGAATCGAGCGCGATGCCGATATCGGCAAACCCGGTGTTGGCCTGAGCAGCCGTGTTTTCTGCCGCAGCCGGTGCCTCTGCCGCGGCGGCGTGCGCAATCGGCGCGCGCGCACGGCTCTCCACGTGCGGCGGCGGTGGCGGCGGGGCCTTTGCCTTATCCTCGTGCTTGGCGGTTTCAGCCAGCGCGATGGCAACGACTTCGCGCAGCCGCTTCTGCGGAATGAAGATGAGTGACAATCCCAGCAGCACGTGAAACCCGATGCTGACGATGTAGACGGTAGAGAGACCCTTCTTGCGGCGTGCCATGTTAGCAACCCACATCAACCTCTACTGCGAACGTTCGACATTGATGGCAAACTTCGTAATGCCCTGCACCTTGGCAAGGTCAATGACGTGCACGACCTCGCCGTGATACGCCAGCCGGTCTGCCGTAATGACAAGGCTGGCATCGGTGTTGGCGGCCTTGGCTTTCTTCAGGGCAGCAATCAAACCCGCCTGATCAATCGGCTTCTTTTCGAACAGGTACTGTCCCTCTTTCGTAATCGTCACCTGAACCGGCGAGCTTGCCGGCTGATCCGACGTAGCCGTCTTGGGCAATTCGACCTTCAAGCTCTGCGACACGATGTACACGGCCGACACCATCATGATGACGAGCAACACGAGCACCACGTCAACCATGGGCGTTACGTTGATGCCCACAATCGGTGCCGCCCTGCCCTTTCTTGCTTCCGTTACTCCTGCCATGGCTTGTTCCTACCTGGCTACTTGGACCGACGTTCCGCGCCTGAGGCAAGCGCCAGTTGCTTGTGATGCGAGCCGCGCAAATTCATGCCATTGGCTTCTGCCTTGAGCAGCGCGGTCATCTGCTTCGTCAGCGCCGTCACATTGCCCTCAATATCGCCAATTGTCTTTTGAATGAGGTTGTACGCAACGACAGCCGGAATCGCGACGAATAGGCCTACGCCCGTCGCAACGAGGGCTTCGGCAATGCCAGCCATGACGCTGCCCATCGCGTTGCTCGCCTGGTTCACGCTCAATTGTTGAAACGAGATAATGACCCCGATGACCGTGCCGAACAGACCGATGAACGGTGCGTTGTTGCCGAGCGTGCCAAGCAGCGTGCAACCGCGCTCCATGTCTTGGCGGACCTTCACCATCTCGCTGTCAATGGCATCCTGAAGTGCTTCGGGCCCACCGGGCAGCATGCGAATCGCGGGCTCGATTACCGAAGCCTCTACCAAACGGCTCTTCTTCAACATTTCATGAGCTTCGTTGTCCTCGCCGCGCTCCAATGCACCCAGCAGTTTCTCGCTGAGGTCATCGATATCGCCGCGGCGCCGGAAGAAAAACCACCCACGCTCGAGCATGGCCCCGAACGACAGCACGGAGAGCACAAGCAGCAGATACATCACCCAGCTTGAGCCGAGTAGTGCGACCTTCAACAGTTTTTCTATCAGCATGATTGTCTACCTGTTCAGTTGAAAATGAAGTTTGTGATGAACAAGCCGATACTTGCCCCGCCGTTGGCCTGTAGGTCCAGTAACTCTCCGTTCGTCGTGTAGAATTGCTGCAACTTCTGAATTGGTTTGTTGTCGGCGTCCGTGCCGGCGCTTACCGCGGAATACACGCTGACCGTAAAGTGCACGGCGGGGCGACCGCATGCGCTAACGAGATTCACGTAGATGCCGTACGTGCCGTGCGGCGGGCTGCCAGTCTTCCAGACGAGGTTTTCGTACCGGATGCCGTCGATGACGCAATTTGCGTTTGAATCACGATCTATGGTGCCCGTACCATCGGGGGTCTTCGGGTTTTGCGGAGTCACCAAGGTTCCATCAGGCGTGGTCACCTGAAGATCGAGGTCAACCTCTTCGTCCCAACTCAGCGATATGACCGCAGCCGGGGGCGCCAGGGTCGAGATGCATGAATTGAAATTGTCCGGCACGCGGTTAGCCACGCAAAGCTTGTCGAAAACCTGCTGGCGACCGGCGACGCCATTGTTGTCAATCGCCACGTATTTTAGCGGGTGAAATCCAGGAAGGATGTCATACCCAAAGTCCGCAAAGGCTGACCAGCTAAGCTGATTGCTCTGGGTGTCAAGTGGCCCCATTGGGATGACCCAATACCCGGAGCCAACATCTGCCAACCTCATCGCAACAGAGGCAGCATCGATTGGAGCGGTCCCGCCAAGGGTCAAGTTAGCCTGGCCCTGATAAACATAGGGCGCCGTGAAGTTGAACACGACGACCCCACCCGTTGACACACCGCCACCACCGTCCAGCACTCCAACGCTGGCGTCTGTCGGTGGGGCTCCGGGCAAGTCGCCAGGGATGAACTGCGCCAGGATTTTGCTCTGCGCTGGAGGTGGTGGCGTTAGCTTGATCACAAATGGTTCACCGGTTCCAGTCCGGACCGACTGATTGCTGGAGCACGCGGAGATGGCGAGCGCCGCAACCACTAGAATCTCGCGGGCCGTCATAGGTTCACCTGCAGCCGCAACGTCCACGCGTTACTTGGATACTGCGTTGGCACGCCGCGGGCATCGCGCGCCAAAAGATTCTTCTGTATGTCCCACTCAAAGAGCAATTTTGCTCGATCAGGCAACACGGCGCCAGCGATGGGCGAAAAGTTCCGGATTGCCTGCGATGTCGGCACCAGCTGGCCAGCCCTCGACTCTGCGAAGTCCGAATTGGGGTCGTAGAAATCCGTGCGAAAACCGACCAGACCGTAGGGCGTGACTTCTTGGAGGAAGGCAACGTAGTAGCTGAGCTCACGGATGTTCTGGCCTGATGCCGCAACGGGATCGGCGATGAACAACCCGCG
This sequence comes from uncultured delta proteobacterium, assembly GCA_963811985.1. Taxonomy (GTDB): domain Bacteria; phylum Myxococcota_A; class Polyangia; order Polyangiales; family Polyangiaceae; genus FEN-1139. The sequence continues at coordinate 521,044 of CAWEUH010000020.1, forward strand.
ATCCATGTTCTGCGCCACGACGATTTCGCCATAGAGGTAAGACTTACCCAGGCCGGTCTCCATCGAGACTTGGGCGTCAGCGCCCAATGCCCAGCGCGAGAAGTTCTGTGAAGGCGTTGCCGACACCGCGGAGCCCTGCAGTTCACCGGAATCCACCAGGCCGTTGTGGTTGGCGTCATTCCAAGTCACGACCGCTTTGGTGGCGTCCGTGCCTGGGTGAAAACCCTTGCCTGCATTGTACGTTACGTCACCCCCCATTGTGAATTTAGGCCAGGGCTTCGTGACGGCGCCCAACCGAACCGTAATGTCCTTGTTGTTATTGGGATCGCGCAGGCCATAACCTGATTTTTCGTCGAGCGGCTCGCCATTGGTAACCGCCAATGCGTAGCGGAAGAACTTGAGCTGGCCCGACAGGCGTGCGCCAACGTCCGGTTCGCTTGGCCACATTGCGCGGCCACCAAGGGACCGCTCCATGAACGGCCGAGTCTTTGGTTGCTCGGGCAACTCATAGCCAAAGGGCAAATCGAAGATACCCATTGTAAACTGCACCAGAGGCGCAACATCCTTTTCCTTCGATCGACCATAGACGAGCGAAGCCTCGGCCTTCTGCCAGCGAAATGCTGGGCCATTGACCGTGTTGCCGTCCATCTCGACGAGAAGTTCCGCGTAGTCCCACTCACGGCCAATGCGAACTCGACCCCTGCGCAACAGAAACCGATTCTGATTCAACAGCGCGCCGCCCTGCGCCAACTGATCCTCCGAGTTCTGGTGCGATTCATACTGAGCCTGAAAATAGCCTCCAATCCACAACCCATTGGCGATTGGCGTCCCCCAGTGCGATGACGTGCCCGGTATTTCGGAACCAGGCGGTGCCGTCAGTGGAGCTGCTGCTGGCGCAGTTGACGACGCGGTAAAGGCCGGCTGACGCTGTGTGGCAGAAGCTGCCGGCGGCGCTGGAGCGAGCGCGGTGGGTGCGCTGGACGGAGCTGGCATTGCCTGCGCAGACACCGATGCACTCGAAACCGGCGCTGCCGCGGCAGGAGCAACTGCCCCGGCGGGCGCCTGCGCGTCCCTGTCGTCGTGCGCCGCCGGAAGCGAGCTTGGTGCCGCGGTTGGAGATTGAGGCGCGCTCGGTTCGCCAGCTTTCACCTCAAAGTCAGCACCAGTGTCCGCAGCGGCGCCTTTTGCAAGCGAGGGCAAGAGCATGACAATGGCCGCAGTGACACCAAAATGTAAAGAATTTGAAAAAGTAGTCTTTTTTGTCACGTTCTTGTTTCGAACCAGAGGCCCGCACCGTCGCGCGCTGACCTCTGCAGGACAGCGCGCGATTGGGGCAGTTGCTTGAATATCGCTCGATTAAGCTACCAAAGCGCCAACATCACGGAATGGCTGGAAGCGGAGAGGGAACCCCTTTGCCCGAATTGTCAAACGGCTGGCATGCAGAGCTCGAACATTGGTTTAGAAACTGGTCGTCCGTCGTCGGAGAACAGGCAGGATAGCATTTGTTGGTTGTGTCCAGAACGCATGGACCGCCGCCGCCGGTTCCGTTGCTCGCTCCGCCCGCGTTGCCGCTGCCGCCCGTATCGCCGCTGCCGCCTGTATCGCCGCTGCCGCCTGTATCGCCGCTGCCGCCTGTATCGCCGCTGCCGCCGGTGTCCGAGCTCGTTGCGCCACCAGTTCCGGAGCTCCCGCCAACTGTGTTGGTTGGAGTCGTTGGAGTACTGTTGTTGTTGCTCGAGGAGCAAGCCGCCGCTAGTGCAAAACCGGTCGTGAGAGCGAAGATTGCCAGAGCTCTTTGAAGTCTGATTGTGTTCATCTGGTTACTCCTCACATTTCGCAGAACTTGTAGTTGCAGTGGGGCCGCGATGCGTCGGTGCAATCGGTTGACTCCGTAGCCTTTGTGCACGACTTGCAACCGTCTGGTGTTTTGCCGGTGGCCGCCGCGTCAAAAGCGCATTGGCAGGATTTTGTGGGCATGTAGCTTGCCATCGGGCCCACTTCGGACGTGCGCGAGACCCGCATCGCGCAATCTGGCGCGACGCCACCGGTTGCTTCAGCCGTAATCAGGTCGAATGATGGCTCGACGGCCCCCGTGAGAATGTCCAAGATTGTCTTGGCGTCTGGGTTCGTTGCCGTTCCGCTCGAGTTGACACGGGCGAGCATGTGCAGCGGCCCCCAAATCGCATACTGACCGTTGCGCGTGTTCTGCTTGTCAAACGCCGTGGGCTTTGAGTCAGGCAAGTATCCACAGTTTTGACCGACGTGCTGATAGTAGAGCTCCTTTACTGAGGCGCGGTTCTTATCCATTACGTCGGCGGCTAGAATCCCAATGGCTTTGTCGGCGTTGCCGGCGGATGCGAGCGTAGTCAGGGCCGTCAGTACGGCGCCACTGCCTGAGTTCGAAACCCCCTTCCACTTCGCTGCCGCAAACCCACTGCCTACTTGCGAGAGCGCGGCGGAGATCATTTGTTGAGTTCCGGAAAGAGCGTTACGCACTTCCATGGCCGTCGCATCATTCCATGGGCTGATCGTGTGCGCGCCGGTATCAGCGCCAAATCCGAACACCATGTAGGCAGCTTCCGCGCTAATGGACACCTGCGTCGAGGTAAAAGGCACTGCAAACGTCATGCTTTGCACTGGGCCGTGAAAATCCTTGATTGTGGACGGCGGCGTCTGGTTGCAGCTGGCTGCAAAAACGTCGGAAACGCCGATATCAACGACATTGCCTGTAATCGCTGCCAAGTTGCACGTCTGCGCCGTGCCGGAGGCATCCCAATAAGTGCCTACGCCCGTGATGGAGTTCTGTGTTGAATCGTCGGGGTGGGACAAGTAACCAACGCCAACACAGGACCCCTGCCCTTGATACACTATACTGGTGGGCGGGTTTGCTGCGGCGAGGTTCTGGGCAATAACAGCCAAGAACGGTTGCACGGCTGTTGAACCGGCAATATAGACGACATGGCTGGACAGACTGCTGCAATCAGCTGATTGCGCATTGGCCGATAGTGCAATGCCGAGCACGCACGCGGCCCCCGTTACCGAAGCCAGCGCTCGAGCCAGCAGAAAGCGAATTCTTGTACTCATCCTATTTGGGTCCTTTCTGCGTTCCTCTGCGACATAATCGGTCGAGGTGCACGCGGAATCTTCCGGAATCAGAAGGCAACTGCTGGTCGAGTCAGTGACGTTCCGGTGACAAGATAGCGCTCCATTTGACTAACAGCTTGGAATCCATTCTTTATATGACAGTTACATGACATATACCGGATCGGCGCAACCTTAATGTCATAATTGCTACGTTTATGTCACATGGAGTATCTCGCCCTCGCCCCTGTAGACGCGCCTTCAACTGCCGGTACCCCTACAGATTTGGATACTCTCGGGGTATCGAAGTCGATGCTTGCCGACCCAGCAGTTCGCCCGTGTACAGGTCAATTGCGAATTGCGCTTTGCACAGCCACCGTTGTGTTGTCTCCACGGGGCTTCCTTGGCCGGGTTGAGGAAGTCCCAGCGAAGCTCGCAATCGTCGCTGTTCCGCCGGTAGACGGATCTTTTGGCTCACGGTTCTAGTAGCGCGATTCCACTGAAATGATTGTCCTTCGGCCCCTGCCGCTGCGCAGTAGTGTGTCGCGGCGTTTGTCGGACCGACAAGGCCTCGCTAGGATGCCGGCTCACCACGAGAAGAGTATGACGAGGAACTCCGCCGCCCCGGGCACTACGACAGCGACCGATCCAGCTCCGCAGGCACCGTTGCCGACCGATGAACGGAGTCTGCGCCTGCGAAAGATCGTGTTTGTGATCTCGGCGATTGCATTCGTGCCCATTTTCGCCGCAATTGGTTCGTTTCTGAGCGCGCGTCCGCTCTGTCGTTGCTTGATCGGCACTGGAGTGTTTTGTGCGCCTGCCGTGGCAGCTTTGTGGTTCCTCGGCCGCGAGAAACAGCCGACGTTGCGCGTTTGGCGGATCTTCTTCGTGGTGTGGGCGATGCTGGTTCTCCCACTGCTTCTCACAGTCGCCGACGGCGTCGCTGCGCAGGGTTGGCCTAGCGGCAAGTTCAACGAGCCTATCGCGCATCTTCTGATCTTGATCCTCACTCTTGCGGTTCCTGCGTTCCTGACCAGTCTTTGCTCGCTGATCCGGACCTATCGCTTGGTGAGCGCGCTCGCGCTCGTCACAGGACTGCTCTATCTGGTCAATGGCCATCTTCTGACCCGAGCCACCGCGCCGGCAAGAGGCTTGCGGCTCCGGTTCGAGACCGTGTTGGATCTAGTCCTGCTCGGTTCTCAGATGGGCAGTTACCTCTCGCTCCCGATTGGCATTGCACTCATCGTCGGTGGCATCATGACTTTTCGGGCAGCTGGGGCCCGCGCGGGCTGCGGCCTTCGATGATCTCGCCTGGTGCCGTACACTGGCCCCACCGCAGCGGAATTGCTTCGGCTTATTGATGTCGCCGCGGCGCGGAATCACTAGTGGAGCGTGTGCCGTCACGACAAAAAAATGAACCTTGCTTGTTGCGGCGGGCTCCGGCATAGTCCCGCGCGCGGTTTCGGCTCATACGGTACGAAGGGTTAACTCGAAAGGGACACACAATGCTGATCTACAGGGGTTTGCTTTCTGCAAGCGTGCTTTCGCTGGCGATTGGTTGCGCGGGGACTGACACCGGCTCTTCAGCGTCAGGCAGTCCGGGCGCGTCGGGTCGGGAACTCGCCGAGGTCCAGCAGGGCCTAGCAAGTTATCGCCCAGTCGGCGCAAAGCTCATGATCATCGGGAACATGACGGATGAACTGGTGGGCAACGTGACGGATGACGCTATGTATGTCGATCGTATCGCCGCTGACGTGGGTGGGCCGCAACAAATGCACATTCTGGAGGTGCCCGGCGCCAGTGCAAGCCCGATCTGGTTTTACACCTACTTGCAAGCACTAGCGACGTCGCGTGGCGTGCCTCTGTCGAACATCGACATAGCGCACATCGCGAGTTCCGACGATTCCGACACCCCCGACGTGGACGAGAGCACGTGGTCTAATGGCGCCTACCAGGCGAGTGAACTCGCAAAACTCGCTGCGGCCAACGTCATTTGGTTCGACGGCGGGGACCAAGATCGCCTGGTGCCCCTAATGATCGACGCTTCGGGGCACGATTCCCCATTTCAGGCTGCAATTCGGGCACGCTTGCAGGCCAATAATCTCATCATCGCAGGTTACAGCGCCGGCGCGGCGATCATGAGTAACCCCATGATCGGCAACGGAACTTCCTGGGCGGCGCTCACCCAGCCACTCGATACGACGCTCAATTGCGAAGGGGACGTCCAGCTCTGCGTGACGCGCGGGCTCGGCTATATCCCGTCCGCGTACAACGTGATTGTCGACCAGCACTTTACGGAGCGCGGGCGCTACCCACGCCTGGTGCGCGCACTGGCCGCTGGCAACGTGGCCACGGGTTGGGGTGTCAGCGAATACACGGCCTTCTACGTTGACCTTCAGGCAAAGACGGCAGAGGTCATCGGCCTGCCGGAGCGCGGCAACGTGGCGATCATTGGCCGTGATGGCAGCAAAGAAAATCACGAACAAATCGGGCCGCCGTTCCTCGGCGATAATTATACGGTCAGCGTGCTCGCCGTTGGCGACACTTACACACTGCCGGATACCAGGCACCCGCACGGTGTCGGAACGCATCCGATCAAGAGTGACTACTACGCTCCATTTTCCCGCGTACTATCCTGATATGCCGATATTCACGGATGCCTTTGGCGACAAGGTGCTCGTCGATAATATCATGGCGTACTTCGCCGACGGCACACCCCAGGCGTCGGGTGCCCGCGTCGATGCGATTGGCTTTGTCGTCAACGAGTCGGGTGCCGCTTCTGGCTTCCGCTTCCGCTTCACTGCGGACAATAAGTCACAGGTCGCTTGGAACTACGATTCCGGCTACTCCATGTTCAACGCACGGTTGAAGATCACGACGATCAGCGCAGCGTTCACGGGTGTGGGGCCGTAACGGTTAGCCGCTAAATCGCCACTGAAAATTCCCTTCCGAACTCCATTGGGCCCGGTCGATCGCGCGGGTCCAGGGCGGTGGCTGCTCGCATCAATTTCGCGATTGCCGTTGGGAAACTGCGAAGTCGCTCGGTATCCTCGAAGGGGTCGTACTGCATGTGAGCGAGAATTCGGTCGCGCGGTGTTTCGTACTCGTCGAAAAAGGCGCGCCCCGTCGTCACGTTGTAAATGGTGCCGGCGAGGGCATATACGTCCGAACGGGGGTCGAGCTCGACTGGGTCGAGCACTTGTTCCGGCGCTATGTATCCGGCTGTGCCGGCGACGAAGCGGCCCGCGACTTCCGGCCCCACTCGAATCGTGCGCACCATTCCAAAGTCAATCACGACCGCCGCGAGCGGTTGAGCGTTCGGCGGGATCTCGGTGCTTGTGCGGGTCGAACTTCTCGCCTCCCGCAAGCGGCAAGCGAAGCCAGATGTTGGCGGGCTTGATGTCACGATGAACGAGTTGTGCCGAATGTAACGCAGCAAGACCGGCGCACGTGTCGAGGACGACCTGCCGTAGCTCGAAAAGCGACATCAGATGCGCGGCGGCATACGCCTTGAGGTCAGCGCCAATCAAGTATTCCAGCACCATGAACGGCATGCCGTCCGAGACGCCGCGATCGATGATGTTCGCAACGTTCGGGTGGTACAGGCCCGCGAGCGCGTTGGCTTCTTTGACAAACGACGCGAGAATTCCTTCGCGTTCCGTATCGTTGGCACTGGCCAAAGCCTCCGCTTTTGGGATTTTGAGCACAAACAGGCGATCGGCTCCTGGTCTTCTCACAAGCCACACGGTCCCGATACCCCCTTCTCCCAGGGGTTTGACCAGCTCGTAGCCCTCGATGACCTTTGGGGCCTGTTTGCGCGCCCTTGGAGGCGGCGGTGGCGTGCGGCGGATCGCGCCGCGCACGGCTTCCTCCAGTAGCGCGCACACAACGGGCCCTTGCGAAGCAAACCACACATCCAGCATCGCCGGCTCACGGCCGCGGACCGCGCGTGCAACCAGCGAAGCTACGCGTGGCGCGTTTTGCGTAGCCCTTTGCGATAGCGAATCATCGTCGTTTTGCCCGACCGCCGAGTGCAGCCCTTTGACGGGATCCGCCAAAGCGCGGTGCAGCCGATCACCGGCGAGTACAAGTTGCAGGCATTGTTGCTCGAGTTGCGGTTTGGGACCCGCCGCCGCGCGAAATGCGTCGAGCGCCTCTGCCAGGCCGACCAGCGCATGCGCTAGCTCGGTATCCCTTGCGTGCAGTGCCTGCAACGCTTCTAGGCACGACGGCAACCAGTCGCCGTCGGGCACATCGGACACCACGGCGTTTCTGAGGTTCTCGGCCCATTCGCAGCAACGCGAAAGCGCGCTCTCGACAAGCATTGGAAGTGCCGTGGCAAGTTGCCGCAGCATCATGGGTCGATCGATGACGAGCGCCCACCAAGCTGCGAACGGCCCCAGCCACTCAACATCGTCTACCTCGCCCAGTGCGGTCCCGCGAGTCGTGTCGACGAGTCGCCAGAACAGCGAACTTAGCGCGCCCTTCAGGGCCTGGGGCAGCTCGCGCGAACCGTCGGCAAGCCCCTCGATCTTGCGCAGCCACAAACAGGTTTCATGCGCCGTTGGACCGCGACCGGGTCCCAGATCGGAGTCTTCGCCACAAGCATCGAGCGCGTAGCCGCCGAGCCTTACCGCCAAGACCTCGAGCGACAGATCGCCCTCGTCGTGGGACCCTTCTTGCATGCGGTGCTCCTTCACCCATTCGAGAATCTCAGAAGGCGCGCGCGCGATCAGCCGCCAGGTTTCCTCGAGGTCCGGGTCCTCGAAGGGAACGCCGCTTGGGTGGGTCGCCAACATGGGCACCCAAAGCCGCAACGCGAAGGCTCGCGCGCAGCACTCGAGCGAATTGACGGCCGCAGCGCGCTGGCGCAGCCGCCCGTGGCTCAACGCTGTCCGATGGGCCTCACGGAATGTCGGGGTCATGGCTGCGGCGAAGCGCGCGGCCCGCGCGTCCGCTTCCTCGTCATCGTATTGCGCAGCGACGCGGATCAAGTTCTCCAGGCCGAATTCGAGATCCAGCGGATCGCGCTCGGCGCCGTCGACCGTGTCGGTTGCGGCCGTGACGTCGATCCAGCGGCGGGCGTCGTCGAGAGACGTTGCATTGGCACGCCGGGCTTGCTCGCGTAACGCCAACAGCGTCGATTCGATTTCGGGCGACGGATGACCGCGACGCCAGAGCGCTGCCACGCCGCGCGCCAGGGCGCGCGCCGCGCCGGCGCCGCCGCCGCCCGATACAATGCGTGATCGCAACCGATCCCAAAGCGGCTTTCGCTCGAAGAACAGGTAAGGTGTCGCCGCCGCGACCGCGCTAAGTGCCCAGTCTTGTTCGCTCGGCGATTCGAGGATTGCCGTGAGCTGACTGGAGAGGAAATTGAGGCGCGCCGCGGGCAGTGACGCAAACGCAGTGGTCGCGCGCTGCCGCAACACCCGAGAATCGCCCAAGACCCAGTCGAGCAGCGTGCCCTCGAGTTGATCGAGGCGCCCGGTAAGGCGTCCCAGCGCGCGGGCCGCATGAACCCAAACGAGCGGTTCTGGGTGCAGCAGCAGCGGCTGCAACACCTGGAGCGTAAGCCCGACGAGCTCGGGATTGGCGTCAGGCGGCAGCCCGCAGACGCTGACCTCGAGACAGCGCGCCGCCAGTACTCGGCCTCGCAGCGCGCCGCGCGCCGGTTGCCGTATCATCGCTTCGAACGTCGCTTTTGACCCCCAAAGCCAGCGGCCCAACGTCGGGACTTCAAGCGCGCGCGCTCCCACCTCCCAGATCAGTATCTCGAGTCGCGCACGCGCTTGCGCGTTGTCCGTCGACGCGAGTTCGGTGCCGTCGCCGAGCAGCGGCGCGCAGCCAAGCGCGTCCAGTAGCGGCCCTTGGACGACGCGGCACCGCGCGACCGCTCGCACCTTGTCGCGCAAGGGCATCAAAGTGGCACAGCGCCCGAGCACTGACCAAAGCTGTAGGTTGCGCTTAGCTGCGTGGGCCTCGCACCAATTCAACACCACGCACACGCCGGGTTTCGCGAAGAGCTCCCTGTGCTCGTCGCCGCTTTTGCCCGACTCGAGCAGCGACGTCAATTCGTCATCGAAAACGTCAGCCCACTTTGCCAGCTCTTTTGGCAGATCGCTCGCGTCGCTGCAAAATGGATTGGCGCGGCGACTGAAATGCGTCTTGAGGGCCTCGTCCAACGCCGGGTGTTCGGCAACGGACGAAGCAATCACCGACAGCGCTTCGATTGCCTTGGCTGAGAGCATCGAGAACCTATGAGCCTACCACAGTCACTTACCTATTCGGTCTGCTACGGCCTAATTTTCGCCGTTCCCGCGCGTTCATAACGCGGTGCGTCAAAGAAGTCTCGCGTATTGGCAAGAAAGGCATTAGGCTCAAGCCCTCGGCAATGGGCCATCACTTCACCTGCCAGGCGTGCGGCAGACGCCTCACAGTTCCCGAAGCGCTCTACGCGAACAAGATTCGCGGACGTGTGGTTACCGTAAAGTGCAAAGGCTGTGGCGCGCCTGTTGGTATTGACGGCACGATACCGCCACCTGCAATCGAAACCACGAACGACGGCGCTGGTAATCCGAGTGAACCCGCCAACAGTCCCGCGCGCGCGACTTCGGCACCGACGATTTCACTGACCGCCAACGACGAGCCCACCGAAGATCGAGCGCACATACGAACGTCACGGCCGGACAGCGAAAACGCGAGTGTAACCAACCACTTCAGTGAGACCCAGACAAAAAAAACGCTCAAGGCCGGCAAGGGCGCGTCAAAAAAGGCCAGCAAGAGTTCGCCTAACCTCAAGAGTGACGATACGTATTCGCCGGTGACAAGACCCATAGACGACGAACCAGAGCCAAGCGAATTTGCCATTGATGCCTCATGGGATACGCTCGAGGACGACCCGGACGCTAAGCGCTTCAGTCACGTTGACGGTCCAATTCCGGTTCGCTCGCCGTCAGCCAGAATCGGCCGCTATGCGCTGTTCGATCAGTTCGCGGAAGGCGGCATTGCGACGGTTCACTTTGGCCGCATCGATGGAGCGGGCGGCTTTTCGCGCATTGTGGCCATCAAGCGGCTGTTGCCGCATCTGGTCAGAAACGACGAATTTACCCAGATGCTTCTGAAGGAAGCGCAGCTGGCGGCTCGCGTGCGCCACCCCAACGTGGTGCCGACGCTCGACGTCGTGGCTTCCCAGGGTGACGTGCTGCTGATTCTCGAATACGTGCACGGCGAGTCGCTGAGCGCGCTGTGCCGTATTCAAGCCAAGACCATTAAGGACCATGTGCCGGTCGATGTTGCGGTCGCAGTGGTGCTCGACCTACTCTCGGGCTTGTGCGCCGTGCACGAGGCGACCGATGAAAAGGGCCGTTTGCTCGGGCTCGTGCACCGAGATATCTCCCCGCCCAATGTCGTGGTCGGCGCCGACGGGTATTCGCGTATTCTCGATTTCGGAATCGCCAAAGCCCTCGAGCACATCGAAGAGTCGATGCCGAATCGACTCAAGGGTAAGATCGGATACATGGCGCCCGAGCAGATTCGCGGTGAGGGCGCTAGCCAGCGCTCAGACGTGTTTGCGGCGGGCGTTATCCTCTGGGAATTGTTGGCTACGCGGCGACTGTTCGCCTCCAGCGTGGAATCGGATCGCATGAAGCAGATCGTCAGCGGCAATTACCCGCGCCTCGGCCGTTTTCGGCCGGGTCTTGCGCGCCCACTCGAGCGCGTAGTGACGCGTGCGCTTGCCGTCGATCCGGGTGAACGCTTTGCGAACTCCCGTGAATTCGCTGACGCGCTCGAGCAGGCTGCTGCGCGCGCTTCGGCTCGGCGCGTCGCGCAGTGGGTCAAAGATCTTGCCGCGCAGACGCTGTTGCATCGTGCTCGCATGATGGCTCAAGTTGAGAATTGGAGCCCCGGGGCTGACCTTGCGCTCAACTCAAGCCCCTTTGCGGCTGACATGCCTCTCACGAATGCTCTCGTCGCAACGACACCGCCACCACCCGTCGCGACCGACGCAAGTGCCGAACATAGGTCGCTCAGCAAGGCGCCTTCCAAGGCGGCCGTATCGGGCCAGCGCGGCTCATCGCCAAGCATCGCCACCTGGCTGCTGCTGATCTCGTGCGTGGTTCTGCTCTTGGCGCTCTATTACGTGTTCTGGCGCTAAGTGTGTCGAGATTAAAACTGCACCCGGCAGGGATCTCCGTGGCATTCCGCCAAAACCGAAGTACACTACGCGCGTGGCAGCCGACTACAGTGACTACATCGACGCGCATCGCGCGCAACGGCGCTTGGAACACGAGCGGACGCGGCAAAGGGCGCATTGGGCTCGTATCGCGGCACACGAGGCTGCTGAGAAGCTCGCTCGAACCTTGGGCGTCCGCCGCGTGTATCTATTCGGCTCTCTTGCCCGTGGCACTTTCGCAATGAGATCGGACATCGACTTGGCCGTGGAGGGGCTCGCGCCGGGCAAGCTCGTTGAGGCGACAAGTGTGGTGCAGACCAATGAGACATTCGAATTCGATGTCGTGCCCCTTGATGCCATGCGCCCCGGCTTCGCCGAAGCAGTGCAACGGGACGGGGTTCAACTTTGGCCCCGCTAGCACAGGTTGACGCCGTGCGCCTGCGCGCCGAAATCCAGAGTGAGCTCGAGTCGCTCACCCGAGTTGTCGGCGAAATCATGAATCGCCGCGATGCGGGCGATGAGACAACCCTGTACGCCTTGGCGTTGCTTCTACAGAACTATTACACGGGAGCGGAGCACATCTTCCAACGAGTCGCCAACCAACTAGGCGGCTCGCCGCCGTCTGGCGCCCGCTGGCACTTGGAACTACTGGACGACATGGCCCTGGAGTTGCCCGGCGTACGTCCAGCCGTAATAGGCCATGCCGCCCACGAACCGCTAAGTCGGCTATTGCGCTTGCGCCACATCCTTCGCAACCTCTATGCCTGGACTCTGCGGCGCGAAGAACTCGATCCACACATCGACGAACTGGAAAGTACCCACCAGGCACTCGAGGCCGACCTCGGTCGCTTCGCGGATTTCTTGATGGCACTGGCACGCGGGTGAAAGCGCGTCTCGGTTGGCGACACGTCGTGAAGGTTGGGTTCAGTACTCGGGTCGCCAGTGGAACACCCTCTAGGTTCCGTTTCGCTTTCTCGCGGCGGCGATGGCGTCGTCTAGCTGCGGCCGTTGCCTCAAACTCAGGGTCTTCTCGGATGCGTCGCGCTTCTGGAGCCGTCTTCCATAGAACCGTTGCCAGCCTGGCTGGATCGGCAAGATACGCGTCCCTTGCAGCATCGACCGCCGCTGGCCCGTTGCCGGCTGCCCAATAAACATCAATGATATTGAGTATATAATTACACCGGCCGGGGCAGCAGACACTCGCCAGGTGTCAGAAGGATGCGTCACTTGCATCAACGCATATCAAGAAGTATGTTTACGCATATGCGTACTTCGCTCGACATTCCGGAGCCCCTGCTAAAGCGTGCCAAGAGGCTCGCTCGTGAGCGCAGCACAACGCTACGGCAGCTTCTATTGGATGGCCTTCGGTCAGTCATTGAGCGAGGGACAGAGACTGCTTCCTACCAGATGCAGGACTGCTCGTTTGGTGCGGGTGGGTTGGTTGAAGGATTGTCTTGGTCCGATACGGAACGCATTGACGAGTTGGTGTATGGAGATCGCGAGTGATTGCTGTCGACACGAACATACTCGTTTACGCCCACCGTAGAGACGCCCCATTTCACGAGGCTGCGTTGCGCGTGATTCATGAAGTTGCAGAGAACGACCGCGCGTGGGCGATCCCCTGGCCATGCGTGCATGAGTTTCTCGCCAAAGTGACGCACCCACGGATCTTCCAGCAACCAACGCCACTTGCTACTGCCATTCAGCAGGTGGCCGAATGGTTGCGCGCACCATCGGCCCGCGTCATAGGTGAACTAGACGGCTATTTCGAAATGCTCTCCCGGATGTTGCTCGAGTCTCAGACAACCGGGGCCAAGATCCACGATGCCAGAATTGCCGCAATCTGCCTGGCTCACGGGGTTGACGAGCTGTGGACTGCCGATAGAGACTTCGGGAGATTCACGCTGCTTCGTGCAAGAAACCCGCTTGTCGGCTGATGTCAATGGTGTCGATCGTAATCGGACTCGCAGGTGCGGTGCCGCCGGCGGTCCGTGCCACGACCCACTTGAGTGTTTGGCTCTGGTCCGTAGCTGTATTGCTTGCGATCTGATGTCGTGACAGCACAAAAGCTTGGGCTGCGGCCCCCTGTGAGCAAATGATTGAATCGAACTCTTTCTATATTGACAGATATCAATCCAAGTACCAGATTGGCCTCGTGACAACGCGCCTCCCAACTCCCACGGGGACTCTCTCTTAGTCTTGCAGACCGAATGAGTTCACGCAATCCCAACGACGCGATGCTTCACGGCGCGTGAAAGGCCCAATCATGCAACGAATACCAAGACTCTACCGGATGCTGTTGGCAGTGACGGCCTGCACATTGATTGTCGCCTGCGAAAGAACCGGCGGAGCGGTAAAGGTCGGCGGCTCGAGCACCGTATTTCCAATTTCCAAGGCCGTTGCCAAGGAATTCGAAAAAACTGAGCACAGCAAGGTGACCATCGAGATTTCGGGAACCAGTGGCGGCTTTCGGAAATTCTGTACCGGCGAGCTCGACATTGCAGAGGCGTCGCGACCGATAAAGCCGAGCGAGGTTGAACCTTGTGGCAAAAATGGGGTCGAATACATCGAGGTGCCCGTCGCCTATGATGGCCTCGCGATTCTCGTGAATCCGAAGAACACCTGGGTCGAGCGCATAACGGTGGGCGAGCTGAAAAAAATGTGGGAACCGGAAGCGCAGGGCAAGGTGAAGCTGTGGAGTCAGATCCGCGAGGGTTGGCCAGACAAGGAAATGCATCTGTATGGTGCAGGTGTCGACTCAGGGACTTATGACTATTTCACAGAAGCGATCGTCCATCGCGAGCATTCCAGTCGAGCGGACTTCACGTCGAGCGAAGACGACAACGTTCTGGTCCAGGGTGTCGCCCGCGACGAATTGGCACTCGGATTCTTTGGATACGCGTACTATCTTGAGAACAAGGACAAGCTTAAGTTGGTTCCCGTCGATGACGAAAATCCCCAGGACGGCGCAGGTCCAATCCTGCCGTCCAGTGAATCCGTACGAAATGGCACATACCAGCCGCTCTCTCGGCCCTTGTTTCTGTACATCGCAAAGAAATCTCTCAACCGTGCTGAAGTCGCCGAGTTCGTGAATTTCTACCTCGAGCGGGGCCGGAGGCTGGTCGATCAGGTTGGCTACATATCTCTGCCAGCCCACGCGTACGCGCTAGGGATCGAACGGGTAAGTGCACGTCGAGTCGGCACGGTTTTCGGCGGACGGGGCTCACAGGTGGGAGTTTCAATTGAACAGCTCCTCCTAAAGGAAGCATTGCCTGAATTCGCACGGTGAACACATGATCACGAGAGATGTTCCGAATCGTGGTCACGGAGTATTCATGACGCGGGATAGTCAAGATTGAAGTTACCTATCGTCGCGAAACGGCGATTGCGAATGATCCGCGGCTACAATAAGGAGATCTCCGAATGAGCGATATCACTAGGGTCTTGTTCGTCTGTGTGCACAATTCGGGTCGAAGCCAAATGGCTGAGGCTCTATTGCGGAAGTTGGGTGGGCCGTCGTTCGATGTGGCAAGCGCTGGCTTTGAACCTCGATCGGTAAACCCAATTGTTGTCGAGGCCATGAAGCTAATTGACATTGATATCAGTGGCGCTCGGTCCAAGTCCGCTTTCGATCTATTTCGAGCAGGCCGCTATTTTAACTTCGTCATCACCGTTTGCGATGAGTCGTCAGCCGAACGTTGTCCCATATTCCCGGGGATGACACGACGACTGCGTTGGAGCTTTGCCGACCCGAGCGGATTCGCGGGAACGTATGATCAACAGCTAGCGCAAACCATTGAAGTGCGACATGAAATTCAAAGAAGCATCGAGACATGGTTGAAGGAACTCCCAGTCATGGCTCGAGCGTTACGGTTCTCAAACCAACGAAGAACGTGAATCAGCCAAATCGAACGTTTCTGTATTGACAAGTATCAATTCACGCGTCAGATTGGTCCTGTGATTACGCCCCCTTTGACTGCAGCAGAGACTTCCACTCAGCCAAGCTGCTGTGCTCCGCGCGCGCGACTGCGTGGCAAGGCCGTCAAACAATTTGCTTCCCTGTTCAAGGGGCTTGCTGACGAAACCCGGCTCGAAATTCTCGGGCTGCTCGCCACCGCCCAGGGAGAGGTGTGTGCTTGTCATATTGAAGAGCACGTCAAACATCTCTCGCAGCCCACCATATCTCATCACCTCAGATTGTTACGCGAAGAAGGTCTCGTCACCGCGGAGCGCCGGGGAACGTGGGTGTATTACACCCTTGATCAGTCGCTGCTGTCCCGCGTGAGACAGTTCGTACAGGCCATCGAGAAGTAGTTGAATTGTATCCGTCATATTGAATGTCATCAATCCAGGAGAATACTGTGACAACCACCACTACGACCAACGACTCCCCATCCGGAGCAACCAGCTGCTGCGCTCCCGATTGTTGTAGTGGAGCCGTGCCCAAGGCCAAACCAACCGAGGATATCCGCGAAATCGTCAAAGAACGCTACGGACAGGCCGTCCAAGCTGTCCTAAAAGGCGCCAAGCCCTCTTGCTGCGGTTCAACAACGGCCCAACCCCTCGGCGGTACGGATCCAATCACGCGGGACCTATACGACTCTCTCGAAACTGCGGAGCTGCCTGAAGCTGCATTGCTGGCGTCCTTCGGCTGCGGCAACCCCACGGCATTGGCGGAACTCAAGGCGGGAGAAACCGTTTTGGACCTTGGCTCGGGCGGTGGCATTGACGTCCTGCTTTCTGCCAAACGCGTGGGTTCCACCGGTAAGGCCTATGGACTCGATATGACCGACGAAATGCTCGACCTTGCGCAGCAAAACAAGGCCAAGTCGGGCATAACGAATGTAGAATTTCTGCGGGGCACCATTGAATCTATCCCGCTACCCTCGAATTCGGTTGACGTCATCATTTCAAATTGCGTCATCAATCTTTCGACCGACAAGGACAAGGTGCTGAAGGAAGCGTTCCGTGTACTGCGTTCCGGCGGTCGCGTTGCCGTTTCCGATATTGTCATTCGACGTGAACTCCCTGCATCGGTGAAGAAGTCGATGAACCTTTGGACGGGGTGCGTTGCGGGGGCGCTGCTTGAAAGCGAATATATTGACAAGTTGAAGGCTGCCGGATTCACCGACATCGACGTCGAGCCCACGCGCATCTACTCCAAAGACGACGCCGAGGAAATGGCGTCATCCGCCTGCTGCGGCGGGGAGATGACTGCAACCCTCAATGCTCTAGACGGCGCAGTAATGAGCGCCTTTGTGCGCGCGAGAAAGCCATGACGACCGAGGTGGCGACTCAAAAGCGTCTTTCCTTTGTCGATCGCTTCCTCACGCTATGGATTTTCGTCGCCATGGCACTAGGCGTTACCGCTGGTTCGCTCTTTCCTGAAGCAATCGCGGAGTTGAGTGGCAAGACTAGCGTCGGAACAACCTCGGTCCCGATTGCTGTGGGTCTCATTTTGATGATGTATCCGCCTCTGGCCAAAGTGCGTTACGAGAAGATCGGCGAGGTCTTTCAGAATCGCCGTGTGCTCGTCCTATCGTTGATACAAAATTGGGTCATAGGTCCGTTGCTAATGTTCGGACTTGCGGTGCTGTTCTTGCGCGACAAGCCGGAGTATATGCTCGGGCTCATCCTCATTGGGCTGGCCCGCTGCATTGCAATGGTCATCGTCTGGAACGACCTGGCAAAGGGTGACACCGAGTACTGCGCGGGCCTCGTTGCGTTCAATTCGATATTTCAGGTGCTCTTCTTCTCGGTCTACGCCTACTTCTTTGCAACTCTGTTGCCTAGCTGGCTGGGTCTCGAAGGTGCCGTCGTAAACATCACCATTGGGGAAATCGCCAAGAGCGTCGCCATTTACCTTGGCGTTCCCTTTGCAGCGGGGTTTCTCACGAGACGAATACTCGTCGGCGCAAAGGGTCTTGACTGGTACCAGACGCGATTTGTGCCGCGCGTCAGTCCAATTACATTGATCGCCCTGTTGTTTACCATCATCGTAATGTTTTCACTAAAGGGCGAGACCATCGTGCAACTCCCGCTCGACGTGATCCGCATTGCAGTGCCGTTGCTCGTCTATTTCCTCGTGATGTTTGCAGTGTCATTCTTCATGAGCAAGCGAGTTGGTGCCAACTACCAGCAGTCCGCCACACTGTCGTTTACGGCAGCGTCGAACAACTTCGAGCTTGCCATTGCGGTGGCCGTGGCAACGTTTGGCATTCACAGCGGGGCCGCATTTGCCGCCGTCATCGGGCCGCTTGTCGAAGTGCCAGTGCTCATCGGATTGGTCAATGTCGCACTCTGGGCGCAGAAACGGTACTTTCCGGGATCAGAGCTAGCGGTCAATGCACCGGTTTGCTCAACCTAACCTCACGATCGACCGCAACGGAATCACAGTCACATGACTCAAATCAAACCCAGCATCCTATTTCTTTGTGTCGCAAACTCCGCTCGCAGCCAAATCGCCGAAGGCCTCGGACGAATGATCTTTGGAAGTCACGCATCAGTGCAAAGTGCCGGAAGCGAGCCTTCTCAAGTGAACCCCTATGCCATCGAAGTGATGCGCGAGTTGGGTGCAGATCTGACGACCCATCACTCGAAATCTGTCCAGACAATCGATCCGACTACCGTCGACACGGTCATCACGTTGTGCGCCGAAGAAGTTTGCCCAGCTTTTCTGGGTAAGGCGCGACGCCTTCATTGGCCAATTCCCGACCCGGCACGCAACGATCCCGGAACTTCGCGAGATGAGATGCTTGCGCGCTTTCGTACAGCGCGCGACGCTATTCGCGAAAAGCTGGAGCGCTTCGCGCGTGACGAGTTTCCGCAGACGTGAGGGCAATGTGATCACGGTCTCCCGTACCTCGATTGCCTACGGGCTGATCGTGTTCGGGCCTAGCGGTTGTTCGCACTCAGAAGAGGTGGCGGCGCGTTTGCCACTGAGTCAAATCATTTACAGGCGCTCACCACTCCCGCCGGTGCGCTGGGCAAGTCGTCGATCCGACGCGGTGAGGAACGCTACTGTTGGTTTGGGTTCCGTTATGTTCCGTTCCGCTTTCTCACAGCGGCGATGGCGTCGTCTAGCTGCGGCCGCTGCCTCAAGCACGGGTAGCAGTCATGACGTCGTCGCTTGCCGCAGCCCACCGTTGAGCGCATGGCGGTCAATAGCGGCAGTGACCGACTGTCCGCGTCGCTTTCGGCGCGGGCAAGCAACGCAAGTCTCTCTTCGCACGAAGTGGTGTGTTCAAGCGCCAACAGGACCTTTAACGCAGGCGACGCGGCGTCTTGCGCGGCCGTCGCGTAAAGGGCGCGCGTGGCGGCATTCTTAACGTCACGCCGGACGCCAGGCGTCGTCGTCAAATCATAGAGAATATCGACACCGCGGTCGCCGAACCCGCCGCCGAGCAGGCTCAGCGTCTGCTCGGATGCGTCGCGCTTCTGGGCTGTCTTCCAGAGAACCGTCGCAAGCCTGGCCTCCTTGTTGGCTGCCGGATCGGCAAGATACGCGTTTTTCGCGGCGTCAACTGCTGCCGACGCGTCGCCGGCAGCCAACCGCGCGCGTGCCAGCTCGACCCACACGGCAATGTCCTTAGGGTAACTGGCGGCCAATTGCTCGAGCGCGGCGGGTCCGGACTCGCGCGCCTGGGCGAGCTGCGCTTCTGTGGCGCTGATTGGTGTTGCGCTCGGCGCTACGCTCGGCGTAGGAGCTGCGGACGGTGGGGGACTGACAACGACGATTGATGCGGCCGGTGGCGGCTGTGGTTTTGGACGCGCCGCCCAGAACGCTGCAACGAGCAACACCGAAGCCAGCGTGCCGGCAATTCCCCCAACAAAAATGCGACCTCGTCGAGATCGCAATGCGCCCCGCATCATGCTGACAAAGCGCCGAGGCGTGTCTTGCGACTGCTTCGTGCTCCTGGGGTTGTATTCAGGCGCAGGCAAGGTCGACGCGTTTAGCGGGTCGTCGATTTCGGTGCCCACCGATAGGTTCTGCGATGGCACGATCCGGGCGCTTTCGGCCGCTTCGGCGCGCGAGTCGATGAGTGGCCGTGAGGCGCGTCCCCCTTGCGCCGAAGCCAGTGACGCCCTGTGCGCGGATGCGTTCGCCTTGAACGCGAGCTGGACTTGAAGGGCTTCAATCGCGGTGTGTACGTCTTTAGCGCATTGAAAACGCAAGCCGACCATGGGCGCCAACAGCCGCAACACGAGCTGTTCGAGGGCGGCAGGGATTCGCAGATCCGGCGCGCGTTTGGCGAATGTCGGCAGCGGGCCTTGCAATTGTTGCCCCAAGATCCCGACGGGGCTATCGGCGCTGAACGGGCGGCGGCCGCTGAGCATTTCGAAAAGAATGATGCCGAGCGTATACAGGTCGGCACGCGCGTTGACATTCTGTCCCAGGGCTTGTTCGGGCGCCATGTACTCAGGCGTGCCGAATATCATGCCGACACGCGTGATCACTTTGCCCGGCCGAATCGAACCGCGTTCGGAAACCTCCTGCACCGGAACCTTGGCGATGCCAAAATCGAGCACCTTGACGAAGTCCGGGTCGCCGTTCTTCTCGACGAGCATCACGTTTTCCGGTTTCAAGTCACGGTGCACGATGCCGAACGCGTGGGCATGGGTCAAAGCCGACGCAATCTGTCTCACTATGTGCAACGCGCGATCGATCGGCAAGTGCCCTTCGGCGATCAACTCGCGTAGGCTCCTGCCTTGGACGTATTCGAGCACCAAGAACACGCTACCGTCGGGCAATTTCCCGAAATCGGTGGCACCGGCGACGTTCGGATGATCGATATTGGCGGCCGCCATCGCTTCACGTTCGAAGCGGGCCACGACTTCCGCAACTTGGGTTAGCTCCCGATGCAAAATCTTGACGGCCACGCGTTTGTGCATGAGCGCATGCTCGCCCAAGTAGACCTTGCCCATCCCGCCTTCGCCGAGCAACGAAAACAAGCGATAGCGGTCGGCTAGCAACGTGCCGACAAGCGGATCGTTGTCAGGATTGCTGCCGGTCAAGTTGCTTACCGATGCGATGGGGAGCCGTGGCTCGGGGAACGCCATGTTTTGGCCGAGATCACATACGGCCAAATGACCCCCTCAGCGTATTGGAAGCGCAAGGACCCCTTCGCTTTGCGCTTACACCAGGCTACACAGACTCACAACGGGCTCTCTTCAGCGGGGGCTGCCGGCGCTGGCGTCGCTGGTGTTGCGGGCTTCGTTTTTGATTTGGCACTCGCGGCGGGCGTGGCTGCGGGGGGCGTGGCTTCGGACGAGCCCGAGGTCTCTGTACTCGCCGGCTTGGGAGTTGGCGAAGTAGGCGCCTCCTCGGCCGGTTCCGCTGCGGCCGCGGCAGGAGCGCTGGTTACTGTCTTCCTTGGGCGTACGACGGGCTGCCGCGCCTTCGATGTAGGCGCTGCCTTCGTCTCTTCAGTTGCCTTCGCCGATTCCGCTGCAGCAGGCGCAGACGCTGAGGTTGAGGGGGCCGCGGTGGCTGAGGGTGCCGCTGAGGGCGCCGGTGCCGCCGATGCTTCTGCCGCAACCGACGCAGCCGCAGCCACACTTGAGGCCGGCTGCACCAAGTTGAGAACGACCGGTGCGGCCCGCACCTCGTCATTATTCTTCTGCACCAAGGGACTGGGTTGAGGCTCTAGCCGCCGCTCGGACTTGTGGCTTAGCGCCACGACCAGCGCGGCTGCTGCCCCGACTAGCACCAAGGTGATACCCACGCGCATTGCGCGGGCCGAGGAATTCGCCGCCTTGGTGGGGATCTTGGTTTCGTCCCGAGCCGAAGCGGGTTGCGGCTGGGCCACCGCGCGGCGAGCCGCCATTGGGCTGGCCGGCACCGTCTTGGGCGCAGCGTCGCCGCCAGACTGCTTCAGAGCACTCCGTGCGGCTTGTGCCTTCATGGGTTCGAAGCGATGCGGTTCGGCCACAGCGGATTGATCGGCTTTGCTGCGACTCTCGACCTTGGCGCCTGGCACGACCGGCGCCGGAACTCTCTGAACGCGTGGGGCATTGTCAGCTGCTGGAGCCTGGGCCTGCAGCTGCGCGGTGCGCCCCGGAGCTGCTGACGCCGCCTTGGGTGCCTTTGGGATGGCATCATCAACGGGCCTAGACGGTTCAGAGGTACCTGCGGCAGCTCCGACTTCTCGCAATGCTTCTTGAAGCAACTCAGTTGCCTGCTTCATCACCGTGCGATCTTCGGGAGCAGGTTTAGGAACATCGTCGGCTGATTTGGGGAAAAAGCCCTCTGTTTCTGCGGGCTTTACCGCTGCTGCGGGCGGTTCGACACCCGTGGGCTGCGCCGCCTCTGCCTGAGGTTCAACCTCGTCGAAGGCCGAGGTGTCGTCAGTTCGGGCTGTGACCAACTGGTCGATGATGTTCTTCGACTCTTCATCCAGTTTGATGAACTTTACGCCCATGCCTGCCGGGTGGTCCGCGGTGGCATCGTCGGCTTCCCGACGCCACACGACGCGCCCGACACCTTGCATAACCCTCTGATCGGCAGCGATCTTCACTTCAAACTTGAGCAATGTCCCCGCTGGGAATGGCTGGGGTGTCTTGATGTACATGCCGCCGCGACTGACATCGTGTGAATGGTGCTCGATGAATTCGTCCAGCGTCGCGCTCCTATAGCGGACTGTCATGCTCAGCACTTTTGCCCGCGGGTCTTTGCGCGTGTGTTCGGCCATGTTTGACTCTCTCTTTATCCTGGTTGGCGCGCCACCACCATCGTAATTGATGGTACATATAATGCCCAAGTAGTTGATTTCGTGCCTCGGGTTTACCACGGTAGCGCCCCCCTGTGGCGGCGGACCTGTGGTAGCCTGTCCCTGTGCCGGGCCTCGACCATTTTCGTGCCGAACAACGACACCGCGTGAAGTTGGCGGCCCAGTTGTTGGGCCTAATATCTGCAGGGCCTATCCCTTGTCTGCTGCTCGACCTGGGCATGGGGGGAGCCCGAGTGCGCTGCGACGACGCATTTGCCGAGGGGGATAGCGGGGAGCTTACGCTATCGGCGCCTTTGCTTTGGGAACCACTGACGCTGCCCGTAAGGGTGGCCTGGGTGCGTGACGATTTTGAAGGGCGCGTGGTCATGGGGCTGCAGTTTCAGCCAAGAAGCGGCATTGAGCTGCTCATTTTGGCGGAATTGATGCGGGAACACGACCGATACTAGGCGCGCAGGGCCCCGACCCTGCGTGCCGCAATTTCGGACGTTATTCCAAGACTTGCGGAGTAACGTCGTGGAAATCACCCTCAGTGTAATCAAAGGTCGAACAAGGCTCGACGTTATCCCAGGCCGAACAATAGGGCTGCGCCGATTAGGGAGGGGAGAACCGACGCAATACGCGGTCATGAAACAGCAGCATCTCGATCGCTCCCGGACCTCGATTGAAAATGTAGTCGTGCGGACCGGGCACAATGACGAACTCATGGGCTATGTGCGAGGCGGAAAAGGCCTGGTCGATGGCGTGATTGGCGGCGAGGAAATAGTCGCCATCGCTGGTTAGAAATCGAAATTGAAGCTTCGGGTTCTTCTGTTTCGCGGTCACCGCCATTGCGGCCAGTCGCGCTGCGTCGCTCGAATCGAACGCGGCTTGCAGTGTCGCAACGGCCCCAAAAAACTCAGGCTTATATAAGCCCGCCAGCAATGACACGCGCCCGCCCAAGCTGACGCCGTCGATGCCCGTTGCCTCCGATCGATCGATCACGGGCAATTCGCGCTTCGCGCGTGGGATCAGCGTGTCTGCGACGAACCGCGCGAATGGCTGAGCCCTTTCGAAGGGACGCTCGCCGGTGAGCATGTCCGGCGTATACGGACACAGGACGACCAGGCCGCCGTAGGGCTGTGCCTGAAGCGACGCATTCAAGAGGTTCAGCCGCTTGGAGTCAACGAGTTCCTCGAAATCTTCGGACCGCAGCGGCGGCATCGACAAGCGCCGAATCGCGCGCCCAAGCGCGTAGTCATCGACCCAGCCGCGTGCCCCGCGCACCGGGCCCTTGATGGCCTCGCCGCGGCCGTGCAGCGCAACGAGCAACGGGAAGCGCTCATCGGGCCTGCGATCGGGCAAGACGACGACGACGTCGATGCGACCGACGGCGGTCTGATCGAACGTCCACGTGAGCTCCTCGGTGCCTTGCTTGAGCGCGGAAACCGGACTTGCGTCGCTTGATGAAACGGGCGCCACAACCGGCGACGCGGACGCTTTGGGGATGACCCAGCTCGAGGGCACCTCGCCGTGCTCGCCCTCGTCGTTGCAGTGGCGCGCGCCGCAACCCGCGAGCAACAGGAGCATTGCGGTGACGAACGACGCCCGCTCGCCGCGCCTGCACCGGTTAGTGGCGATTGGTCGCCGTTTGCTCGTGGTCACCGGAGCCATCCGGTCATGCTCGGAATGTGTCCTTGCGTCGCCTCAATTCGGCGAACACCGTGACCGCATCGGCGGCCTCAAAATCTGAGCCGAGCGCGGCTTTCACGCTAGGCTCGGTGCAACGCAAAAACGGGTTGGTGGAGAGTTCCTCTTGCATGCGGCTCGGCGTTGTGCAGCTGTTCTTTGGCACGGCGGCACGTTGCAGGCGAGCTTGCGTGGCTTCATTGTGCGGCTCAATACTGCGGGCGAACGCCAAATTGGAGCGCGTGTACTCATGACCGAAGTACACTTGGGTTTGCGCGGGCAGCTTGGCGAGCAACATCAGCGATGCATGCATCTGCGCGGGCGTGCCCTCGAAGAGCCGGCCGCAGCCCGCACCAAATAGCGTATCGCCCGTGAACACGGCGCCTTCGACGCAAACCGCGAGCGCACCGAGCGTGTGCCCCGGCACGCGCAGGCAATCGAACTTCAATCCGACGCACTCGAACGATTCCTTGTCCGCGAGGCCGCGCGTCACGCCTGCGATGCGTTCTGCGTCGTGGTCCGAGGCGAACACGGATAGCCCGGGATAGGCTTGACACAACTCCGAAACGCCCCCAATGTGGTCCCAATGGTGATGCGTGCAAAGTATGCCCGCGAGGCGCAGCCGCCGTTCGTCAAGCCCGCGCAGCACCGGCAGCGCTTCGCTGGGATCGACGACAAGCGCCTCGCGCGCGCCGTCACGCCAAATCAGATACGCGAAATTGTCTGACAGACACGGTACCGGTTCGACAATCACGGCCCGAAGGCTACCAAAGAATTGCTCCAAGCGCCTGAGTGAGCCTCGACAATCTCCGCGACGCTAAGCAGGCGCCAGGCGTCGAAGAGCGCGCCGGTGTCCTGACCGTCGTGCGTGAGGAGGCTATCGGTGGGTTTCCTCCGCCTTGGCATTGCCACGACGCGCGCTGCGTTGCCGATTTTGGCCCGGCGCCGGTCGCTCGGCTCACGTGCCTTGCAGGTGCCTGCGGCCTGGGATCGTGCAAAGCTCGAGACACGCAAAACCGCCGGTTTTTTGACGTATCCAGCGAAAAATGTCCCCGTTGCCTATCAGTCATGCCGCGCACGGGGCCGGGGCCCCGTGCGCCAACAGGGTAAAGCAAATTCGGGCATAGAGGCGAGCAAGCATCATGTCAGATGCCGAACCACGCCATGGTGATCCAGTTATAAACCCAAAACGCGGCTCAACTACGTCCCAACGGCCGGAATCGCATTGTAACGCTTTCGCTGTTTTGCGCTGGATTTCGAGCGCAAATGATGCTCTTTGTCGATTCTCGTTTTTGTATTAGGAGTCACCCAATGGCAAAGCAGAAAACCAAAGGTACCAAGAAGCTTACGAAGAGCGGCCTAATTCAAGCCATCGTTGAAAGCATTGGCGAGGGCGCCTCGCGCAAGGCGGTCAAGGTGGTGCTAGAAGCTCTGACCGAGATCGGGCACAAGGAATTGAAGAAGAATGGCCTCTTCCTGCTGCCGGGTTTTGCGAAATTCATCGTGGTCAAGAAGCCAGCACGCCCGGCGCGCAAAGGCATCAACCCCTTTACGAAAGAGCCCACGACATTTGCCGCCAAGCCCGCGAGCAAAGCCATCAAGGCTCGGCCGATCAAGGCCATCAAAGACGCTGTCGCCTGAGAGTTGTTCTCCCCTTCCTCAAATCCTTCCCCGCTGGGGAAGGACTTCAAACCCCCGATGATTGATTGGGGCCAATAAGCAGATCCAGTCGCCGTTGCAGCGCCGGAAGGTCAATGCGACCTTCGAAGAAGATCCTGGTAAGACTCGTCGTGTGGGTTGCCGGGGCCCCGACCCCGGCAACGGTGTTCAGCAAGGGGCTGAGCTCATTTGAGAGTTCACCCACCTTCTCGAGGGCGGGGTATTTAGACGCGATTTCTTCGCGTTACATGTTTGAGTTCAATCGAGAAGTGTTGCACCGCGCGTGCCCCACCCTTCACGTTGCCCGCCCCGCAAGCTCGACCCGCCGGAGCGATCGAGGCGAGCATCGAAGCGGAGCATACTGAAGTATGTGAGCATCGAAGCGCAGCCGCGCCGGGGCGAGCTTGCGGGGCGTTGCGTGGGTACGAT
Source organism: uncultured delta proteobacterium (assembly GCA_963811985.1). Lineage (GTDB taxonomy): Bacteria > Myxococcota_A > Polyangia > Polyangiales > Polyangiaceae > FEN-1139. The sequence goes on from CAWEUH010000020.1 coordinate 546,781, forward strand.
CTGAGGCAGTAGTGCTAAGAGGCGGCGGCTGCGCCGACCACTGCTAGCACAATGCCGAGCAGCAGAACGAGCACACCGCCGATCTTGCCCCAGAAGGCCGTGTAGGAAGAAACCTGTTGGCCGCCGGCCGTTTGCAGGTTCTTCAGGTCGACCTGCTGTGAAATACTGCGGCGGAACCAGCCGAGCACGCGCACGCGCTGGTTCATGAGGCCCCCGACTCGACGCAGCGCGAACCAGTAGTTGCCGAGTTTGCCGAACGGCGACTCGTAGTTGATCATGATAAGCCCGCCGCAAGCGTCGAGGATGGTGAAGTCCTCGCCGATCTTGTTGCCCGCATCGGCGCGCCCGGTGACGGTTCCCTCGAGCACGACGGGGCGCCCTTTGAGTGGCGATGCATAAGGATCGCTCATGAGTTCAAGCACGGTGGTCTGCACGGCGCTCCGCACGGACGGGAACGAGTAAAAGCCCTTGATGGTCATGCCAAGCCCGATGCCGGCGACGATGAGCCCAGCGAACATGCCGCCGAGCATATTGTACGAGAACGCGAAACTTGCGATGGCCGGCGCCATGAACGCAAATGCCAGGATGTGCGGCAAGAAGTAGATCGCCAGTTCGAAGAAGAACGAGCCGTAAAGCCGCCCCTTGTCCAGAGCTTGACCCTGATAGTCCGTCTGCTCGAAGGTCAAGAGCGGCCGTTGACCGAGCGCCATCGCTTGCGTGCTAAGCGCATGGATTCGCTTGCCAGTAAGCGGATGGGTCGCCGAAAGCTCCGCGACTTTGGCCCACGGGTTGTAAAGATCGAATAGCATGACCTTCTCAATGCGGCGCACGCCCTCAAGCGATACGCTTGTGGGCGGCGCATGCGCAACCGCGTACGGATTGGCTGCGCCTGCCGCTGCCCCGTAAGCGCCCGCGTACGCCGGCTGCGGTGCGCCCGGCTCGCCGCTCGTGGCGACACTGCGATAAGCATAACCAACGTTCGAAGAAGCGCGGCCGTCGGCGATGCCCATGGCCCGCGTCCCGCCCATCAGCTTCTGTCGCATTGGCGTTTGCTCGATCTGCGTCAGGCCGTAGGCGATCTTGATTAGCGCCATCGACAGGGCATTGGGGTTGGCCGTTTCTTCGCCCGCGAATGAATCAGCGTAATATTCGCGCGTTCGCGACAGATAGAGCAGCAGGTACTGAGATATCCAATAGAAAACAAGGGCTACCAGGGCTATTGGGTAAGCGGGCCGCGAATTGTTCTTGCCGCGAATGTTCCGGGCGATGACGTAGACGTTCCAAAGTATGGTCAGCAGCGTCGCCGCGATGGTCATGACGATGAAGTCGCGGTGCACGATATGCCCCAATTCGTGACCGTAAACGGCCTTCAACTCTTCATCGTCGAGCACATTCATGAGACCGCGCGTCGTGACGAGCCGCGCGCTATTGGCGGTGCTGCCATAGCAATAGGCTTGCGGCGTGCCGTCGTCGATGATCTTGAGGCGAGGCACCTTGATGCGATGACGCTGGCACACGTTGGTGACGAATTCTGCAACGCGCGGCCGCTCTTGGCGCAGGCTCTCGAGTGGGTAGTTGCGCGCCGAGTAGATCCAGTTATTCACCAGATCCATGATCCATGGCGACACCAGCCACATAATCAGTGACCACAGGACCGTTGCGACGACGCCCAGGGCAAGTCCAATGGGCAACGACGTCTGGTTCGACGCAATAATCAGACCGGCGCAAGTGGCGAATACGAAGCCACCCATGAAGGTGAGGGTTACAAACGCTGCGAGCAACGATTTCTGACGCATGGCGCACAGTGTACACCAATGCTCGCCGAAAGCACAAGCCCCGCCTGGCTCAATCTGACCCTTCATCGCATCTCGCTAGGGCGCCCGCCGATCTCGTCCGCTGGCTGCGTTTTCCGTGCGCTCCGGTGCTCAAATACCCTCGTATGTTCCGCTCCGGTGCTCCGGAAAGCCTCGCCATCAAACGAGCTTGGCGGGCGGGGTTTCTTGAAAGGAGACCAATGCTCAGCTGGCTCAATGGGCGGCGGGCGTGGCTGGCGCGTTTTCGGAGGAATCGTCGTCGTCAGCTTCGATTTTTTGAATATTTTCTGCGGCGGCGCGAATCTTCTGCTCCGCCGAGGCCGTGGCGGTTCGAGTGTGAAGAACCGTGAACCCCAAGGTACCTCCACACACAATGCCCAAGCACACCGACACAATCCAAATCGCACGGCTGCTGAGCAACAGCGCAATCGACGCAACGACCACTCCCACTTCTGCGGCCAACTGGCCCCATTCATACCACTCGGCTGCCTGTTGGTGGACCTCGATGGCCCCATCGTAGGCCTCAGCGTCCTCTTTGGCTTCTTTCACGTCACGCGCATACTCGCGCGACATCTTCTTGAATCGCGCAACATCCTTCGGATCGGGCGTGACAAGCTGGGCCATGTCTTCGGCAGAAGAGGCGATCAGCTCCTTGATTTCGGCGGTGTCCTCATCATCGGACTTGCCGGATACTCGACGCTTCTCGCGTAGCGTCGCTTCCATCTTGGTGACTTCCTCTTTGGTGGGCGAAAGACTCTTGAGCATTTCCAGATCCGCCTCAATCACGCGAAACTTCGTCGTCTCCGACTGGTACAACCCCCACTTGCTGGACTGCAGCACCATGGTCTTTACCAGTTCGGTCCGCTCGGCGCCCACCATTGCCGCGGCGAAGGCCAGCATCACGCCGAGCATGGCCATGGTGATGCCGATCGACTTGGCGCTGCTTTTGTGCGTTGTGTGCCCAGCATGAGCCACTTCCTCAATTTTCTCCGAAAGTTCATGAATGCTCATTTAATCGACCTGGCCACACCATAGACGCTGCCGTTGCAGAACACCAGCGCTTCCACGAACCGAAGTACGGGTTGGGTTCATTGTGTTGTACCAAACGCGTACAACCAAGAGGGCGTCGAGCACACAAATCAGGAGAATTCGCAATTATACCATGCTGCCAATTTGGGCACTGCGCTTGCTTGGTACGGCTCATGGCGAAAAACGTTGGCAATCTTCAAGGAACCCATCGACTCTTGTGCCTGTTCGGCGTTGCGCTGGGTTGCAGCGGACAGCCGCCAAGTCTAAATGATGCGGGCGGCAACACGGGCGGAGCCGGTTCGGTCGGCGGTGGGTCCAGCTGTGAGTTAGGTTCGTACGCGTTTCCAGGCGGGCCCTCCTACACGACGCAGAGTGGCCAGAACACACTGTCACGCATCACGACATGGGAGCCTGGCGTTCCCGGCGGGGTACCGAATCTCACGACCATTTGCAAGACGCTCTCGCCCACCGGCAAGGCCGACGACGGACCTATCAACCAGGCCATCGGCAGCTGCCCGGCGAACCAGGTCGTTCAGCTCAACCCTGGCACGTACAACATCACCAACGCGATCATGCTCAGCAAGGACAACGTCGTGTTGCGAGGCAGTGGCGGCCCCGGCGCGGACGCGAGCGTGCAAACGCGATTGATGGCTGATCCTTCACTCTACGGTCCCGTCGTCAATATTGGCCCCGACCTATTCCCACATAATAGCGACACTTCGGTCAATTGCAGCGCCGACGCGATGCAAGGCGACACGTCGGTCACCGTGAGCAGCGCGTCGGGCTTTCACGAGGGCGATCTCGTTCTCATTGATATTACGGTCGATGCCGCGGACGATACCGGAACTGGGTTCTCAACGCACCGGCAGGGGGCACCAGTTTGGTCTATCCGTACGCGGAATACAACCCAGGCAATTCTCCCAAGGGTGACGCGTCGCGCGGCTGGTTCAATCGCATGAACCGGCCGATTTCGCAAGTGGTAGAAATCAAGGCGATATCCGGCAATAACCTGACGCTCTCAACGCCGTTGCACATGACGTTTGACGTGGCGCACTCCGCACAGGTGACGCCGTTTACGTGCAACGGAAGCAACACCAAACCCGTTTCCTACGCGGGGCTTGAGGACGTTTACGTAGCGGGTGCGCCCGACCCTGGCGGCGCCAGCCAGTACAATAATATCGTGTTGACGCTGGCCAAATACAGCTGGGTCAAGAATGTCGAGTCGGACCAATCCAACGGCTACAGCGTGGGCATCGACAGCGCATTGCGCTGTGTCGTTCGCGATTCGTATCTTCATAGCACGATCAACCCGACTCCCGGTGGTGCGGGTTACGGCCTTGAATTCTCCGCGGGTTCCGCAGACAACCTAGTCGAGAACATCATTTCGTGGAACTTCAACAAGGTCATGGTCATGCGAGCCTCGGGCGGCGGCAATGTCATTGCCTATAGCTACATGGATGACGGATGGATCGCGTATCAGCCTAATTGGCCCGAATCGGGGCTCGATGACGGCCACATGACGACGCCGCATTTCGAACTGTTCGAGGGCAACCTCACGTTTAGCATGGGAGGAGACGATACCTGGGGCGGCGCCATCTTCCAGACGTGGCTTCGCAATCTCTCGACCGGGCACCGTTCGGCTTGGCCGCCACTGAACACGTACACATTTGATTCCAACTCGCAAACGACGGGCTGCCAATCCGGCGGTGCCAACGATTTACATGCATTCCCTACTCGGACGTGGGCCCGCGCGTGCCAGCAGGGGCGCAGCACGGCCACGTATTTTACAAATTCGTCGGCAATGTGCTCGGGTATTCCGGCATGCCGAATGCGCCCCAGTCGAAGGGCTTCGCGTATGACAATTCCGGCCCCGACTGGAACTGGAATCCGGTCTCGATGTGGTGGATTGGTTTCGGCGATGGCGACGTAACAGACCAGGGTGTCGTCAATA